>JAZNNP010000037.1:0-33343 GCA_045580365.1 Faecousia sp.
GAGCTGCCTTGTCCTTGCTGTTGTACAAGGCAGCGTCAGGGATGGGAGCTAACGGAACAGCGGGCTTGATTTCCTCGAAAGTGGCGGATTCCTTATAGTCCGGGAATTGTGCCTGAAACCAATCCCGCACATACTTATAAGGACTTGCTAAGGCCTTTGAACGCTTTTGGATAATCGCAAATCTATCCAACAATTCCTCGGCGTTCTCAAAGCAGCTCATGTAAGTCTCCATATTGGGATAGGTCAGACGCTTTGTGGGGCGGGTAGTAGTGATTTCCCGGCCTGCTTTAACAACTACCGTTAGGTTGGGAAAATCCCGCATAATGGCCTTGTAACGCTTATATTCTTTAGAGCCAAAGTCACTTAAAGCCTTGTTAAATTTGTAGTTGATAGTCAGAGTGTTGGTAGCAAAATCAAGCTTATAGCCCTTGACGGCATCGGAACGAGTGGTTTTCATAAATCAATTCTCCTTTCTTTTGGTGGCGGGTGGTTACGCTGCGGCGGAGGTATCGGTCTCCGCCTTGGCAGCCTTGTCTACGATAAAGGTTTCAAAATTTCCAAGAGGCTCAACATGGGTCTCAAACCAATCCAGTACATAGCCGTAAGGATGATTCTGAATCTTGGAACGCTGCTTGATAACCTCGAATTGCTCCATCAGCTTCTCGCTATTGGGCAAGGTGCTGATAAACTCGACCATGTTATCATACTTCTTGTTCCGGTTGGTTTTCTTGTTAGGATTCTTGCTGATGGACTTAACAACCATCACGGCATCCGGAAATTCCTGCTTGTACTCTCTCCACAGCTTGAACTCATCAGTGCCGAAAATGCAAGCCTGCTTCTTAAAAGCCTTAGTAACTCTTGCCTCGTCCTTGGAAATAAAAACAATCTGCTTCTTCATGGTAGTTCCTTTCTGGCTCTATGGCCTTGCGGATAGGTCGCAACCCTTATTTTTTGTTTTGAGGTTTTGTGTTCACCTCTTGTTTACGCCCTTATTATACCATAACGAAAATTAGCTTGGGCGTGTTATTGTGCCTTTGCTATTTTCTTTGAAATAAATTTTAGATTGTTTTTATATCCACTTTGAGCTATTAAAATAGCCGGCGGCTCAAAGAATTGCAAATTGCAAAAATGTTGTAAAAATACCGCCCATTTTTGCAAACGGGCGGCCAAAGTTACCAAAAGTTGATACCTTGTGATGGTTTGTTGTCTGTTGTTCAGGCTTGATTAAAGATGATAAGAAACGCCTTGACATACTCCAACATAAGCTATATAATAACCAAGTCAAATATTTCTGAACGACATGAGTTCTATTTTAAGAAAAGACATGGTTCGTCCCGCCCAGCCGTAGGCAGAAAGACGCCGAAGGCGGCTTTCATGTGGAAATGATGGGCTTCCTGGGCGCAGGTAACAACCCCATGGTCGGTATGACCGTTTCCGTGGCTGTCGCTGTTGAGGAAAGCCTGAAGAAGTAAGGGGAAACCCCTTCTTTTGAACCCAAAATGTTAGGACCGGCCTTCGGGCCGGTCCTTTTCATATCAACAAACAGAAATCACGTTCGATCCCGGAATGACGGTATCAAAAAATGATTTGGGCATTAAACGGGGTATCGCTGCAGTTGCCAAATGCCAAATCGCAAATGCCTTCCGGCTCCACCACCCGTCCTGCAGCATCATACATCCGCAGCATATCCGCCGTGATGCTGAACGAAAGGGTTGTGCTTTCGCCTTGCTTCAAGGCACATTTTTTCCATGCAACCAATCTTTTGTCCGGACGCATCAGCCTGCTGTGCCGAAGCCTTGCATAGACCTGCACAGCAACCGCGCCATCGCGGTCGCCTGTATTCTCTACCCGAACCGCAACCACCGCAGTTGCCCCAGCTGTGGAATATTCCGAAATGACCACAGGTTCTCCGATCTCAAAAGCGGTATAGGAAAGTCCATATCCGAAGGGGAACAGCGGCGCATTCACCTCGTCGATATAGCGGTTGATGTAGGAGGTATCCGGCACAAAGGGCCGTGCCGTACTCAGGCGGTCATGATGGATCGGCACCTGCCCCAAAGCTCTGGGGAAAGTCATACTCAAATGACCGCTGGGATTCTCATCCCCCATCACCAGCGCCCGGATCGCCGCAGCGCCTTCACTGCCGGGGAACCAGACGTTGAGCACCGCGCTGCAGTAAGGCAAAACATCGGTCAAAATCAGCGGACGGCCGCAGAACAGCAGCATGACGATCGGTTTTCCAAGGGCATGAAGCCGATGCAGTGTATCAATCTGATCCTTCGTCAGTTCGATCCTTGTCTTGCTGGTATCCTCCCCTGTCTCCTGCTGCAATTCGCCCACCGCAAACAAAATCACATCCGCATATTCCGGATCGGTCAGTTCAATGCGGCTGTCTTTCCCGAAGCACTCCAGAAGTGTTTGCGTAGAAGGGTCAGCATCCAGCGCCCAGCCGCCGAGGATGTCGCGATTGTCAGCATGAGGGCCCGTCAAAGCAACCTTCGTGCCGGCCCTCAGCGGAAGTGTGCCATCGTTTTTCAGCAGGACGCAGCTGTTTACCGCCGCGTCATAAGCTGCCTTGCGGATCTCTGCGCTGCCGCAAATCCGCTTCTGTTCTTCCCGGCTGGTATTTTTGAAAGGATCCTCAAAAAGGCCCAATTTGTTTTTCAGTTCCAGTACACGCAGACAGGCATCGTCCAGTTTCTTTTCGCTGACCTTTCCGTCCCGCACAAGCTGGGGCAGATGCCGCATATAAGCAAAACTCATCATATCCATGTCCAGCCCTGCTTCCAGACAGAGCCGGGATGCTTCTTCCGGGTCCGCCGTAACACCGTGGTTCACAAGTTGTCCCGCATCGCCCCAATCGGATATGGTCACGCCGCCGAACCCCATGCGGCTGCGGAGAATATCTTTCAGCAGCCATTCGTTGCATACGCACGGCACCCGGTCTACACCCACGAAGGCCGGCATAATGAGTTCGGCACCGGCATCCACAGCTGCCTGGAACGGGGGCAGATAGGTATTGTATAGTTCCGTGTGACTGACATCAATCGGCGCGTACTCCTGACCTGCCTGGCTCAAGCCATAACCAACGAAATGCTTGGCGCAGGCAGCCAGGCCATCCTTCCTGTCTATGCCCTCGCCATGCGTACCGCGCACCATGGCTGCGCCCATCGCCGCGCAAAGCGCCGGGGCTTCGCCGGGGCTTTCCATCACGCGGCCCCATCGGGGGTCACGAACCACATCCACCATTGGCGCAAAAGTGACGTGCATCCCCCTTGCGGCTCCCTCGATGGCACCGCACCGGCCCATTTGTTCCGCGTGCTTTTCATCAAAACTGCTGCCGATCGCCAACGGAATGGGGAACACCGTTTGACAGCCATGGATAATATCCTTCATAACCACAGGCGGAATGTGATGGGGGTGCGCCTCCATCACGCTGCGGATCGCACTAGCTACATTTTCCGCATCGCCCGGACTGTCACAAATCAAGCTTCCGCAGTATTTCACCATATCGGGCGTCAAGGAATAGGCCTCCATAGGGCCTGTGGCCTGGGAGATACCGCCGATACAGACGGAGACCGGCACCTGCGCCAGTTGCCCTGCCTTCTCTTCCAGCGTCATACTTTTTAACAACGCAATCAATGCTTCATGCGTCATTCCGAATTCCTCCCCTTGCACTTCTTGCATGGATATTACCATAAAGAGGCAGTGATTGCAATATACCGGCTACATCTGTACCGACCCGGTACAGATGTTTTTCTTGCATTGTCAAAAAACGTATGCTATGATGCAATTATCCATCATTCAAACAGAAATGGGGTTATTTCATGAAACAGTTTTTTGCAATTCTTTTGGTCACGCTCCTCTTGCTGGGCCTGTGCGCCTGCGGCGATGCAGGGGCCAACGGCTGCGCCCACAAGTATGAGGCCGCAGTAACAAAAGAAGCCACCTGCACCGAATCCGGCGAAGCTACGTATACCTGCTCCGATTGCGGCCACAGCTATACAGAGCAAGTCGACGCCCTGGGTCACAACCTGGCCGATGAGGTGTGCACGCGCTGCGGCTTGTCGATGAAGACCTATTCCCCCGTGGAAGAAAGCGAATGGGTCCATGTTCTTGGCGGACCGGGTTTCGTTGCCTACCAGGGAATGGATTTTAACAACGGTACATTTATTTACACGAACGCTTGGGGTGAGCCCTTCTACGACCTGGATCCCGAGAAGCAGGAACAGATCCTTCAGAATCATCCCGAAGATGTATTTGAAGGAGAAGGCGCAACCATCTATCTCAGCGGCAAAATCGTCCTCACCGGCACTTACACCGTGGAAGGAAACATCGTCACGTTGGTGGCCGACGATGGGGAAGGCTCCATCATACAGCTCAGAAGAGAAACCGAAGATTGGCTGTTGGAGATCGCAGATACCGACACCTATTTCGACGGCCATAAGATCGGTGTGAATAAAGTAACCCCCTAAACGCCCTTTTGCTCACCCGGAGATCCCAGCGGATCTCCGGGTATTCTCATGCAGCCCCAAGTCCTCCGCCCGCCCATCCATATCGTAGGGCGGGGCCTTGGTCCCGCCGCATTGCCTTCCCACGTAGGGGCGACCCTTGCGGTCGTCCGCCCGTATTCTTGCCCCCTGTTCAGGGCAAATACGCGCGGCAAAGACCCAGAAGGGTCTGCTTTACCGTGGGCAACTCCGGACAGCGGCGCGCCAGGATCTCACAGATCCCCAGAATCACCTCCAGCGTCAAAGCACCCCGCCCTTCGCATTCCTCCCGCAGCAGCGCCTGTAATTGCGAGGTGCTCATTTTTCCACAATACTCCGCCAAGGATGCCATAAAGTTACCTCCAATAAATCATTTTATCATCCAGTGTAGATAGTCAATTTCATTTACATTCATAATTATATCTCTTTTTGACATAAAATCAATGTACAAGATATTAAATATCTTTAATAGATATTAAGGGGTATGGTTATGGGAAAGAATTTTTTGATCAAGGGCAACATCTGCGGTGCCCGGATTCGCCTTGGTCGGGCGATGCAGAAACCGCCGATGAAACAGGAAGATTTGGCAAGGGAGATCAATCTGCTGGGTATGGACATCACGCCGTTGATCATCTCCCGTATTGAAAATGGCCAACGGCACGTTTGTGACGCGGAGCTGAAAATGATCGCCAAAGCGCTGGGTGTCACCATGGAGTGGCTCTGCGCCGACGAAGAGTAACGGAAAAGGATCGATCCGGAAAGCATTCGCTTTCCGGATTTTCCTTGCTTTTCCTTGCCTATCTGCTATAATAGTCCCATCACGAACAAAAAAGGAGATTTTTTCCTATGAAACGCACTTTTTCGCTGTTGATGGTCGCTGCCATGCTGCTGACCATGACCGCCTGCGAGATCCGCATCAACGGTTTCGGCCCCTCCAATGATAACAATCATCAGGAACCCGCGGCTACCATCGCGCCCATGATGCCCACCGTCGCACCCGAAGAATTTGAGCCCACGATCCCCACCGAGCCCGTGATGGAAGAGCCCATGGCCCCCACCGAACCCGTTGCGCCCACGGAACCCGCCGCACCCACTTCCTGCCCCCACGACTACGCCGAGGCCACCTGTGATGCCCCCGCCAAATGCGCCCTCTGCGGCGAGACCAAGGGCGATGCCCTGGGCCATGACTACCAGGGCGGCGACTGCGATACCGCCGGCTCCTGCAGCCGCTGCGGCAAAAAGGGCGAAAAACCCGGCGGCCACACTGATGGTTGGGGCGGCAAGTGCAGCGTGTGCGGTGCAAAGACCGACCGCTACTACGACATCCAGAATGCCCTGGACCGCTCCGAGCGCTACCCCAAGTACATCGGCATCAACTATGATCTGATCTGCAACGAGTACGACCTGTACAACATGACCAAGGAACTCAAGTACTTCAACGATGCCCACGAGCACACCCTGGAGATCTATGAGTACCTGAAGAAGGTCATCAACCTCTGCGAAGATTACAAGGAACTGGATATGCTCACCGACGAATGCCGGGATCTGCTTCTGGAGATGCCCACCGTACCCGGTTCCACCGGCTCCTCCGCCATCCGCTCCTATATCAGCGACGCCAAGGGTTTTGCACGGAAAGCCTCCCGCATCAGCGTGATCTACAATGTCCTGTGCGATAACTACGAGCTCCCCGGCGTGTAACCCTTAGCAGCGCAACAGGAGGTTTTTCTGATGAAACGCATTATTGCCATACTGATGCTATCAACGACACTGTTGGCCCTCACAGCTTGCGACATTAACATCAATATTCATCTCCCCTCAACTCCCGCGCCTCAGGAATCCCTGGCTGTAACAAGTCCTACTTTGCCCGCAGAGGAGGCCCCACCGACGACCATCCCTGCTGATCCCGTGCCCACAAATCCCGTCCCTCCCACAGCCCCCTCTAGTGAGCCTGAGTATGCTGACGGACGCATCATCGTCGAGGCAGAGAATCCTGTGGATTCTTACGTGGACCTGGAGACTCGCATGGACGACAACGGCTATCCTTACGATCATACCAACCGTCGGGTGGATCCGGAGCATAAGGTCCAGTTCTTCCCCGGAAGCACCACCTGTATCATCTTCTCCGCGTTCGATGAGTATACTTACACCTTCGAGGTAGAGGAAGCCGGTACTTATTCCTTCCGCGTCCTGGGTTCCTGCAACCGGGATACGCCCGTGGATTTCAAGATCAACAATGGCTATGATGACTGGGGCTTCTTCGTGCGTAACGATTACATGGGTTATGACGAAGTGGAGCTGTCCATTGTGGAGCTGGAAGCCGGCACCAACACCATCACCCTGAAGATCATCGAGAACAAAGATCACAATTTCTGGATCGATTGTTTCTTCTTTGTACCCTGCGCAAAAAAATGATCTTCCATTTTTCCTGTGTATGCATGAACATACAAAGAAGCACATCCCCCCGGATGTGCTTCTTATTTTTTATGCATCAAAATCATTTTTCCGGGCACAATACTTCCGAACCCAAATCAAAGGAGGAAGAAACCATGAACAATCATGCCAACAAGTGCATCGAATGCACCGTCAAGTCCTGCGCTTATCACTGCGACAGCGAGAATTACTGCTCCCTGGACAAGATCCTGGTAGGCACCCACGAGATGAACCCCACCATGGACCAGTGTACCGACTGCAAGTCCTTCCGCAAGAAGTAACGAAAAGGCGCGGCAGGGGATCCTGCCCGGCCGAATTTTTATTCCGCTTCGTCGGGGTTCTCGAAGAAGGAGACCTCGCCGCCATCGGTGATGGGCTGACCTTCCATGCACTGCCGGAACTGCTTGCCGGTCATGGATTCATGCTCCATCAAGAAGTCCACGATCTGATGGACCTTGTCCTCATGGTCCTTCAGGATCTGGGCACACTGGGCGTACGCCTTATCAATGAGGATCTTCACCTGGTCATCGATGGTGCCGGCCACCTTTTCGGAGTAGCTCTTGGTGGTCTGATAATCCCGGCCGATGAACACTTCGCCGCCGTCCAGGTAGCTCACCGTACCCAGCGCCTCGCACATGCCGTACCGGGCCACCATATCCCGGGCCAGCTTGGTCGCCCGGTCGATATCATTGGACGCGCCCACGGAAATATCCCCCAGATACAACGCCTCCGCCACACGGCCGCCCAGCAGAGATACGATTTCCTCATACATCTGATTCCGGGTAGGATTCGAGGAATCATCCCGGGGAATGTGCCAGGTCGCGCCCAGGCTGTCGCCCCGGGGCACGATGGTGATCTGCAGCACCGGATCCTGGGTAGGCAGGTGGTACATGGCCACGGCGTGGCCCGCCTCATGGATGGCGGTGGTCTTCAGATCCCGCCGATTGCGCACACGGCTCCGCTTCTCCGGGCCGGCCATGATCTTCATCATGGCATTGTTCAGATCCTCCATGGTCAGCACCGGGCGATTTTCCCGGGCCGCCATGATGGCCGCTTCGTTCATCAGATTGCTCAGATCCGCGCCGGTGAAGCCCACCGTGGACCGGGCCACCGCCTTCAGATCCACATCGGAATCCAGCCGCTTGCCCCGGGCATGGACCTTCAGAATGTCCTCACGGCCCTTCACATCGGGCCGGCCCACATGGATCTGCCGGTCAAAACGGCCGGGCCGCAGGAGCGCCGGATCCAAAATGTCCGGCCGGTTGGTGGCCGCCAATACGATGACACCTTCATTTTTGCTGAAGCCGTCCATCTCCACCAGCAGCTGATTCAAGGTCTGTTCCTTTTCGTCGTGGCCGCCGCCCAGACCGGAACCGCGCTTGCGGCCCACCGCATCGATCTCGTCGATGAAAATGATGGCCGGCGCCACTTTCTTGGCCTGATCAAACAGATCCCGGACGCGGCTTGCGCCCACGCCTACATACAGCTCCACAAAATCGGAACCGGAAATGGACAAAAACTGCACATCCGCCTCGCCGGCAACCGCCCGGGCCAGCAGGGTCTTGCCCGTGCCGGGAGGGCCTACCAGCAGCAGGCCGTGGGGGATCCGGGCGCCGATATCGGTGAATTTCTTGGGATCCCGGAGAAAATCCACGATTTCCTGGAGCTCCGCCTTTTCTTCATCGGCACCGGCCACATCCTCAAAAGTGACCTTGTTGCCGCCGGCGCCAATTGTGGTGCGGGCCTTGCCGAAATTGTTCATGGGGTTGGAATTGTTGGCCCGGCTCATGAGGATGGCCCAAACCAGCAGCAGCGCCAGGCCCACCAGCAATGCCGGCAGGATCATGTCATAATAAGTCTGCTCCCGCTCTGCCACGAAATCGTAGCTTTCCAGGATGCCGGCGGCGTACTGCTCCTGCAGCAGCGTGCCCATCTCCTGGCGGAACAGCTCCACATCCGCAAGACCGGTGGTCAGGTTGGTCTCGCCTTTGTAGGGATTTTTCAGTTCCAGATAGATGGTATCTTCTGCCACCACGAAGCTCTTCACCTGCTCCGTTTCGAACAGCTTGACCACTTCGGAATAGGCCAGGTCATTGCCCACCGGTGCGAACAGGCTGAAAGCCAGCCAGCACAGCAGGGCCAAAATGACCAGATAAACTATAATTGGTACGGAATTGCGCTTTTTCAAAATCGAATTACTCCTTGATCATTGGTATGCTTCCGGTTTCAGCACGCCCACATAGGGCAGATTCCGGTAGTGTTCGTTAAAGTCCAGGCCATAGCCCACCACGAAAGCGTTGGGGATCTCAAAGCCTACATAATCGGCCTGGAGGGTGATGCCCGGCTTTCTGCGGGAGGGCTTGTCCAGCAGGGTGCAGATCTTCAAAGAAGCCGGTTCTTTCGCCATCAGATGCTGATGTACATAGTTCAGAGAATTGCCGGTGTCATAAATATCCTCCAGGATCAGCACATGACGGCCCCGAATATCCGCAGACAGATCCCGCTTGACCACCATATTGCCGGTGGATTCCGTTCCTTCATAAGAGGAGATCCACATAAAATCGATCTGGCAGGGCACATTCAGCTGGCGGATCATATCTGCAAAAAACACCACCACGCCCTTCAGTACGCCCACGACCACCGGATCTTTATCCCGGTACTCTTCCGTCAGGATCTTACCCAGTTCTTTGATGCGATTTTGGATCTGTTCCTCGGTCAGCAGGATCTCCCCAATCATTGTTTCCATGGCACATGCGCTCCTTACTCTCTTTTTTTCATCTCGACCCGCACTGCAGGCAGAGTTTTCGCCACTCTGCGTTCATCGGCACCGATTCCGCAAACGCCTAAGATGCCTTGCTCATCCGCCAATATCGGCACCAGCGGCCGCTGATGGGCCGGGATCTTCCGGTCGATGAACAGCTTTTTCAGCTCTTTGGTGCCGCCGGGCAGCCGGATCTCATCCCCGGGCAGCCGGCTGCGCAGGGTCAATTCCCCTGCCGGACACACCGTGAACACATTTTTGCCGTTTTCCAGAGTGTTTGCCGGTCCCACCGTGACCCTCACCCCCCATTGGGGCAGATCCACCGTGCCGCACATCGGCAGTGCCACGGTTGCGGGCGCATCCACTTTGTCCAGCCGCGCCAGCCGGTCATAGTCCCGGCCAATGGTCACCCCTCCGGGAAAACAGCCCCTTGCGGAGGGTTTTTCCGAAAAAACCAGGCTTTCTGCCAGGGAAATGTGGTTGGATTCCGGCTCTTTGACCCCGTTTTCCTTCAAAAACCGGGCCAGCATCCGCGTTCGGATGGCCGCCGGCAGTTCCCGAAGAGTGGGCACATCGGGCAGGGTTTCATAATCTGCCAACCGATCCAGCGCCTCGTCATCCTGCCGCAGCCGCAATGCCATGGCCGACAGATTCTCCGCCAGGGAGGGGTTTTCTTCTTTCAAAAGAGGCATCACATGATGCCGCAGCCGATTACGCAAAAAATCATCGGCATCGTTGGAGGAATCCTCCACATGGGGCAGGCAATGCTCCTGCAAAAATGCCTGCACATCCCGACGGGTCACTTCCAGCATGGGCCGGATGATGTTGCCCCGCACCGGGGCAATGCCCCCCAGGCCTTTCAGCCCCGTGCCCCGCACCAGATGCAGCAGCACCGTTTCGGCGTTGTCATCGGCGGTGTGGGCCGTGGCCACTTTGCCGGGGAAGGCTTCAAAGCAGGCGTACCGGGCTTCCCGGGCCGCCGCCTCCAATCCCTTCTTCCCTGCCACCACTTGGCCTTCCGCCAGGTGCAGGGGGATGTCCCACAGATGGCAGATCCGCCGGACAAATTCTTCATCCCGGGCCGATTCCTCGCCCCGGAGGTGATGATTGTAGTGATAGGCTTCCACCGTGATCCCCAGTTTTTCCTTCAGCAAAAACAGGGCGTACAGCAGCGCCGTGGAATCTGCGCCGCCGGAAAGAGCCACCGCCACCCGATCCCCGGGGGCCAGCATTTCATACCGGCGCAGAAACGCTTCCACTTTATTCAACATGCTTCCACTCCCGATCGGAGAACATCTGGTACTGGCCCACCCACTGCAGCTTCACCGTACCGGTCTCGCCGTGACGGTTCTTGGCCACGATGCATTCGGCCACACCCTTCTCCTCGGTGTTTTCATTGTAGTATTCATCTCTGTAAAGGAACATGACGCTGTCGGCGTCCTGCTCAATGGCGCCGGATTCACGGAGATCCGACAAAATGGGTCGCTTGTCGGTGCGGCTTTCCACCGCACGGGACAGCTGGCTCAAGCAGATCACCGGCACATTCAGTTCCTTGGCCATGATCTTCAGGGCCCGGGAGATCTCACCCACCACGGTCACGCGGTTGTCGCCGCCCTTGCCATAGCCGCTGCCCTGCATCAGCTGCAGGTAGTCGATGATCACCAAACCCAGATTGTCCAGCCGGCGGCACTTGGCGTTGATATCCGCCACCGTGACGGTGGGGTTGTCGTCAATGCGGATGTCCGTCTGGCTCAATACCGAGGCTGCCATGCCCAGCTTGGTCCATTCTTCTTCCGTCAGCTTGCCGGTGGCCAGCTTCTGCAGCTCGATGAAGCTTTCATTGGCCAGCAGACGCATGGCCAGCTGCTCCTTGGACATTTCCAGGTTGAAGATGGCCACGGTCTTGTCGTATTTCTTCGCCACATTCACGCCGATATTCAGGGCGAAGGCGGATTTACCCATGGCCGGACGGGCCGCCACCAGCAGCAGGTCGGACTTGTTCAAGCCGTTGATCTTCATGTCCAGATCCCGCAGGCCGGAAGAAAGGCCCGGAATGGCGGAATCCGACTGGCTCAGCTCCGTCAGCCGGTCAAACACTTTCAGCATGACGCTGCCGATCCGCTCCAGGGAATCCCCCCGCTCACCTTTTCGCAGGGCGTAGATCTTCTTTTCCGCATTTTCCAGCATTTCCGCCGGTGTGCCCACCTGGGAGTGGACACTTTCGGAAATATCATCCGCCGCCTGGGCCAGACCCCGAAGCATGGCCTTGTCCCGCACGATGTAGGCATACCGCTCCGCATTGGCAGCGGTGGGGGTGATCTCCATCAACTGCAGGATATAGTCCCGGGAATTGTCCCGATAGATGCCCAATTCCCGCATCTTCTCCAGCACGGTCACCGGGTCGATGGTCTGGGAGAAATTGAACATGGTATATACTGCCTCAAAGATCTCCCGATTCTGCTGCAGATAAAAGTCCTCCGGCTTGACGATGCCGATCACATCGGCCACGCACCGGCTGTCGATCAGAATAGAGCCCAGAACCGCCTGCTCCGCCTCCAAAGAATAAGGGGGCTGCCGGTTCAGCAGATCATCTTCCAATGCCATATCCATTCTCCTCTCTAAATCTCTGCTTTTGCGCCCAGGGACGCCGCGGTTCAGGCTTCCTCGATCTTCACCGTCAGGGGGGCGTTGATCTCATAGCCCAGCTTGCAGGTCACGGTGTAGGTGCCCACGCTCTTGATATTCTCCGCCAGCACGATCTTCCGCTTGTCCAGCTTCACGCCCTGCTTTTCCAGAGCGGATGCGATCTCCGCATTGGTCACCGCGCCGAACAGCCGGCCGGCACCGCCGCCCTTGGCGGTCACCACCAGGGTCATGCCCCGCAGCTTGTTGGCCAGCTCCAGCGCCGCTGCCTTTTCCTTGGCGATCCGCTCCTGTGTAGCCTTGTCGTTCATTCTCATGGTATTGATGGCATCGGCCGTGGCCTCGATCGCCATCTTCTTGGGCAGCATATAATTCCGGGCGTAGCCGTCGGACACTTCGATCATCTGGCCCTTCTTGCCCTTGCCCTTCACATCCTGCAGCAAAATCACTTTCATAATCTTTACTCCTTATTCCTCATAAAACTTATCGATAGAAGCCACCAGCTGATCCAGCGCTTCCTTCACGCTACAATTTTTCAGCTGCGCGCCGGCCGTAGCCGTGTTGCCGCCGCCGCCCAATGCTTCCAGAATGATCTGCACATTGGCATCGCCGATGGACCGGGCGGAAATATACACCTGATCCCCGTCGGGATACAGCACGAACGAGGCGGTAATGCCGGAAATATTCAGCAGGTCGTCCGCCGCCTTGGCCGCCAGGGCCCGGGAAACGGAGGTATTCAGCGCCGCAATGGCGATCTCCTGCCGGTACAGCCGGGAGGCCTGGATGATCTTGTGCTTGGCCACGGTCTCCTGGAAGTCGCTCTGCAGCAGTTTTTTCACTTCCACCGTGTCCGCGCCCCACTGCCGCAGCACCGCTGCCGCCTCAAAGGTACGCTCGCCGGTGCGGACATTGAAACTCTTGGTATCCAGGAACAGACCGGCCATAAGGCTCTCCGCCTCGATGGGCAGCACATCCGGCTTTTCCACGGCGTACTGCAGCAGTTCCGTTACCAGTTCCGCTGCGGAGGATGCATAGGGCTCATGGAGATCCAGCACCACCGGGCTGATATAATTGGCCGCGCGGCGATGATGGTCCACCACACAGACCTTGGAAACCGCCTCCAAAAGGGGCTTGCACTCCACCTGGTCCGGATTGTTGGTATCCACCACGATCAGAATGCTGTGGTTGTCCGCATGATACATGGCATCCTGGCCGGAGATGAAGATGCCGGCATATTCCGGCACTTTCTGGATCTCTTCCACCAGCAGCGCTGCGGAATTATGCTCCGTATCCAGCACGATATGGGCCTTTTTGCCCTTCTTGCGGCACATGCAGGCGATGCCCATGGCCGCGCCCACGGAGTCCATATCCGCATTGCGATGACCCATGATGAACACCTGGCTGCTCTGGCCGATCAGTTCCATCATGGAATTGGCCGTCACACGGCTGCGCACCTTACTGGTGCGGTCCGCTTCCTTGGCCCGGCCGCCGTAGAAATCAAAGTTGTAGCGATCCTTCACCACCGCCTGGTCGCCGCCGCGGCTGAGGGCCATTTCGATGGACAGCGCCGCGAAATTGTAGCTTTCCTCGAAATTGGTGCCGTCCACGCCGATGCCGATGGAAATGGAGGCCTGCAATCCGGTGGGATTTTCGATTTCATGGATGTCATCCAGCAGGGAGAACTTGTCTTCCATGGCCCGGCTCAGATCCCGCTTTTCAAAGACGAACAGGAAGCGGTTTCGCTCCAGCTTCCGCAGAAGGCCGTGATAATCTTCCGTCCACTTGTAGATGGCGTCATTGGGCTTGGCGTTCAGGGCGGAGATGGCGCTTTCCGTCAGATTCTTGGTCAGTTCCTCGTAGTTATCCACCAGGATGATGGACACCACCGGCCGGGATCGTACATATTCATCCCGCACCTGGTACAGCTCTGTCAGGTCGTTCAGATAGATCATGGCCATGACGGACTCATCCGCGTCATCCAGCCGGATCAGCGTGCCGTTGATCCGATACCGCCGGCCGGCGATGGTCATGTCATTGGGACATTCCGTCTTGCCGCTAAACAGCCAATCCGTCTGCAGGCCGGGCATGACCTTGGCCAGTTTTTGTTCCAGGTACTGCTCTTCATAGCCGGTGATGGACCGGAATTGTTCATTGGTCCAGATCACGGTGCAGTCGCCCATGCGCACCAGAGCCATAGGAAAAGGCATCTGGGCTCTGCCGGCGATCTGGGGCACGTCAAATACCGCCTTGGCGTAATTCTGCACCGCTTTGCGCCGCCGTTCCCGGTTCAGCACATAAAACACGGCCACGATCACCGTGATCGCTCCCTCCGCCGCCGCCAGGACATACTGCTCCATCAGCGCCGCCGCCAGGGCAAACAGGGCCATTACCGTCAGATATACCCACAAACCGGGCCAAAATAACCGTCCCAGTTTCTTGTTCATATCCTTTCCTCCTTCAAAGGGTGCCAAAACCCCATACTATCCTTACTATAAAGGGTATTATACCAAATCCTTCCCGAAGGTGCAACTGCTTTTATTAGAAATTCCCATAATTTCCACTTTCCACTCCTCACGCCCCCACGCCCTTCCCCCTCCGCGTAGGGGCGACCCTTGCGGGCGCCCGAAACCTTCCCCCGACAAAAAATAAATGTATACTTTTCCGAAAAATTGTGCTATACTATGGGTGATCGGCGCCGGGTGGGCAGACCCGGGCATCAAAAAACTACACATTTGGCAGGCGTTTTCCGTAAAAAAGGCGATTCAGGGCCGGATTTTGGGAAAGCGGTTGCTTGTTTGTTGCGGCCATTTTGCCGCCCCATATTTGAAAGGAGTATTCTTTTGGCAGAAAAACTGAAAATCATCCCCCTGGGAGGCCTGGACGAGATCGGCAAAAACTGTACCGTGCTGGAATACGCCAAGGATATGATCGTCATCGACTGCGGCGTCAGCTTCCCTGACGAGGATATGTACGGCGTGGACCTGGTGATCCCCGATTTCACTTACCTGGCAGCCAACCAGAAAAAACTGCGGGGCATGTTCATCACCCACGGCCACGAGGATCACATCGGATCCATCCCCTACGCCATGCAGCAGATCAACTGCCCCATCCATGGCACCGCCATGACCTGCGGCCTCATCAAGCTGAAGCTGGAGGAGCACCGCCTGGCGGACACCGTCAAGCTCATCACCCACAAGCCCGGCGATGTGGTGAAAGCCGGCTGCTTTACCGTGGAATTCATCCACGTCAACCATTCCATCGCGGATGCGGTGGCTTTCTGCGTCACCTGCCCCGTGGGCAAGGTGATCTTCACCGGCGACTTTAAGATCGACCCCACCGCTTCCGACGGCATGATCGACCTGGCCCGGCTGGGTCAGTTGGGCAGCGAAGGCGTCCTGGCCCTGCTGGCGGACTCCACCAATGTGGAACGGGCCGGCTATACCCCCAGCGAAAACACCGTGGCCGACAGCCTGGACCGCCAGTTCCGCAACTGCGACCAGCGGATCATCGTCACCACCTTCGCCTCCAATATGCACCGGCTACAGGCCATCCTGGCCACCGCCCAGCGGCACGGCCGGAAAGTGGCCGTCACCGGCCGCAGCATGGAGAATATGCTGAAAGTGGCCCAGGAACTGGGCTATCTGAAGGTGAAAGCCGGTACCATCGTGGACCTGGCCGCCACCAAGAGCCTGCCCAATAACAAGGTGGTCATTGTTTCCACCGGCAGCCAGGGCGAGAATATGTCCGCTTTGTACCGCATGGCTTTCAATACCCACCGGCAGGTGGACATCACCTCCGGCGACCGGATCATTATCTCCGCTTCCGCCATCCCCGGCAACGAAAAAGCGGTCAGCAAGATCATCAACGAGCTTTACCGCAAGGGCGCCGATGTGGTCTACGAAAAGAGCGAAGGCCTCCATGTATCCGGCCACGCCTGCCAGGAGGAGCTGAAGATCATCCACGGTCTGGTAAAGCCCAAGTTCTTCATTCCTGTCCACGGCGAGCAGCGGATGCTGCAGATCCATTCCCGGCTGGCCCAGTCCATGGGCATGAACCCCCGGCACATCCACATCGGCGAGATCGGCACGGTCTTTGAGCTGTCCGCCCGGACCTGTAAAGTGGCCGGCACTGTGCCCTCCGGCAAAGTCTTCGTGGACGGCACCGGCGTGGGCGATGTGGGCGCTGTGGTGCTGCGGGACCGGAAGCATCTGGCCGAAGACGGCATGATCGTGGTCTGCGTCAACCTCTCCGCCGAGGATGGCAGCGTCCTCACCGGCCCGGACATCATCACCCGGGGCTTCATCTATGTGAAGGAATCGGAAGATCTGATGGACGAGCTGCGGGAAGTGGCCATGGAAGCCATCGAGCGCTGCCAGCGCCGCCGGAACCGGGATTGGGCCACCATCAAGACTTCCATCAAAAACGATCTTTCCGGCTATCTGTATAAAACCACCAAGCGCAATCCCATGATCCTGCCGGTGATCACCGAAATTTAACACCCAATGCCGCCCTTGCAAAAGGGCGGCATTCGTGTTATAAATTGGGAAAGAGAAATTGTTGTTTTTGCTTCCAAAGCCCTCTCCTTGAGGAGAGGGTGGCCCGTAGGGCCGGGTGTGGTGTAGCCGCCATAGGCGGCGTTATTGACGGGCTGCTACGCAGCCTACACCACATCAGTCACCTTCGGTGACAGCTTCTCCTCAAGGAGAAGCCTTAGCACCTTCGGCGCTGTTACAACCCTTTACCCCCACCAAAGGAGATTTTCATGAACTACTATTTCGCCCCTATGGAGGGGATCACCGACAGCATCTACCGCCGGCTGCACCACCGGTATTTTGGCGGTGTGGACCGGTACTATATGCCCTTCCTCTCCCCTACCATGCACCGGACCCTGACCCACAAGGAAGAGCGGGAACTGCCCCCGGCTGATGCCGAGCCCTTCACCGCCATCCCCCAGATCCTGACCAAGTCCCCGGAAGATTTTCTGTGGGCCGCCCAGGTCTGCGCGGACCGGGGATATGAGGAGGTCAATCTGAACCTGGGCTGTCCCAGCGGCACGGTGGTATCCAAGGGAAAGGGCAGCGGCATGCTCCGGGACGTGCAACTTTTGGTGCCGTTTTTGGACCAAATTTACGCAAAAACGCCCCTAAAAGTGTCCATAAAGACCCGTTTGGGCATGGAAGATCCTGCCGAATTTCCCCAGATTTTGTCGGTCTTCGATCAGTACCCCATTGAGGAACTGATCATTCACCCCCGGGTGCGGAAACAATTCTACGACGGCAGCGTCCACATGGAGTCCTTCCGCTACGCCACTGAGCACAGCCGCCACCGGCTCTGCTACAACGGCGACCTCCGCTCCCGGGCGGATATCGACCGGTTTTGCGGGGAATTTCCCCAGATCCAATCGGTGATGATCGGCCGGGGACTCATCGGCGACCCGGGCATGCTGACAAAAACCGACATCAAGACCCTGGAAGCCTTCCACAACCACCTGCTGGAAGAATACACCGCCGCCTTCGGCGCCAGCCGCAACGCCATGTTCCGGCTGAAAGAGAACTGGCATTGTCTCATCGAACACTTTGAAAACAGCGAGAAATTGTGGAAACGACTCCGAAAAACCACGGATATCGGCGAATTCAAGAGTATCACCGGCCAGATCTTCCACACCCTCCCCTTCAAATGAGAAAAGCGCTGCCGGAATATCCGGCAGCGCCTCATTTTTTTACTTTTCCGTATCTACCACATTGGGTTCGGGTTCTTCCAGCATACCAATGTGGATCAAATCCTCAAAGACCTGGCTGTTCTGTCCGGCAACCAGGGCTTCCAGCTGATCCTGGGCCTTCTGGGTCTTGGCACCGTACCGGCTGTAGCGGTACCAGGCAGGTTCCGCATCCACAAAGTACACCAGCATATAGCCGTCATCGGTCTTGACAACGCCCACATCGCCGGGCTTCCGGGCCTCGTCAAAGGTCCAGTCCTCGGCTTCCCGGTCGGCCCGGACATAGTACATCACATGGTAGCCGTACTCGGTCTTGACGATGCCGGTATCCCCGGGCTGACGGGCAGGATCGAAGCACCAATCCTCAAAATTCTTCACCATCTGACCCACATAGACATCGGAATACAATCCGCCGTTGGTGACCTTGCCGTTCTGATCCTGGGAATACTTGTTGGCCAGAGCGCCGAAGCTGTCCTCTGTCTTTTCGCCCTTTTCCCACTCGTCCAGGATCTCCTTGGCTTTGTTTTCAGCGAATGCCCAGGCAGAATCGGGCCATTCCTTGCTGGTAACATTGGAGGAAGTGGCGCCGTCGGGGAAGATCAGAATGTGGCGCACATCCACTTCGGTCATGCTGGTCTTATACAGGTCGGTGTACAGGCCGCCCTTTTCCGCGGCATCGCCCTTGGAATACTTCTTCACCAGCTCGATGAATGCCTCTTCCGTCATTTCGCCGCCGGACCACTCGCCATAGATCCGATTGGCCTCTTTGAGGGTAGCGACCCAATCCTTGTAGTTGATCTTCTCGCCGGCATCATTTTCGCCCTCGGTGACGATGGCATTGATCAAAATGGTGCGGATATCCACCAGGTTGCCGAAGTCCTTGGTCACGGGGATGTCATAGTCCTCTGCCAGGGATTCTTCATTTTCGTCGAAATACGCGTTGATCTCTTCATCGGTGACTTCCAGGGTATCCACCAGATCCGTCCAATACACGGAGCCGTAGTAGAAATTGTAGGTGTAGTTGTAATAGGTCTCGTAGTCACAGCCGGGGCCGAACTGCATCCGGATCAGATCATCCACGCCTTTCAGATCCAGGCCGTAGTACTTGACATAGACCTCCACATAGTATTCCAGCTCTTCCTTCATCTTCCCCAGGTACTCTGTGTACTCCTTGGACAGCTCGAAGCCGGCCTTTTTGGCAGCGTCGCACATCATGGTGGTCTCTTTCCAGTTCTTCAGCGCACTTTCCAGGAAAAACTCGTGATAGGTCTGGTTGGTTTCCTTGTCATAGATTTGGGTGGTCAGATCCTTTTCCAGATCCACCTCTTCGTTATTGTAAGCGGCGATCCAGTAGTAAAGCTGTAGCTCCCGGTTGGTCAGCTGATACGCGCCCAGGGTGGCCACCACCTTGTCCATATTCTTTTCCAGTTCCTTGTCGGTCATATCCACCACGCCATTGGGGGTGACCACCTGGTGGGTCTCCTTGTCGCCGCCGATGGTTCCAAACCAATCGGGCAGGAAGCTGCCGGTGACGCCATAGCAGATCAGACCGGCCAAAATCACCAGCAGCACCAGGCACACCAGCACCAGGGCGGTGATCTTCAGGCCTTTCAGGCCGTCCTTCAAATTGTCCTTGCCGCAGTTGGGGCAAACAGAGCTGTTGCTTTCCAACTCAGCCTGACAAAACTTACATTTCATAGTCATTTTCCTCTTTCTCCCATCCTTGGGCGCATGATTACCCATACTAGCATACAGGGGGGTAAATTGCAAGGCTATGTCACAATAATTTTACAAATCAAACCCGGCAGCTATTGCAAAAACACCACGAAAATGGTATTATTTATTATTAGTCAGTATACTGCGGAGGAATACCCAAATGAAGTCCAAGACCACTGTGATCGACCAGGCCGAACTGGCAAAACAATTCGGCTTTTGTGATAAAATCGCCGCCTTTTGGCTGTCTGCCGGGCGGACACCCACGGCTTATGTGGAGACCTACGGCTGCCAGCAAAATGAAGCCGATTCCGAAAAGATCCGGGGCTATTTGGCCCAGAGCGGCTACGCCATCGTGAAGGAAGCGGAAGGGGCGGACGTGGTGGTGATGAACACCTGTGCCATCCGGGAACACGCGGAGCAGCGGGTTTTCGGCAACCTGGGTGCCCTGACCCACACCAAGCGCCGTCATCCGGAGCAGAAGATCTTCCTGTGCGGCTGTATGGCCGGCGAAACCAAGGTTTCTGACCGCATCCGCAAGAGTTTTCCCTATGTGGACGGCGTTTTTTCCACCCATCATCTTTGGCAGTTCCCGGAGATCCTTTACAATGTGTTGACGAAGAAAAAGCGTCAGTTCTACATTGAGGATGAGGCCGGCTCCATCGCCGAAGGCATCCCCCAGGTCCGGGATTCCCAACTGAAAGCCTGGGTGAGCATCATGTACGGCTGCAACAATTTCTGCACCTACTGCATCGTGCCCTATGTCCGGGGCCGGGAGCGCAGCCGCAAGAAAGAGGACATCCTGGCCGAATGCCGGGCCGTCATCGCTGCCGGCGCAAAGGAGATCACGCTGCTGGGGCAGAATGTGAATTCCTACGGCAAGGATCTGGAGGAGCAGATCGACTTTGCGGATCTGCTGGCGGAAATTGCCCAACTGGATGGGGATTTTCTCATCCGGTTTATGACCAGCCACCCCCGTGATGCCAGCCAAAAGCTGTTTGACACCATGGCCAAATATCCCAAGATCGCCAAGCAGCTCCATCTGCCCTTCCAGTCCGGCTCCAGCCGGGTGCTGAAGGCCATGAACCGCCACTATGACCGGGAAAAGTATCTGTCCCTGGTGGATTACGCCAAATCCGTCATGCCGGAATTGGTGCTGACCTCCGATGTGATCGTAGGCTTCCCCGGTGAAACGGAGGAGGAATTCCAGGAGACCCTCTCCCTCATCGAAAAGGTCCGTTACGACAGTCTGTTTACTTTCATTTTCTCTCCCCGGGCAGGCACGCCGGCGGCTTCCATGGACGATCCCACCCCCAAGGAGGAAAAGAGCCGCCGTTTCGACCGGCTGTGCAATCTGCAAAACACCATCTCCGTGGAGATCCACAACGGTTATGTGGGCAAGACGCTGCGGTGCCTGGTAGACGGCCAGGACGGGGACCTGCTCACCGCCCGGACGGAGGGCGGCCGGTTGGTGCGTTTCGCCGGTTGTCCGGCTCTTATCGGCACCTATCAGCATATCACCGTCACCGGTGCCACCACCTGGAGTTTGACGGGCGAATTAGAGCGGTAAATTGGGACTTATCGCGCATTCAAACGCACTGCGGTCGGGCGGGCTGCCCTGTCCAAGTCGCTCTATCAAACGCGCTGCGGTAGGGCGGGCTGCCCTCAGCCCGCCGCCGGACATCCGCCTAAAATCCCTTCGGCGGCTTGAGAGCAAGCCGCCCTACCCAAGTGAACGATAACCTGAAATTTGAAATATAGATAAGGAGTGGTTTTTCATGGCCACCAACGATAAAGAATTGACCCCCATGCAGCGGCAGTACCGCACCATCAAGGAGCAGCATCAGGACTGCATCCTGTTTTTCCGGCTGGGTGATTTTTATGAAATGTTCGACGAGGATGCCCGTATCGCATCCGGCGAGCTGGATCTGACCCTGACCACCCGGGACCGGGGCAAGCCCAAGGAGGAGCAGACCCCCATGTGCGGCGTGCCTTACCACAGTGTGGATGCCTACATCGCCCGGCTGGTGCAGAAGGGCTACAAAGTGGCCATCTGCGAGCAGATGACCGACCCGGCCACCACCAAGGGTTTGGTGGAACGGGATATCACCCGGATCGTCACCCCCGGCACGGTAACGGAAAGCTGCATGCTGGACGAAAGCAAGAACAATTACTTCGCCTGTCTCTTTGGGGGCGAGAAGTTCGGCCTGGCATTCTGCGATGTATCCACCGGCGCATTCTTTGTGACGGTGTGTGCCGACGAAAGCGCCGCTGTATCGGAGCTGGGACGGTTTGCCCCGTCGGAAGTGCTGCGGTTCGGCAAGGGCGTCAACAGCGCCGCTTTCGACGAATGTCTGCTGCGGCGGCTGGGCTGCTGCGTCAATGAAGGTACCACCGGTGCATTTGACGAGGCGGAACTTTCTGCCCTTTTGGAGCGGCATTTTTCCAACACCCTGGCAGGCCTGGGTCTTTCCAACCTGCCGGATGCCGTAATGGCGGCAGGCAGCCTGCTGCAGACTTTGCTGAAATTGCAGAAAAACGATCTTTCCCACATCCGCAATCTGGAATACTACACCACGGGCCGGTTTATGGAACTGGATATGGATGCCCGGCGGAATCTGGAACTGACGGAAACCATGCGCTCCAAAGAAAAGAAGGGCAGCCTGCTGTGGGTGCTGGACAAGACCGGCACCGCCATGGGCGGCCGTCTGCTGCGCAGCTGGCTGGAAAAGCCCCTGCTGGACATCAATCAGATCAACCAGCGGCAGACCGCTGTGGAAGAACTGGTGGATGCTACGGTGATCCGGGGTGAACTGATCCAGGCGCTGAAGGATGTGACGGATCTGGAGCGGGTCATGACCCGTGTGGTCACCGGCACGGTCAACTGCCGGGATCTTTTAGGCTTGGCCAGAGGTTTGCGGGCGCTGCCCGACGTGAAGGCCCAACTCTGCAAATGCGGCGCACCGCTATTGAACCGGCTCAATAATGCCATCGATCCCCTGACGGATTGCGCGGATATGATCGAGCAGACCATCGTGGACGAACCGCCCCTGACAGTCCGGGAAGGCGGCATCATCCGCCCCGGCGCTGACGCGGAAGCGGATCGGCTGCGGGACATTATGAACGGCGGACGGGACACCATCATCGCCATTGAGACCGCAGAGCGGGAAAAGACCGGCATCCGCACATTGAAGGTCAGCTTCAACCGGGTGTTCGGCTATTACATCGAAGTTTCCAAATCCTTTACCGGCCAGGTGCCCGCCCACTACATCCGCAAGCAGACCCTGGCAAACTGCGAGCGTTACATCACCCCGGAACTGAAAGAACTGGAAGACCAGGTGCTGGGGGCCAAGGATCGGCTGACGGCGCTGGAATATCAGATCTTCACCCGGCTGCGGGAATATCTGGCGGCGCAATCCGCCCGGGCCCAGCTGACCGCCGCGGCGGTGGCTGCTGCCGATGTGCTTTGCTCTTTTGCCGCCGTTGCGGTGCAGCGGGGCTACTGCCGGCCGGAGATCACATTGAACAACGAGATCGCCATCACCGATGGCCGCCACCCGGTGGTGGAAGTGATGCTCAAGGATTCCCTGTTCGTGCCCAACGACACCCAGCTGGGGGGCGCGGATCACCAGGTGAGCATTATCACCGGCCCGAACATGGCCGGTAAATCCACCTATATGCGGCAGGTGGCGCTGATCGTGCTGATGGCCCAGATCGGCTCCTTCGTGCCGGCCCGGGCCGCCCGGATCGGATTGGTAGACCGGGTATTCACCCGGATCGGCGCCAGCGATGACCTGGCTTCCGGCCAGTCTACCTTTATGGTGGAAATGGCGGAGGTGGCATCCATTTTGAAGCATGCCACCAGCCGCTCGCTGCTGATCCTGGATGAGATCGGCCGGGGCACTTCCACCTACGATGGCATGTCCATCGCCCGGGCGGTGCTGGAATATGCGGCTGATCCGAAAAAACTGGGTGCAAAGACCCTGTTTGCCACCCATTACCACGAGCTTTCCACATTGGAAGAAAAGCTGCCCAATGTGAAAAATTACAACATCGCCGTGAAAAAACGGGGGGATCAGATGATCTTCCTGCGGAAGATCGTCCCCGGCGCTACCGATGACAGCTACGGCATTGAAGTGGCCAAGCTGGCCGGCATCCCGTCCTCTGTGATCAGCCGGGCCCGGCAGATCCTGGAGGAACTGGAATCAGAAAGCGGCGTGGTCCATGTGGCGGCCGCCCCGGTGGCTGCCGACGATCAGATCTCCATGGGTGATCTGCGCAATCAGCAAGTCTGCGACGCCCTGAGCCGGCTGAGTGTGGAGACCCTGACCCCCATTGAAGCCATGAACGAACTGTACAAACTGAAGAAGATGTTGAACTGATATGATGAACGATCCTGTTTTGACCCCCGCGCCCAATTTCAAAGAGACCCGGTGGGGCAGCATTTGGCTGATCCTCGATGCCTTTATACTGCCCGGGGTGCTGATGAGTCTCAATGGGCTGCTGCCCCGGCCATTGTCCAACGGCATGGTAAATGTGGCCTATTTTGTGATCAATTTTTCCGTGACCGTATGGCTGTTCCGGGATTTTCTGAAGCAGTCTTTGAAAGTGGCGCTGCAGCGGGTGATGATCACGCTGTGGTACGCCATTTTGGCCTATCTTGCCTATCAGGTCTTTACGGACTTTGTCACCCGGGTGATTTTAGTCATCGATCCGGAATTCGGCAATGTCAATGACGCCAACCTACAGGAAATGATGAAAAATGACCTGGTGCCCCTGGGCCTTTGCACGGTGCTGCTGGTGCCTGCCACTGAGGAGACATTGTACCGGGGCCTGATCTGGCGCAATATTTACAAGAAAAGTCCCATGGCGGCTTATGCCGTGTCCATGGCGCTGTTTGCCGCCATTCATGTGGTGGGCTATATCGGCATCTATCCGCCGTTGCGGCTGGCGCTGTGCTTTGTGCAGTATCTCCCGGCCGGATTCTGCCTGTGCTGGTGCTATAAGCGGACCGGCACCATCATCGCCCCCATACTGATGCACACCATCGTAAACGCGGCCGGAATTTTTGCAATGATTGAGGTGATCTGATGCCGAAAATTATTCAATTATCGTCCCATGTGGCCAATCTCATCGCCGCCGGCGAAGTGGTGGAGCGGCCTGCCAGTGTTGTCAAGGAACTGCTGGAAAATGCCGTGGATGCCGGTGCGTCCAAGATCACCGTAGAGATCCAAAACGGCGGCATGACTTTCCTGCGGGTCACGGATAACGGCTGCGGTATGTCCGCCGAGGATGCCCGTACCGCCTTTTTGCGCCACGCCACCTCCAAACTGCGGACGGCAGAAGATTTGGCGGCCATCGGCACCATGGGCTTCCGCGGTGAAGCGTTGGCAGCCATCGCCTCCGTCAGCCGCATTGATCTGATGACCAAAACCGCCGGCAGCATTGCCGGCACCAGCCTCCATCTGGAGGCCGGGCAGATCACGGAAGAATCGGAGACCGGCTGCCCCGACGGCACCACCATCATCGTCCGGGATCTGTTTTACAACACCCCGGCCCGAATGAAATTTATGAAATCCGACACCGTGGAAGGTGGCAAAGTGGCCGCCGCGGTACAGCTGCAGGCCCTGGCCCACCCGGAAGTGGCCATCACTTTCCTGCGGGACGGCAAGCAGATCCTTTCCACCCCGGGCACCGGCGGTCTGGAAGGGGCGGTATACTGCGTATACGGCCGGGACAGCGCCCGGATGGTGGCTGTGGACAGCCGCTGGGAGCAGATGCATCTGACCGGATATGTCAGCAAGCCCACCGACGCACGGCCCAGCAGAGCCATGCAGACCTTCTTTGTCAACGGACGGCCGGTGAAATCCCGGCTGCTGATGGCCGCGCTGGAAGAAGCTTACCGCAACCAGATCATGGTGGGTAAATTTCCTGCCTGCGTGCTCCATCTGACCCTGCCGGCCAATGCGGTGGATGTAAATGTCCACCCGGCCAAGACGGAAGTGAAATTCCTGTCGGAAAAGGCAGTATTTGACTGCGTCCATTACGGCGTGCTGGGTGCCCTGAACCGGCAGACCGACCGGCCCCAGGTTCAGTTCAAACCCCAAACCACCACCTTTACGCCCCCTCCCGCCAAGCCGGCGGTCACCCCTGCGCAGCCTGCTGCCCAGGCTGTGCCCCCGAAAAAGCCCGGTTTTTACCGGACCATGACGGCAGAAGAATACCGCAATTACGCGGACGCAGTGCAGACCGCGCCCAAACCCCAACCTGCTGCGGCAGCGGCGGCTGCTGTGAAGGTGGAGCAGCAGCGCCACGAAGCCCTCCGGGATCAGATCATGCTGCCCCAAATCCGGGAACCTGCCCCGGCAGCCGTTCCTGTGCAGCCGGTGGCCCAACCTGCCCCCGAAGCCGAGCCGGAGCAAACTGCCCTGCCCATGCCCCAGGAGATCCCCTGGCGGCTGGTGGGGGAACTGTACAATGCCTACATCATCGTGGAGCAGGGAGAAGAAGCATTCCTCATCGACAAACACGCCGCCCATGAGCGGATCCTGTTTGAAAAGCTGAAAGCCCACCAGGAGAAGATCTCTTCCCAAATGCTGCTGACCCCCATTACGGTGCGGCTCAGCCCCGATGCCTGCGGCGAACTGCTGGAAAACCGGGAACTGCTGGAAGAATTGGGCTTCGAGATCGAAGAATTCGGCGACAACACCATTTTGCTGCGGCAGATCCCCATGGATCTGTCCGTGGATGGGGCGGCAGAGACCGTGGAAACGCTGGCCGCCGATCTGCTCTCCGGCCGCAGGAATGACAAGAGTACCATCCGGGACGAGATCTTGCACACGGTGGCCTGCAAGGCCGCCATCAAGGCCGGCTGGATCAATGACGAAAAAGAACTGCTGGCTCTGGTAGAAACCGTGATGGCTGACGAAAGTTTGAAATACTGTCCCCACGGCCGCCCCATCTGCATCACCCTGAGCAAAAAGCAGCTGGAAAAGCAATTCAAGCGGTCGTAAACGACGCAAAAGGAGGCATAGACCTTGAACAACATCATATGCGTTGCAGGGCCGACGGCCTCCGGCAAAACTGCTCTGGCGGTGGAGATCGCCAAGTGGACAAAGGGCGAAGTGGTTTCCTGCGACTCCATGCAGATCTACCGCCGCATGGACATCGGCACCGCCAAGCCTACCAAAGAAGAGATGCAGGGCATCCCCCACCACATGATCGACATTTGCGAACCGACGGAAGATTTTTCCGTCAGCCGCTACTGCCAGATGGCCACCCCCATCGTCGACGACATTCTGGCCCGGGGAAAAACCGCCATTATTGCCGGCGGCACGGGCCTATACATGGACAGTTTGATCCGGGGCGGTGATTTTGCCCCCTGCCCTGCCACCGGCCATCGGCAAAAGCTGGAGGCCCGGCTGGAAGCGGAGGGCCTGGAGGCCCTGCTGCAGGAGCTGGCGGCCATCGATCCGGCAGCTGCGGAGCGATCCCAGGGCAATCCCCGGCGGATCGTCCGGGCATTGGAAGTATACTATGAGACCGGCGAGACCATCACCGCCCACGACCAAAGGACCCAGGCGCAGCCGCCCCGGTATGAGCCGGTTTGGCTGGGGCTGGATTTCGCGGACCGGGCGGAGCTGTACAGCCGCATCGACCGGCGGGTGGAGATCATGCTGGAAATGGGACTGGAAGCGGAGATCCGCAGTCTGCTGGCGGAGGGGATCCCGGAGGATGCCACGGCCATGCAGGCCATCGGGTACAAGGAGTTCGTCCACGCCCTGGCGGGACGGGCCACCCTGGAAAGGGCGGTGGAGGAAGTGCAGAAAGGTTCCCGGCGGTATGCCAAGCGGCAGCTGACCTGGTTCCGGCGCAACCCCAAAATGCACTGGCTGATCCGTCCGCCCGGCATGAAAAACGAAGAAATTCTTGCCATGGCCCGACAGGTTCTGCAAGAAAACGACAAGTGAATCATGCTATGATGTGAGTATCCCAAAGAAAGAAGGTATACTTATGTCAGAAGCGATCAGTTTACAGGAAGCCGTGCTGTCGGAATGCCAGCGGGACAAAGTCCCCGTGACGCTGTTTTTGATGAACGGATTCCAGCTCCGGGGGATCATTACGGGTCACGACAGTTTCGTAGTGGTGCTGGTGAGCGATGGCAAACAGCAGATGATCTACAAACACGCCATCTCTACCCTGGCACCCATGCGGACCATCCGATCCGCACCCAACCCATAAGGGCGCAAAGGCGACGGAGCAGAGCTTCGTCGCTTTTTGCATGATCCGCCAAATTTGAACAGAAAGAAGGGATCATCATGTCCATCCGAGAAAATATCCGCCGCATCCGGGAGCAAATGGAAGAAGCAGCCATTGCCGCAGGCCGGGATCCCAAATCGGTACAGCTGTGCGCCGCCACCAAAATGAACGATGCCGAGGCTGTACGGGCGGCCATCGCCGGCGGCGTGGACCGCTGCGGCGAGAACCGGGTCCAGGAACTGACGGCCAAATCCGCCCAAAATGCCTACGACGGCGCGCCGGTGGATTTCATCGGCCATCTGCAGACCAACAAGGTGCGGCAGGTGGTGGGCAAGGTGGATCTGATCCAGAGCGTGGACAGCCTGCGTCTGCTGGAGGCCATCTCTAAAGAAGCTGCCCGGCAGGGCATCCGCCAGGACATTCTGCTGGAGGTGAACATCGGCGGCGAGGAAAGCAAGAGCGGCTTCACTCCGGGGCAGATCCCGGAAATTGTGGAAAAATTCCCAATTTGGCCCCATTTGCGGCTTCGCGGCCTGATGGCTATCCCCCCGAGAGCAGAAAATCCGGGGGACAATGACAAATTTTTTCAAGAAATGTATAACCTTTCTGTTGACATAACGGCAAAAAAAGGTGATAATGTATGTGTCGATATATTGTCCATGGGTATGTCGGATGACTTTGCCGACGCCATTCGTTATGGCAGCACCATGATCCGGGTCGGCACTGCCATTTTTGGCGCAAGAAATTACGAGAAACCTCAACAGTAACGAGCGACATAAACAGGAGGATCTTTTATGGGTTTTTGGGAAAGCATGAAGAAGTTCACGCAGCCTTATGCTGAAGATGAATATGATGACGAATTCGACGAGGAAGAGGGCGACGAAGTTTTTGACGACGAGCCCCAGGACCGTCCTGCCCGCACCCGCCGGGCGCCCGCTTTTGGCGCAGGCGCTACCGATCGGGACGCCGGTCACGCCCCTGCCGCCGGTTTCAGCGGCCAGGTGGTGAGCATGGCCAACAAGCAGGAAGTGGTGCTGTTCCACCCCTCTACTTTTAACGATACATCCAAGGCTGCCGACGATCTGCGTAACCGGAAGGCCGTGATCGTCAACATGGAAAATGTGGACAAGGCCATGGCCCGCCGGGTGGTGGATTTCCTGTCCGGCTGCGCTTACGCCGTGGACGGCAAGGTGAAGAAGGTGGCGCAGTCTACCTACCTGTTCTGCCCTCACAACATGGATGTGGTCGGCGATCTGGAAAATCTGCCCACTGAAGTGGAAGGCTACGTATAAGGTTTTCGCGGAAAGGATAGATAGAATATGTTTACACCCCAGCAGATCGAACAGATCTCCTTCAGCAAGGCGACCTTCGGCGGCTACAATATCGAAGAAGTCGACGAATTTCTGGAGCCGCTGACCGAGGATTATATCACACTGTACAAAGAAAACGCCCTCTTGAAGAGCAAGATGCGGGTGCTGGTGAGCAAGCTGGAAGAATACCGGCAGAACGAGGCTTCCATGAAAGATGCCATCGTCAACGCTCAGAAGACCTGCGACAAGATGGTGCGGGAAGCAGAAGAAAAGTGCAAGCAGATGCTCAACAACGCCAATGCCGCCGCGGCTGAAAATGCCAAGAACGCAACGGCTTTGATCGAAGAAGAGAATGCGCGCGTGGAAGAAGCCCGTCGGGTGGCCGCCGCCAAGATCGAAGAGCTGCAGGCCCAGCTAAACAACTGCGTCCAGGCTCTGGAGCGGATCAAGGAAGCCCATCGCCCCGCCCCCAAGCCCGCCGCTGCCAACGCTGCGTATGATTATGATTCCGAGCCCGACGATCCGGTGGATCCCGCCGACGCCGTGGCTGATGAGATTTCCCACAATGTGGAGGCTCTGGTGGGCACCACGGAGCAGGTCCATCCCAATCCCGACCCCAAGCCTGCCGTCAACAGCTCCACCACCAGTCGGTTCGGCAACGGCACGCTGAAGTTCGGCCGGAACTACGACCCCACCAAGAAGCACGACAACGACGAGGACGACGAGAATAAGTAAATATCCAAGGCTTTGACGAGGACAAGTCGTCTGCAAAAGCTGTTTTCAGAGAGCTGCCGTTTGGTGCGAGGCAGCAACAGAAATGCAGGCGGTATCCCCTCCGAGCCGCGCACCGAACGATGGCATTTCAGTAGGCTGCGCCGGGTCCGCCCGATAAAGCGGGATCGAGTGCCGCCGCAAGGCGGAATGAGAGTGGTACCGCAGAGGTATATGCGCCTTTGTCTCTTACAACAGGGACAAAGGCGCTTTTTTAGCCTTCTCCTCGAGGAGAAGTTGGCCTGAAAGGCCGGATGTGGTGGTGTCGCAAAGCGACAACTCAAAAATACACGGCTGCAAGCAACCTACACCACATCAGACAGCTCCGCTGACAGCTTCTCCTCAAGGAGAAGCCTGTGCGCATGCATCTTTACCCGTTCAATTTGAAATCAATACGGAGGTACATTCCAATGGAATACAAAAACACCATCATCACCCCCAAGACCGACTTTCCCATGAAGGCCGGTCTGCCTGCCCGGGAGCCCGGTATGCTCTCCGCCTGGCAGGAACTGGACCTGTACAACGCCCTGCTGGAGAAAAACGCCGGCAAGACCCCCTTTATTCTCCATGACGGCCCTCCCTTCTCCAACGGCTATATCCACATGGGCCATGCGCTGAACAAGACGCTGAAGGATTTCATCATCCGCAGCAAGGCCATGACCGGCTACTACACCCCCTATGTCCCCGGTTGGGATAACCACGGTCTGCCCATCGAGCGAGCCATCGAGAACTCCAAGAAGAAACTGAACCGGGATATGTCCGTGCCGGAATTCCGGAAGGCCTGCGAGGAATTTGCTGAGGATTTCATCCAGAAGCAGATGGCCGGCTTCAAGCGGCTGGGCGTCGTAGGCGATTGGGATCATCCCTACCGCACCATGGACCGGCATTTTGAGGCCCAGGAAGTGAAGGTCTTTGGCCGGATGTTTGACAAGGGTTACATCTACAAGGGCTTGAAGCCCGTGACCTGGTGTCCCTTCTGCGCCACCGCTGTGGCCGAGGCGGACATTGAGTACAAGGACGATCCCTGCACCTCTGTGTATGTCAAGTTCCCCATGAAGGACGATCTGGGCAAGCTGGAAGGCTTTGACAAGAGCAAGATGTTCTTCGTGATTTGGACCACCACCATTTGGACTCTGCCCGGCAACATGGGCATCTGCCTCCATCCCCGGGACAAGTATGTGCTGGTGAAGGCCGACAACGGCGAGACCTACATTATGGCCGAGGCCCTGATGGAAAAGACCATGAAGATGGGCGGCTTTGAAAATTACGAAGTTCTGGCCACCTACCCCGGCAACTTCTTTGAGAATATGCTGGCCCAGCATCCCTTCCTGGACAAGACCAGCCGGTTGGTGAATGCCGAGTATGTCACCATGGATTCCGGTACGGGCTGTGTCCACACCGCCCCCGGCTTCGGCGCAGACGACTACCAGACCTGCATGCGCTACGGCATGGAACTGGTGGTGCCGGTGGACGACTACGGCCGCCACACCGACTACGCCGGCAAGTACGCCGGCCTCAAGACCGAAGAGAGTAACCCCATCATCAAGGCCGATATGGAAGAGAGCGGCATGCTGTTCGCTTCCGAAGAGATCGTCCACTCCTATCCCCACCATGACCGCTGCAAGAAGCCCATCATCTTCCGGGCCACGCCCCAGTGGTTCTGCTCTGTGGAGTCCTTTAAGGACCAGGCTGTGAAGGCTATCGAGAATGTGCAGTGGTTCCCCGCCTGGGGCGAGGATCGGATGGTTTCCATGATCCGGGAGCGGGCCGACTGGTGCATCAGCCGTCAGCGCCGCTGGGGTCTGCCCATCCCCGTGTTCTACTGCAAGGATTGCGGCAAGCCCGTTTCCAATCCCGCATCCATTGAGAAGATCTCCAAGCTGTTTGACGAGCATGGTTCCAATATCTGGTTCGAGAGCGAAGCCATGGATCTGGTTCCCGAAGGCTTCACCTGCCCCCACTGCGGCGGCACGGCCTTTGACAAGGAAACCGACACCCTGGATTGCTGGTTCGACTCCGGCTCTACCCACTACGCATCCCTGATGCATCGCACCCCCGAGCTGTGGCCTGCCGATGTATATCTGGAAGGCGCGGATCAGTACCGCGGTTGGTTCCAGTCCTCCCTGCTGACCAGCGTTGGCGCGCTGGATCAGGGCGCACCCTTCAAGCAGGTGCTGACCCACGGCTGGGTGGTGGACGGCCAGGGCCGCGCCATGCACAAGAGCCTGGGCAACGGCGTAGATCCCGCCGACCTCATCAAGGATTTCGGCGCGGATATCATCCGCCTGTGGGCTGCCAGCTCCGACTATCACGCCGATGTGCGCTGCTCCAAGGAGATCTTCAAGCAGATCGCCCAGAACTATCTGAAGTTCCGCAACACCGCCCGGTACTGCCTGGGCAATTTGGCAGACTTTGATCCCAACACGGATATGGTCTCTGCCGAGAACATGGAAGATCTGGACAAGTGGGCGCTGCCCAAGCTGGATAAGCTGATCAAGGCCGTCCGCAAGGCCTACAATGCCTACGAATTCCATGTGGTGACCCACATCATCAATGATTTCTGCGTAGTGGAGCTGTCCAGCTTCTATCTGGATATTCTGAAGGATCGGCTGTACTGCGAAGAGGCTGCCGGCAACCGCCGCCGCAGCGCCCAGACTGCTCTGTATCTGATCGTGGATGCCATGGCGAAGCTGTTTGCCCCCATCTTGGCCTTCACCTGTGATGAGATCTGGCAGGCAATGCCCCACCTGGCGTCCGATGACAAGCGGAACATCCTGCTGAACCAGATGCCCGAGGGCATGGAGGGCTATATGCTCTGCGCCGAGACCATGGCCAAGTGGGACGAGTATCTGATCCCCCTGCGGCAGGATGTGAATGGCATCCTGGAGAAGGCCCGGGCCGAGAAGCGGATCGGCAAGGCTCTGGAAGCCCATGTGACCCTGAGCCACAACGAGACCCTGGAAGCCGCCACCGCCGGCATGGATCTGGCGGAGCTGTTCATCGTTTCCGCCGTGGATTGGGCCGACCCCGAGGAGGGCGCCCTGGTGGGCAACGGCACCAATTTCAGCGCCGTGACCATCGGCGTCAGCGAAGCCAAGGGCGAGAAGTGCCCCCGCTGCTGGATGCACTCCACCAACGCCGGTACCGACGGCCTGTGCCCCCGCTGCGCTGCCGTGGTGGGCAAGCTGGATGTAGAACTGTAAGATTTCCCAGAACCACAGGGGGGCGGGGGCGCTCCGGGGGTGTTTTT
>JAZNNP010000038.1:0-7520 GCA_045580365.1 Faecousia sp.
TACGCAGGGACTGTGCGCAGAAGTCAATGATCCAGCCCATCTCAACACGCTTGGGGTCGATATCCAGGCGCATCAGGCCCTTGGATGCCAGCCACTCGTCGGTGTTGTTGCGCTCGTGCTGCATACGTGCGGTCAGAGCGACCATAGCCAGGTTGTGAGCGTTCATGATATCGTTGATATCGCCAGTCAGGCCCAGGGAGAACTCGGTCATGGGCATCAGCAGAGCGTTGCCGCCGCCAGCTGCAGTACCCTTAACGTTCATGGTGGGGCCGCCGGGGGGCTGACGCAGAGCGCCGCCTGCATTCTTGCCAATGTAGCCCAGGCCTTCGATCAGACCCAGGGAAACGGTGGACTTGCCTTCGCCGAAGGGGGTGGGGGTCACAGCGGTGACCTCGATGAACTTGCCGTCGGGCTTGTCAGCCAGACGCTTCATGACCTTGATGAAGTCGATCTTGGGGGTCTTGCCGTAGGGAATGATTTCGTCGGGCAGCAGGCCCAGCTTCTCACGGAAGAAGTCGACAGAGGGCAGAGTCTTTTCTGCTTCCTCAGCGATCTGCCAGTCAGCAAACTTGGTGGGGTCCAGTTTTACGTTGCCGTGCTCGTCTACGTACTTGCCATTCTCGTCAAAAACGATTGCCATAGTGGGTATCCTCCTTGTTTTTCGGTGCCAAAGGCACAATATTCATAAATTTATGTCATACCTCGGCAATGATCGCTGCGTCCCGGATGAGGCGCATGACCTTGCTGGTGAGGATGCTGCGAATGATGGCCGCTTCCAGCTCTGCATCATAATAGGACTTGAGCTGCTCGACGGTCAAGCCGTTTTGGCGGGCGACCATGGCCACGGCCTGGCCGATGTCCTCCTGAGTGGCTTCCAGTTGTTCCAGTTCCACGATCCGATCCACAGTTGCCTGGACCCCGGCGTGGTTGATGGCGGACTCCCGGAAATCTTCCCGGAGCTTTGCTTCGCTGGTGCTCATGAAGGTGCAGTAGGATTCCAAAGAGAGCTGCTGCTGGGCCAGCTGGGCTTTCAGGTGGCTCATCAGTTCGTCCACCGCAGTGGCGATCTGCTCTTCGGTGGGGGTGAAATCCAGGGTTTCCGCGGCCTGGCGCAGCAGCCGGTCATGCAGATCCATCTCACCCCGCTGATCGGCGTGGGCCTGCATTTCTTCCTGCATCTTCTGCCGCATTTCTTCCAGGGTATAGAAGCCGCCTACTTCCTGGGCAAAGGTATCGTCCAGCTCATAGGGGGTCTTGACATGGATCCGGTGGATCACGCAGTGGAACTGGGCGGCTTTGCCGGCCAGAGCCTGGCTGTGATACTGTTGGGGGAAGGTGACTTCCACAATGACCTTCTCGCCGGGGACTTTGTCCAGAAGCTGCTCTTCAAAGCCGGGGATGAATGTGCCGCTGCCCAGAACCAGGGTCTGCTGCTGGGCGGTGCCGCCGGCAAACTGCTCGCCGTCACAGAAGCCGGCGTAGTCCAACACCACTTCGTCGCCCAGCTGAGTGGGCCGGTCATTGATGACGGCGGTGCGCTGATGGCTCTGCTGCAGCCGCTGGAGCTGGCGGTCTACCTCTTCCTCGGTGACCAGGTGGCGTGTATATTGGGCCTGGAGGCCCCGATAAGTAAATTGCATAAAAACCTCTTATGTGGGTCGAAAGACCCGGTATGGTGATGAGAAAGGGTGCGTCGCATCCCATCAAATATCATAACATAATCCCGCTGAAAAGGCAATGGTTGCCGGGATTTTTTTGCAAATTTCGGTATTTTTGAAGTCCTAGGGGATTATACAAATTTTTCTTGCAAAAAACAATATAGTTATGATATTATATTTATAGTTTATATCTATAGATCGGTGAGGGCGACAAATGAACTACAATTATCTGCGTTATTTTTCGGTGCTGGCCCAGGTGGAGCATTACACCCTGGCGGCGGCCCGGCTGGGTATTTCCCAGCCCAGTTTGAGCAGTGCCATCCATCATCTGGAAACGGAATTGGGTGGGGTGAAGCTTTTCGAAAAGGTGGGCCGCAACATCCGGCTGACGGAGGAAGGCCGCTACTACCAGGAAAAGGTGGATGCGGCATTGCGGGAGCTGAATGAGGCATCGGTGACTCTGCGCGACAGCAAGGTCACTGCCCCGGTTTATATTCGTATGGGCGTGGTATCCGGCACTTTGGGGGGCACGGTGGCCCGGGAAGTGATGGCCTACACCCAGCAAAATGAGCGGATCCGCTTCCGCCTGACCGAGGGCGCAGCGGAGGAATTGATGGACCTGGTGCGGCAGGAAAAGCTGGACATGGCCATTGTGGATACCACCAACCGGGATCGGAGTTTGCATTTCCGGAAGCTGTGCCGGCGGAATTTCAGCGCGGCGCTGCCGGCGGGGCATGACCTGGCGGAGCGGGAATGGGTACTGCCCCAGGAACTGTCTGCTGAGCCCCAGGTGGCGTTCCATTCCACAGGAGAAAATGGGTTCGGCCAGTGGGCCAGCGGCGGCAATGCGGAGGAGCGGATCGTCTGCACGGTGAACACTGCCCAGGCGGCGCTGGATCTGGTGGCGGCGGGCGTAGGCGTATGTGTTTTGTCCGAGGATTGCGTCCGGGACCGGCCGGATATTCGTTTTGTGCCGGTGAAGAACTGGCACCAGGCGCTTTACATGTGTATTCTGTACGACAAGTGGCTAGAGCCGCCGATCTGGGGATTTGTGGAGCGGCTGGTGAAGGTCCTGCGGAGCTTGTACCAGGAAGAATAAGCAATAGAAAAGAGCCGCCCGATGGCGGCTCTTTGGATTTTATAGGACTTTACCGCCGTTGACGGTCAGGCGGAATTTGCAGCCCAGCATTTCTGCGGCGCCGCGGCACATCAGCATCCGGCCCAGGAAAATGTCGAAATACTCGTACATGGTGCAGATGCTTTCGTCTACCTGCAGGTTCAGGGAGATCCGCTTATCAACAGCTTCCACTTTCAGGCTGGAGCCGGTGACGGCGTAGTTCACCCGGTCGTGGATATCGAACTTCTCCCGGTCCTGGGTGCGGACCCGGTTGCGGCGCACATCGGTCTTATCCGCCAGGATCAACGCGGCGGAGATGGCATCCCGGGCACCGCCGGTGGACTCGTCATGGTGGCTGATGGCGGAAACCACGATGATCCGGTCTTCGATGGGCATATCCGATGCCTTCAGAATGTCGTTGGCCAGAATGCCGCCCCATTCTGCGTGCTGCTTGCGGTTGATGGCGTTGCCAATGTCATGCATGAAGCCGGCGATCTTGGCCAGTTCTTCATCATGGTCGTCGTAACCCAGCTTCCGCAGGATATAGGCAGCCCGCTCTGCTACCAGGGCGGTATGGGCGGTGGAATGATCCGTAAAGCCCAAAACCCCCAGATTATGGTTGCCCCGCTGCAGCAGAGCCAGCACTTCGGGGTGGTTTTTGATCTGTTCGTAAGTCATATTCTACACTCCGGGTTAGGAGAAATCGATCACACTGCTGTTGGACACAAAGCCGATGTAGCTCTTGCCGATGGCCAGGGTCAGAGAAGTGCCGTCCTCCAGGGTAAAGGTGAAGGGATCAGTGGCGGTAGCCCGGGTCCAGCGGATAGGGATCATCTGGCCGCCGCAGGCATAATAACCGGTGCCGCTGCCGATCATGTCGACTTTCAGCAGGCTCTGATCCGGGTACATCTTTTGGGTATCGCAGCGCAGCACCAGTACATTGCGGAAGGCGATCTGCTGGTTTGTGGTGCTGTCTGTCCAGGCTTTGCCGTGTTGGGTGGCGTAGTACAGGCCGGTTTCGGCGTCATACGCCATGATGGTGGCTTTCACCCGGTCGGAAGTGGAACTGCCGATGCTGAAGCGGATGCGGATATTTGCCGCGGCGCTGCCGGAAATGGAAACCTCGTCACTAAACTGCCAGCCGTACTCCACGCCATTGGGGCGTGCCATGGTCAGATTCAGCTTCTGTGCATAGGCCAGGACATTTTCCGGGGTGATGCACATGGTATGTTCTTTGGCGTAACCGGCGTTCAGCCGATCCTGATCGCGGTAGTAATATTTGCTGGAACCTTTGCCGGAAACACCGTCCAGGTGATCCCAGCCGGTCTCTTCAAATACTTTCTTGGCTTCCGTGCTGCAGCCGGCATGGACGAAAATGGCATCAAAACTTTGGGCCAGGCTGATCATATAGGGACGGGCGCTGCGGATGGAGCCCAGAGTGGCGATGTCGTTCAGGTCATTGAAAATGCCCACGCAGCGGGTGGTGCCGCCTTCGGTCATGACTTCGCAAAGGACATCGGCATGGCTGACACCCAACTGGGGCATGGCGGCCTTGACATTGTTCAGAGAAACGGCGAAGGGGCGATTATTACTGGCGGCGGACAGCGCTTCGCCGGTCAGAGGATTGGTAGCGGTAACGGGAGGAATGGTGGGTGCGGGATCGGTAGGCGCAGGGACGGTCGGGGCAGGCTGGGTTGCCGCAGGCTCAGTGGGGCGGGTGGCCGGCACAGTGGGCTGCGTTGCGGGCGCAGAAGGTTCGGTAGGATCGGGGTTCGGTTTGGAACAACCGATGAACAACAGACTGCAGAGTGTAGATACCACCAAAATGGCGGCACAGATTCGGATGATCTTTTTCATAGTGGTTGTTCCTTTCTGAGCAGAAGTAACTGCTATGGGAATAGGATACCATATTTTGTGTCTGAATGCAATATGAAACACAAAAAGGAAGAATATTCCGGCCTAAAAAATGGAAAGGTCCTTGCAATCGGACCCCGGGCAGAGTATATTGAAAGCAGAAATAACAAAGGGGATGAATCAGATGGCGCACCGGGATTTTGACCAATATCAAGATGAAGCAAAGAAAAAGTGGGGCGCAACCGATGCCTACCGGGAATATCAAGAGAAGACCAAGGATTATTCCAGGACCACATAACGACCAATTATTACACCTGCACCAAGCAGATCCTGGCAGGATTGGGGCAGATGTATGTGGCGGATGAGCGGTTTCGGGACAATATTGACCGGGCCGGCGCCGGCACGGCGGAATTGGTCAGCAAGGCCATTGAGATCTACTGCGCAAAAGCATAAGAAGAATGCGGCACCCATCATGGGTGCCGCAAATATTTTTGGTCAGATCTTGCTGTATTCCACAGCAGTCTGGGCAGCCACCTTGGCGTTGTTATACACCAGGCGGATGTTGGAAGCCAGGGAGTCGCCGCCGGTGAGCTCTGCCACCCGGGCCAACAGGAAGGGAGTGGTGGCTTTGCCGTGGATGCCCTGGGCGTTGCACTCGCCGATGGCCTGGTCGATGGCCCGGTCGATGACATCCTTGGGCATGGCAAATTCCTCGGGGATGGGGTTGGTCACCAGCATACCGCCCTGCAGGCCCATCTCATGGCTGGCCTTGAAGGCGGCGGCCAGCTCCGCGGGCGTATCGATGCGGTAATCCACACCGAAACCGGACTGGCGGGTATAGAAAGCGGGCAGTTCATCGGTACCGTAGCCGATGACGCTTACGCCCTTAGTCTCCAGGTATTCCAGAGTCAGACCCAGATCCAGGATAGATTTTGCGCCGGCGCAGACCACCATTACCGGGGTCTGAGCCAGTTCTTCCAGGTCGGCAGAGATATCCATCGTGGTCTCTGCGCCCCGGTGGACACCGCCGATGCCGCCGGTGGCGAAAATTTTGATGCCGGCCATGTGGGCGATGATCATGGTGGTGGCAACGGTAGTAGCGCCATCTTCGCCCCTGGCGCACAGGACGGCCAGGTCCCGGCGGGAGGCTTTATGGATGGCCTGGCCCTTTTTGCCGAAATATTCGATCTCTTCAGGGCTGAGGCCGGCCTTCAGACGACCGCCGATGATGGCGATGGTGGCGGGCACAGCGCCGTTTTCGCGGATGATCCGCTCCACGTTCAGAGCGGTTTCCACATTCTGGGGATAGGGCATACCGTGAGAAATAATGGTGGATTCCAGCGCCACCACGGGGCGGCCCTCAGCCAGGGCGGCTGCAACTTCAGGATGGATGTCCAAGTACTTGTTCATAGAAAACGCTCCTTTTGTGTAGTGGGTTTCGAATCGGGAAAGCAGTAGTTAAAAAAATCCCCGAAGCCGGGGCTTCGGGGATGGGTGACTGATCAGTCAGCGACGTAGGGCAGCAGAGCGATGTGACGGGCGCGCTTGATAGCGGTGGTCAGATCACGCTGATGGGCAGCGCAGGTACCGGTGGTACGGCGGGGCAGGATCTTGCCACGCTCGGACAGGTAACGGCGCAGCTTCTTGTCGTCCTTGTAATCAATGCTGGTCACCTTATCCACGCAGAATGCGCAAACCTTCTTGCGCTTGCGGGGGCGAACACGCTGTTCGTTAGCCATGGGTTTTCCCTCCTTGTAAGTGTTGTGAAAAAGTTCGGTTTAGAAAGGAAGCTGGGCGTCGTCGTCATCCAGCATCGCGAAATCGGATGCGGCTGCAGGAGCGGGCGCAGCATAACCGCCGCTGTAAGCGGGGGTTGCGGGGGCGCCGTAGTTGCCGCCGTAGGCGGGGGCGCTGCCGTTGTCGCCGTCACGTCTGCTGTCAGCCGGGTAAACATTGTCCACAATGACTTCAGCATTACGACGCTTATTTCCTTCCCTGTCGTTCCAATCACGGAACTCGAGGCGACCGGAGACGACGACCATGCGTCCCTTGGTCAAATACTTGGCGGCATATTCCGCAGTATTACGCCATGCTACACAGTCGAAGAAATCGGTCTTCTTTTCGCCGTTCTCGTTTCTGCCAAAATCACGATCGACAGCCACGGAGAAACTGGTAACCGCGAGGCCGCTGCCGGTACGGCGCAGCTCGGGGTCACGGGTCAGACGACCCATAATGACGATGTGGTTGAGCATATCTTACTCCTCCACGACGGTGGTCAGGCAGCGCAGGACACCTTCGGTGATCTTCATAACGCGCTCCATCTCAGCGGGGAACTCGGGCTTGGACTCGAAGTTCATCAGAACGTAGTAGCCCTCGGGCAGATCATTGATGGGGTAGGCCAGCCGACGCTTGCCCCACTCATCGATGTTGGTCAGAGTACCCTCCGCCTCCACCATTGCCTTGAACTTTTCCACCAGTGCGGCGATGCCCTCTTCGCCCTGTGCGGGGTCGATGATGTAGAGCACCTCGTACTTGCCGGTGATCTTAGCCATGTTGTTTGCACCTCCTTTTGGACTTTTGGCCCATGGTCTCGCCATGAGCAAGGATTTGCCCGCATACGCAGGCTAGGATATTATATAGAGGAACTAAGGAAAAGTCAAGATAAATCTTAAAAATTTTCAGAATATACCGCTTTTTTCCGGGGAAACTGGGGTAAAGAGGTGGGCAGTTTGATTTTATCCTATATACGTACCATCGTTGTGTATCTGGTACTGATTGCTGTTATCCGTCTGATGGGCAAACGGCAGATCGGACAGATGGAGCCGTCAGAATTTGTGGTGACCATGCTGGTGGCCAATCTGGCATCCATTCCCATGCAGGATGGTGCGATC
>JAZNNP010000039.1:0-30416 GCA_045580365.1 Faecousia sp.
GACCTCCTCATTATGGTAGTTGTGTGGTCGGCAAACCACTTCTACTATAATGGGGAGCTTTTTTCTTGTCTACTTTACTCCTCGCTGTAAGCTATTTTTTGTCCCCCGGCAGAGCCGGGGGTTGCCTTTGGTACCACCAAAGCAACAGGATCGGACAAAATGTCCGATCCTGTTTCGGTTATGGGTTTTGTTTACTTTTTCAGTTTGGGAAGCAGGAACTTGATGACAGCAAACGCAGCTGCAGCCACCAGGATCACCGCCACGATGACGATGATGATCACACCATTGGCGCCGTCCGGTTCGTTGTCATCGGACGGAGTGGTAGGAGCAGGCTCACTGGGCTCTTCAGGTCCATCAGTGGCCGGTGTCGTTTCCATGGAGCTTTCCCAATAAGTAGTCACAGCAGCCTTTTTGAAGCCACAGTCGGCGCATTCTTCATGCTTCTGGCCGTTGGTAGTGGGGGTGGGTTCCAGGTCGATGATCCACTGGAAATGATGCTCTTCCATGTCGCCCTTGGCGCCGCAGGCGCATTCATGCCAGTGATAGGTATCATTGTCGCTGGTCCATGCGGTACTGAATTCGTGGGCCATATCGTCCTCAATGTCATAAATGTCATCGGGAGAAGCCGTACCGCCGCTGATCACGCCCACGCCCTTGGGGGCAGTATCATTCAGCTCCAGGAAGCCCTGCATATCTACGCTGCCATCGGCCTTCCGGGCCACGCCCTTGAATTCCAGGCTGACGAACATGGAGGCCTTGATCTTGCTGCCCTTGGAATTGACGGAATTGCTGCCGGTCCAGTAGTAATTGGTCTTGCCCTGGTACTGATCCTGCTTCTGAGAACCCTGGGGACTCAGCTTTTCGCCCTCAGTGGGATCGCCGGCAAAGACCTTGTCGTCTGCATTGCGGAAGGAGACCAGGCCCTCCACGGAGAAGTCCGTATCCTTGGAGGCCACATTGGTGTACAGGGCCACATTGTAAGAGCCGTTGTTGTAGCTGACACAGTTGATGACCTGGATATCGGGGCAGGAATTGGAGTCGATGCCCTTGGACTTATTATAGAAAGCGTAGCAGTTTTCCAGCACATGGCGGCCGGTGATGCTGTCGCCGCCCATCTTGAAGCCGTTGCCGTTACCGGCATCGGTGCCGTCTTCCAGATAGCCGTTGGCATAGGCCACGGAATTGCGAATGACCACCTTGCCGATGGGGCCGGTCTCATTCTTGGCATACAGATCATAGCCGTCATCGGCGTTATGGTAAGCCACGCAGCCATCAAGAACATTGCCTTCGCCGCAGGTCAGCTTCACGGCAAAGCCGTCAGCATCTTCGTAGCCGGGGTCGCAGTTGGAGTAAGAGGTACAGTTAAGGACCAGGTTGTGGGCAGGCCAGTAGTCCTTCAGGTCCGTGCCGTACATACGGCTGATCTGGATGCCGGAGTTGCCGTTCTTGTAGGCGTGGATCTGGTCCAGGGTATTGTAACTGCCGGAGACCTGGAAGCCCTTCTGGCCGGGGGCGGAATTGGTCACATCGAAGCCGTAGAAATACCAGTAATCGCCACCGTGGACGATACCGTTACCGGTCTGCTGGAAGTCCAGCACCGGACGGGTCTTGGCATCCACATCGGGGATCATGTAGATGGGCGCATCTGCCGTGCCGTCCATGCCCCGCTCGATCCGCAGGGTGTTGGGCAGCTTGTAAGTGCCTTCCATCAGAATGATGACCTGGCCGGGAACGACCACCTTCACCGCGGTGTAAAGGTCATAGGGGAATTCCTTGGTGCCGTTGGCGCGGCTGCCCTGGATGGGATCCACATCGGGAGAAACGTAGATCTTCTTGGCATGGTGATTGCCCTTATACCAGAACACGGTGATGGTCGCGCTGATCTCCTTGTCGGAGCTGAGGACGGTATCTTCGCCCAGGTCCTGGTTGGGATCGGGCTTGAAGAGGACACGAACCTCGTTGGCGTCGTATTCCTTCAGATTGATGATGGCGCTGTAGCGCTGACCGCCGGTAATGGGCACATCGGTGAGCACAGCCTCACGGGCCACCTGGACGGTGATGGTGCCGCTGACATTGGTGTCCACCAGGACTTCGTATTCCTGGGAGGTGGACACTGCGCCGGAGGTAATGGTAACAGTGGGGTCGATCTTGGTCACAGGCTTCTCTTCCGCAGGTGCGTCATCCTTGGGCAGGATGGTGCTGACCTGGATATCGGAGAAGGTGGCAGTGGCATTACGGGAGGCGAAGAAGCCCACATAAACATAGTCTTCGTCCAGCTTGCTCAGGGCATCCCGGTCATAATACTTCTGCTGGGACAGGATCTTGCCGCTTTCATCATAATAAGTAACGAAGTAGCCGGTATTGTTTCTCTGGATCTCCAGGATGAAGCTGGTCTTCACTTCCAGTTCCAGGTTGGTCTGCTCGATATTGCCGGATGTTTCATTGCCCACGATGTTGTAGGTACCTGCTTCCTTATTCCAGGAGCCGGCCGCCCACTCCAAAGTCGTGGTAGTGGAGTAGTCATTGAAAGCCTTGCTGTCGGCGAAGTTCGCCTGGTTCTTCTTGGTGACGCCCACACGTTCGATGACGCCCAGGCCCAGTTTCATGGAATACTTGGTGCCACCAGCGTGGCTCACATCGTAGATCTTGAAGCTCTCGTCATCGCCTTCGTAGCGATACTCGATCTTGGTACAGCCCACCAGATAAGAGTTATTATAGAAGGCGGCAGAGTCGCCGCTGATGCCCATCATATCGGTGGCCATCAGACCGAAGCCTTCCTGTCCGTTGGAGTACAGCCAGGAATCCACAGTGACCTTCGCCCGAAGGGTGAAATTGTACTTATTGGGGATGGCGGTATAGTAGAAGGCAATGCCGTCTGCGCCCTTGGGCTGGATCTTGCCCTTGCCGCCGGTGGAGTAAACCGTCACCGTGCCGTCTTCATTGACAGAGCCTGTGTAACCGTTGCTGGCGGCATTGGTAGACGGGCCGTAGTAGCTGAAGGCCCAAGTCATCTGGGCGTCTTTGGTGGCGGTGGTACTCATCTGGTTGGAGGTGGTGCGGTCTTCACCGCGAACAGCCACCACATGGAAGGTATAGCTGGTGCCCACTTTCAGACCGGTGACCGTATAGCTGGTCTTGTCGGTGGTATCTTTCAGCACGCCGTCGCAGTAGACTTCGTAGCTGACAGCTTCGGAAACAGGAGTCCATTCCACTTCGATCTTGCCGCCGCCCTTGCTGGTCACGCTGGTGACCACCGGATCACCCAGAGGGAAGACAAAGTCTGCGGATGCTGTGGCAGCGGCCTCCTTGCCGGTCTCCCCCTCCCGGTTCAGAACGGCCTTGAAGGTATACTTGCCGGAGGCGGTGGGCTCAAACTCGATAGTATGGCTGTCCTTTTCGCCCACGGAACGCTTGCTGGCGATCTCCTTGCCGGAGGCGTCCAGCATGGTGACCAGGATCTCGTCGCCGCCATCCTTGCCCACCAGGGCCTTGACGGACACCGCGATCTTGCCTTCACCGTTATCGGCGGCGCTGAGGATCTCCGGGGCGGCCACGGTAGACCAATCGGCCCGGGCCGCCGGATCGGAACCGGCGCCGGTGATGGTCACTTCCACCTTGAAGTAGTAGTTATTGCCATGGACATTTCCCAGGAAATAAGTGCCTGCTTCCGGGATGGTGAGTTCAGAAATGTAGAGGGAATTCTTCACAGAATCCACGTCGGTCATGGTGAGCACTTCACCGGTGGAACTGTAAATAGCCTGCTGGCGGGCAATGTCACCGCAGACCCACCAGATCTTGACCTTGGCAGGACCGGAGGTCTTGAACATGATGGCATTCTTGGTGTTATCACCGACCACCGTGCTGCCGCCGAAATTGATGCGGCGATTGGTCACATAGCCGTCATCGAAATTCTTCTTGCTGTCATCAACACGGCTCTTGGCGCTGTAGAAAATGGTGAAATAATCATCAGTGCCGGCAGTTTGGGTCTCGCCGTCCGCCTTGGCACCCTGGGGGAACTTATCCACATCAGCCATAACATCCAGGGTATAGGTCTCCCCTGCTGCGGCTATGGGCAGCGCGATGCCGGGTAGCAGGCCGATCAACATAACCAAGGCCAGGAGTGCAGTCGCCACTCTCTTGAACAACTTTCTTTTCATTACAATACCTCCTTCGGAGTAGCCCACCGGCCCCAGCAACGGTGCCGTGATGCTCTTTGTGTATGTTTTATCATATCCGCGACGCCTTTGCAACAGTTTTTGTATATTATGTCAAATTTTATTCTTTTGGTTGAAAAACTAATTTGAAAAATATTTTGCGAAAATTTGAATATTTTAAAGTTATACCTATTGTTTCGCTTTTGAAAATATGTTACAATACCTTTGATTATGCGTTTCGTAAATAATACCGGGAGGTTTTACATAATGGCATTCAATATTTATGAAGGCAATGAGCCTTACATCTTCATCAGCTATGCCCACCGGGACATGGACAAGGTCCTGCCCATCATCCGGGGTCTGCAGAGCCGGGGTTTCCGGGTCTGGTATGACGCCGGCATCGAAGCAGGCACCGAATGGCCCGAGTACATCGCTGAGCATCTTGCAGGCTGTGCTACGGTCATCGCCTTCATCTCCCCCGCTGCGCTTTCTTCCCAGAACTGCCGCCGGGAGATCAACTTCGCCATCGAACTGGGTAAGGACCCGCTGGTTGTATACCTGGAGTATGTGGAATTGAGCCTGGGCATGCGGATGCAGCTGGGTTCTCTGCAGGCCATGTACCGCACCCGCCACGAAAGCGACGAAAGCTTCCTGGAATCTTTGTCCAATGCCAAGTGCATCCAGCCCTGCCTGGGCAAGGTCGCCAACACCATTGAGCATGTCTTCACCGAGAAGTTCTACCCCATGCCCAAGGACCCCGAAATGCCTCCGCAGGAAGCCTATGATGCCGGCGTCAAGGCGCACAATGCCGGCGATTATGCCGAAGCTGTCCGGCTGTTCCGGATCGCTACCGAGCAGTCCCACGCCGAAGGCACTTGCTTCCTGGGTTACTGCTATGAGTACGGCCAGGGCGTGCCCAAGGACCAGGCAGAGGCCTTCGCGCTCTACCGCCGCGCCGCTGAACTGGGTTCTCCCTCCGGTCAGCGTAATGTGGCTCTGTGCTATCAGCACGGCACCGGCGTGCCCAAGAACGGCGACGAAGCCTATCGCTGGTTTAAGGCTGCCGCCGATAATGGCAGTGTGTCTGCCCTGAACGACGTGGGTCTGTGCCACGAAAACGGCATCGGCGTGCCCAAGAACAACGAAGAAGCCGTTGTCTGGTACCGCAAGGGTGCCGAAGCCGGCAACAAGCACGCCCAGCGGAATCTGGCGCTGTGCTACAAGTACGGCACCGGTGTTGCCAAGAATCTGAACGAAGCCTTCCACTGGTTCTCCGAGGCCGCCGAGCAGGGCCTGGCCTCCGCCCAGTGCGATGTGGGTCTGTGCTATGACGAAGGTCTGGGCGTCCGCAAGGACGAGGCCGAAGCTGCCCGCTGGTATCGCCGGGCCGCTGACAACGGCAGCGCCCACGCCATGCGGAATCTGGCCATCAGCTACAAGTACGGCCAGGGCGTCACCAAGGATATGAACGAGGCTGTGAAGTGGTATCGGATGGCCGCTGAAAAGGGCCTGGCCTCCGCCATGAACGACCTGGGTCTGTGCTATGACAACGGCAACGGCGTGCCCAAGGATGAAGCGGAAGCGGTCCGCTGGTATCGTAAGGCTGCCGAAGGCGGCAATATGCACGCCCAGCGAAATCTGGCCATCAGCCTGAAGACCGGCTCCGGCTGTGTCAAGGACGAAGCTGAGGCTATGCGCTGGTACCGCCGTGCGGCCGACCAGGGTCTGGCTTCTGCCATGAATGACCTGGGCTTCAACTACGAGCACGGCATCGGCGTGGCTGTGGATCTGTCCGCCGCCGCATACTGGTATCGCAAGGCTGCCGAGAACGGCAATATGCACGGCCAGAGAAATCTGGGTCTGTGCTATCAGAACGGCCGCGGCGTGACCAAGAACCCCTCTGAGGCATTCCGCTGGTTCAAGGCCGCTGCCGACCAGGGCAGCGTGTCCGCTCTGAACGACGTGGGTCTGTGCTACGACGAGGGCATCGGCGTTCCCAAGGATCAGGCCGAGGCGGTCAAGTGGTATCGCCGGGCTGCCGACGAGGGCAACCTCCACGCCACCCGGAACCTGGGCCTGTGCTACAAGTACGGCACCGGCGTCCGCAAGGACCTGGCCGAGGCTGTCCGTTGGTTCCGCAAGGCTGCGGACCAGGGATTCGCATCTGCCCAGCACTCCCTGGCGCTGTGCTACGAGAATGGCGAAGGTGTTTCCAAGAGTATCACCGAGGCCGTCAAGTGGTATCGCATGGCTGCCGCGCAGGGCAACCAGAAGTCCAAGGAGGCCCTGTCCCGTCTGGGCTACAGCCTCTGATTATAAAAAATCACGCGGCACTTCCAACCGGAAGTGCCGCGTTCCATTTTCGTTTTCCGCTTAGCCTTCAATAATAATAGCCTTGGCCAGCTGAAGGTCGATATTATACCGGCCATCCTTGATGGACACGGTGCAATTATTCTTTCTGCGGGCGACCACCGTGATCGGCTCGCCGCTGTAACAGCCCAGGGAGAACAGAAAAGCATCCAGCTCTTCGTCATCCGTTTCAATACCCAGAATTCTATATTCCTTGCCTTCCACGGCCTTCGTCAAATCCATCTTGTCACCTGTTTCTCATTCATTGATTAGCCACCGCTAACTCACCTTTATATTAGCACCGCCATTTTCATTTGTCAATGGCAACAATATATTTTCTGCGACATTTTCCTTGTATTTTCTACAGTATATGTTATAATAATGGAGATGTTTTTTACGAAAGAAGTGTTACCCATGAAAAAGTACCTTTGTCTTCTGCTTGCGGCGGTGCTGCTTCTCAGTACTTTTAGCGGCTGCGATTCCATGCTGAATCCGCCGGCCAGCGATCCTACCGGGAGCGTTCCTTCCCCCACCGTCCCCGGCACCAATAATACGACCCCCGGGGATCCCACGGTTCCCCAAAAACCTGCCCAGGTGGGCAACATCTCCATCAACGAATTGATGCCCGACAACAAAAAGCTGTGCCTGGGCCATGAACTGGACTGGATTGAGCTGTATAATGCCGAAGATGTGGCTGTCAATTTGGATGGCTATTATCTGGCGGACAATCCCGAAAATCCCACGGAGCTGCCTCTGGCCGGCATGGAGATCCCCGCCAAAGGTTATCTGGTCATCACCTTGGATGATGCCTCTTCCTTCCGGCTCTCTGCCGACGGCGAGACTGTATACCTGTTCCGGGACGGGGAGATCGCTTCCCAGCTGACCTATACGCTGTCTGAGAACGGCGAGTCTTTTGATGCCGGCGGTATTTGCGCCCGGCCTACTCCCGGCCAGCCCAACACCGAGGAGGGCTACCTGGCTTATCTGGAAGGTCTGACTCTGCCGGAGCTGATCATCAGCGAAGTGATGTCCTCCAATAACAAGTATCTGCCGGTCAGCGGCGAATGCTATGACCTGGTGGAGATCCGCAACAATTCCGATGCCCCCATCAATCTGGCCGAATATACCCTGTCCGACAAGCGCAGCGAGCCTGCCCGCTACACCTTCCCCGAGGTGACTCTGCAGCCCGGCGAGTATTTCATCGTCTACTGCTCCGGCATCCCCACTCTGGGCAAGGAGCACACCTCCTTTAAACTCAGCGCTTCCGGCGAAACAGTCTACCTGAGCAAAAACGGTGTTTTGACCGATGTTCTGACCATCCCTGCCGACCTGCAGAAAAACGAAAGCTACGGCCGCGTAGGCAACATCCCCATGTACTTCCCCAACCCCAGCTTTGGTAAAGACAATGCCAACGGATTTTTGACCGGCGTGGCTGCGCCTCTGGCCAGCCACCCCTCCGGCCTTTACGGCGAAGCCGTCACCATCACCCTCAGCGGTGATGGTGACATTTACTACACCACCGACGGCAGCCGGCCTACCACCAACTCCGCCCGGTACACCGAGCCCATCGTCGTGGACGGTGTCACCACCATCCGCACCTTTCTGGTAAGCGGTGACCGCACCAGCACCATGGCCTCCTACACCTATGTGGTGGGTGCGACCCATGATCTGCCGGTAGTGGTAGTCTCCATTCCCCAGGATTCCCTCAGCGGCAACAAGGGCGTGCTGAATCACCCGGAGGAGACCTACGAGTACGAAGCCGTACTGACCTTGCTGGAAGGCGGACAGGAACAGTTCTCCATCCCCTTCGGCTTCCGTCTTCACGGCAACGACAGCCGCAAGTGCGCCAAGCAAAATTTCCAGCTTCGCTTCCGTTCCGAGTACGGCGCCAGCGAACTGAATTATCCTCTGTTTGACGGTCTGGGCATTGACTCTTTCAACTCCCTGCTGCTCAAAGGCGGCAGTGAAGATTATCGAAGCGCTGTGATCCGGGACGAAATGGCCACTGCCATCGCCACCGGCACCACCCACCTGTACACCCAGGCCATCAAGCCTGTGGTACTGTATCTGGGCGGCGAATACTGGGGCGTTTACTTCCTGCGGGAGCGGTTCAGCGATGATTATGTGGCCAGCCATCTGGGCGTGTCCAACGAATCTGTGGATCTGCTGTATTCCTCCGGCGCATATGTGCAGAACGGCGATGACGATGACTTTATTGCCCTGCGCAAATACTGCCAGAACCACGATATGACCAAGGATGAGCATTACGATTACCTCTGCTCCCAGATCGATGTGACCAGCCTGATGGACTGGTACATCTGCCGCACCTACGCCGGCGACAAAGACATCGCCAACATCCGCCGCTTCCGTTCCACCGAGGCTGACGGCAAGTGGCGCTGGATGTACTTTGATCTGGACTGGTGTTTCGTCCACACAACCGACGACCCCATCACTTCCATTATGAGCAAGAGCGGCGCGGAAAGTGTGCTGATGAAAGCCGTTTTGAAGAACCCCAAGGGACGGGATGCTTTCCTGAAGCGTTGCGCGGAGCTGATGGACACCACGCTGAACGAAACGTATATCACCGGCATCATCGATTCACTGGTGGCCGAGATCGATTCTGAAATGCCCCGGGATCGGGAACGTTGGGGCGTCACCTACAAGCATTGGCAGGGCAAGGTCCAGAAGCTGCGGGATTACGTGGCCGGCGGCAAGCGCACCGCCAATATGCTGCGGGACATCCAGGATTACTTTGACCTGACCGACGAAGAAATGACCGCCTACTTTGGCTAAAATGAAGGCCCGGAGCTACCGCTCCGGGCCATTTTATTGGATCATCCAAGCAACACATCGGAGATCAGCATCACGCAGAAGCCCACCAGCAGTGCGTAGGTGGCGCCCCGCTGCTCGCCATGGGCGTGGGTTTCGGGGATCATCTCGTCGCTGATGACATAGAGCATGGTGCCGCCGGCAAAGGCCAGCGCAAAGGGCAGGATGGCAGTGGCCAGCGTGACCGCCGCATAACCCAGCAGTGTGCCCACCACCTCGATCACGCCGGTGGCCGCCGCGATGAGGAAGGTCTTGCCGGGTTTGACGCCGGAAGCCAGCATGGGGGCAATGATCACCATACCCTCGGGGATATTCTGCAGGGCAATACCGCCGGCGATCAGCAACGCTTCCGCATCGTTTCCGGAGCCAAAGCTGACGCCTGCAGCGATACCTTCGGGCAGATTGTGGATCGCAATGGCCATGACGAACAGCAGCACCTTGCTGAGTTTGCCGTTGGCCTGGTGGTTTTCATCCTCCGCCCCTACCATCCGGTGCAGGTGGGGCACCAGTTTATCCACCAGATTCAAACACAGCGCACCGGCAAAAATGCCAGCCACCGTGATGATAATGCCAAATTTTCCACCGTAATCCAGCGAGGGCAGGATCAATCCCAGCACCGCCGCCGCCAACATCACGCCTGCCGCAAAGGACAGAACGATGTCACTGAACTTATGAGAAATATTCCGAAACAAAAAACCGATCACCGCACCGATCACCGTAGCGCCGCCAACGCCAAGGGCGGTCAGAATCACCATATCCATACAGTGCAATACGCCTCCTTTTTCGCTCATTCTATGCCAATCATAGCATAAAGGTGCTCCGTTGGCAATCAAAAATTCAAGCAGTTCCAAAGAGAAACGGCAGATCCCAAATGAGATCTGCCGTATTTTGGCGGAGAGTGTGAGATTCGAACTCACGGTGGGTCGCCCCATCACCAGTTTTCAAGACTGGCTCCTTAAACCACTCGGACAACTCTCCATCGGTGACGATGATACCACTTTACCCCTCAAAAGTCAAGTCTGCCAACCCGGGGATTTCTTTTGGCAAAATCCGTTTTTTCCCTTGACAAACCACCTTTACCATGCTAGAATACTTCGGTAGTCAATTGAACATCCCCTTCTTTGATTCGGAGTGATACCCAAGAGGCCGAAGGGGCTCCCCTGCTAAGGGAGTAGGCGTCTAAAAAGCGCGCGAGGGTTCAAATCCCTCTCACTCCGCCAACAACAAGAACCCAACCAAATGGTTGGGTTCTTGTCGTTTGTATGGACATTTGTTGAGATGGATTTGCTTTTCCGCAGAAAAGCAAATCCATCTCCCCCCAAACTGCATGCTTTCAAAGGTTGCGGTTTTTTCATTTCCGTGATACAATGATCGTACCGAAATGACCCATAGGAGAAATGCTATGACACCCAAATGTATCCTTTTTGACTTGGACGGCACGCTGACCGATTCCGGCCCCGGCATTTTGAACTGTGCCCGGGAAACCTTCATTCATTACGGCATCCCCCTGCCCGACGATGCCACCATGCGGACCATGGTGGGCCCACCCCTGCGGTCTTCCTTCCTGCGATTCGGTTTTTCCGAGGAGCAGGTGGAGGAAGCAATCGCCCATTACCGCCGGCTGTATATGGATCACGGCATTTTCGACAACACCCCCTACCCCGGCATCGACCGGTTGTTGGCGGACCTGGTGGCAGACGGCCATCGGCTTTTCGTGGCCACCTCCAAGCCGGAGCATATGTCCGTGACCATTTTGGAGCATTTCGGCCTTGCGCAGTATTTTGAGGCTATCTGCGGCGCCCTGATGGACGGTGTCCGGGACAAAAAGGATCAGATCATCGCTTATCTTCTGGAGCGCTGCGGCGGCGCAGAGGATGCCGTCATGGTGGGCGATACAGTATTCGATGTTCTCGGCGCCAACGCGCACAATATGCCTTCCCTCGGTGTCCGTTGGGGCTATGGCGATACAGAGCAAATGCTGGATGCCGGTGCAATGGCCATCGCCGATTCTGCAGAAGAACTGTATGCGCTTCTGAACAGATAACAAAAATCCGTGTCCGGTTGGACACGGATTTTTTGCTTAGTTGGGGAAAATGTTGATGACCCAAATAAAGATCGGTATGATCAGGGTGATCAGGCTCACCACCCAAGGGGTCGTGACCCGCTTGGAGCAGAACATCAGCATCAAGCAGATCAGTGTCAACACCACCGGGCCAAAGGCCGCCAGTTCCCGGCTGATCTCAAAGGCAAAGCTGCCGTCAAGCTGCAGATCCAAGCCCACCGTTTCCGGCAGTTTGGTCAGATTACGAATAGCCAGCATCACAGCCGCCCAGGCAACGGGAATAGCCAAAAACAGCTTGCGGAATTTGACGATGTAGGCCACAAACAGAGCAATGTAGTCTGCGACCTTCTTAAAAAATCTGCCGATCGCCGTGATAACGGGGCCCAGTTTCTCACAGAGCCATGCCCATTTTTCCGCGATCACATCCAAAAAATTCATAAGCCACCTCCGGGCTGGTATCATTTTCTTGATTATAGCACACTTTATGCCGTCTTTCAAGTCCGTACATTATCCCGGTACAGGATGGCGAGGCCCTTCACCAGAAGATCCTTGTCATAGATCACCGGCGTCTTGCACATGGGGATCACAAACTTGGCAATGCCGCCGGTGACCACCACCGTGGTCTTGCGGCCCAGTTCGGCCTCCATCCGCTCCACCAGGCCATCCAGCATGCAGGCTGCGCCCAGCATGATGCCGCTGCGCATACAATCGATGGTATTGCGGCCGATGGCCTTTTTCGGCGCGTCCAGCTGCAGGCCGGGCAGCAGCGCCGCCTTCTCCGTCAGCGCATCCATGGAGATCTTCACGCCGGGAGAAATACTGCCGCCGATCAGCGCGCCGGTCTCATCCAGCACCACCATGGTGGTAGCCGTACCCATGTCCACCACGATCAGCGGCGCGGCATGTTCCCGCAGGGCAGCCACGCAGCCCACCACCAGATCCGCGCCGGTCTGGGCCGGATTTTCGATCTTGATGTTCAGGCCGGTCTTCAGTCCGGGGCCCACCACCAGAGCCGCCTTGCCGGTGAGCTTTTTGATGGCGGTCTGCAAAGAGTTCAGCACCTGGGGCACCACAGAGCCGATAATAGAGCCCTCGATCTGGGCCGGCTCAATGCCATAGACATTCAGGATCATTTTCAGATCGATGCAGTATTCATCCGAAGTTTTTGTAGAGTCCGTCCGCAGGCGAGCCTCAAAGACGATCCGGTCCTCTTCCACGCCGCCCAGGACGATGTTGGAATTGCCAATATCCACTGTCAGGATCATATCATTTCCTCCAGATCTTCCTGCCGCAGGATTCGGCAGGATACGATTTCATGTTCAAAAGTTTCCATCAGCGCCACGCTGCCGCCGTAACCCCGGCAGGAACCGGGATTGATGACCCATAGTCCGTCCTCTTCCCGGCGGCACACCGCCTCGTGGGTGTGGCCGTACAGCACCGCTGCCGCATCCATTGCATGGCCTTGGGCGATCAGCCGGTGTTCGCCGGACCTTACCCCTTGGTTATGCCCATGGGTCATCAGCAGCCGCACACCGCCAACATCGTAGCACAGCAGTTGGGGCAGCGTGCTGTCAAAGCGGCCGTAGTCGCAATTTCCGGGCACCATGTGAAAGCGGATGTGGGGATTCTCCTGGGCCATGGCTTCTCCGTCTTCATAATGATCCCCCAAATGGACCGCATGATCCGGTTTCGTGGCCTCGATCGCCCGGCGCATGAACCCCAGGCTGGAATGGGAATCCGACATGATCAGGATCTTCATCATGCACCACCGTTCCTTTCCGCGCATAAGCTGTGTTGGTATCGCATTTATTATAACAGGAAAATTGACAGGAGGCAATCCAATGGAGAAAAAATCTGAAGATTTTCACGATTTTAATATGCAGCAGGCCATGCTTTTGGCCCAAACCGATGCGGCAAAGCAGCTTTTTGCCCTGCTGCAAAGTGGGGATCAAGTGGCACTACGCTCCGCCATGACCCTGGCAGCAGCCGGTGATATGGCCGCCGCCAAGAAGATCCTGGAGACCATGATCGCCTCTCCCCAGGCTCAATCCTTGCTGCGGCAGCTCCAGGGGGAACAGCATGGATGATATGACCCAACAGCTGGGGGCGATCCTCAACAACCCCCAGATGATGCAGCAGATCATGTCCATGGCTCAGGCTCTTGGACAAAGCGCCCCACCGCCGCCGGAGCCGCCACGGCCGGATCCTCCCAAGCCCAGCGTCCCGGCGCTGGCAGGATCAGTGGACCCAGCCATGCTGCAGCGGGTCTTCCAGCTTGTGCAGCGCTCCGGCATTGACAAAAATCAGCAGGCGCTGTTGAAGGCGCTGAACCCCTATCTGACCCGGGAGCGGATCATGAAGCTGGAAAAGGCCATGCGGGCTGCGAAGATCGCAAGCCTGGCCAGCACCGCTCTGGGCAGTGCCGGAATATCCTTATTTTCAGGCAGGTGACACCCATGTATAATCGCTACATACCCCAGCCGGACGGCTCGTACCGCCGGGAGTGGATCCAGGATGAACCGCCCCACAGGCCACCTCCACCGCCCAAGCCGGATACCAAGCCGGATCCGCCCTGCGATGTTCCGCCGCCGCCGAGCGATCCGCCGCCCAAACTGCCCTGCCCGCCACCGGGCAGCCAGCACACCAACGCGGCGGATTTTTTACAGCGGTTATTGCCCCGGAATCTGGATACGGGAGATCTTTTGATCCTGCTGTTGCTTTTGCTCATGGCCGGTGACCGACAGGAAGACCGCAGCACTGCATTGCTGACCCTGGTGCTGTACTTATTGATGTAATGATTCTTATTGCCAAGACCTGACGGCAGTGATATAATGTCCCCACTGGAGGGATCCCCATGCAAAAGAAACGCAAGTTTTTCATTGGCATTATCGCCGTTTTTTTGATGTTCATTTCAGCTGCGGCGGTCTGCGGCGTCTTGATTCAAAATGCCCATTACGGTTTTTCCGCCCCAGTCAGTGATGACGAGCGGCAGCTGCGGCTGCAGATGGTGGATGCCGCTGCCGAATGGCTGGGCACACAGGGCGGTAGTTCTGCTCACAGCAGAATCCTGCAGATCTATAACACCCACGAGCCTCTGGCCCAGGGATACAAGGTGCAGCCGTCGGATGCCTGGTGCGCCACATTCGTCAGTACGGTTGCGATTCAATGCGACCAGACCGACATCATCCCCACTGAATGCGGCTGTCAGCGGCAGATTGGCCTGTGGCAGGCGATCGGCCGTTGGGAAGAAGCAGATGATCACGTTCCTCTGCCCGGTGATATTATTTACTACTGCATTGGCCATCCGGACCGTTTCGGAGATTGTACCGGCCACTCAGACCATGTGGGCATCGTGGTAGGCACTCGGGGAAGAATGATCAAAGTCATCGAAGGCAACTGCAACAACCGTGTTGCTTACCGGTACATCCCCGTTAATTCCTTTCAGATCCGGGGTTTTGGTCTGCCCGATTACAGCAAATAAATATATAGTATTGGGGCTGTTGCAGCTAAGCAACAGCCCCGCATTTTCATTTACCGGGCGACGAAGCCCACCTTCTTATAGACCTTCCGCAGGGTCTTTTCAGCCACATAGCTGGCCTTTTCCGCGCCGGCGCGGTAGACAGACTCCAGATAAGCCTTGTCCTTCATCAGCCGCAGGCTCTCCTCCCGGATGGGCCGCAGATGCTCCACCACCGCTTCGCCCACAGCAGGCTTGAACTTGCCATAGCCGCAGCCTGCAAATTCCGCCTCGATCTCGTCAAAGGTCTTGCCGGTCACAGCGGAATAAATGGTCATCAGATTGCTGACACCGGGCTTATTTTCCTTGTCATAACGGACGCAATTCTCCGTATCAGAGTCGGTAATGGCCCGTTTGAACTGCTTCAGGATCACTTCGGGCGGATCCATCAGCAGCACCCGGCCGGTATCCTCATTTTCGGACTTGGACATTTTGGCGGTGGGATTGGTCAGGCTCATGACCCGGGCACCCACCTTGGGGATAAAAGGCTCCGGGATCTTGAACACGTCGCCATAGAGTCCGTTGAACCGCCGGGCGATCACATGGGTCAGTTCCACGTGCTGCTTCTGATCCTCGCCCACGGGCACCAGGTCCGGCTGGTACAGCAAAATATCCGCTGCCATCAGGCTGGGGTAAGTAAACAAGCCCGCGTTAATATTGTCCGCATTCTTGGCAGACTTATCCTTGAACTGGGTCATGCGGCTCAGTTCGCCGAACTGGGAGTAGCAATCCAGCACCCAACCCAGCTCCGCGTGCTGATGGACATGGCTCTGGATGAACAGGGTGTTCTTCTCCGGATCCAGGCCGCAGGCAATATACTGGGCCAGCTGCTCCATGGTGCGCCGCCGCAGATCCACCGGATTCTGCCGGACGGTGATGGCATGGAGGTCTGCCATAAAATAGAAGCAATCGTATTGATCAGCCCGCTCCGCCCAATTCTTCACGGCGCCCAGGTAACTGCCCAGGGTCAGGTCGCCGGAAGGCTTGATGCCGGAGAGCATCCGTTTCTTGGGGGCTGCAGTTTCAGTAATGATCTCACTCATGTTGTTCACGTTCCTTTTCCATGATTTAGGGTCATATTACCACACATTTTCCGCTTGTGCAAGCCTTTTTACAATTTCTGATGGATGTCCAGGATGTGGTGGGACGCGCCTACCAGGTCGCCGCGCTCGCAGATGCTGAAATGATATTTCAAATATAGCCGGAACAGTTCCTCATCCATATTGTCAATGGTATCGCGCATATAGTTGGTCGCCATATCCGTCCCCACATAGTGCAGCCGCTTGGTGGAAAAAGCGGCCATCAAGGCATCAATATCCTCCCGTCGGTACAGTTCAAAGAGTTCCGCCGGGTCGGAGGATGCCTTAAAAGTGGTCATATCCACCAGCTTTTTGTATTTTTCTTCCAGGATCATACCCCGGCCGAAGCAATACTGCACCATGGTGGCATCGTTGCCGCAATAAGCAGCAAAGAGGATGCCGCCGGGTTTGGTGACCCGCAGCGCTTCCCGGAGTGCTTTCAACTGATCCTCCGGGGTGAACAGATGGTACATGGGGCCCAAAAGCAGGGTCATATCATAAGTTCCGTCAGCCAAAAAGTGCAGGTCCATAGCATTTCCCTGGCGAATGGACACTTTTTCGCCGGGTTGGGTATTCTCCCGGAACAGGTCGATGTTGTTCTGGACCAGTTCCACCGCATCCACTTCATAACCTCGCCGGGCCAGGGTATGGGAATACCGGCCGGTGGCCGCGCCGATCTCCAGGATCTTCATACCCGGCTGCAGATACTTTTCGATGTAGCGCATGGTGGTCAAAAATTCCACGCTGCCATGCTTGGACAGCAGCCGTCCTTCCTCATTGTATTGGCTGTAATAATCCGTCAGAATCTGTAAGGTATCCATCTCTTCTCCTCCAAAATAAAAAATCGGTGCAAGCATTCTCGCTTACACCGCACAATACCATTTCATCCGCCGCTGCGAATCAAAATGCCCATGACAATGTAAGCCCGTTCCCACGCCAATAAGGGACGGACCAAGCGACAAAAACATAAGAACTCTTGCAGCTGCCCATTGTCATAACCTCCATGTTTTTTGTCATCATAGCACCGTTCAGTTTCTTTGTCAAGAAAAGACCCGGCATCCGCAGATGCCGGGTCTTGATCATCAGGGAATATCCTGCTCCACCACTTCCGGCGGGGTATCCAGGATCTCGGGATTCCGCAGCAGGCGGCGGTAGTACTTGAAGAAGGTGGCGTAATAATAGCCGTCACAGATCCGCTCGTCCAGTACGAACTTTACATCCACATACTTCCGGGCCACCACGGTGCCGTCCTCCTGCAGTTCCAGAGCACGGCGTTTGCAGCCGAAAGCGCCAAATGCCGGCAGATTGCCGAAGTCGTACAGGTGGTGATAGATGGGCTGGATGCCCAGAGAACCCATGGAAGTAAAGAACAAACTGCCATGGAAGGGGCTCAGCTCCAACAAGAACTTGGGCAGCATGCCGAAGTAATCCAGCAGCTTCAGCAGCCACACCACAAATTTCAGAACGATGCTGGGGATCAGATTCAGCGCCATGATCAGGCTGTCCAGATTGGAATCCAGCTCCTTGGTGGCTTTCACCTTTTCCACTGCGGCGTTGAGCTTGTGGTACACATCCACAGCCGTGTCCCGGGGATTCAGATGGACCTTGATGGAGGTATCCGGAGAATCCACGCTCATCTCCTTCTTGATGACCATGCAGTACTGGATATCTTCACCACGGGAATAGACCTTCTGGCCGTTGATGAAACGGTTCAGCTGGGGATACTTGGCAACGCCCCGGACATAGGCCGCCAGCAGCACATGGGTGATGCCGAAGTCCGTCAGGCCCTCCCGGCGCTTCTGCCGGATGTACCGGTCGATGTGGGTGATCTCAAAGGATTCCTCAAACAGATTGGAGCAGGTGTTCCGCTCCACCTGGAAATAAGCCGTGATCTGGGCCATGGGGGCCAGGGTGCGGATCTTCCGGCCGTCGATGCGGTCGCCCCAGGTGGGGTGATACTTGCCGTCGCTATGGACCCGGAGGCCAAAGACCAGCAGACAGCCGCCCACCAGCAGCAGAATATCCGGCAGCAGGACCAGCAGGACGGTCTGCGTCCAGGCAGGGTCCGATATAGCGCCCCGGTGATAGTACAAAATGACGCCCAGGGGGGTCAGCAGCAGCGGCAGCAGCAGCCACACAAAGCGCAGATTGCCGCTGGTGATCTCCGTATACAGTACCCAGAAAAACACCAGGCAGACCCAGAACATCCAGGATACCAACTTGCTCTCCACATTGGAGGAGACCCAGATGCCGGAATATACGGCCAGCATGGCCACCGGAATGGCGGTCTTGTAGAACATTTCTTTGCCGTTTACAAGGGCAATGAGCACATACAGCAAGGTGGCTGCAACCGGCAGAACGATTTGACTCCACACTTCCAGCTGATCCCATGTTCCTTTCACACAGGGGATCGCAATGCGGGCCACTGCCGAGCCAACCAGGCACAGTACCATCAGCCACGTCCACACGCTTTTGCGGTTGACGTATAAATGAATTCTTCTTTCCATGGCGCCATTCTACCATAATTCGACACGAATGGCAAGAAAAATATGAAACAATATCTGTCCCGGCAACTTGGCAATTGATTTCTTGCGGCCTGTGTGGTATACTTTTGCAAGAAACTATGACAAAAGAGGTAGATTTTTATGGATCATCAGGCATTGGCCGAACTTCTGTTCCCCCATGTGACCGAATCCCCTGCCGATGTGCAGGCCCGTTATCCCCACCGTGACCTTCCCGAAGGTGCCATCGTCACCCGTATGGCCCCCTCCCCCACCGGTTTTGTCCACCTGGGCAACCTCGTCATGGGTCTGACCGCCGAGCGGATGGCCCACCAGTCCGGCGGTGTCCTGTTCCTCCGGGTGGAGGACACTGATGCCAAGCGGGAAGTCCCCGGCGCCGTGGAAGTGCTGATCAACACACTGAAGCACTACGGCATCCAGTTTGACGAAGGTGCCGTCATCGACGGCGACAACGGTAACTATGGACCTTACCGTCAGCGTCAGCGTGCCGCCATCTATCATGTGTTTGCCAAGCAGTTGGTGCTGGAAGGCAAGGCTTACCCCTGCTTCTGCACCGAAGAAGAGCTGGCTGCCATGCGGGAGCAGCAGGAAGCCGCCAAGGAGAACTTCGGTTACTACGGCAAGTACGCCACCTGGCGGGACCGGCCCATCGAGGATGTAAAGGCCCAGATCGCCGCCGGCAATCCCTGGGTCCTGCGTTTCCGCAGCGAAGGTTCTATCGAAAACCAGTTCAAGTTTGACGATCTGGTGAAAGGCAAGCTGACCATCACCGAAAACGACATCGATCATGTGCTGCTGAAGTCCGACGGCATCCCCACCTATCACTTTGCCCACGCTGTGGACGATGAGCTGATGCGTACCACCCACGTTGTCCGCGGCGACGAATGGCTGGCCACCCTGCCCTTCCACATTCAGCTGTTTAAGGCTCTGGGCTTCAAGCTGCCCAAGTATGTCCACATCGGACCGCTGATGAAAATGGACGGCACCTCCAAGCGCAAGCTCAGCAAGCGGAAAGACCCGGAACTGGCGTTGACCTTCTACAAGGCCGAAGGCTTCCCCGTAAAGGCGGTTTATGAATACATCATGACCGTTCTGAACTCCAATTTCGAGGATTGGCGCCGGGCAAATCCCGATGCCCCCACCGACGATTTCAAGTTCAGCCCCAAAAAGCTGAATCCCGCCGGTTCTCTGTTTGACTACGCCAAGCTGGTGGACGTTTCCAAGAATGTCATCAGCCGCATGACCGCCGAAGAGGTCTACGGCCTGCTGACTGAGTGGGCTCTGGAATTTGACCACGATTTCGGCGCAAAACTGGCCGCCGATCCCGCTTTCGCCACCGCCATTTTGGCCATCGGACGGGGCGGCAAGAAGCCCCGGAAAGATCTGGCCGTGTGGAAGGATGCCAAGGAGTACATGGGCTTCTTCTATGACGAGTATCTGACTGCGCCGGTATTCGACGAGAAGTTCGACAAGGCCACCGTCAAGACCGTCCTGGAGAAGTTCGTGGCTTCCTACGATCCGGCTGACGATTCCGCCGCCTGGTTCGACAAGGTCAAGGCCATTACCACCGACATCGGCTTCACCACCGATATGAAGGCCTACAAGGCTGATCCCGCCGCTTTCCCCGGCACGGTAGCCGACGTATCCACCTTCATCCGCCAGGCCGTTACCGGCAAGACCAACGCCCCTGACCTGCACACCGTGATGCAGATCCTGGGTGCGGAGCGTTCCCTGGCCCGGATCCAGGCCGTCATCAACACGCTGTAATATGATTTTGAGCCGCTGCGATTTTGCAGCGGCTCATTTTTTCTGTATTTACGCTTCCAGTGCCCGGACAAAGGCCGCGGCGTCTTCCGCTCTGTAGAAGGCAGAGCCGGCCACCAGTACGTCGGCGCCATGCTCCTTGCAGGTCTTGCAAGTCTGAAGATCCACGCCGCCATCCACTTCCAGATGGCAATCGGGCTTGATCTCATTGATGTATGCCCGGAGCTTGGCCACCTTGGGCATCATGTCCGCCATGAATTTCTGGCCGCCGAAACCGGGTTCCACCGTCATCACCAGTACCAGGTCGCACTTGTGCAGATACGGCAGTACTGCCTCCGCCGGGGTCTTGGGTTTGACCACCACGCCGCATTTGACGCCCATGGCGATGATTTTATCCAGGGCGGCCTGGATATTTTCTTCCGTGTCCGCCTCCACATGGACGGTCACCAGATCCGCGCCGGCCTTGCAGTAGTTTTCTACATATTTGATGGGTTCGACGATCATCAGATGCACATCCAAAAACAGCTCCGATACCGACCGGCAGCCCTTCACCACCGAGGGGCTGAAGGAGTGATTGGGCACAAAATTGCCGTCCATCACATCGATATGGACCCAGCGGCAGCCCGCCTGTTCCACTTTCTGAACATCCCGCTGCAGATTCATCACATCCGCCGCCAGGATCGAGGGAGATAAAATAGCCATCCATGTTCCTCCTTACTTGCTGTAGCCGCCGAACATGATAAAGTCCGCCAGCAGGTCCCGGGCGTATACGCCGGTCTCATATTCTTCCACCACGGTCAATCGGTTGGGGGCATACATGGCGGTGTAGGTGTCCACCACCACATAATAGGTTTCATTGGGATCCACGCCGCTGCCGCTGACATTGGCGCCGCCATTGCTGATATAGTAGTTTCGGTTGCCCGTATTGATGAACTTATTCAGCAGATCCCGGCCCTGGATAGAGCAAAGCACGATGTCATTATCGAACGGGAACAGGGATTGCAGCTGGGCATAAGTCACATCGCCCTTGCTCAGGTCATAGGGGCTGCGGACGGAAATGAAACCACCTCCCAGGAACACATCGTAAGTATCGCCCCACTGGGCAACGCCCAGCTCATAGTACAGATCCGCCACTTTCTGCCGCAGTTCATTGCTGTTGCGGGTACGGATATTGGTGCCGATCACATCATAAGCCGGGTCAATAATGTCCTTGTACTTCTCCAGCAGCTGCTCCACGATAGGATCGTCTGCCAGGGATGTGTAACTGTTTGCGGTAATCAATTCAGCGGCAGTGACGTCCGTATCGCCGGTGACGGTGTTAAAGCTGACCTCCACATGGGAGATGCCGCCCTTGTTGTCCCCCCGGTTCTGCAGGTGATACACTCCATGCTTGTCCACATGCAAATACTGCTGATGGGTGTGGCCTTCAAAAACCAGGTCCACATAACCTTCGGACAAGGAAGGATCATAGTAAGATGCCAGCTGTCCGCCGGACACGGTGGAAGAACCGGTGCCGCTGCTCTGGCCATGGCCGTCATGGAGCAGGTACACGATGAAATCCGCGCCCTGTGCCCGGAGGGCATCGCACTCGGCCTTCACCAGGGCGGTCAGTTGGGATCCGGTCTTGAAGTAAATGTCCTCCACCTTGTCTGCCGCAATGGAAGAATAGCAATCGCCAATGGCGCCGATAATGCCGATCTGGATGCCATCAGCATCCACCAGCACCGAACTCTGACAGTAATCCACCTGCTCATTGGTGGACCGCTCAAAAATATTGATGGCCAAAAGCGGAAATTCCGCCGCCTCCGCATTCTTGCGGACCGCCTCTTCGCCCCAGTCAAATTCGTGATTGCCCAGCGCCATGGCCGTGAAATCCAGGTCATTCATCCAGTCCGTCAGGATCAAACCGCCGGTCAGATTGGACTCAGCGCTGCCCTGCCAGGTATCGCCGGCAGACAGCAAGATCACATGATCATCAGACTGCTGCGCGTTACGCAAAAAGGTCGTCAACTCATCCACGCCGGGATGATTGTCGCCGTCGGCAAATTTGCCGTGAAGATCGTTAAAGGCATAAAAATCAAAAGTGGTCACCACGGAGTCGCCGCAGCGGTCGCACAGGCCATTGGCATTGGCATCCGCGTGTTGCCCACTGCAGCCGGCGGGGGCCGTTCCTGCTTCAGTGGGCCCCTCCTGAACGCCGCCGCACGCACTCAGCAGCAATGCCAGGACCAGGGTCAGTAAGAACCATTTTCTCATGCATGATCCCTCTTTATTTCTAAGATACTGGAATTATACCCCAGGATCGACCATTTGGCAAGATAAAAAGCGCCGGATCTGCAAATGCAGATCCGGCAAAGCAGTCAAGCATCTCCCAATTCAGTGAAATCCTCATAGCCTTCGGGCGGTGTTATGGTGAGCTTTTCGTTGACGCTGTCGTAGATCATGCTCATGGTCAAGTCATAAATAGCGTATTCATCCCCCAGAGTACAAGTCACCTTGAAGGACAGATCATAGCTCTTTAGATATCCATCCGCCACAGCGATGGCAATTCTGGCATCGTCCACTTCCATCGCGATATCATAATTGTTGGCCGCATCGCTGAGGATCTGTTCCAGCATATCTTCATACAGCTTCTTGAATGTCTCGCTCTCAGCAGTCAGTTCCACTTTGGTAACGCCGTTTACCGTAGTAGCGGTAATGCCGTCAAAGAGTTCCTCGGGCAGATCCACCAGCAGATTATCGGTGTCAACAGCTTCATTCCGGAATTCTTCCAGAGTGGCTTTGATTTTGTAGCCTTCGCCGTTGATGGCCTGGTACATCCACTGGCCGTCGTAGTAATAGCCGTAAGATATTTGCTCCCCTTGCAGCGACGAGATCGCCGCATCAAGGCCAATAATGGGCTTTTCCGGATCTGTCATATCGGCCTTAATGGTAAAAGCAACGCCCACATCCATATGGTCTCCCATGGCATCCACCTTCATGTTCAGGTTCATCCGGGCGCTGACATAAGTAGCATTCGTGGTCCGCTCCTTGGCCTCAGAAACCAAGGTGTGCAGGTCCACAGGCTCCGTCTCCGGATTTCCGCCGAGGAAACCTTCCTGCGTCCCACAGCCGGCCAGGGCCGCAATGCCCATCAGCACGGCAAGGATCAGCAACAGAGAAAACAGCTTTTTCATCGTATCCGCTCCTTTGTTGTATGTTTGGACATTCGTCAATAGTAATTATTACATACGCAAAATATGCTGTCAAGCATCCGGGTACAAAAAAAGAGACAGCAGTTTAAGCTGTCTCTTTGGTGGGCGAGGCGGGACTTGAACCCGCACGTCCGCAGTGAACACTAGAACCTGAATCTAGCGAGTCTACCAATTCCACCACTCGCCCATATGCAATTAAAAAGAAAAATGGTGGGCGAGGCGGGACTTGAACCCGCACGTCCGCAGTGAACACTAGAACCTGAATCTAGCGAGTCTACCAATTCCACCACTCGCCCATATTTTCTTTTCCAGCCGAGGTTTCCCTCGACGCTAGAGTATGATAGCACAGCAGGCGAAATTTGTCAACACTTTTTTCGCCTGTGGCTAAAAATTTTTAGTCCTTATAATACAGCAGGCAGTGGCAATAGCCCTTGAAATTGGGATCGGCGATCTGCTCCCGGAATTCCTTGCAGATGCACTTATTTTCCTCCGTCCGCTGCAGACGGCAGGGGCAATAGCCGCCGGTCCGCTTCAGCCCTTCCTTCACGGAAGCCACCACTTCCGCATTCTCATTCAAACGAACAGCCATAATGCCAAACTCCTTTTTCTTTTCATTTTACCACCGCTGTCAAGTCACTAAAAATCCGGGTTTTCCCATTGTAATTTCCCCGATTATTTGATATGATAACAAAAATCTACACATTCGGAGGTATTTCCATGAAATCCATCCGCGACATTTACAAGATCGGCAAAGGCCCCTCCTCTTCCCACACCATGGGCCCCGAGCGGGCTGCCAAGCTGTTTAAGGCCGCTCATCCGGAAGCAGACGCTTTTACAGTGGTGCTGTATGGCTCTTTGAGCAAGACCGGCGTGGGCCACGGCACGGACCGGGTCATCCGCCAGGTCCTCTCCCCCGTCCCCACCGAGATCGTTTTTTCCGCCGAAGTCTTGGCCGATGCCCACCCCAACACCCTGGACTTCATCGCTTTCCTGGACGGCGCCGAGATCGACCGGGCTCGGTTTGAATCCATCGGCGGCGGCGATATTCGCTACCCCGGCGGCGGTGTGGAGAGCGCGCCGGAAGTGTACCGGGAAAACACCTTCGCCCAGATCCTGGATTTCTGCAAATGGAACTATATCACCCGTTTTTCCGACTATGTGGAGAAAAATGAAGGTCCCGAAATTTGGGAATTCCTCCGGGAAGTCTGGCAGACCATGAAAAACGCCATCGACCAGGGCGTCCGCACCGAGGGCACGCTCCCCGGCGGCCTGAACGTCCAGCGCCGGGCCAAGGTGCTGTACGACAGCATCGTGCCCAACGAAAAGCCCCAGATGAAGGAATGCCGCACCATCTCTGCCTACGCCTTTGCCGTGGCAGAGCAAAATGCGGACAACGGCACCATCGTCACCGCCCCCACCTGCGGCGCTTGCGGCGTGCTGCCGGCCGTTCTGAAGTATATCCAGGACACCCGCAACCTCACTGACGACGAGATCCTCCGGGGCCTGGCCACTGCCGGCCTGTTTGGCAATCTGGTGAAGCAAAACGCCTCCATTTCCGGCGCGGAATGTGGCTGCCAGGCCGAAGTGGGCACTGCCTGTTCCATGGCTGCCGCCGCTCTGGCGGAGCTGTACGGTCTGAATCTGGAACAGGTGGAATATGCCGCCGAGATCGCCATGGAGCATCACCTGGGTCTGACCTGCGACCCCATCTGTGGCTTGGTGCAGATCCCCTGCATCGAGCGGAACGCCGTCGCTGCCCTGCGGGCCATGAACGCCTGCAATCTCAGTTTCTTCCTCTATGGCTCCCGGAACATCAGTTTTGATATGGTGGTACGCACCATGTACGAAACCGGCCGGGATCTGAGCCACCATTACCGGGAAACCAGTGAAGGCGGCCTGGCGAAGCTCTTTGAGCAGCAGTAAGGAATAACATGGTAGTACTCGAAATCCTCTTGATCGCCCTGGCGATCTTCATTGGTCTGGTAGTCCTTCGGTTTCTATTGCAGTTTTATGCCTCCGTGTTTTCCTTCTACGAAAATACGGTAGAAACAATCGAAGAGTTCGCCGATTCCTTTGGTGATTTTAAGGAGCATATCACTTCTAAGATCAAAGGGCCGCGGAAGCGTGTGCGGATCGCCGTGCTGTGCGGCACATTGCTGATCGCCTGCGCGATCCTTGGGCTGGCCTACTTCCATTATGGGAATTTCAATGTTTTCCTGGAAGTGATCATGAACAACACAGCTATTATCGCACTCATCAACATGCTCATCGGTGGGTTTTCTCCCGCAGACAGTATCACTGTCGGTTCCATGGTCAGTGTTGGCTTGGCCAGTTGCCTTACCAGCTTGTATATGCTATTGATTGTGCACAATTTGGAACAGTTTTCACTTCCCCGGTGGCTTACCTGTGGGTTGAATTTGCTTTTTCAGATCGTATTGTTCTGCTTAGCGGCTTTGCTTGCGGATATCACTGCCGGTTGGTGTGATACCGCTGCTTCCTTTCTTGTGGATTATTTCGCCACCCATCTTCCGGCCTGCATTACAGCCGAACATCTCTTTTTGCAAGTCATTCAATTCATTTACAATGCCCTCATTACGGCAATACTGATATGTGCCGCCTTAGTCACCTTCGTGCTTGTATTCAAAGAGTACTTAGAGGTCTTGATTTTCGGATTCTTCTCATTGTTATTCAGTCTCTTGGTCGTTATTGTGCTTCAAAACCTGCTTCACTTCCCCGCTTACATTACCGAACCCCTGCTGTTTCTCACATTGATCTCCGGTGAATTCATTCGCAACAACCAAGCTCTGAAAGAGTGGTACTCCGATCTGCTCCATACCATTGAAGATTCCTAACCAAAAAGCGCAAAACCGGCGGTGCGACCTCATCGGTCACACCGCCGCCTATCTTTAGAGAATATTTTTATCAAATACCAACTTCAGATATTGAAAAAATCCCCATCTTATGTTAAAATAATTCGACTTTTGTAAACAACTTCATCAAAGGAGATCTCAAATATATGAAACTCGGTATCGTCGGTCTGCCCAACGTGGGCAAGTCCACCCTCTTCAATGCCATCACCAACGCCGGTGTCCCGGCGGACAATTACGCATTTTGCACCATCGATCCCAATGTGGGCGTGGTTTCCGTGCCCGATGAGCGGCTGCAGTGGCTGTCGGACTTCTACTCCCCCAAGAAGACCACGCCCGCCGTCATTGAATTTGTCGACATCGCCGGCCTGGTGAAGGGCGCCAGCAAGGGCGAAGGCCTGGGCAATAAATTCCTCAGCAACATCCGCACCACCGATGCCATCGTCCATGTGGTCCGCTGCTTTGAAGACAGCAACGTCACCCATGTGGAAGGTTCTACCGATCCCATCCGGGATATCGACATCATCAACCTGGAGCTGGTGATGGCGGACATCGAGATGGTGGAGCGCCGGATTGACAAGGCTCAGAAGGCCATGAAGGGCGGCGACAAGAAATTCGCCCGGGAGGCAGAAGTCTTTACCGGCCTGCTGGCCCATCTGAACGAAGGCAAGCTGGCCCGGACCTACACCGATGATGCCGAGGAGCTGGCGCTCATCTCCACTTCCGATCTGCTGACGCTGAAGAAAACCATTTATGTGGCCAATCTGGCGGAAGCCGAGATCAACGAGCCGGAGAATAACCGCCACTATATGGCTGTGAAGGCCCTGGCCGACGAAGAAGGCAGCCAGCTGCTGCCCATCTGCGCCAAGCTGGAGGCGGACATCGCCGAGCTGGATGATCCCGAGGAAAAGGCCATGTTCATGGAAGAACTGGGCGTCAACGAGTCCGGCCTGGACCGGCTCATCAAGGCCAGCTACGCCTTGCTGGGTCTGATCTCCTTCCTCACCGCCGGCACCGATGAATGCCGCGCCTGGACCATCAAGCGGGGCACCAAGGCACCCCAGGCCGCCGGTAAGATCCACACCGACTTTGAGCGGGGCTTTATCCGCGCCGAGGTCATTGCCTTTGAGGATCTGAAGAATATCGGCACCATGGCCAACGCCAAGGCCCAGGGCAAGGTCCGCAGCGAAGGCAAGGAATACATCATGAAAGACGGCGACATCGTCAACTTCCTCTTCAATGTCTAAAAAATCACCGCCGGAAGCAATGCTTCCGGCGGATCTTTCATTTTAGTCCTTGAGCCGCTCTTCAAAGCCGCTGCTGTAGTGGCAGTTTCCATCCTGGTCCACCCACATGGCAACCGCACCGTATTGTTCCAGCAGGGCCTGTCCCTGGGTCTGGTCCATCAAAAACAACGCCGTGGACAGCATATCTGCCACACCGGAGTTGTCACACAGGATGGTTACCGACCGCCACAGCGTGGCAGGCATCAGCGTGTCCGGGTCGATGATATGGTGATATCGTTTCCCATCGTGCATAAAAAACCGCTGATAGTCACCGCTGGTGACGGCGCTGCCGGTGGTGACGCCCACCTTGCACAGATAGGCTCCCTCCTCACCGGGTTTATTCACGCCCACGGTCCAGCTGTCCCCATCGCTGTTTTTGGGTCCTGTGGCGCATACATTGCCGCCCAGGTTGATGAGCACGCCCTTGCCGACCTGCTCCGCGATCTTTTGCACCGCCCAACCCTTGGCGATGGCGCCCACATCCAGGCTCTGGGCAGGGTCGGTGATGAATACGGTGCTGTTTTCTTCATCGATGATAATGGTGTCCCAGCTGCAGTGCTTGGCCGCTTCTTCCAGCTCCACAGAATCCGGCAGGAAACCTTTATCTGGCGCATTGATATTTTGAGACCGAACATTGTGCCAGATCTCTAAAACACTACCCATAGCCACATTCACCCGGCCGCCGGTGACTTCATAGTATTCCCGGCAATCCAGCAGCAGCTCGATGACCGGTTTATCCACCTTTACCGGCGCCACACCGGCATTGTCATTCACCGTCTTCAGATTGTTCATGCCCGTGTAGTTGTTGTAGATGTCAAATGCCCGGTTATATTCGCAAAAGGCCTGGTAGATCTGATCTGCCTCACTCTTGAAAACCGACACATCGTCAGTATACCGGCTCACGAACAGCACGGTGTCAAAAACCTCCGTATATGTCCGCTGATATACCTTCGGATCTCCATCACCGCCGCAGCCAGTCAAACTCAGCAGCAGGATCACAGACAGGATCAATGCAATTCCTTTTTTCATTTCGTACCTCCCGGTCAATTTCCCTCATTATACTCCATTCTTCGCCCAAAGGCAAGGCCGGAATGCGCTATCATGTCGCCCTGTTTTTTCCTTTTTCCTCTTGAATGTTTGCAGGATTTGTGATAGAATCCCCCTGTGTGTAAAGCACATGGCAAATACCGATGCTTATTTCCGGGTGTGGCCCAGTTGCTTAGTGGGTGTTGCAGAACACTGTTCTGCTTACAGCCACTTAGTGCCGCGTAGCGGCTGTAGGGCGCAACGTCCGACAGAACATCAATTCTATATTTCCGGGTGTGGCCCAGTTGGTAGGGCGCCTGGTTTGGGAGCTGGAACACCAAAACGGTTCGACTGCTCCAAATGTTGCATACTCCCCTTTATCTTCGCAAATACCCCTGATTACTTCCGTTGAAAGTTGGGCAAAACTGTGGTAGAATTTCCTTGACCACATATTTGACCACAACGAGCATTTTCCTTTAACTTAATATCCGGGTGTGGCCCAGTTGGTAGGGCGCCTGGTTTGGGACCAGGATGCCGCGAGTTCGAGTCTCGCCACTCGGACCAAAACCGCCAGTTTTCAACACAAAAACTGGCGGTTTTGACATTTTAAAAGTCTTTTCTTTGTTTATAGCGGTGCAAATTTAATCCTTATTCCACATAGCATATTCTTTCAATGCAGCCACATCACGGGCTTTCAGATATTTGCCCTGCACTCGGTCAAATTCCTGCTCGTTGATCAGCCGTACCATTTCATCAAAAGTGTGCCACTGCACCACCGTGCGGCTATCCTGTTCGGCCTCTGTCAGATGGTTCTCGCCGAGGGCATGGGTAGTCGTGACCACAAAGTAGTAGTTGATTTGGGTGTAGTCCAGGCTTGCCCGGTTTTCGGCAACAATGCCTAATTCCTTGATCTCATCGCAGGCGCAGCCGGTTTCTTCATAGACCTCCCGGCGTAGGGCTGTCGGCACATCCTCACCATCTTCCACACCGCCACCAGGCAAGCTGTGGAGCTTGAATTTATCGGCATACATCACAGCATACAAGCAGTCCTGGTTTTTGACAATAGCACGGGCAGTAATCCGGGGAGCCTTGGTAGACATCCCGTCCGTACCCAGTATGATCTTGTCATTCAGTTCGCATATTTGCTTCATAGCATTTAGTCCTTTTGGAAGATAAACTCCCAATGATCTCTTTGATTCTTGAATCGTACAGTATGGATTTCTTCTAATGACAGCGTATTGAACTGTCCGAAGAACTGGTCGAACTGCGCTCTGTCAAACAGTAGAATGTACCGCTCACCGATCAGATAGTAGTTATCCTCCAGCACCTTTGCCTTGTCCTTCACGATCTCATAGGCAACACTTGAATTAACGCTTCCGATGAACAGGCCTCCCGATTTCAGAACTCGGTGAATCTCCTTAGACAGAGCAAGAGTGGTTTCCTCGTCAAAATAGTGGATTGATAGATTGGCGAATACCACATCAAACGTGCCATCCTCAAAGGGCAGTGGCTTGCTCATGTCGAGTTCCACTGTGGTCGCAGTCGGTGTTCTTTCCTTCAGTGCGTTCAATGCATTTACAGAAATATCGGCAGAAGTGACTTGGAAACCATTATTGATCCAATAGTCCGTGAACTGACCGATGCCGCAGCCCAAGTCCAGAACATGACCCTTATTCAGTTTATCAATCAATTCTTGGTGTTTGCCGATCCACAGTTCCTCAAAGATGTCCATTCTTTCCGGTTCTGCTAAATGTCTGCGCCAATAAT
>JAZNNP010000040.1:0-24598 GCA_045580365.1 Faecousia sp.
TGGTGCCTCCGGTCGGAATCGAACCAACGACACGCGGATTTTCAGTCCGCTGCTCTACCTACTGAGCTACAGAGGCATATTGAGGAAGAAAACCTTCCTCAACACGCAAGATGCGATTTTGGCGACCCCGAACGGACTCGAACCGTCGACCTCCAGCGTGACAGGCTGGCGTGCTAACCGACTGCACCACAGGGCCAGATAATTGGTGGGAACAACAGGGCTCGAACCTGTGACCTCCTGCTTGTAAGGCAGATGCTCTCCCAGCTGAGCTATGCTCCCGAAGTCGCAACCGAGGTTTTGACCTCAGCGACGTGGTTCATTATACACAGCCCCCACCAATTTGTCAAGCATTATTTTACGGAATTCAAGAAAATTTTTACACGTCCTCTTCCCCGTTGCAACACGACACTGCGGAGCCGGCAACATGGGCCGTGGCCCAGGCGATCTGCAGGTTGAAACCGCCGGTATAGGCATCGCAATCGATGATCTCGCCGGCAAAATACAGCCCCGGGACGAGCTTCGACTGCATGGTCTTGGGGTCGATCTCGGAAACCTTAATGCCGCCGGAGGTAATGATGGCCTCGGCCACGGGGCGTTTGCCCGTGATGTCCAGGGAGAAATTCTTCAGATTTTCCACCAGGGCACGACGCTGCTGCCGGGTCAGAGAGTTGGCCTGCAGCGAAGGATCGATATTGCAGCGGCGGAGGATCACCGGGATCATGCTCCGGGGCAGCAGATCCGTCAGCGCGTTTTCCATGGCCCGGTTCTGGTACATCTCCAGATCCCGCAGGATCCGGGCGTCCAGCTTTCCTTCGTCCAATGCAGGCTTTAAGTCGATGATCAGCCGGCACCGGCCCTTCAAATGGGCACTGGCGCTGAGGACAGTGGGGCCGGAAATGCCAAAATGGGTAAAGAGCAATTCGCCAAAGTCCTTGAACAGCACCTTATTCTTCTCATTCACCAGGCGAACGCCCACATTCCGCAAGGATAATCCCTGCATATCGGGACAATCCGCCCCTGCTGTTTCCAGGGGCACCAGGCTTCCTTCGCAGGCTGTGACCGTATGGCCCAGGGCCCGGGCCATGGCATAGCCATCGCCGGTGGAGCCAGTGGTGGGATAACTAAGGCCGCCGGTTGCCAAAATGACCCAGGATGCGGAAACATGCTCCTTGTCGGTGCGCACGCCGGTGACGCAGCCGTTTTCCGTCAGGATCTGACGGACCCAGCCGGTGGAAACAGTTACTTTTGCTTTACGCAGGGCATTTTGCAGGCATTCCAGCACGGATTGGGAACGGTCACTGACCGGGAAGACCCGGTTGCCCCGTTCGGTTTTCAAGGGGCAGCCGTTTTGCTCGAAGAACGCCATCACCGCAGAAGGTGGGCAGGCATCCAGGGCGCTGTAAAGGAAGCGGCCATTTCGGGGGATGTTTTGCATCACTTCCTGGGCAGTACAATCATTGGTGACGTTGCAGCGACCTTTGCCGGTGATCAGCAATTTTTTACCCAGCCGCTCCTTCTTTTCCAGGAGCAGGACTTTCTGTCCCCGGCGGGCAGCGGTGATGGCGGCGAACATACCGGCCGGGCCGCCGCCGATGACGATTCCATCATAAGTCATAGGCTATGTACCTCATCTTCTGTCAAATAACGCCATTTGCCCAGGGGCAGATCTCCCAGGGACAATTTGCCTTCGGTGATCCGGCGCAGCCGGGTCACGGTCATGCCCGCCGCCTCGCACATCCGGCGGACCTGGCGGTTTCGTCCTTCATGGATGGTGACCAGGTATTTGGCCCGATCTCCCTCGGCCCGGAGGAGTTTCACTTCCGGCTGACGGATCAAATAGCCGTCCAGGGTGATGCGGCGGCACAGGAGGGCCGGGGCGGCATCGTGATGGCCTTTGACCCACACTTCGTAAGTCTTGTTGACCTCCTCCCGGGGGTGCATAAGACGGTTGGCAAAAGCGCCGTCGTTGGTCAGCAGGAGCAGGCCCTCGGAATCCATGTCCAGCCGGCCCACGGGATAGACCCGGGTGCCGCAATCCACCAGTTCCGCCACAGTGGGGCGGCCCTTTTCATCGGACAAGGTGGTGACATAGCCCCGGGGCTTATGGAGCAAAATGTACACGGGGGCAGAGCCGGATGGGAGGGGTTTCCCATCCAGCAGGATCTCATCTTTTTCCGGGTCGGCCTGATCGCCCAGGACCGCCACCCGGCCATTGACCAGGATACGGCCGGCTTTGATCAGCTCCTCCGCCCCCCGGCGGGAAGCTACACCCCGGGAGGACAATATTTTTTGTAAGCGTTCGTTCATCGAAACCAGTTCTCCCAAAAGTGTTTTTTCTTCTCCTCCGGCCGGATCTCTACGGTTTTTTCGTAGACCAGGGGGATCTTGCCGATGATCTCGTCATCAATACAGACATAGGCGCAGCCGGCGCTGTTACCGCCCACCACGGGGGCATAGGCAAAACCCGGGCCGGGCAAAAGGATATAGGGCTCTTCCTCCGCCGTAAGGGGAAACGAAAAATCTTCCCCTGCCAGCAGTTCCACCGTTTCTTCCGTGCCGGAAAAGACCGTAACCGTGCCCAAGGTCTGCCCTTCCCGCACCAGGGTCTTCTCCTCGTAGCGGGCAAAGCCGTCATTCAACAATGCCGCGTGGTCTGCCCAATCATTGCCGTCATTGATGGTGACGCAGATGAGGCGGCGGCCGTTACGGCTGGCGCTGGACACCAAAATCCGCCCGGCGGCTTTGGTATACCCGGTCTTGACGCCGTCCGCTCCTTCCACCCGCCACAGCAGTTTGTTGTGATTGGTCATGGACCTGTCGCCGATGCGGATGGTTTTGGTGGACACGGTCTGGGCAAACACGGGGTTTTTCATGGCATAAGCCGTCAGCACCGCCAGATCCCGGGCGGTGGAATAATGGCCAGGGCTATCCAGGCCATGGGGATTTTCAAAATGGGTATCCTCCAGACCCAGGCGGTGGGCCTTATCGTTCATCAGTTGGGCAAAGCCCTCCACTGTGCCGCCGCAATAGATGGCCAAAGCCACGGCGGCATCGTTGCCGCTGCGCAGCATCAGCCCGTAGAGCAGTTCCTGGACCGTCAGCACCTCCCCTTCCTGCAGGTACATGGAAGAGCCTTCGATGCCCACGGCTTCTTTGGGGATCCGCACCCGGTCCAGCACATTGGTCTGCTCGCAGACCACCAGCGCCGTCATGATCTTGGTGCAGCTGGCGATCAAACTGCGGCTGTCCGCCTTCTTTTCATAAAGGACACGGCCGGTCTCCCCATCCATCAGGATCGCTTTTTCCGCGGAGATGGCCTGGGCCTTACACGGTAAAATCAGGACGGCAGCCATCAGCGCAGCCGCCGTCCTGAGCATCCACTTGTTCATATTTCCTCACCCGGGACTTATGATGTCCCGAAAAAAGGAGAATATGCGTTTACTTTTCGGTTCTGGAGTCGATAAAGGCGGCCAGCTTGTCCAGCACATCGGGCACCTGCTCCACCAGGCGGTCCGCCGTGGTGCTGGCAGGAGCAGCCACGGGCATCATCCGCACCGTGCCGTCTTTCACGATCAAAAAGCAAACCGGGGTCACCTTCACACCGCCGCCGGCGCCGCCGCCGAAGGGGTTTTCCTGGTGATTGGCATTCTTGGACACAAAGTCACTGCCGCCGCCGCCAAAGCCCACGCTGACCTTGGATACGGGGATAATGGTCACGCCGTCGGGGGTGGTGATGGGCTGACCGATGACAGAATTGACATCCACCATTTCACGGATCTTCTGGATGGTAGATTCCAGCATATTGGGAAGAGTTTGGCTCATAATGATGCACCGCCTTTTCTCGATTTCATGATTTGCAGATATTCACGCAGGGCCCGTACGCCATAGCCCGCCGCCTGGGCCAGCAGTCGGCCCAGGGTGATGGTCAGATCCAGCCGGGCGTAAATGAAAGTTTCCGAAGCTGTGAAGTCACACTCCACCTGGACATCCCGCTTTTTAATGACGAAGAGCTGTTCCAGCCGGGGCCAGAGATTGCCCAGAGCCGCCCAGGCCCGGCCGTAATTGGTTGCCAGGTCGCAGGGATCGTCGCCGGCCATGATCAGCTTGACTTCCAGCACTTTCACCCGCAATTTCCGGCGAAAATCCCCTAGAAAGTCCAGCGCCGTACGCAGAAGGGGCAGGAAATCCGTCCATTTTCCGGGGTTCTTTTCTTTGGTTTTGGGGGTCGTTTTGGGCTTATTATTCCCTTTTTCAGTTTCCTTTTTCGGTTTTTCCTTTTTCTCCTTCTTCTTTGCGGGATAAAGGGTCAACCGGACAGGGCCGGCGATGAGCCGGACCAGGGGGCCGCTATCTTCATAGACCGCGCTGACGCCCAGCGGCAGGATCGCCAGGATCACCAAGACGGCCAGCGCGATGAGCCAACCCATCAGCCCTCCTGGGGCGCTTCGGGAACGCCCTCTGTTTCCGCCACCGGCTCACCGAAGGTCACCTTCTCGATCTCGGGCAGTTCTTCCAGGGAAGAAATACCGAAGGTCCGCAGAAAATCAGCGGTGGTGCGGTATTGGATGGGACGGCCGGGCACATTCAAGCGGCCGGCTTCCTCGATGAGTTTTTTATTCAGCAGGGCGGAAATAGAATAGGAACTGTCCACGCCCCGGATCTGCTCCACCATGGCTTTGGTGGCCGGCTGGTAATAGGCAACGATGGTCAGCGTCTCCAACTGGGAGGCCGACAGCTTGGGGGGCTTCCGGGTCTCCAAAGCTTTGGTGACATAGTCCGCCATTTCGCCGGAGGACACCATCTGATAGCTGTTTTCCAGCTTCAGAATGCGGATGCCCCGGCGTTCAAAGGACAGCGTATCCGCCAAGGCATCGGCGGCACGGACGATCTCGGCTTCATCGGTTTCCAGGGCCATGGCCAGGCGGCTGATCTCCAGCCGCCCACCGGCGGCGAAGAGGATGGCCTCAATGGCTCTTTGCAATTGTTCAAATTCCATCAGGTTACCTCCTCTTTGGGGCTATTGTCCAGCAGGCGGACATTGGGATCTTCGCCGGTCACATCATCTTCCAGGGTGACCGTATTGTTTTTGCACATATCCAAAATGGCGATGAAGGTGGCCACGATCTCCGAACGGGAGCGGCTGCCTTTAAAGAGATTTTTCAGCCGTTCGATACCCCTGAGCAGGAGTTTACGCAATATTTCGCCGGATTTGCGGGACACGGGGTACGGCTCTTTGCCCACGATGCCCTTGAAATTCACCGTCGGCGGCGGCAGCATCCGCTGGTTTCGTTCGGCGATACTGTCCAGAGCGGACAGCAGATCCTTCGTATCGTGCTGATAGCGGTAGGTCTGATCCCGGCGCAGGGGCTCGGGTTCTTTTGTGAAGATGTTGCGGCCGATCTCGTTGCGGGGTTCCAGCCAGGTGACGGCCATGCGGATCTGCTCGATGGCTTCCTTCCGCTGGCGGTCGATGAGGGACTTGCGCAGTTCGTCCAGTTCGCTCTGGGCTTCCGCCTGCTCTGCGGCGGACAGGAGCATCTTGGTCTTGATCAGCATCAAATGGGAGGCCATGGTGATGAATTCACTGGCGATCTCCATATCCAGCCGCTTCATTTCTTCCAGATAGGCCAGGTACTGCTCCAGGATGGCGGTGATGGAAACATCCTGGATCTCTATTTTATTTTTGCTGAGTAGCAGAAAAATAACATCCAGAGGCCCGTCAAAATCCTCCATCTCTTCCGAGCGGGTGCGGACGATGCCTTCCAATCGGTAACGCGGTTCTTCCATAGCGGCTCCTTGCCCATGATAATTTGCATCATTATAACATTCTTTGCCCGTATGTGCAAGTCTTTCCCAAAATTTTCATATTTAGCCAACTGTGGAAAAATGGTTGCGTTTTCACTGAAACCGTGGTAACATAGTGGAAATTTCGAAGGAGGAACGAAGATGGCAAACGGGCATCACTACAAACGGTTTCAAAAGCTCATGTCCATGGCCCTGTTGACGGATCTGGGTCTGTTCCTCCTCTATTTTCTTTTCGCGGCCCTGGGTGTTGTGTGGCTGAAGGTGATCCTGGCGCTGTTGATCCTGGGCGGATCGGCAGCGGGCCTTTGGATCTTATTCAGCAGCCGGGAACTGCTGCGGCAAAGGAGTTTGTGGCTCAGCTGCGGCTTTTTCGCCATTTTCATTTGCTGTTTGGTATCGATGATCCTGAATTATCCCGGATAAATATTGCGAGAGCTGTCCAGCCGGACAGCTCTCGTTTTGCTTTATCTGTAGAATGTGTTGCCGCCAATGAATTCCCGGACCAGAGATGTGGGCGGGATCTCATCGTCCACATCCGCCTCCCGGACAAAGTTCAGCACCTTGACAATGGCCCGGACTTCTTCGTAAGCAGGATTTTCCGGTTCCACTGCAGTCAGCAGGGGGAAAATGTGCTTTTTCAGCACCGCCAGCTCATAAAGGGTGGAGCTGTTGAAGATCACATCCGCATTCTCCTGGAAGGGGAAGATCCAGCGGCGTTCGCCGGCCTGGACGCTTGACCACATTTCGATGGTCCGCTCCACACTGGTGCCCCGGCCTTCAAAGTCCCGGACAATGCGGCGCAGCAGCCGCAGATAACTGGTGGGGATGCGGTTATGGTCATCCAGGTTCAGCGGCAGCAAGGGACTGACATAGAGCCGGAATACCAGATTTCCGTCCAGTTCCTTGGGCAGCAGAACGGGATTCAGAGCGTGGAGACCTTCAATGACGAACACCGTATCCCGGTGCATCTTCATCTTGTGACCCCGCCACTCCCGTTTGCCGGTCTTGAAATTGAAATAAGGGATCTCCACCTCTTCGCCCCGGAGCAAGGCGGCCAGGTGCTGGCCGAAGAGCTCCGTGTCGATGGTGTTGATATGTTCCAGATCCACCTTGCCGTCGGGGCCGGGGGCGATCTTGTCCCGGTCCAGGTAGTAATCGTCCAGGCTCATCAGGATGGGCTTCTTGCCATGGACCCGGAGCTGGGTGGACAGACGGTTGGCAGAGGTGGTCTTGCCGGAAGAACTGGGGCCGGCCAGCATGACTGCCCGGGCACCCCGCTGGCACACCAGGTCCGCTACCCGGGAGTAGTTCTTTTCGTGGAGGGCTTCATTGACCCGGATCAGTTCCCGGATCCGGCCGGAATCCACCAAATCATTCAGGTCTGCTACGGTTTGGCAGTCCATCAGATAGCCCCACTTCTCTCCTTCGGAGAACATACTGAAGAAATGGGGGCTTTCCTTATAGTCAGCAACCTGGTCCGGATCCTGGACATCGGGATAAATAAAGACAAAGCCGCCGTCTTTTTGCTGGATGTCCCAGACATTGAAATAACCGGTGGAGGGCAGCAGCTCGCCGTAGTAATAGTCGCCAAAATCCTCGAAAATGTATTCATCAAAATAAGGCTCCTGGCGCCATTTGAGAAGCCGCGCCTTGTCGTCCTTGCCCTGGGCTTCGTAGCGGCGGATGGCTTCTTCCGTGGCCATACGGGTACGGACCAGGGGAATATCCATTTCCACCAGCTCTTTGATTTCTGCTTTCAGGCTGCGGACAGAAAAATCGGGGCACTTATATACCGCGATGTACAGACCGGAGCCGATGGTGCAGTTCATCTTTGCCACCGCGTTGGGCCACAGGCGATGAATGGCCAAAAACAGCACGAACTGGGCGGTCCGGGCATAGACTTCCCGGCCAACACCATCACCGTAGCGCAGCAAGTGAACCTGGCCGCCGGAGGCAGCCATGGCACGGCGGATGGACGGCCGTTCCGGATCGGCATCCTTTTCACGAACGGGAATATAATTCAGATTAAAAACCTCGCCGGCGATCTTGGCGGCAAGGGGGCGATCCGAAAGGCGTCCGGTATCCAAACCCTGCTGCCGGATCAATTCCAGCAAAGACTGTCCCGGGCGGGGCTCTACGGGATGTCCGTCAATGATCAATTTCATTTCGTTTCCTCCTTCTGATTTCTAAGGCGATATAGCTGAACGACATGGATGATCGCCAAGGAAAGATTCAGCAGCAGCACCGGCATCGTATTGGTCAGCAGCGCATACGCCACGCTGAAAATACAGCCGCAAAGATTGATTATACGCAGCTTTCTTACAGATGTCATCAGCATGGAAAGCAGCACCAAAGCTGTGCCGATATAACCGATAATCTCATACAAAACATTCAAGATGGTTGCCTCCTTCATGTATTTCGGAAGCCGGATAAAAAAAGGTTGGCTACCCGATTGATCAAAACCGGTAGTCAACCATTTACGGTGGTTCGTAGAGACGCTTGCCCATATTGCAAGTATATACCCATTTACAGTGCCGATACTATAGCACATTTCAACAAATTATGCAAGAATTATTTTCTGCTTTTGTGTCATTTCACAAAAGCCATTTCACGTAAATATGTTTTGCATAAATTTATTATTGACTTTCGATAATTTTTGCGTTATAGTGATCCCAGGAGGTGCATCGATATGACCGCACAACATAAAATTACCACCCTCACGCTGTGGGCAAACCGACTCATCGCGGCCGGTATGGTGGTGCTGCTGTTTACATTGAAACTCATCATTTCCTGGTACTGTACCGTCCGTCAGCTCCTGCCGGAAGAGCAAACCGCCATCACCATCGCCTTCTATTGCTGCTCTGTGGTGGTGCTTTTCGCCCTGTGGAATATGGACCGGCTGCTGACAGCCATCCTCCGAAACGAGATCTTCACCCGCAAAAATGTCCGGCTTCTGCGCCGGGTGCAGTGGTGCTGCGGCCTGGTGAGCCTCATCTGCATCCCTGCCACCATCGCCTATATGCCGCTGATCTTCATGGTGATCGTCATGGCATTTTTGTTTCTGTGCATCTGCGTGGTCAGCTGCGTGATGGATGCCGCCGTGACAATCCGGGAAGAAAACGATCTGACGATCTGAGGTGACGGCTATGGCGATTATCATCAATCTCGACATGATGCTGGCCAAGCGGAAAATGAGTTCTCTGGAGCTTTCCCAGCGCATCGGCATCACCCAGGCCAATCTCTCCATCCTGAAAACCGGCAAAGGCAAAGCCATCCGCTTCAGCACCCTGGAAGCCATCTGCCGGGAGCTGAAATGCCAGCCCGGGGACATTCTGGAATACACCGAGGATGACGACCCCTGGAAACGCTGAAAGGAAGATCCTTATGGACGAACAACAAGTAAATGACACCCTCCGCTTCCCCACAGGTAAGCGGGAGATCCGTTTTTGCGTGGCGATCCTGCTCATTGCCCTGCTTCTTGCAGACTTTGTCATTATGGGCGGCTTTAATCTGGGCTTTGCACTGGCCTGCGCCGGCTGTATTGTCTGCTCTTCTTTGTATCTTCGCAGCAGTAAACTCCGGGGATATCCTCTGGCACTGATCATTCTGGATCTTGTGATTGCCCTGTCCTTCTTCCGCTCCGATGACGGCTTTGTAAAATTCATCATGGTATGCTTTATGCTGTTTTCCGGCAATCTGAGCCTTGCCCTGCTGTGCGGTCAAAACCGCCGGGATCCCGGTGGAATCCTCTCGATGCTGGATGCACCCAGAGCCTTCTTTGTCATGGGCTTCGGCGGTCTGGGCGGCGCCCTGGGCGGTCTGAACGATGCCCGAAAGAATGCCGGCGAAGGGGGCAAAAAGAGCATGGCGGTCATTGCCGGTCTTGCCATCACCCTGCCCTTGCTGGCCATCCTCATTCCCCTGCTGGTCAGCGCAGATGCCGCTTTTGAAGGGTTGATCCAACTGCTTCCGAAGCCGGACGTCGCAGAGCCCATCCAGGTCCTGCTGTTCGGTCTGCCCCTGGCTTGCGTATTGTATGCCCGGGGTGTGGCATTGCGCCACGGCAAGGAAGCAGAACGATCCGCCTGGACCCCGAAAACCGCCAGCAGTCTGACCGTCAACACCGTCTTAATTGCCGTAAATGCGTTGTATCTTTTGTACCTTTTCAGCCAATTGGCCTACTTTGTGGGCGGATTCTCCGGCATCATCCCCGAAGGCTATTCCGTGGCCGAATATGCCCGGCGGGGATTCTTTGAAATGGCATGGCTGGCCTTCCTCAATCTGCTGATCATGACGGTTTCCATCGCCCTTTCCAAAATGGATGCCGGCCTTGCGCCCCGATTGACCCGGGTGCTTTGCCTGCTGATCGGTCTGATGACCTTGTTCATCGTTTCTACTGCCAGTTTCAAAATGCTCCACTACATCGGCTCTTACGGTCTGACTCGTCTGCGCCTGCTGACAGAAGTGATCATTATATTCATGGCCATCAGCGTGATCTTCGTATCCGTTTGGCTCTTCCGCCCCAAATTCCCCTACATGAAGGCTATCGTGATCACCGCGCTGATCATGGGCGCAGCGGTAGCATGGGCGGATGTGGATACAGTCGTTGCCGCCTACAATGTGACCGCCTATCAATCCGGCCGGCTGCAGACCGTGGATATGGGGCATCTGCGTTCCCTGGGTGACGGTGCTGTGCCCTACCTGCACAGCCTTGCAGGTGATGCCAACCAGGCCATCGCCCGGCAAGCCGTCCGGGAACTGACCGAACGCAGCCAGGATCAAATCAGCGACATCCGCGGCTGGAACATCGCCACGATCATCGCTGACAGCATTCTGGAGCAGTATAGATAACCAAATTAAAGGGCGCGTTGCAAAATACTGCAACGCGCCTTTCCTTCACAATCGGATGTTTATCTGCTCCCCATCGGCGGACTGCACATCCACCAGCTCCCAGGATCCATGCTTTTTCTTGATGCGCTTGACCTCATCGCAAAGGGCATCCACCATCTTCGGCGGAATATCCGGCACCGAAATGGAACATCGCTTGCCGATCCGAAGACCAAGCTTCACTGCGCCCTTACTCAGCAGCAGCCGTGTTGGGAGTATGAGCGTAAAGCTCCGCTCATAGGAACGGATGCGGATCTTCACTCTACCATCACTTCCACAATATCGCCCTGGGCGCTTTCCACCTCAACCAGTTTTCCCAGGACGCCCCGCTCTGCCAGTTCCATGATCTTCCCCAGATCCAGGCTGCGGATCGCGTCCACCCCCTCCGTATGGTTCGGCACGATCTCCACGCCCATTTCCAACGCGATCTTTACCAGCGGCATGGGCAGATTCACCCGCACCTTGTCGCCATCGGCGCTGAGCACCTTGATCCGCAGCGTCAGTTCCTCCAAGGATTTTCGCTGACCCTCGGGCAACAACGTCACCCGAGCTGAATTGCCGGTGAGGAGTTCATCCACCGTGACCCCAAATGTATTGGCCAACAGCGGCAGCAGGCTGATGTCCGGGCAGGACTGGTCGTTTTCCCATTTGCTGACAGCCTGGGCGGAAACGCCCAGCTTTTCAGCCAGTGTCTCCTGGCTCAAGCGGTTTTCTTTTCGTAATTTTGCAATGCGATTTCCAATGGTTTCGTTCATAGCTTTTGCGCTCCTTTCTCGTGATAGCCTCATTTTAAGCCATTCAAAAGCAAAAAACCATAACGCGGCGGTTGAATACAGCCAACCATTGGTGGTAGAATTTCTCAACCTGTGGTTGTTTCTTCGCCAATCTCCATAATATCATAGGGCGTGGTCTGATAAACGAAATAATTCAGCCAGTTGGAGTAGAGCAGATTGCCATGGCTGCGCCAGCGGACCACCGGCTCTTGGGTATCATCGTCATTGGGGAAATAATTCTTGGGCACGGAAATAGGCAGGCCCAGAGCCTGATCCCGGAGGTATTCATTCTTCAGCGTATCCGGATCGTATTCCGAATGCCCGGTAATGAAGATCTGCCGGCCACCCTTATTCTTCACGGCATAAACACCGGCCTCTTCAGAAGATGCGATGATCTCCAGTTCCGGGACCTTCTCGATATCCTCCCGCAGGACCGTGGTATGGCGGGAATGGGGGGCATAGAACACGTCGTCAAACCCCCGGAGCAAAATGGCCCGCTTGTAGTCCTTGGTATGGGGATAAACGCCGAAGAGTTTTTCCGGCAGGGGCTGCTTTTTAATGCCGTAGTGATAATAAAGGCCCGCCTGAGCAGCCCAGCAGATGTGGAAGGTGGAATGGACATTCTTCTTGCTCCACTCCATGATCTGACAAAGCTCGTCCCAATAGTCCACATCCTCAAATTCCAGATGCTCCACCGGGGCGCCGGTGATGACCAGACCGTCGAATTTCCGATGGCGGATCTCGTCGAAGGTCTTGTAAAAAGACAGGATGTGATCCTGGGATGTATTCTTGCTTTCATGGGACTTCATCTGCACCAGGGTCAGATTCACCTGCAGGGGTGTGTTGCCAAGCATCCGGCTCAGCTGAGTCTCCGTGGCGATCTTGGTGGGCATGAGATTCACCAGGGCGATCTCCAGAGGACGGATGTCCTGGGTCATGGCCCGGTCCTGGGGCATGACGAATATATTCTCCTGCAGCAGCGTTTCCGCCGCCGGCAGGTCATTGGGGATTCGAATAGGCAAAATGGTCACTCCTGTGTACGATTTTGCCCTATTTTACCTTATATCTTCCATTTTGTCAATCTTCGTGCCCCGGTAGTAATGGGCCAGGATCTGCAGGTAATTGCTGCCGGTGGCGGCCATGGCATCAGCGCCGTACTGGCTCATGCCCACCCGGTGGCCGAATCCCCGGGTCACCACAGTGATCCCCTCGCCGTCTGCCGTCATGGTAAAGGCGGTGGACTTCAAACCCAGGCTCTTACGCAGTTGTTTACCGGTGTAAGTGATGCCGCCGATCAGGATGGTATCCACGCCGCCCCCTTCCGTGAAGGTGATCCGTCCGATCCATTGTTCCGGCGAGCCGGACAACTCCCGGCCCAGCAACCGGGCAAATTGTTCTTTTTCAAAATAGACGGTGTGTTCGTAAGAGGACGCCTCCTCTTCCCCGGGGCTGTCCACCGCCTGCAGATAGGGAATCTCCGATCCCCATACCGCCGCCGCATCCTCGGTACGGCCGCCGGAACAGGCAAAATAGGTAGTGTCCGCCGGGAATCCGTTATAAGTCAGCACCTGCCCCGCGGTGGCCGCCACCGCCCGGGCGATCTTCTCCCACTCGGAACGATTGCCCCGTTTGGCCAGATAGTCTTCATCGGAAAGATAGGCCTGGCAGCAGCTGGAACGGGTACAAACCGCGCCGGTGTCATGTTTTTTGCCTACCAGCATATGCCGCAGGGCATAAGTCCGGGCGGCAACGGCTTGGGCTTTTAAGGCTTCTTCATCAAAATAAGCCGGCATTTCCGCCAGCACTACCCCCCGGATGTATTCTTCCAGATCCATTTCCACCGCCACTTCATCCATCAGTACCGGGATGACCAAAGGCGCAGGCTCCGGGTCGGAAGGCATCGTTTCCTGCAGCTGGGACGGCGCAGAGGGCGCGGTTTCCGAAGGATCTGGCTGATGCAAGCGCCCGATCCGCCCGATGCTCACCATCAACTGGGGCACCAGGATCCCCAACGCAACCACCGCCAGAATTCTGGTCCATTCCTTATCCATGTACATCCCTCCTTGTGATAGTGTATCAGCAGCAGTGTGCAAAAATTGTCAAACCGGTGCTGGAAGGGCCTTCCAATTTCATCAGCATTCTTGACATTGATGATTTCGGCAGGTATAATTTCAGCAGAACGTGTCGAAAGGCTGAACTTCCATGAACAAATCCCTCAAGCGCATCCTGCCGATCATCCTGGCGCTGCTGATCATCGCCAGTATCATCTGGTATCTATTCATATATGACCGGGCGTTTACCCAGAGTTTCCTGCTGGATCAGGCCCGTTATTTTGACGACAAGGGCGATCACGCCACCGCTGCCTGGATCTACGACCTGACCTACCATTACTCCGGCCAGGACGAAACCGTGGCCATTGAGCTGGCGCAGCAATTCAAGGACCGGGGCAATTACACCAAGGCGGAAGCCACCCTGGCCAGCGCCATTGCCGACGGCGGTACGGCAGAGCTTTACATCGCTCTGTGCAAGACCTACATCGAGCAGGACAAGCTGCTGGACGCTGTGACCATGCTGGACCGGATCACGGACTCTGCTGTCCGGGAGCAGATCAACGCCATGCGGCCTGCTGCCCCCACCACCGCGCCGGAGCCCGGCTATTACAGCCAGTACATCACCCTGGAATTCCCCGCAGATGAAGGAACGCTGTATATTTCCACCGACGGCAGTTATCCCACCACGGCAAAGCCTGCTGAAAACACATTGACTCTGCCTGCCGGCGAGACGGTGATCTACGCCCTGCGGATAAACGAAGCCGGACTTGTCAGTCCCCTGGCGGTGCTGGGTTACACCATCAGCGGTGTGATCGAGCCGGTGGAACTGACGGATGCCCTTTTGGATGAAGCGGTGCGTAAAGCCATGAATGTGGACGCCGCCGCCCAGTTGTTCAGCAACGATCTTTGGAACATTACCACCCTGGAACTGCCCCAGGGCGCCGCAAGCTACAAGGAGCTGAGCCGCCTGCCCTATCTGCAGAGCTTGACCATTATCGGCAGCCAGAATGTTTCCCTGGAGGGGTTGGGCAGCCTGGGCAATCTGACGGAGCTGGTGATCAAGGACAGTTATCTCAAGCCGGAAGATCTGCAGCTCATCGCTTCCCTGCCCAATTTGAAGAAGCTGACCCTGGCCAACTGCGGCCTGTCCGGCATCCAGCATCTTTCCGCTGCCAAGGATCTGACTTATCTGGATCTGAGCGATAATTCCATCGGCGATTTTACGGCGCTGGCATTTATGGGCGCCCTGGAGCATCTGAATTTGAGTCACAATGCGCTGACCAGCCTGAACTCCGTCAGCGGTCTGGCTTCTCTGAAATGGCTGGATGTATCCTATAATGCGCTAATCTCCGTAGTGCCCGTTTCCGGCTGTAAGAATCTGACTTATTTGGACATCAGCCACAACACCGTAGCAGCGCTGACCGGCGTCGAGTCCCTGCCGGGATTGCAAGTGCTGAAGACCGCCGGCAACGAGCTGACAGATCTGACGCCCCTGAGCAATCTGTCCGCGCTGACGGAGTTGGATGTGTCGGATAATGCCCTGACGGATATCAGCTGTCTGGCAGGTCTGACCGCATTGCAGCATCTGCACCTGCCCCGCAACCAGGTGACGGCTCTGCCGGCCTGGGGCAAGGACAGCCAGCTGGTGACCCTGGATGCCACCAGCAATCTGCTGACGAATGTGGATGTCCTCAGCGGCTTTGAGATGCTCAACTATGTATTCGTGGACTACAACCAGATCAAAAACATCGATTCGCTGTACCGCTGCCGCAATCTGATCAAGGTCAGCATCTACGGCAACCCTGTCAAGGATGTTTCCAAAGTAGTGGACGAAGGCATCATCGTGCTGTATGATCCTCTTGCATAACATTTTTCCTCCGACCGCAAGGCCGGAGGAAATTTTTTCTTGACATACCTAGATTATCTATGTATAATAACCCTAGATAATCTAGGTATAGGAGGTACAAAACCATGAAGATCGAAAAAAGCTTGCTGTCCGGCTCTACGCCCATGCTGCTCCTGGCACTGCTGAAAGACGGCGACAAGTATGGCTACGAGATGATCGCGGAGCTGGCAAAACGCTCTGACGACACCTTCCAGATGAAGGAAGGCACACTGTATCCCCTGCTGCACGCCCTGGAAAAGGAAGGCCTGGTCCGCAGCTACACCAAGGCCGGTCCCGGTGGCCGGGAGCGGAAATACTACCATCTGACCGCCGCCGGCGGCAGCCAGTTGGAAGATAAGGAGGCACTGTGGCTGCTTTTTTCATCTAAAGTCAACGCCGTGATCGGCCATACGCCGGCCATGGGTTGACTTGGAGGATGTGCCTATGAAAATCAAAGAATTTGAAAAATGGTGCTGGAATGCCACCTGGCTGATCCGGTATCCGCCGGACCGGCAGGATGTGTATGACGAACTGTATGAGCATCTGCAGGATCATTACGAAGATCTGATCGCCCAGGGGCTTTCCAAAGAGGACGCCATCAAACTGGCTCTGGATTCCATGGGCGAAGCCAAGGAGATTGCGGTCCCACTGGCTCAGCTGCACAGTCCCTTTTGGGGTCTGCTTGTCCACAGATTGGCTATTGGTCTGGCGATCCTGCTTTGCATCACCCTGGTTGCTTTCTGCATCTATGTGGAGAATCTGCCGTTCGGCAACCCCAGTTGGCGGGATTTTGATGTATTCTCCGAGGCTTCCTACGGCGGTGACACCGGCCGGACACTTCTGGAGCTTTCCGAGCCCAATGTTTCCTTCACCGGTGACGGTTCTACCTTTACGGTTACCGATGCGGCGATTTTTACAGAAGTAAGTCAAGGTAAAGAAATGACCCGTTTGTATGTGCAGATCTGCCAGCGTACCGCCCTGCCCTGGCTGGAGCATGATCGGTGTATGCCCCTTGTTTCTCCCTATTTATTGGAAGACTTTTTTGTCGTTGACAGCCTTGGCAACCGATATGCCAGCTTCATGGAGGAAGGTTGGGATGGTGTCGAATTTATCCAGAACGGCGCTCAGACCGGATTCTTTACATACACCCACGAATGTTGGATCAACGATTTCCAGGGTGTTGGAGGTCAATGGGTGGATATCTGCTATGAGCGAGACGGCAGAAACTTCAAACTGCGGATACCCCTGAATGGAGGCAGTGAAGGATGAAAAAGAAAGGTTTACTCTCCCGGATTCCCAGACCAGTCAAAGCTGTAGTTTGCTTTTTGTTGATCCTGGTACTGCTTGTTGCCGTTTACTGCTTTCTGGGATGTCCCACCACGTATATGCAGGAGTTCCGGCGGGCTGAAAAAGCCCATCTTGTAGGACCCAGCACCATTGTGCATGACACAAAAGAATCGCTATACGATCGGATGCTTGTTGGCGAAACCGAATACGGCATCTGTTTCTTCGGTTCCGGAGAAGTGCACTACAGTGGAAGCCACTTTCCCAAAACCCAGTACTACTTTTTCTATCGGGAAAAGACTGGGGATGTGACAGTCCTGTCTCCAGGATACTATCGCAGCCCTTTCTGGGTTGGAATGGATCTCAAGGCAAAACTGCCGATATATATCTTTTCGGATCTGCCTGATGCCATCCGCGCGGAAATAGAATTCCAAGTGACGGGCAATAAGTCCATTAGTACGACTTCAGGCTCGAAAGAAATCCCCTATGACGAACATTTCACAGCCAATGCTTCCAAAATCGCCGACGGTGTCTTTCTGTGTGAACTGACCGGTGAGAGCGACAGCCGCATTGCCGCAATGGAACAGATTGCCCTCATGTCCAGCGGCCCCCACGTTGGAGGCCGTTTTGAGGACGAAGTGATCCCCATTACGGTGCGGTTTTACGACAGCAACGGCCAACTCATCGCCGAAAAACAGACCGAACTGCGTACAACCGACAACCAATAACGAACAATGCCCTCCGGGAAAACCCGGAGGGCAACATTTTTTACAACTGTTCCAAAAGCATGATCAGCGCAGCCTGCACTGTTTTTTCCCGCACTTCGTCACGGTCGCCCGTGAAGCGGAACTGGCGGATCTTGGCGCCTTTGGCATGATCCACGGCGATAAACACCGTGCCCACCTCGTGGCCGAAATCATCACCGCCGGGGCCGGCCAGGCCGGTGACCGCCAGGGCGTAATCCGTCTGCATCAGCCGGCGGACACCCCGGGCCATGTATTCCGCCACCGGGGCGGATACGGCGCCGTACTTTTCCAAAAACTGCTCCGGCACATTCAAAACATGGGCCTTTACTTCGTCCACATAGCTGACGACACCGCCCTTAAACACCTTCGACGCGCCGGGCACGGCTGTCAGGTGGCTGCCGATCATCCCGCCGGTCAGACTTTCTGCAGTGGCTAATGTTCTGCCCTGCAGACGGCGGATGGTCTCACTCGCTATCGGCATCATAATAGCTCACCTTGATGTGTTCCACGGTCTCAATGGCCCGCCGGATCAGCGCCTCCCGATCCAGATTCCGCTCGGCATGAAGCACCTGGCCCAAGGTGGGGCGGGTCTTGGGATGCCGGGGCGTAAAGACGGTGCAGCAATCCTCATAGGGCAGGATGGAAGTTTCCATGGTGCCGATGCGGCGGGCGATGGTGACGATCTCTTCCTTATCAAAGCCGATCAGCGGCATGAAAACGGGAATATCCACCACCGCGCCGGTGACGGCCATGGCTTCCATGGTCTGAGAGGCCACCTGGCCCAGATTTTCGCCGGTGATCAGGGCGCCGCAGCCATCGTGCTTTGCCAGGCGCATGGAGATCTCCATCATAAACCGGCGCATGATCAAGGTGAAGAATTCCTCCGGGCAATTGTCCCGGATGGCTTCCTGGATCTCGGTGAAGGAGACCACATTCAAGGTCATCTTGCCGGTGTACCGGGTGACCAGGCGGGCCAGTTCGATCACTTTATCCTTGGCCAGCTGAGAGGTGTAGGGATAGCTGAAGAAGTGGACGCACTCGATTTCCACGCCCCGCTTGCCGATCATATGGGCCGCCACGGGAGAATCGATACCGCCGGAGAGCAGGCACATGGCACGACCGCCCACACCGGTAGGCAGACCGCCGGCACCGGGCTCTGCAGGGCCATGGACATAGGCCGCCAGATCCCGGACTTCCACATAGACGATATAGTCGGGATGGTGGACATCCACCTCCACATTGGGGTGCGCTTCCGCCAGGCGGCCGCCGATCTCCTGGGAGATGCCGATGGAGGTCAGGGGGAAGGACTTGTCAGAACGCTTGGACTCCACCTTGAAGGACTTGGCGCTGTCCAGATCGTCCCCCAAATACTCCTCAATGGCGCCGAAAATGGCGTCCAGATCCTTATCACAGGCCCGGCAGCGGCAAATGGATACGATGCCGAAAATGGTGCGGCAGGCATCCCAGGCGCCATCCATATCGCACAGTTCATCCATAGGCTCTACATAGACGGTGGACTGCATCAGATACACATCAAAATTGCCGTAGGCTTTCATTCTGCGGCGGACATTGGCCCGCAATTTGGCCTCAAACTGCCGCTTATTGGAGCCTTTCAGGACGATCTCGCCCAATTTTAAGAGAAAAATTTCTTTCATGTTGTCTCCTTCATATTTGTAAATTCACTACAGTCAATTCCATTGACGATGTTCTTTTAAGGCTTCCAGCACATGGCACCAACATCTGTCATTATCCCGTTTCGCACGAACAATGGAATAATCTAAATACTGCTCGATCCGCGCAACAGGGATCCGGAACAACCGATCAAAAACGATCTCTGCGCCGGGCCAGTTCATATCCTTTAGCCAGGCAAGCAGGAGATACATATATGCATCGAGATCATCGTCAGATTTCAGTGCGATCAATTTTGCGCAGGGTTCCCAAACTGTTTTACTGTTTCGGTCGGCAAGGACTGGTTGCATAAATGGATAGAGATTTCTTAACTTGATTGCTTCACCGATCCCCCGCTCCACTCGTGCCTCATACTCTTCCTCGGAGTAGGATGCATCCCAGGAAAACAGATCATAAATTTCATCGATATTCAATGACATTCGACACCTCAATTATCGATTTCCTAAATTAACGGCGCGGTACTGGATAGCCTCCGCAATATGCTGCGGTTGGATGGTATCGCTGCCGTCCAGATCCGCCACGGTGCGGGCCACTTTCAAGATCCGGTCATAGCTCCGGGCGGTAAGGCCCATGGCGTCGAAGGCCTGCTTCATCAGCGCCGCGCCGGTTTCATCCAGTTCGCAGAATTTCCGCATTTCATCGGGACCCATACGAGCGTTGCACATACTGCCGTTGCCTTCAAACCGGCGGTGCTGCCGGGCTCTTGCCCGATCCACCCGTTCTTTTACAGCGGCGGAAGGTTCAGCCTCCGCCCGCTGGCGCAGGTCTTCAAAATGGACCGCCGGTACTTCCACCACGATGTCGATCCGGTCCAGCAGCGGGCCGGAGATCCGGCTGCGGTAATCCTGCACCGAACGCTCCGAGCAGTTGCATCGGCCGGAAGGATCGCCGTACCAGCCACATTTGCAGGGGTTCATGGCGCACACCAGCATGAATTCCGCCGGGTAAGTCACCGCGCCGACGACCCGGGAGATGGTGACTTTGCCATCTTCCAAGGGCTGGCGCATCATGTCCAGGGTATCCTTGCGGAATTCGGGCAACTCGTCCAGGAACAGCACGCCCTTATGGGCCATGGAGATCTCACCGGGACGGGGATTGCTGCCGCCGCCGGCCAGGCCGGCATTGGAGATGGTATGGTGAGGGCTGCGGAAAGGCCGACGACTGACCAGGGGCTCTTTGGCGGTAAGCATGCCCATGACCGAGTAGATCTGGCTCACGTCCAGAGCCTCTTCCCAGGTCATATCCGGCAAAATGGACGGCAGCCGCTTGCTGAGCATACTTTTGCCGGAGCCGGGCGGACCGATGAGCAGCACATTGTGGCTGCCGGCGGCGGCCACTTCCAGGGCACGCTTCACATTTTCCTGGCCCAGGACATCCTTAAAGTCCGGCTCTTGACGCTGTTCCCGGGTGGGGACCCAGATAGGTTCTTCCGTCAGCGTGGTCTCGCCGTTGAGGCCGGCGGCCAGTTCCCGGACATTGCGGATGCCGTAAACGGCAGGCCCCCGGGCAAGGGTGGCTTCCGCCGCGTTTTCAGCAGGTACGAACAACGCCTTGATGCCGGCCTTTTTCGCAGCTAAGGCCATAGGCAGCACGCCGCTGACCGGACGGAGCTGACCGTCCAGAGCCACTTCGCCGATGAAGGCGCTGGTGGACTTGGGCCGGCGGATGCCGCCGCAGGCGGCCATAATGCTGAGCAAAATCGGCAGGTCATAGTGGGTGCCGGCTTTTTTCAGATTGGCCGGGGCCAGATTCACGGTAATGCGGCTGGTGGGAAAATGCAGCCCGGAATTCTTCGCCGCGGCCCGGACCCGTTCCCGGGCCTCTTTCACAGCCGCGTCGGGCAGACCCACGATGTCAAACCCGGGCAGCCCGTTGGAAATATAGCATTCAGCCACCACTTCGGCACCGTTGATGCCGGTAATGCCCAGGGTTTTCACACTGCAGATCATGGTATTCCCCCATTTCGCCTATTTTAGGACATTGTAGCGCATTTGCGCCAAAAACACAAGCATTATTCTTCCGATCTGCCCGGGTCTCCTGCCGGTGCGCCGCAAAAATAGAGCCTTGCGTGATGCAAGGCTCCCCTTTTTACACAAACAATGCCATCAGATCCACAAGTCCATCCGCCTTTGCGTAGAGCATGGTTTCCATCTCCTTGGTAGGCGGATCCTGGTCCGGGATCATCACCGTCACACAGCCGGCCCGGAAGGCGGAGGTGATTCCCGCCGGAGAATCCTCTACCGCCAGACACTCTTCCGGCGCCAGGCCCAGGCACTGGGCGCCGTACAGATAGATATCCGGCTCCGGCTTTCCGTGGGCCACCTCATAGCCGGTGCAGATCCGGTCGAACAGCTCCAGATACCCCAACCGGCCCAAATACCGCTCCACCCGTTCCCGGGGCGATGAGGTGGTAATGGCACAGGGGATCCCCCGCTCCTTCAAAAAGCCAAGGATCTCCGCCACGCCGGGCAGCGGATCCACACCATGCTCCGCCACAAAGGCGTCCATCAGCTCGATGCGTTTCATCCGCACTTCCCTGTGGCTGATGCCGGGGCCAAAGTATTCCGTCAGCTTGGCCTGGCCGGCTTCCCGGTTCAAACTGCGCATTCCCAGAGCCTGCTCGTGGGTCATGGGATACCCCAATGCCACGCAGGCTTCCCGCCAAAACCGGGCATAGAGCTTTTCCGTATCCAGGATCACGCCGTCCATATCAAACAACACGCCCCGGATCACCGGCCCCTTGCCGGGTTTATATATGGTCATCGCCATGGTCTTCCCCCTTTTCAGCATTTGCTCCATCATACCCTGTTTGGCTGAAAAAGACAAGTATTTTGTAACTGCATTGTAATCGCTTTGTAATCGACAACGCCCAAGATCTATGCTACAATGATGACACAAGAAAAAGTACGGCCGCGCCGCAGATCCGACGCCCCCGGAATTTTGATCGATCAGGTTATGGATGCGCAGGCTGTACCAAAGAGTCAGCCTGCGTTTTTTATTCGCATTTTTGATAGGAGATGATGGGATGAATTCTTATCGGATTGGCCGGTTTTTCAAGAAATTATGGTCTTTTGGGCCTGTATATGTATGGGTTTTGATTTTTCTGGCCCTGCGTTACTTGGCGTTTGAAGAGAACATCTATTTGCTGGATGTGATCCTTGTGCGGCCGCTGGTGTATTTTCTGGCCGTTTTGTCGCTCCTGACCCTGGATGTTGGAATGTGGGTATTGGATCTTCTGCTGGCGCTGATCCTGGGATGCGCTATTTTCCTCATCACCATCATTTCGGATAAGCACGAAAAACGGCAGTATTGGATCCGGCCGCTGATCGCTATGGCGCTGTTTCTCATTCTGGTGAAACCGTTTATGGGCTTTGTCAACATCGCCAGGGATACTGTTCTTCATCTATCAAATGCAGCCACCTATCAAAAGATCCAAGAGGAGATCGGTGAGGCGGACTACGCCCTTACCTGGGGCAGCAGCCATGCCACCGCTACTTTGGCCCGGTATGTTCCGGAGTTGACGGAACAGGGCAGCAAGCATTACAAAGACGGCCGGGCGGTATATTACGCCAAAAGCGCCATGCTGATCGACTTTGACGATCCATCCATAACCTTTTGCAGCTTCGGCGACAGCGGCTCCACTTACACCGTGCATACCGCCCCTCTGGAAGAGACTACCACGCTTCCCTGCCCCTATGATTACAATGTCATCCGATATATCGATCATCGAGCATATGAGATCATGTACTTCTACGCCAAGACCCCGTCCGCTGGCGACGCCGACGATCTGCTGGTGGCGGTCTCCGTTAAGCGATTGTCCGACGGCACCACCTGGGTGGCATCGGATCTGATCGACATGACCACCGGCAAGAACTACATACGCAAAACCTGCCCGGACAAAACCTTTGAAGTAAGCACAGACCTCCGCGCCCAATAGTACAAGAGAACAATCTGCCGCCTGATGTCAAAATCGGGCGGGGGTTTTTATGCACTTTTTTCCTCGAAAGGGGCAGATTTATGGTTTACAAATCGGATTAAAAGTGCTATGATATACGGGACAAAAAATGAATACTTTAGGAGGTATTTTATTTTGGCAAGAAAATTTAAGACTATGGACGGCAATACCGCTGCCGCCCACGTCAGCTACGCCTTTACCGAGGTTGCTGGCATCTACCCCATCACCCCCTCTTCCCCCATGGCTGACAACGTGGACCAGTGGTCCGCTGCCGGCCGCAAGAACATCTTCGGCGACACTGTCAAGGTCGTTGAGATGCAGTCCGAGGCCGGTGCTGCCGGTACCGTTCACGGCTCTCTGGCCGCCGGTGCCCTGACCACCACCTATACCGCCTCCCAGGGTCTGCTGCTGATGATCCCCAATATGTACAAGATCGCCGGCGAGCTGCTCCCCTCTGTGTTCCATGTGTCCGCCCGTACCGTGGCTGCCCAGGCTCTGAACATCTTCGGTGACCATTCCGACGTTTACGCCTGCCGCCAGACCGGTTTCGCCATGCTGGCCGAGACCAACGTGCAGGAAGTCATGGATCTGGGCGCTGTTGCCCACCTGGCCGCTATCGAAGGCCGCGTTCCCTTCATCAACTTCTTCGACGGTTTCCGTACCTCCCATGAGATCCAGAAGATCGCCATTTGGGACTACGAGGACCTGAAGGAAATGTGCAACATGGAAGCCGTTGCCGCTTTCCGTCAGCACTCCCTGAACCCCGAGCGTCCCGCAATGCGCGGCTCTCACGAGAACGACGACATCTTCTTCCAGCATCGCGAAGCCTGCAACAAGTACTACACCGCTCTGCCCGCCGTGGTCGAGAAGTACATGGGCAAGGTCAACGAGAAGCTGGGCACCAACTATCAGCTGTTCAACTACTACGGCGCCCCCGATGCTGACCGCATCATCGTTTGCATGGGCTCCTTCTGCGACGTGGCTGAAGAAGTCATCGACTACCTGAACGCCCACGGCGAGAAGGTCGGTCTGGTGAAGGTTCGCCTGTACCGTCCCTGGAGCTCCGAGCATCTGCTGAAGGCCATCCCCGCTACCGCCAAGAAGATCGCTGTTCTGGACCGCACCAAGGAGCCCGGCTCCCAGGGCGAGCCCCTGTACCAGGATGTGGTCATGGCTCTGGCCAAGGCCGGCAAGCATGACATCACCGTCATCGGCGGCCGTTACGGCCTGGGTTCCAAGGATACTCATCCCGCTTCCGTCTTTGCCGTGTTCGAGGAGCTGGCTAAGGACGAACCCAAGCACGAGTTCACCTTGGGTATCGTTGACGATGTGACCTTCCTGTCCCTGCCCGAGCATGTCTCCCCCAACACCGCCGCAGAAGGCACCATCGAGTGCAAGTTCTGGGGTCTGGGCGGCGACGGCACCGTTGGCGCAAACAAGAACTCCATCAAGATCATCGGCGACCACACCGACAAGTACGTACAGGCTTACTTCCAGTACGACTCCAAGAAGACCGGTGGCGT
>JAZNNP010000041.1:0-94958 GCA_045580365.1 Faecousia sp.
CCGACTTCTACCCGGGAAGCGGTACGGCAGCTACGGAATGTGATGCAGACCTGCCTGACCGAACAGGAACGGCAGGTAATCGCCATGCGCTATGGACTGGACGGGGAGAAACCGAAGCGCCAGCGGGAGGTAGCACAAGTCTGCGGTATCAGCAGAAGCTATATATCGCGCCCCGGCTATTGTAAACGATGAATAGTTTTTAATTCGCTTCAAACTGTGCCGAGTTAAGCTGTTTGAAGCGGAATTTGATATAAAGTTGTTTGTCCTCGCTGAGCTCGATGCGCTCTATTAGGCTGACTAAGAGTTCCCGGCTGACGCAGGAACTTTCGATAAAGCGCTGGACAAGTTCCTTTGCTTCATCGACTCCCTTAGCAGGGGAGTCCTTTTTCTTCTCCAACTCTTTGAGCTGACCTTCCAATTTGGAACGGTCAGCTTTTACTTTTAGATAGATCCTCTGGAAGTCATCTTCATTCAAAAATCCGGAGAGCTTATCCATGTACATCCGATCCAGATTGGAGGTCATGGCATCAATCTTTCTTTGCAGAGATTGAAGCTCAGCCTCGGTGCTGTCTGCAACTCTGGCGTCTTCGATGGCCTTCTGTGCCATTGGCAGCAGTTCATCAGCATTGAGATACGTCTGACAAATCTCCCGAACCTTGGCAAGCACAGCCTCTGTGACGGTCTGCTCCTTGATGGAATGACAGGTGCAGACGCCGGCTTTCGTGAACCTCTGATAGGTGCGGCAAACGAAGAATAATCGTTCCTCCCCAGCAGCGTTTTTGCGGTTCAGCGTTGCCAATGGATACCCACACTCGTGGCAGAAGATCAGGCCTTTCAGCAGGAAGTCGTATGTCCGACTCCGGGTGTGCTTACGGCTTTCCACCAGCATCCGTACCTTGCGAAAGGTCTCTGCATCCACCAGAGGTTCGTGGGTGCCTTCTACTATAACCCAGCTGTCTCTGGGCTGTTTCAGACACTTTTTCGATTTGTAGCTGATTTTGACCATGCGTCCTTGAACCATATTGCCGATGTAGGTTTCGTTCTGCAGCATCTCGGAAATTCGTTCGCTGGACCACAGACCGGCATATGGGCCTTTTCTGCCCATGTTCCAACCACAGTATGTTGCTGGGGTCGGCACACCTTCTTCATTGAGCGTAGCAGCAATTTTCCGGCAGCTCATACCGTCCAAAGCCATGGCGAAGATCTGCCGGACGATAGGTGCAACTTCCTCATCGATAACGATTTTGTTTTTCTCTGTGGGATGCATCTTGTAGCCATACATGGGCTTGCCGCCGATGAACTGCCCTTTGCGCTGCTTGTCACGCTTGACACTCTTGATCTTCTTTGAGATATCCTTGGCGTACATGTCATTCATGATCGCACGGAAAGGGGTAATATCATTGGCGGTGGATTCCACACCGGTGTCAATACCGTCCAGAAGAGATATATAGCGCACCTGCTTTTCTGGGAAGTAACGTTCCATATAGTGGCCAGTCATGATGTAATCACGCCCCAGACGGGACAGATCCTTTGTGATGACCATGTTGATGGTGCCCCGGTCCACATCTTCCAACAGTTCTTGAAATCCAGGACGGGCAAAGTTCATACCGGAGTAACCGTCATCCACATAAGTTTTGGTAATCTCATACTGGTGCGCATTGCAATAGTCCGTCAAAATAGCGCGCTGCGTTCCGATACTGATGCTTTCGCCGTCAATATCGTCATCCTTTGATAGGCGCAAATAGAGTCCTGCTTGATATGGGTTGGGATTTTGCATGGTGTGTACCTTCTTTCTTTAGAGTGAAAGGTAATTATACCATGTGAGGAATAGAATTGGGCAGCGGCAAAACATACTGTTTGCCGCTGCCCGGGGTATTGTTTAGGTTGAGAAAATTCAGGACAGACTAGTTATGAGCTACATCTTCCGAGAACAGTTGTGTCAGACGTCTTTCCAAAATCGTATCAAAACCTGTGAGACCAATCATTGGCGGAATCTTTTTTTGCAGATTCTCCCAACAATCTAAAGAAGCCATATGTGTATTTGAACCGTCTTCTACTATTGTAAAAACAGCTTCCCTATTCTTTTTTCTTTTCCAATCTAAAGCGTACACAAAATGTACATTCCCTTCATCGATTGCTGTGTTTATCTGATCATCACTAACAATGCCTTTATAGAGGCCTAAGTGCAGATTATTAGATGCCAATGATAGCATAGGCCCACGAATAGAGATTGGAGTATATTCCAAAGTAGATAAATCGATAACATTGGGAAGAGATGATCCAACCCAGTTATACAAGGCAACGCACATTGATTCATCGTACAGCAAATCCGGCTTAATTGCAGATATAGGCCAACGCTTGATCTCCACAATTCGCAAAAGTACATAATGATGCCAAAAACGACTGGCCGCCAGCTTGCTATTGGTTGAGATTTTGTAAGATAGCAACGTCCCTAGCTTCCAAGGGCACTTAATGGCACGCAATTTCTTAACCGCCTGGCGTTTTGGCATTGGAGATAACAGAATATCCACCAGCTTCTCAACCACGCAATATGGTAGCGTTTGAAAATCATTGTGCACACAGCGCATAGCTGCAGTAAAGCTTTTTTCGCTTAATCGTCCCATATTCCATTGAATCAATGCGAATAGAATTTGAAAAAGATCCTTTTGATCTTCAGAGCTATTAGATAGAAAGAATGAACTTACTGCCTCCTCTGCTTCAGAATCTGACAATCCAGCAGAGAGCAAGATATTGTACTCCGAGAGTATTTCTTGGGCATATTGTGTTTGTAGCAGCAAATCGATTTGGTTGCTCATCTTATCCCCCTAATAAGGCCAACAGTCCGTTTTCTGTTGCACCAGCAAATATTTCTGTGGCTGCTCCCATATATTGATGGTATGCATTTATATGACCCACAGCAATTTCTCGCCGGGCATTTTCCAAATGATCCAGTGTAAAAGCAGATATGAGAATCTGCTCAACCAGCCTGGCCTCATCGAGCGTAAGGCCGCTCGCCACAACATCCATTAGATAACCCGCCCGTTCCGGATGCCTGGGATCGTTTTGGTGTTCTCTCCATCGCCTTGCGGGGTTGTTCGTGCGCCCAACATATTTAACAATACCATCTGCGCCAGGATCAGTTAATACATACACATGTTGAGTGCGTTTTTGTGTGGTGGCCGCCAGAGTAGCGACATAAGATATTATCAGCGCTGCAGTTTCTTCCGCCAATGTAGCAGGTATAGGCAACAAAATGATGCCGCCACCGACGCTGGTCCTTCCTCCTGACCCGCGACCGCAATCCGCTACAAATGCGAACTGGCTTTCTGCATTGGTTGTTAAGCACAAACCGCAAAATCCAGCAGGGTCATAGCGGTTAACCGGATTATTATTGCAGTAGGCAAACATATTGTTTCCGAGCAGGCCCTGGCCGGTGGAAACGAAAACGTCGGCGTTGAGGAATCTGCCCCACTCGGGGTTGTAATAACGGCTCTGGAGATAATACAGCCCGGTTTCTTGGTCATACACGTACCCACGGTAGCGGAAAGGATTCTGTACGCCAAGGGTGCTGGCCATACTTCCCGAGATGGACAGAATGTTACCCCATGCATCATAGGTGTACTGCACCACCGGATTGCCGGACGTATCCAGGATAGCCGTTACATCACCCATAATATTATGGACGTAGTAATAGAAGGCCACCGTTCCGCCAGCGGGACGATAGGAAACTTCAATGGGTTGGCCGCTGGCATCCAAAACGAAGTACAGCTTGGTTCCATTGATGTCCACATACCGCAACAGGCTGCCGTTATAGTAGTAAGTATAGGTTGTGGTGCCGTTGGTCTTTTTGTACCGCAAGCCATCAGCATTGTAGCTGTATGTCCAGGTGGTACTGCCATTGGTCATACTGGCCAACTGCCGTCCACGATTCCAGGCGTATGTCCAAGTGCCGTCACTCAACGGATTACCGACGCCGTCATAGGTGATCGTCTTGCCGTTATATTTGGTCAGCAGATCGCGCCAATTGGCATCCCCATAGGTATAGGTGTCCGTACCCAGGACTGTGCCCAAGTTGCCAGTGGTGTAAGCATACTCCGTCCGGGACAGAATGTTGCCGGCATTATCATAAGTCCAAACCCAAGTTTTTCCTGCAGCCGGGTTATTTTCCCGGGTCAGCTGGTTTGCGCTGTCATAGGAATAAGTGGCCTGATTGGTGCCGTCAGAGAAGGATGCCAGGTTGCCGCCTGTGTGGTAAGTGTACTGATATACTGGGCTGTAGCCACTGGCGGTGATCGTCTGTCGATACACCCGATCGGTGGTGGTTGCTTCGTCATTTCGGGAAGAACTGTGGTAGCTAAAGGTTTCTTTCCACACCTGCTTGGTTGTACTGATATAGGCTGTTCGCCCGCTCAGCCTACCCAATGCATCGTAAGTATAGAGTTCTTTTACACCGCCGTCGTAGACCTGAGAAATACGGTTATCCGCGTCATAGTAATAGTAACTCTTGTAGACGGTACCCAGGACTGTATCAAACAGCTCTTCCAGCAGGCCGTCGTCATTGTATCCATAGGTCGAGGTGTGGCTGAAATTACTCCCGCTCCGGGTAATCTTCATCGCATTGCCCAGGAAGTTATAGAAGTATTTCGTTTTCAGCCCGGTTGCGGAATCCGTTACAGATGCCAGATTGCCGTCATTGTCATAATCATAACTGACAGTACCGCTGTTGCTGTAAGTGACCGCCGTTGGCCTACCGTAACTATCGTAAGTATATTGTACAGTATTACCATTGCCATATGCAAGACCTGAAAGTAGATGATCTTCAGAATTATAGGTATAATTGGCCAAAATCTTATTGCCAACCTTGATACTGCTGCACTGACTGAAGTCTCCATAGGTGAAGCTGTAGGTTTTGGCGCCAGTCTGGATACTTGTCAGCAGGTCGTCGGTATAGGCATACTGGGCAGACAGCGCGGGGGACTGATTCGGCGCTGTTTGAACAGATTGCAAGCGGTACATGTTATCATAGGTGTAGATTGTTTTGGGTTCCTCCGTATCTTTCGGATATTGGACCGAAATAAGCACATTGGTATCAGCATCATAGTTGTAAGTCGTTACCGCTCCCAGCGCATCTGTAGTAGTATGCAAGCGATTACCATCGCCGGTATAAGTGGCAGAACTTCGGATAATTGCAGAACCATTTCTAATGGATACCGAGGTGTTGTTGCCCAAGGCATCATAAGTGAACTCATATACAACACCCGCGGCAGTAGTAGCCTTTACAATGTTATGATATGTATCATACTCATATTGAATTGAGGTGCTATCAGGCAATGTAACTGTTTTTAGATTATTGTTGCTATCATAAGTGTAGTTCGTTGATTGCCCCTGAATATCAACGGCAGAAACCACATTGCCGTTTGCATTATAGTGATAGGTAGATCCGAATTCCTCTTTGAACAGCTGAATACCATCAAAATAGGCATCGTTGACATTGTAACTGTAGAGCAGTTCAACTTTGACAGAAGAGTAGGCGCTCTCCGCGCTGACTGCTGTGGCTGCATACTGCCAGCTATTTCGGGAGTCACAAGAAGGATTGAAGCTCACCGTCTGTTCAGAGGTGGTACCGTCGGTATAATTAAAGGTTAGCTTCAAGCCGAATTCACGATTGTCCTTAAGAGGTGCAGAGTCACCTTTAGCCCAGCCGGAAAGGATAAAGGTATCGCCGGCCTCGCCGCTGACTGTCACCGTCTGGGAAATGGATTGAGCGGCTGTAGGATTGCCTTCAAAACAGTAAGCAGTACTGTCTAACTGCGGCGCAGCAGCACTCGCCGTTGCCCTTCCGGAGCTGGAGGACCAAGTATAGGTCGTGCGGAAATCTCCATTTTCCAGCAGATTGTAACGGCTGGCGGTAGGGGCTTTTTCAAGCTGTACACCATCCAAATAGACAGAACCAGCTGTCGTCGTCATAAACTGCGGTCTAAGCGTTACCGCGGTGCTGCCGGTATTGGTGTAGCTCACCTGCAGGCGTGTCCACGTGGTGACACCCGTCAGCGTTTCACTGGTGGCAACAACGGTGCCGCCGACAGCCAGGGCAAGATACGCGTTAGCACTGCTGCCAGTTTTGACATAGCCCGAGAAAGTGTAGCTTTCCCCCGCGCTAACCGTAACAGAAGGTGCATACAAACCGCTGGCCGTACCAGCAGCCGAACGAGTCATTTTTAAACTCTTTGCGCCAACATAATAATTACTTGTTGTCCGGGTGCTTGAGATTTCACTTGAGAGCGCTGTCCAGATATTACTGCTTTCAAAACTGGATTGCCGCAGTAAATTGACAACAGTATTTTGTAGTTTGGACGAAAGCGTGAGCTGATGACCCCGTTTAGGGGCATTGTTTTCCTCATATACGCCTTCGTCATTATAACCATTCAGCGCATATTGCGCAAATTGGGCACGTCCCAAATCATCCTGAATCGAGATAACATCGCCCCAATCATTGAACTGCATGATCTGCACATGATCCTTGTGATCCTTAAAGGTTGTTTGATGATGGGCGTATTCAATGGAGATGCTACTACCCAATGTTGTGTCGTCGTATTCCGCAATTCCAATGACACGGTGCGGTGCGCTACCGGAGTAGGTGTATTGGACACTATATCCATCGATGTCAACCGCTTTATGCAGTACCATGTTTACAACATTGGGGTCAGTGGAAGCATCGGCATAGACAAATGTACTGCTTTTTCCATCCTTGTATGTAATAGCTGTCAGCCGCGAATCCGAATATGTAAATGTCACACAAGAAATTTCGGATGAGCCGTCACTTATGTAGCTGATTTTGGATAACAAATTGTTGGTATATGCGAAATAATACGATCGATCAGCCCCATCTGTAATTCTTTCGATGTGGTTAGTACCGTCTTCGTACTCGATTATAATGCTTTTAGAGGTTGCTTGATTATTTGTAATGCGAACCAGACGTTTGCTGCTATCAAAATGGCTGGTATTGCCTTTCTGATCTGTGATTATGTATGTGCCGCTGTTTACAGTAAGTGTCAGATTCAGGCCATCCTCGTCCACCAGCGTGCCGTCACTATCAGCAACAAAGTAGTGTTTCGTACCGTCGCTATCCTGCCAATAGTAGGGTTCCTGGACTTCGCCATCGTCACCCGGCCCACCACCGATCAGCTGGTTATAATTAGTCCTCCATCCAAGGCCCAAACCGAACTCGTTGCTTCCGTAATCGTGGACGTTATATATATGACTAATAGAAACGGGCATTAGATTACCGCCAAAGCCCAGATCACTATGAACCCAAGTCATATTGCCGGTAAAGTTGTTTACGTAGCCGGTTCCGGCTCGGCCTGCGGAGGTAACTGTGTAATCCCAATAGCTTTCCAAACCGTTACTGTTACGATGGATAACGGTCAGAGTTGGCGCGAGTTCCGGGTGATAGACATCAATGTCCGAAGAACGGAAAAGCACAACATTTTCTACCCCGGCCTTTTCTACGGCATCAGAGGCTTTAAACATCAAACCGGTATTTCCACCGGTATACCACCCCCGAACGAGCTCCGTTATGTTCCAGGTGTACTCGCCAGAGGCTTGAACAACTGCGAAATCTTCGATGCTCGTATCAAATTGGAGATCGTCGTTCCATGTCACGGTGGTGGACTGCCAAGTCGTGCCCACCTTATGAATCTCTACAACGACGGGGTTGTCCGATGTAAGTGTTTTCTGCATTCGCAGGGTGGCTTCTATAATGATATCCGCCGAAGACAACGTGGGAATCTCATTGAATTGAATCAGGCCGCGCTGGATGCCACTGTCCTCACGCCAGCCGCATTGGACATAACTGGCTGTGTACGACGTTGTCTTTGATTCCATAATCGTCTTATCCTGGACATTGTCATAGTAACCTTGGCTGGTAACCATTGGGTCCAAAATTACGGGCCATTCGCGGGATTCAGAAGCCATCCATCCGGTAGGCAGGGTATAGGTGAGCACGTAAGCTCCGTTTTTATTCTCCAGGGCAACGTGCACATCAAAGCTCATCTCCCCGGAATTATCGATCATATAGGGTGCAGGCATACTAAATATCGCAATCTCACTGTTGCGAGAGAACAGATCAATGCTTCCGTCATCGTTCAGAACCGGGACGAGACTACCGGTATTCAGAATATACTGATAACCCCGGAGGGTTGCGTCGTATTCCTTGATCACAATGGATTCTTTCAGCAAGCCGGCGCTGAGATCATAAATCAGGTCGGTGTTTTGGTACACATCTGCATAAGTCAATCGGGATCTGAGTTTATCCAGAATAGTTTCCGGGTGTTTTGCTTGCGCTTTTTGCGTAGCATAGTCAAAAAGCCGAACGGTGCCTTCGGACCGCTGCGTGGAAGCCACCAGCAGTTCCTCACCTGCTGCGAGGGTTGCCTGATCGCGTGCAACAACGGACGAGGCGCTGGGTTTGCTGATTTCTCCTACCAGCTGAAAACTGATCGTATAGCCGTCCGCAGTAATGGAAACGCCCCTGTCCTGGCTAATGGCCTGGGGAAGCATAACTTGCCATGCGTCCGCTGTATTGGTGAACATCGCAGCGTCGCCGGTGCCGATCATTTTCAGGGTGCTATCAACATCCTTCCATTTTCCATCCTTTTGATAATGGATCGGTTCCGGATACATAACGGTCATATGCATACCGTTAACCAGCTTGTATTCTTTGGAGTATTCGGTTCGCTTATCAACAATCTCCATTAGAATAGATCTGTTGTCGCTATCGATGCTGCTGGTAATATTGCTGTCAGCAGTGCTGATAATAGAAGCTTCATCATCAGCAGAAATCAAAGTATCGGTCTTGCCTTCCTCCGTCAGTTCCTGTGCGCGTATCGGTGCGGGGAGCATATTGATAAGTAATACCAAGGTCAGAATCCAACTACAAACTTTCAAAAAATGTGATCTCATATTTCTTTCCTCCTTTGTAGGTCACAAATGGTTGGACGAATGTGGGATTCTTCAGTTTTTTCGAATTAGCATCACAGGATACCGCTGTACATTGGACTCACCCTTTCACAATTGATGTATCCATTCATTTATTTATGTTTCGAAACGATAAAAGGTGACACGTTATGCAGAAGTTTGCTATACTATCACAAATAAGAGATTCAGCAGTCACCTCTCCCAATACCCGGCACATAAATAGTTAGAGGTGATTCCAATGGGCTTATTGGCTTGACTGCAATGACACGTGAGTATCCATTTTGTATAGTAAAGACCAACGACTACCCACTAAACAATAGAAGGAGGTAGCCGGTGAATTCAATCCGATACCTGTTGTCCAGATCCTGAATCTAGATTCATCGTCTTATTGCTCTTTGGATTCCTTAATGAAATTATTGCTGACACATGAAATCGCTCATACATTGGGTCTTGAGGAGGTATATTTGGGCGCATATGACTCCACTTCAGATAACTATACCAGAAGTCACTTGCTTGGAGAAACTTCATGCATTATGGCTAGACTAAGCGGCTCCAAGATCGATGAAGTAGTAAATAAGGGTGTTAATGCTCTCTGCCCGGGCTGTAGATATAATCTGGATCGAGAGATCCCAGACAATCTCTATGAAATTGGTGAAGAATAATGAAAAGGAAAGTTTGCTGTGTAATCATTTTGGCGATGATTGCAGCCATTCTTTGCTCCTGCGCTTCGAGAGCAGAGTGGTTACAAAAAGACGAAACTGGTTATTACCTAATCCTAGGGGATGATTATGCGCAATATATGCCGGGGATTTCACCGGATATCGTAGGTGACGGGAATCCAATACGGCCGCCCATGGAACGGGATTCATGGAAGATCATGATTCGTGATATCCACAACAACAATTTTTCCAATAGTGAAAAAGAATGGATTGCGCTTTTATATTATGTAATGGAAAAAGAGAATGACATAGTATATATAACCGATCTGGATAACCTGTACGAACCAGTACTCCCAGAATGCTTTGATGGAAAATATCGTGTAGCTTGGCTTGTAGTAACTTATCAGCTCCTTGCCGAAAACGAAGACTACAGCATCGAAATTAAACCTATCGACGAGGCAGATTATTTGGAAGGCATTGAAGATTGCGGTCACGCCATAAATGCAGAATCAACCGAAAATCTCGGTAACGATCTGTATAGATTCAATGCCTATACGATTTCTGCAAGGGATACTGTCTTATATGTCAAAAATGTCTTTTACCAAGAGTTCGGACTATATCCGCACCATCTTTTAGTATACGGAAAATCCGGCAGTCAATGCTTTAAAGCGGAAATCAGATATAAAAGCATGGACATCAGTGATTATCCTTCCACAGAGTTTCTCGCATCTATTAGCATCAAGCCCTATAACGAACCATAAAGGGTGCCAGCTAGCCCTGAATCCTATGCCTATGAGAAATCCAAGCAAAAATAATGTTATTCACGCGTAACCCCAGCCCCCTGGCACTTGCCAGGGGGGGCAACGAAAACAAAGCAACGAGCGCACCCACCTACTTTCATTCGAGAGTAGGTGGCGTGCGCTCTTTTTGTTTATCTCAATTTGATGCAAGTCAAATGCAAGCGGTGTCATCTCTTGTCCAAGTCAAATTCCCGTCTTGCTCGATACCCGATCGCATGTATCGATCGATAGTATCGACCGCCAGAGTATTTTCTCTGTCAAAAACACCGTGAGTGAAATCGCCAAGGGGGGTTCACTCCACGTTCCCGGCAACCTAACTGCCATGCATCATGTAACGGCCCGCATAATCTGACTACGTTTGCGGTTTCCGCCCGGCGCTAACATCATCAAGACATGATTGTATGATCTTTCGTGTATTCTCTCAATAAACCACTGGCAAGTTTCCTTGTTTTTCCCTCCAAGCACTTGCTACTGCCAAATACCCAAAATGCATCTTTCGCACGGGACACAGCAACATTCATCAGATTAGGTTCCTTATCAATGAAGTAGCAACCATCCAACGCTCCGTATACCGTAGAAAGAATAACAATCCGTCGTTCACCGCCTTGGAATGTATGTACTGTACCTACGGTAATGTTCTTACTTTGATCTCCCATTATTGCACTAAGTTCACGCTTAATGGCCTTTACTTGTCCTGTAAAGGGAGTAATAATCGCAAACACATCTTTTTCAGGAATGGGTTTTTCTAACAATGCATATCCATCGCAAATCTCCTTGTAATGTCTTTGCAGCCAGATTGCAATTCGTTTTGCTTCTATTTTGTTTTCTCTACTGCTGCCAATTTTCTTTGACCGATCAGTAGGTATATTAAAATAACCCATCACCGGGAATTGAGTCATTACATCCGGGCGTGCACGATCCTCAGTTGCTTTCCCTCGGCGTGGCTGCAGCCTTCTCTTATATACAAGGTCATTGCAGTAATTAATAATCTCGTCGTAACACCGACGATGCTCACAAAGGAATAATCCTTTATCATATTTCTTGTAAGGACACGATTGAGAAGCAACACGCATCACACTAGATTCTGATGTATTAATTCCGTTTTGCACCAGTCTTTCAAAGCTATTTTCACAGTCTATAACCCCGTATTCCAGCGCCATTGCAATATCAAGCGGTCTTTTCACACCCCATACTGGCGCAATCTGCTGCTCATCTCCAACAACTAGCGCACGCTTAGCTAACGAAAATGCCGGTGCGGCAACTTCTGGTGATGTCTGGCCGGCTTCATCTACAATAAGCAAATCAATATAGTTGTATAAATAACGCTCCTGTTCCATATAAAGTGCAAATTGCTTCGGAAGCATAAAGAAAGTCATTACCATACACGGTGTAAGCATAGAAAGACTTTTCAAACCTTTCTGCACGACATTTTTAAAGTTCGTTCCCAATTGTCTCTCCGGTAAAGGATCACTCAGGAGCCAGCCACACTCATAGTAATGCACAGCCAGCCAGAATTCAACATAACGAAAAGAAGTATCGACCAACTCGTTGAAGCTGTTCTGGTTGCAATTCGTGAGGATGTTTTTGAGGGAGGGCACATCTTTGCCATCTCTATTTGCTTTTCGCTTATGTGTGCCAATCAAATCCACAGAATGATTTTCGAATTCTTTTGCCTTAATTTCATAGTTTTCAAGAATCTTCTGTATCTTCTTTATTTCCACATTATGCTCCTCTAATTTCCCGCGCAGCTTTTCTACCTTGCGTTTTAGATTCGATATGTTGTTCTTATTCTCTTCAATTAGCTGTTTGTATCTCTGTATTACCATTTGGGGTGTAATAGCAAATTCTAAATCTACCAGTTCAGCCGGGGTTTTATAAGTCTTCGTCCAATGAACAATCTGCTTATGAAATATCGGAACAAACGAAAACACTCTGACATACCACGGCAGCTTTTTATATGCACCACTCCATTCTTGTACTCGGTTTGCATAACCATCACATTGGCTCTGTAGTGTCTGGCAGCAGGATTCAATTTGGTTTATCTCCACGATTATATCATCGCAGAACGACTGTAAGGTACCAATGTACTCTGCAATTGTCTTACCTTTCATCCTCCGAAGCAGGTTTTCGAACTCCTCCAGCAATTGCCTGCGGATACCATCCAAATATGTAAGTTCCTGATGCAGTTTGTCACTGCATTGTTCAATGCTCCGCATGGGTTGAGAGAAATATTCACTGCAATGTTCCAAGAATTCACTTTGCGCCTGGGCAATAATCTCCCGATTGTTGATTTTCGTAAGCAAGTCATTCCCCAATTGATATCCTTTTTGCTTCGCCTCTTTCTCCCTGCTCACAGATGGATAATATACCGCAAAGCTATTCACAACCGATACCCATCTAGATTCCAAATTGTGGATTCCTAGGGCTTTTACACTCCCGAAGGAATCAATAATATTAGTAACCGCTTGATTGTTGGTGGATGTCGCCACAATGATTGGTGGGTCTTTTCGATCAATTGCATGGCTTGTAACGAGATTCGCAACAACCGATTGCAACAGGGTTGTTTTACCGGTTCCCGGAGGGCCGCTGACTGCAAGTATTTCACCATTTTTCAGGATTTCCAAATGGTTCAACGCTTCTCTTTGAGATACGGATAAATGATACTCTCCTCCCATTTGCCCACAATGTCTTTTCATTGTAGTGAGAGAATCCTCAACCAAATCACGGGAGGGAGGCGATTCCAACGCAATAAATTGGTCGTATAGCGGGAGTTTTTTATTCCCTTTTAACCCGATTATTGAATCATACAGTTTCAAAATGTGGCCAGTAGCTTTCACCGTTTCATCACAAAACATATAGCAAAAATCATCGGTTTCAATGTTCTCTAAAGCACCAATACTTTTTGAATTTATGTCTGTATGTGTAACAGCCTCGTACATGCGGCGTGTATAGATCCAGTATTTTCCCCAGGAATCAATTTGCATTCGTTCCGCAGCATTGTCAATAAGAAACCTATCTACATCATCATCTGTACCCACACTGATTTCCGGGTCTATCATAGGTGTCAAAAATTCTCGAGCGAACCAGGGACACTTATCTGGGGAAGGTGCCAACTTGCCGTCTTGAAAAAGCAATGCGGGAAGATAATAAACCGCAGTTAACTCCTCCGTACTGATGGCATTCTTCCTGGAATCAACGAACTCCGCCTTAATCACTTTCAATGCAATCAGCACCGGCAGTTCAGTTATTTCAGATTTATCTTTACCTTTTTCATCCTGAAAGAGTCTCCTAGCATCAACATCAGCAATTTTACCTTGTTCCACCTGTTCACGGGCTATCTTGATAAAACCACCATTCTTAAAATCGATTCTTGGACTCATCTGCACAGCAAGTGCTTTTCTTAAATATTCTGTAACTCCCATCGTATTTCTCCCTTTCTTGCATACTACTTTATATCGAACAGACAAAACACTATATTACCGGTGTTCCATTTCTAACGGTATTCCTATTCCCCACATGGCACACTCTGGGCGCACGGTTTATATGGTGTCTTGTCACTCAGACTTTTGAGGAGCACTCAAGCTTAATTCAAATCTTGACCTAAACAGTTTATAGATATCATTCTCTGCAGTTTTTTGCTTGATCTTATTGTACTTGGGGGCCTCTGAATAGAGGCGCATTAGGTCAATAATCTCTTGCTGCACCAATTCTGAATAACCAGATAAACTTTTCACCCAGGATTCCGGAATATCTGCCATTCTAGGCAGATATTCCGCAAGGAACGGTGCATCAAAGGGATTTTCGTAACCCTTGAATCTTTGCTTGAACGATTCAGGAATATCCTTGCAATCAAGAAGTTTGCGGAAATTATCTTCCTTAATACGAATATGCTTATCGTTGAATAACAGATGCGCTTTAGCCATTTCAAATTCTTTGCCATCCAACGGAGCCCGGCTAATGATCATTCTTTCCACGCAGGGATGCTTTGTATCTTTGCCGGCAGAAATGGTTGCAACAAAAGCGACAACGCAGCAAACATGACTGTTGTTTACTGTGGGATTTGCCATAACTAAATAAGTAATCTCACCTTGGTCATCATGGTTGATTAAAGTACAATATGCTCCACCATTTTGCTTTTTGGATAGGACCAATTGCCCATAATAATCTTTCCGTAAGCTTTTTTCTTGATTGTAAACAAAACCAAACCGAACATGACAGCAACCATTACCGGGCACTTCTGGAATTTCAAGTTGTCCTTCAAAACAGTCATGTTCATTAGACAGCGTACTAAAAAAATAGCAGTAATATTTGCCGAACCAAGGAAGGAACATCGGATCACTGATGTCATTCGTTAAGTTATCATTCTCAGAAAACAGGCATGCAGGATATATGGTTGACTCCTGTCCGGAAATATTACCGCACTGTTCAGGAATATTATCATCCAGCTTGGCAAACGGATATTCCTGAGTATGTTTTTTGGCATAATCTGTGGAATGTTGTGCATATTGCTGCTCATATTCACTTAGCACAACACCCAGCGTTGTGCCCATAGCTTTGCAAATTTTCCGAGCTTCGGAAACGGATAAATTACCATACTTATTAGCCTCATCGTGAACATTCTTTTCCGACAAAACCTTTGAAACAGTACCTTGGGAAAGCAACATTTGCTTTGCTATCCTTTTGTGGGTCACCCTATGCGTTTTTCTATAAAAATTAATTGCCCGAATCAAGAATAGCGATGTTTCTTTGATTTCACAAACCAATTCCTCGTTTAGTTCAGTAACCTTCATAGAGAAAACCTCGTTTCTTAAAGTTTTTGTATTGAGGGAAATGCTTGGGAATAATTATTCTGACATCAAAAAAGATTGTATAGCCTACTAATTTACAGAATTCTGCTCCATATGGTATAATGCCGATGCTGACAAAGCGGTGTCCAAGAGAAATACAAATGAGCATAGGAGGTAGCTTATGGACTTGAGGCAGCTTTTTTTTCGTGTGTACATCCGTATCAGCAGTGGATACGATGTAGAGGCAGAAGCACTGAAAGCACTTAATCTGTTAAATCTGCTTAAGGAGGTCGCCAAGGCAAATCCGTTTGGGGATATCGAGCCTATTTATGATGTTAAAACGGACAAGTTTTTCGAAAAGCGGACAAAACGGTACGTTGTTCGCAAGACAAACAAATTCATCGCAGGAATCCCTGACGCACCAAGCGATAATGTCGATATGGCAAATTTTGCCTCCTTAAATCAGCTTAACCTGCTTATCCGTGCATTCAATGAAGATCGAAAGCGGATCAGTTGCTTCGCACTGGTATATGTTTATGTCATGTATTCTTTGCTGGATGCCAATTCCCCCGCCGCAGCAAAATGTGCCAAGCATGTCATTGTGCTGTATAATCTTGTCCACGGATATTACGAAGATCATTCTGATGACGAAGTCGTCGCGTTTGTTATTGGATGCTTCGAACCGATCATCCGTGCAATTGAGGAAGGGAATCAGAACTTGAAGGCAAGCGATCTTCCTGGTCGCCCCTGCCGCCATCCCAGAGAGATTAGCAAATAACAAATGAATAATTCTGAGCAATGTTCGTGACATAAACCGCAATAAAACCGGTCTATGTCACAACATCTGCTTTAGCATGAATTCAGAATAATTCTGTTCAGTCTTGCTGTATAATGTTGTGTATCCTATGGAGGGAATTCTTAATGAATAGTTATAAAACAATCGAATCAAAACTCTGGAACGAAGTTTCTATGCTAACCTCCGGAGTCTTAACCAGTCTGATTTATGGGTTGTTGTCAGATTCATCCTATACTCTTGATATTGATGGCAAGCACTATGATATCACATCAACTGGAATGCGTTCATGGTACGCAATTGGACTTGTTATTCTTACTTTTTTTAGTCTTTGGGTTCTTATATCTTTGCTCATTCCGTGCCTATTGAGGATTCGAAAACGGTTTGCATATGATAAGGTAAAGAAAGCCTCAGCCAAAGAAATAATGAACGTTTTCGATGAAGTGAGAGCTACAATTAAGGAACTATACCCAATCTTTAATACTAATAATGATAGCCCTAACCAAAGCGATTATCTAAAGCTCTATAGCAGAGATCTTGCTAAAACCATATTGCTTTTGCACCGAAATCTTCTACCTCAAAACAAACGATTACGAATGAGAATAGAGACATACTTTAGATACTGCGAGCATGCCTCAATCATTTCTATTGATCATAAGATATCCAGTTATGAATTGGCCTCAGACGTGTCCCTGTTGAGAAGCATGGTCAACCAACTTAACCTAGTTGCTGGTAATGATGCGCTTTTAGCAAAAGATTGCAAAGAGATGGAAAAAGCACTGGTTGAATTGGAGCAGATGAATCCCATGACATCTCACCAGGCACAAAAACCAAAAACAGATGGTTGTTCATAAGTCAATCATTTTGTAAACCGGATTTACCGAAAACTTGCGTACGTGTAGGGATGCTAATAAGAAAACTCTATCTTTCAAATATCGACCTATCAAGAAAATGGGCCCAGACTTTTAGAGAGTAATCAAATTCAATCAAATCCATTTATGCATTTAGGAAAATATAAATTAGAAAACAAAATCCAAAGCAATCTGCGTTGCCGGTAGGTTGTACAAGCCCTATAAGGGTCTATTATAGCCGCATGTTACGGCATATGAACAGTCGCCTAACCACAGCCTATTACTGGCTGCCCCCTTTTGGGGGCGGTTTTTTGTATATCTTACATATCTAAAAACTATGAGATAAACGCACAGCTTTCCGATACTTAGAATTACATATTATATATATCTTAAGTGCACCAAAAGGTGACATAATAAGCAAGTAATATTTTTACTAGCATGCCGCCAGCTGTGATCGCGAATCAACACAGACCCCAAAGAGAAACTGTTTTAGTCCAGATACAAGGATGTAATTCACTTGTAGAGTCTAGACAAGCCATCATATCTTAAGGTAGTTTATATTTTCGCTGTGCACCACCTAACAATACTCATGTAACAAATAAAACCATTACAGATGCCTGCAGCACCGGTCTGATTATAGACCAGTGCTGCGTTTCGCTATCAGTTCTGCCTGCAACAGCACACCAATCTTGATCCTATCGATGAAGCGAGACCTCTCGTAATTCTGGCAGAGCCTGCACACTGGGTAGATGATCTGATCTATCCCCGCAGCTCCATGCCGTTTATCAGGCAATAGCGCTCATCAAAGGCCTCCTTTATCTACACGTTATCATATGGATTGCTTTCCTTGTGGCATTCGCAGAGCATGGTCAGGAACATTTGTCCCATGCGAAATGTAAAATGCGCCCGACATAACCGAATCGCACAGGGGCATCTTTAGGCTGTGGAGTACATGATTACCCTTTCATCATAAGATAAGCTTTTCCCGAAAACGCCAACTCCAAGGGGCGGTCAACCCTTTTTGTGCACCAGTTCTCAGCTTAGCGGCCTAATATAATAGCAAAATTTGCTCAGACCGTAGCCACCCTGTTTTGCATTAAGCAAGACGGGGGCTACGGTCTGACCTGATGGTGCTAGGCACCATCAGGTTAAAGGTATGATATATGTTAAGAACCTGATCATTTACATGTTTACAACTGTCGATTTATTCTTGTTTTCCAGTAGGTTGGTTTTCTGTCCTTCAGGGCAAGTCTCATACTTGATATATAGCAGCGCACTTCTAACCTCTTCAGTTAACACCCACTCTCTATCTAATATGCCTACAAAAACCGGCCACACCATAAAAACTGCTACAGTGTAATAAATTGTTGCAACAAGGCATAGTGCAAAAAACAACATAAGCATATTTTGGCTGCTAATAATAGCTGTTGCAAAAGCATCCATTATTTCTTTTACCCATTCAATCGTAGCGGTCGAGGTTTTGATTTCTTCGTCGAGCAAGAATGTACTGTTAATATAGGCGGTAATTAAGCTTGTTACAACAATAGACATCAAAACCATCAATGGTTTTATCCTGCGCTTTGCAACTTCCGATTTGCGTGCCTCGCCAAGCTTCTCATTGCACTCCAAAAGCAACAATTCGACGCACGCATTTTCCTCAAGTCCAAAATTGCTCTTATCAATTATCTTGCGGATACTTTCAACTCGGTTCTTTCTAACACTCCTCACCCGCGTTTCTTCTCCGTTTAGAAACCCCTCTGTTTTTTTCCATCGATTTCTGATGTCTCGAAATACACTCTTCTTCATTCTTATGCCCTTAGTATACAGATAAAACACCGCAACAGCACTTGTAAGTGCTATTGCAACCACAACTACAATCCATATCGTCTCAGTAAATATACCCGTGGCAGTAAGCACTAATAAGCCTACAAATATTCCAAACCACACCCAATCATCTCTTTCAAAACGTCTCATAAGTGTCAAAAGGGATTTTTCTTTTTTTAAATCATACAAAACCGCATCTAACATATTTTTCTCTCCTTATCTTAATTTATGTTAGGGCTTAGGCAACAGTTTTGCCACAGATTTGAAAAGGACTCTCACTGATATACAGCAATCGGAAGAACTACAAGTGCAGGTCCTTTGATCACATCTCTAAGTTCTGCCGGATTTTCCATGTTCTTCGGTAGGTTCCTTCGCTGGGTTCTATTCAAAGGCAGTTTTTTAACATCATCAAAGATTTCATCCAACTTGATGCTCTGTCCCTTCGGAACTTTTCGGATAATTTTGCATAACAGGTACGCCTGCCCCACAAAATTATCTTGTCCGCACCGAAAGTAGCTTTCATCGAGATATGCAACCAATGGATGCTTTCCATCTTCAAATTCAAAGACACAGGCCATTTCTTTTCCAGATCTCATCTGCCCCAGTGCTGAAAATCCCTGTACAGCCTCGGTTGCCTTTTTGTCCAAAAGCTGCTGGTCTGTGATAGTTTCGAACACTGCAGCCAATTCGGCTAATTTTTTTACACTATCAGTTAATTCTTTCATTTTGGAAAAACGAGCTGTAACCAGGACTTCGAGAAAGTCATCACGGAATAATCCGGTATATTCTTCCTCCGTAAGAAACTCATAGTACTTAAGCCCATCCTCTTCATCTGACCGCAGATACTTGTGGACTTTTTCAAACTTTGCAGCATCGCTGATGTGCACTGACCTTTTGATCTCTTCGGATTGCTTTCCAGTATGAGAGCCACTTCCCGATGCAACGCTCAACACTCCTTTTCCTGTTATAGCATTTTCACTACTAGTAGCAACCGCCTGCGTTTCTTCGTCATAAGTGTATCCATCAATTGCTGCAATATAGTCCTCTACTACTTTGGTGTTCAAATACAAAAAATTACGTAACTTCATTGGAATTCTCCCCTCATAGCTCTTACTATCACTCAAATTACCGATAATTTGGATTCAAATCTTTTTCAAAATACAGTTTTCTCTTGATCCAAACAAATCCATCTCCTTTTGATAGAACTGCAACATCTGTAGGCCCTCCCACAGTTTGTTGATTCCCGTCAATGGCATACGTCCTTTTTAGTGAAGTAATATTTACTAGACTTTCAGCTAAAAAAGCCATTTCCGGAAGAGGGATGAGCCTTACACTATCAATAATAGGGTCAACATTCTTTGATTGGATTTGCGAATCAATTGCAGAAAAAATTTCTTGCTTGCAATCAGAAAAATGAGCCTTTAGAGCGATTTTTTGATCATCCGTAAATTCAGGGGGCAAACTATCAATCTTATCACCGATAACAGACGCGGTTTTTTGAGGGATATAATTTATAAAAGTGTTTGATATACCCTTGCAGAAAGTCAGAATAACATCCTTCTGCGCTAATGGCTGAATTCTTGCGCTATTTTTACTCTCGTCAAAACTTTCAAGAATTTTGTATTTTGTTATTCCGCCGAAAACGGTGTAAAGTTCGATATGAACATATTTGGGGAAAGCGTCATTTTTCCCGTATCCCGCAAAAAACAAACCCATTGGGTTATCTGTTTCTCGTTTGAGAGATAAGTTGAAATATCTACAGATAGAGAGCCAAAAGCGTTCTTTCTGCTCCTCAAATTGGCGGAGTTCGGGAACTACATTGTTGATGTGTGCGTCAAATATTTTAGTGTACTTATTTTTGATATACAGGCTTACATCAAAGTTCACAATACTAATCCCTGTTTGAATATCTGCGTCAAATTCATCTAAAACTAGATTGATTTTATTTATCTCATCTTCCTCGTTGATAATGGCCTTGATTTTGTTTCCCCATTGAACAACCAAAGATTTTATAAGTGAATTACAAGAATCAATCTCATCGATGTCAAAACGATAGTATTGATTGTTAGTTGCAATGAACTCATTGAAAAGTGGTAATATATCAAAAAAGTCATCAATGTAGTCACGCGCATCTAAATATGTTCGGAATTCCTTTAGTAACTGGCTTATCGAAACGTTGTATATGGATGTTGCTCCATATGTAATGGCTCCATAAATATATTTTTTAGACAGCGAAAAAACCTTGTTCATGGAATTATAAAACATTTTGTTTCCTGTGAAAGTTCCCGCGCTATCTGCCGCTAAAGCAATTCCATTACGATTAATAACACATACGCCAACGCTCATATTGTCCTCCTTTGTATACCTATAACATGGGCCAAGCGGGAACAGCATCCCCATCTAACCAACACACTATTTATGTGTACTCACTTTTACAAAAGGTGACTTTTATTTTTGTAATCGTACAACACATAGTTGTGTTCTGCGATCTCAGCTTGAATGTTTGCGATTCGTACAGCCTTAGGTTTACGGAAATACAGCGTTAATTCCTGTTGCAACTTCTTTTCTTGATTTTTTTCAAAAGGATCATTGCAACATTGCTATGGCCTTTAGAGCCTCTAGATAATTCTCCTATAAGTGTGGGTTTTTCACAAAGTCATGTGTATTGTTAAGTGAAGATTCCCTCTAAGACAGGAGGTAATCCGATGCAAGAGAGCGATATCATAGAAATGCTCAGAAAGCAAGATGCTAACGGTGCTTCAGCCTTGGTCAATCACTACGGACCACTGATGCAGTATACTATCCAAACAGAAAACACCTAAATGGAACACTGTAGGTCACATGAACTGATATGCACCCCAAAAGTTTGACACTTCTGGGGTGCATATCATTATACCGACGCGCTTTTCTTGCGAACAAACTATCAATTCTCCAATTCTAGCCTTGCATCATACCAACTAGCTTGTAAAAGCTCGTTCTCTTTGTGCCGGTCAGTTCCATAGCGGTCTTTGCGGTGATCTCACCGGCTTTCCAAGAGGCATACACCTTGTCCCAATTTGCAGGGAAAGTTAAGGCAGGTCTACCCAGCTTCTTCCCTTTTGCTTTTGCCGCCTCGATGCCCTCGGCTTGCCGCTTACGAATGGTTTCCCGCTCCTGCTCGGCGATGGTTCCCAGCACTTCAATGAGAATATTGTTGACCATGTCGAAAACCCATTCTTGCCCCTCGGGCAGGTCCATCATGGTTGTGGGGAGGTCAATCACCTTAAGGCGGATACCATTCTCTTTGAAGTAGCGCAGTTCGTTATGAATATCTGCCTTGTTGCGGCTGAGGCGGTCGAGGGATTTGACCACCAGGGTGTCTCCCCGGCGGAGCATTGCGTTCTTGAGGGCCTGGTAACCCACACGCTCCAGATCCTTTCCGCTTTCCTTATCGGTGATGATCTCCCGGTCAGTTGCTCCCAGCGCTCTGAACGCGGCGATCTGACGGTCTAAGTTCTGTTCCTTGCTGGATACTCTTGCGTAATAGTAAGTACGGCTGTCCATGTTCGTATCTCCCTTGCTTGATCTGTTCATATTATAGCACAAGTATTCGTAAACATCAACGCATTTGCGAACATATCCGCAAAAATATTTTTATATATTACGAACACGAGTAGTGGGATGATTGCGGGTGTTTGTAAAGGTACACTCTTACGAACACATAAAACCGCTACTCCTCCTATTGCTTACCGATCAGTGTAACCCGGCAGGTTATTTTGAATACTACCTCTTCGCCGTCTGATCCTATTACCTTCACTTCGGTCTTGCCAGAGCCGCCGTCGCAGATGGCGACAGGAAAGGTTGCGCTATATGCATTACTGGGCGCACCCTTTTCAATAACCTCGACTTGGATGGAGTGGAAGGTGAAGATCTCCAGAGGAAAGAGGATCTGATGGCCGTTAGTTATGGGTTCTCCATTGTATGTATAGACAAATTCCCATTGATCAGCCTGATCACCTGAAAGCGAGTCAACGGAAAAGGAAAATTCGTAAACACCTTGCCTAAAAGGCTCCGTTGGCACTGGCTTTGGTTCGTGTGCAGTGCATCCAGCCAGCAATAGCAGCGCCATGATTGCGCACACGATTCTCTTCATAATCTCCCCTCCTCATAGTTCCGCACTGCCGATATTGATCACCGTTTTACCAAGCCCCTTCATCCGCCGGGCGAATTTGTAGGCGCCGCCCCAGGTGTGATTAATATAACAGATGCAATAGTCGGCATTATCAATTAGCCAACGGTTTCGCCGGTCAATGGCAAACTTTGGGTGACCTTCGATCTCCGGGTACATTGTGTCTTCCATATCGCCATCCTCGTCTTGCTCTGTGGGCAGATATGCCAGAACAACGCAAACCCGGATATGGGGATAATCCTTTCGGAGCTGCTTCAGGCAGCTATAAACCATACTATCAAACTGCCCTTGATTGCCAACATAGAAAGTATCCACGCCTTTCTGAATCAATCCTTCAATTAAGTTTGCAAGAAGTTGTTCATTCAAACTGTAGCACTCCCTGTGCCCGAAAAAGGTACATGACGACATAATACGCCCCCTTGATTTTGATATATCACAATTATAGCACAAAATCGCTGTTTTTGATATATCAAATACGATTTATCACAAATTTGGATAAACTAGGATTGTGATAAATCGTAAAGGGGTTGGGCTCTGTGAACACAAAAGAAGCAATCGCAAATCGAATCATTCAGCTTTGCAATGAACGGAATATTGCAATCAATGAGCTGGCAAGCATATCGGGCATTTCCCCGTCTACTGTATATAGCATTTTAGACGAAAGAAGCCAGAATCCGGGAGCAGTTACTATCAAGATACTATGTGATGGCCTGGGAATCACATTGGGTCAGTTCTTCAGCACACCGGAGTTCGATGCATTGGAGCAGGAAATCAAATAATTTTCCAAATTATATAAAAGACGCAGATCGTTGAGCGGAAATACCCGCCAACAGATCTGCTTCTTTTTAATTGATGCCATTACGGGGAAATGTTTTCTTCGAAAGAATTTAAAGAATGTTGTTATTCGTCATCTTTTGTTATCAACCTATTCGCCTAAAACCACTACCTGTTTTTTCATAGGATTAGTTTACCGCCACAATGCAAAATTGTAAATCCTGCAGCAATCCAAGGCACGAGTCAATTGACAAGCGCGGGGTGTTCAAGTATAATGAATATAGAAAGTGCCCTGCCACTTTAAGCGCAGGTCATATATGCAAAGCGCGCCACGGCTTTGACAGTGGCTTTAATGATGGCGGGATTCCAACGGAGTCCTGCCATTTTTTAGCATTTAAAGATGACCAGAAATATCTTGCACAATAATCAATCGAATGAACTAAGGCTGGGTAAGGCGCAATGCCATACCCAGCCGTTTGATTACCAATATGGATGCACTGGCACAGAAAAGAGGTCAATCTCCAGAGCGGAATCTTGCATCTATATCGCTGATGAATGTATCGGGAGAAGAAATAACGAAGTATTTGCCCAAGCCTCGCAAACTGAACGGTTACTTTTCCTGTACTGATAAAAAGAGGGTGTCCATATCTTTATGCGCCTTGCCACATATTGGTACATCTATATGCCACCGAGCTATTTATGTCAGCTCGGTTTCAATCAGCGTTTATTCGCGCCACAGGTCGGAATACTTCTTCAGCAGGTGGTAAACGCGGTAGTTGTTCAGGGCCTGTGTTCGCTTCTGCGCCAGCATCTCCTCTTCTGTTGGGACATTGTTGGATATGTGCACCACGGCATTCTCCAAAATATCTTCCAGGCGGCTGCCTTCTACGGAATTCATCAGCCCAATTACTTTTTTCCGGTTTTCTTCTGCTGCGGCTAATGTAAAGCCAGTATCCGTCATGTCCGTAAGAACACGAGCAGCCATTTGCTCCGCACCAATTTCTCGGATATTGTCTGCAGAGATTTGCATAGCAAGCACCTCTTCCCAGGCTATTAAATAGAAACAATAGCCCTTTGGAACATACGCCATCGCGGCCATTTCCGTCAGAGTGTTAGATTGCAACAGTTCGTCTTCGCGCACTTGAGCCAAAACAGAGTTTGTATCAAAAAGAGCCCGTACTTCGGACACATCGAAGCACAGCACAATTACGCCGTCCTCTGTTTGCATTCCCAGCGCAAACTGCTCTCGGTCTGTGATCGGTGTGATCCCTTCCAATTCCTGCAACACCGGGAGATAGCGCGCGGACGTCGCTTCAGAGCCAGAAAACCCCTTGATTTCTGCTATACAGGCCATCAGCTCGTTCTTATTGCACACGGTAATGAAGTCTTTTACGGTCATAGTGCCCCCCTAATATCCCTATGTGAGTTCCTTAGTCATGGTAATGTTCGCGGGGTCGGTCCACGGGGCAGAGCATACAGCACTCTTTCCCATCACCATCCAAAATCATAAATCGGGTGTCCTCTTTTTCTACTCTTTCCAGAACTGCGTCAATATTGTCGCAGAAATATTGCACTGTAATTTGCTCCAGATTCGTCCGGTAAGGCGCGGTATTTTCTTGAGTCATTGTGATCCTCCGTTTTTCCGGATTTGCGCTGCGTTATTTGAGGGAATGAGTTCCCTTGGCCGTCATCGCGGTTTTCATCATTCAACCACCACAAAATGGTTGCGGGTTGCTTCTTCAATGTCATCCGCAACATGACGCAAGACATAGCCAAAATGGTGTGCATACTGGGTGTATGCCCTCTTTTTCGCATCCTCCATGGTGTCAAAGACTGCGATCAATGTTTCGTCCAGCTTCTGATACCCAGAGTAAAGCGACATAGAATCAGGATATGACCATTCCTTCACCTTAGCAAGCCGCACTCTACAATCCAGGAAAACAAAGTATTTGTAGCGGTCCCGTTGAATTACTCCATTCGTGTCCTGCGCATACAGCGGACGCACAACATACGTCTTACCCGTCCCATCGCCGAAGTCGACGATACAGTATTCGCAATCCAGTGGATTCTCCGGAATATTGTTCATATGCCTGGCTAACCATTTGAATTCCGATTCTTTCAGCATAGTCTTGTTCCTCCTATATGCGCAAAGAATTATTCCTCTTTCTTTTTGATGTTTTCTTGATGCCATCGGTACCATTCCTGGAACCATTTGCAGCGGAAGGCTTCCTCCCTAAAATGTACCTGGCCGCACCGATAGGTGGCTACACAGCGCACTCCTTCCGTGCTGTCAAAAAAGCGGACCTCGTGGCACAGAGGAAGTGCCTCTTCCAGCGCAGGCCATCTGCCGTTGAATTGCCGTTCCACTTCCACAGGATCCGCGTCCTCACCGCCTTTGCGAACCCGGTTTTGGATCCTCTCCAGATGTTCCTCCAGAGTGTTCAACCCTATGTAAAACATATAGACATAGTAGCCTTGCTCGTTTGCTCTGCGAATGGAATCCAAATCGGACTTCTCTGCCAGAGTGGTTTCCAGGTGATCCGCGCAGTAGGCATTCAGGACGCCGCTGATTGAAGTTTTGCCTGCACCCTCCACACCGGCGTACACATAAAGCGTATTCTGTTCCATAAGGACACCTCTGTTGAGCCCTCGATTTTCATCAGTATTATCGAATGCCTGCTTCTTTTCTTGCATTATTGCGCGCCTCGCCTTCTTAAATCCTCACTGGTGATAATGTCATGATACAGGAACTGTATGTTATCGATCCGCTTATTGATGTGCCAGTGGCCGCAGAGCCAGGCATCATAACACACAGTTTCCTCGATTTTGTCCAGCCACCTTTCCGTACTGGTATCCACGGTGCTTTGGTCGATCATAGGAAGAAACGCCTCCACCGGTTCATATTTGAACGGGCAGGTATGGGACAGAATCACATCGAAATGCTGGCCCTGGATCTGCTGTTCCACATAAGCTTTGATCTCTTCGGATGGCTGTTCATCGGGCCACCAACCGTAATTTCGTCTGATGCGGAAATACTTGTCTACGCTGTAAGCGCCGCCGATTACCAAGTGCCGCAGCCCGTCCATTGTGAAGATTTCTCCATCCTTGGCAAACAAGATGTTGGGATATTGCTCTTCATACCAAACAACTCCGCCATTCCATTCTTTTGTCCGGTATGTCTGGATATTTTCCGGGCGGATCTCGTGGTTGCCGTGGATGCAGAAAATGGTGGGCTTCAATTTGCTGAAAGCATGCTTTAGCTCGGCATCCCTCTCATCCTCATAGTAATTCAAACCCACATCACCCAAAATCACAATGATATCGTCGTTCGTCAATTTCATCCGTTTGCAAAGGCGGACAATTTCAAATTTTCCGCCGTGAATATCACCGGTGTAGTATACCATTTTACTTCTCCCCTTTCATTTTCGCTATGAATCTCAAGAAAAATATTGACCTTTCCCTCACAAATTGGGGGAATCTTGCAAAGCATAAGTTGATTTCCGGAAGTTAAGTTTCCGTTGCTCACGCAAGAATATCTCCTTCATATTCTTCTGCGCAAAGGACCCTGGGATGGTACTGTCGATCCCGCGTGGCGCGCTCTGCCTTGCGTACAGCGCCCAGCGTTTGCTGGAGCTGAGATATTAAGAGTTTTCCCTTTTCGGTCTGCAGAAAGTCAACCAGGGGCTCCAGGATGATAGTATTGTCCTTATGCCGTCTGCGCTCAGCTCTACAGTCGCGGATAGCAGTCGCCACCCTTGTCCTGGCATGGTAACTGCAGGACTGCAGCTCCAGCTTGTGCAGGTAGTCTTGTGTAAGAAGTTCCATGCGCTGAACTTCCTCTGCGCTATAAGTGTAGCTCCTTTGTGCCTGCTCCATCAGCTGTAAAAATTCGCTGATCTGCTGCGAAATTTTTTGTTCCATAATTATTCCTTTCTATCAGCGCCCTGCAGATTGGCTGCAGGGCGCTGCGGATCAAGTATTAATTCATTCGCGAATCAGAGTTTTTTGAGATACAGCTCAGCCCTCACCCAAAATATCTGCGGTTGCTACAGGGATCCGGATTGTCGAAATATCCATAATATCAGCCATTGCCACATCCAGTTCCGCAGGCTCATAGTGCGTCTGCGATGTAAGCAGCGTTACGGTTGAATGTTCACCATCGTAGGTGACCATGCCGGGGAATCCCTTGAAGCGATTACAAGGGTTAACCCACCCTATGCCATGGTGGTTGATGCAAAGGCCGGTGAAGTCAGCCTTAACGCAACGCTCGTAACCACTATCGGTGGCAATCAAGACCTGGCACACATCGATCTTGGACGCATAGCAAGAAAAAACAGCGCCGCTATAGGTGGTGTAATTCCAGTAATGGTTAGACAGTTGCGTCTTTAACCGGCAGATTTCCTCCACCGGTTTAAGGACGGGCAATGTCTGGCCTGCCACAGTGTGGGTAAGCTCATCATCGAGATCATACTGATCTACCGCCTCGATGGTTTCGTTATAGCGGACGGCAGCACCATTGGTAGAGTTCCGCAGGCGATCCATCAGGTCGCGGATCTCATGCTCCGTACCATAGTAGGTGCGGATTGCGGACGTATACCGAGGCTGGGTATAGTCCTCCAGGCAGATTTCAAAAATGTCTTCGTGGTTCTTCATAAGCGATTCCTCCTAACAATTTCATATAGAAAGCAAAACACCGTGCAGAGCTGGTAGCCTACACGGTGCAAATCAATGAATTGATAGCAGGAATTCTCATCGCAAAATATACGTTCTCCTTGCAATTCAGGTGGGAAAAGGATATAATATCTCTGCGGTGCGGGTGATCCCGTTGTGTAGGTGGTAGTGACACCTGCGCAGGTACCTGGGAGCGCCAACTCCCTGGTACTGCCGTTGTTTTACTTTCTGTCTGTATAATAGCATATGTGTCGCCATATATCAAGACATAATAATACACAAATTTAGTGCGCATTTGTTGTGCAAATTATATATGTCGCCACATACGCAAAGATAAGGAGATTATTATGACCGTTTCAGAATCTCAACTCAGAGCATCTAAAAAATACCATTCGAAATTCGAACGTATTTACATCCGGCTTTCCACGGAGGAAAAGGAAGCCATTGAGGCCCATGCGGAAAAGGTTGGAGAATCTGTGAATTCCTTTGTCCGCCGTACTGTCCTAGAAGCAATAAAGCGCGAAGAAACAGCGAAGTGACATAGATCCTTCTGCGTACATCCATCGTCTTCCAATACAGTTCCCGTACTCTGGAAAGCACCATTCTCATAAGGAGCTGGAGTCGCTGATGCCCTGGGCTCTATATACCAGGATTTACGATGAAGAATTCCAATGCTTATGAAGAAATCCATCCAGATTAACCAGCAGGCCCCGAACTTCGGGACCTGCTGGTTCTATTTATAGATGGTGAAATTTTGGATGAGTACAAATAACCGATTTAAAAAGCGGGGTTGGCAGAAAGCGAAGCGGTTATGACGGATTGAGGGTGCTGGGGTTGCGTTCGGTTTTTGGTGGGAGCGGCAGGCTGCGGTAAGGTTCCGAGGTGGCAGGTCATGGTGGCTGGGTGCGTGATTATTTGTTCCTTTTATGCTCCGGTTACTTGCCTTAGAGCAGGCCGGAGCAATATAGGCTCAGAGGTATTCGTGGCCGGGCATCAGGCGCTGATACCATGCGATCTGTTCGGGGAAGCATCCGATGTAGAAGTTGGCACCATCCAGGTGGTCTTCCAGGGCGCGGTTGATTTTGGCGATGTCCATGGTGTAGCCAAGGAACACTCTCTTGCCCTTGTAGGTCAGCGGGTAGATGCTGTTGCTTTGGAAGTGGAAGTCATCAGATCGGTCCATGAGACTGTTGCGCAGGACCTCCTCTGTTTCCATCGGGGAGAATTCCAACAGACACCACAACAGGAATGTGCCTGAGTCATTGACGGGGATGGCGTGCATGCTGGTGAAAGGTTCGTCAGTTAGGAAGTTGCCCTTTTGCTTTTTTGCGTGTCGGTTTTTTGTTCGTTCAAACAGGGCCATGAATTGGTGATGGGATGCGCAGAAATATAGTGCAAAGTCCACATGATCGTTATATGTCAGATCCGGGTTTTGTGTTTTCATACGAGAGACAGCTTTTTGAGCTTCTGCCTTTGCTCTCTCCTCCCGTTGAGGGAGCCATTTGAATTTACCGGGCTTGCCATGATAGCAAAGGTAGTTGACAATTTTTCCTGTTGCGAGACCTATGTGAATATGGTGCAGTGTCGTGTATGATTCCTGAGTGTCACCGGCTTCATATGCGGTAGGTTTGTCATCGGAAGGCGGCAACTCTTTGGTGTAGTAGAATGCGGGGGTTTTAAGCCATGCTTGATAGGCTTCTTCAGAGCAGTCCGGCTGGGTTTGTGCTATCCGGAAATAGCCTGGATTGTCATTGTACCAGTTGCTGAGGGCGTAGTAGGAGTAGGCGGCCATTGTCAGGCCGTATTTTTTGACATAGGCATCATAACTGTCTTTGTCTGTTATACCGTCAATTGCGAAGCCTGTGTTATGAGGGCGGCGGTCCAGATATGTGAGGTGGTCATTGACGCGGAACATGGCGATAATGTGAGACAGTCGCCATATATTGTAAAGCTGATTGTGGCTGTATTTCGACAGCGATGTTTTGATTTGGTTAGCGATTCGCAGTCCGTAACTAAGTGGAGTGCAGTAGCCTTGTTGAACGGAATCTAAAAGAAGATGTCGGAATTCCAATTGGTCTTCCTCTCGTTCGGAGGTTGCATATGCGTGAAGCAGCTCGCGCATTTCGGCGGCTGTATGAGATTGATTGTAAAAATGGTTTCCTTTTTTATTCCCGTTATATCCCTGGGTTTGTTCGTCATCTTCCTCTTGCTCGTCCATTGCAATGTCATCCGGAATTGCTATCATCGCTCTGATACCATGTCTTGTAAGACCACGGAAGATTCTTGGTTCTTGAGGCGTGCCACACTTTATTCTGCTGTCTTTGGCGTAATTGAGTTCACAAAGGTATTTCGCCATTTCCAGATTGTTTTTGCGGTGTGTGAGATTAAGAGAGGTCGCTTGGTCTGTATCTCCATCCGTGCAAAGCATGGTGGCCGTGGGGTTGGTTTTACCCTCGATGGTGGTTGCGAGTTTGCTGCAGTAGCCATACGGAAGGTAGGGCAAAAATCGAACTTTTTGTGCTTTTTTTCTTCTGCTCATTTTTTGGTCTCCTTTCTGCTTGGTAGTTTGCTTGTTTCCACCCGACTAGAGGAGGTATTTTTTGCGGCAGTTTTCTCTAGGGACTCATGGCCATTTTGGGCTGAAAATACGGGGTCATTTTTTGAGATGTGTTTTCGGGTTATTCCAAATCGCGTTTTCGGGTTATTCGATCATTTTTGCTTTGTGGCAGCACTCTTGATGCGTTCCTCGAAATCCTGGAAAAACCGAACTTTTTCGTCTCGTTTGGTAATCTGTATATAGCAACCCTTTCTGAGTGTTTTGCTGGGGTGGTTGTATTTCGAGTAACTGAACCAATCCGTGCAATCAAGGGAACCTATAGCTCTGGCAAGCGCGTCGATGATGGGCTTGTAGAAGTAGTTGTCGGCATCAAAAATTCCGTCTGGCTTGTCATCGTAGACATGGATAAAATCACAGTGCCATTTCTTGAAATTACAAAGTCGATGGGTTTGCAGAAACCCCTGGAACTCCAGAAAATAAAGGCTGTTGGGACCATCGTAGTTGGGTGGTAGGTTGGGAGTATAAATCAGGATACGATCGGGTGTGTTTTCAAGAAGCTGTGGCATCTCGTCTTGAAGCTGTGGATCACTAACGGCAATATCGTACCAGTTGTTATTGGGCAATGGGTAGGACCAACGAAGTTCTTTCATCAGATCCTCCAACCGATGCACAGCTTTGCGCAGGCCGTTGCAGAGGAGCTTCAGCCGCTTGGGTGTCATTTGTTCTGTGGGAGAAAGAAGGCTTGTGCAGATGCTGTCTGCCTTTGACATAGCTGCTCTGGCTTTGCTGATTAGATTTTGCAACTCGTGATTTTGTGGGAGTTCCAGATCGCTTCTTTCCCAGACTTCGCGCTGCTCCAGGGGAACATCGGGATACTTTGCTCGCAACTCTTCTTTTCGGCGGCGTTCGGGATCGTCCTCCCGGTTTGCGGAGAGTAGCGAGAAGTTCATGTATACTGCGTCGCTTGGCGGACTGTGTTTCGATTTGCGCTTTGGCTTGCCTTCGGACATGGTAGGCTCCTTTCGTGACAATAGGTAATGTGCAGACATTCCTGTGCAGGGCGGATAGTGCTTTGACGACTTAGTTTTTTAGCTACAAAGCTCTAAAGCGTTTTACCTCTTTACCGTTTTCCCTCTTTAGCGCTTTGGCTCTTTGTAGTTAATGCGCTTGCGTTCTCCCTGTCCCCATCTACAAATCTGCGGATTTGTAGATGGGGGCAGGAGTTGCGTTGGTGTGATGTGACGGTTGTGACGATTGTGACGGTATTTTTGTTGCCGTCCCCAGTGTCATTTTAACCGTCACAATCGTCATCAGTCGTCACATAGGTTTTCTTTCTAAGCGGATAAAGCTGCCGTTTCGAGTGCGCTTCATGGTATAGTCTATACCATATTCGGTGCGTAGCTCACCAGCCTTAACATTGAGTCTGCGAGTGAGGATGTTCGGTTGGAGATCCGTGCAGAGACGTCTTGCAAGCTCTGTTGCACTGCCAGCCCATTCCGGGCTTTCGTTAGTGACTACGCAATCGATCCTCTCCAACAGCGGATCGGGAGGCTGCTTCCAGAGTTCTGTTTCCACATGGTCGAGCTGCCAGATCAGCTTTTCCAGATCCCTTTTCAGAAGGAGCTTCTGGTCTGGCTGATCTCTGCCCACAATCCCAAGCGTAGCGCTAAGATCGGTACGCCGCTCCTTGTACAGCAGGAACGCACCATCGGCGCAGCCAAGCAGTCCCGTTGTACCAGAAATCATCTCAAATGGATCCCCCGAAGGCTGCTTTCTGGTGTGGTGCACAATGAGAATACAGATGCAATACTTATCTGCAACTTGTTTGAGTCTGCCGATGATATCGTAGTCACGGGCATAGCTATATGCCTCGCCACCAATTTCACGGATCCTTTGCAACGTGTCGATGATAATTAGCCGTGTGCCGGGATGATCGCGCACGAACTTTTCAAGCTGTTCGTCCAGTCCTGCGCCGAGCTGTTTTGCATCTATGGCGATGTGCAGGTTATCTGTACCCTCCATGCCGAACATCCGCGACATTCGATTTTGTAGCCGTTGATAATCGTCTTCTAAGGCAAGGTATAAAACCGTTCCCTGGTGGACTTCGTAATCCCAGAGCTTTTGTCCGGTGCTGACGTGGTAGGCAAGTTGCGCCGCGAAGAAGGACTTGCCCACCTTAGGCGCTCCTGCAAGCAGGTAGGTTCCGGAGTAGAGCAAACCGTCGATGACGGGCGGTTTGCTTTGGAAAACTGTTTCGTACAGATCGTTCATGGATAACGTGTGCAGGTATGCCGGATCATTCATTCGCTGAAGCTGTCGGTAGAATTCTTCTATATTTTCCGAAGAATTATCGTCCGGGTCATTGATTTCTGCATCAAAATTGGGTATACTGTTATTGGTCACTTGATCAGACTGCCCTCCATCTGCGCCAACAGATGGACTCAGGGCAGTCTTTTCTTTTTCCTTAGTCATTCGCGCTCCTTTCGTTCTGGCCGTAAATTCACTTTACGAATATCCTGTGACTGCGACAATGTGTTATCCGATCCATCGTCGCACCGTAGAAAGCTCACCAAGTTTGGATAGTAGATTAGGGCTTTGTGCCCGGCGACACGTACCGGAATAGATCCGGTCTTGATCCAGCGTCGCAATGAATACTCCGAGACCGGCAAGCCTTCCCGCTTTGCTCGTTGTACTGCCTCTCGAATTGTTAGCACATCAGCCATCATGTCACATCCTTCCCCCTTGACTACCAGAGTATGTTGTATTATAATTGCAATTACAACATCAAGAATAGTCTATCACTCTACCACCCAAGTGTCAACCATTCGCTTGTTAAACTGCATCAATTACAATCATTAGTTGTTCAGGAGGATTTTATCATGGCAAAAACAAGCAAAGATAGCACCGGCGAAAAATATCAAAGCGTTTTAGCGACCAGATTACGACTTCTTTTAGACGGAAAGCCAAATGCTACGCAAACGCAACTTTCAGAAGCAATAGGCGTGAGCCAGCAGATGGTTTCCCAATATGTAAATGGCATTAGTGAACCTGGATGCAATACCTTGATTAAAATTGCCGACTTTTTTGATGTGTCCCTCGACTATCTCTTGGGCCGCACCGAGACAAGAACTACGGACCCCACCATTAAGAAAGTTTGCGAGATAACAGGTCTAAATGAACACAGCATCGATCTGCTCAGTGGTATTAATGCGTGTGCCATGGACGATGAATATGGCGAGATACAGCTCTTTGTGAGAAATCCAGATTATGCATTCTGCTTAGTAAACGAATTTATTGATTTTGCTTTTTCACCTGTAAATGCATTTTCTATTCCCTATGATCACTATCTTTTTTTTCGCGAACAAGTCGAGAAAAATCAGATAGCTGCCCAAAAATGGGAGCAGCTTTCAATTGATGAGAAAAAAGAGCTTATTGAAAGGACATTGAATCGCTACAATTCAGACATCAACGAAGATCTATCTCCTTTCTTCCCAGAAGAAGCAGCAATTCTTTTTCGTGATAATTTCTGCAATAGTTTTAGCAACTATTTGGAGTCCAAACATCCGACGAGAGAAGATCCGTTAAACAACAACAGGTTGAGAGGTGCAAAATGGCAACGATTGAAAAGTACACCGGCAAAGAAGGGTTGACCTACCGCATCACCGTATCAGCCGGTTTTGATTCCCAGGGCAAACGCATCCGCCACAGAATGAACTACAAGCCCACTCCCGGCATGACCCCCAAGCAGATTGAAAGAGCCGTTCAGAAGGCCGCAGCGGACTTTGAGAGAAGCATTGAGCAAGGTTTCACACTGGACAACCGTCAGACCTTTGCGGAATATGCCGAATATGTTCTGTCCCTAAAACAGAGAACCGGCGCAAAAACAAGGACTCTAGACAGATATCACGATCTCTTAGTGAGGATCAATCAAGCTATCGGTCACATCAAGCTTGCAGACCTCCGGCCTCAGCACTTGAACAGCTTTTATGCGAACCTGGCAGAGCCGGGTATCCGTATTGGTGGTGGATCCGCTGTGGCCCGGATTGACATGGTAGCATGGCTGAAAAAGAACAAGCTGTCCAGAGGTAAACTGGCAGAGCTGGTCGGGATTTCCGCCGCAACTGTGGGTGTAGCTGTAAAAGGAGAGTCCATAAACGAAGAAAAGGCCCTGGCAATCGCCAAGGCTATGGGAAAGAAAGTGGATGAAGTTTTCCGTGTCAAGAAGAACATGGAACCCCTGGCAGATAAAACCATTCTGGAGTATCACCGGTTGATTTCCACCATTCTTGCCCAGGCAGAGAAAGAAATGCTCGTTCCCTACAATGCCGCAGCAAAGGCCACCCCGCCGCGGGCAAAGAAAAAAGACCCCAACTACTTCCAGCCGGAAACCGTAGCGGCTATCCTGGAAGCATTGGAGTCAGAACCATTAAAATGGCGGCTTATCACGCATCTGCTGATTGTCACCGGCTGCCGCCGTGGTGAGATTATGGGCTTAAAATGGGAAAAAGTAGATTTTGAGAATAGTCGGGTTAAGATTGACCGTGCGTTGGTTTCGTCCAAGAGTAAGGGTGTATTTGAAGAAAGCACAAAGACAAGTGACATCCGTTATCTCAGTTTGCCCACGGAAACAATGGAGCTACTGCGACAGCACAAGCGGGAGCAGCTCCGCCTACAGCTTCTCAATGGTGATCGATGGATTCACACCGGCTATGTGTTCACCCAGGACAACGGTGACCGCATGAACCCGGACAGCATCACCGGCTGGCTCAAAGACTTCTCCACCCGTCACAATCTGCCCCATATCAATCCCCATGCTTTCCGGCATACTGTGGCCTCTGTCCTCCTGGCAAATGGTACGGATATTGTTACAGTATCCAAGCAGCTCGGTCATTCCAGCATTACCACCACGGAGAATTTCTACTCTCATATCATCGAAGAAAACAAGGCAAAGGCCGCTGATTGTATCGCTGATGTGCTGATCAGAAAGAAAGCATAGTGTGGCCCAAAATCCCAATTTTTTGACCCAATGGCCCAAAATTGGCCCAAAATCATAAAAGGCCCATTTTCAAAACAGCTCGAAAAGTTAGAAAAATCCCGGTATTCGTAGCGAATACCGGGTATTTTTATGGTTGCGGAGGCAGGACTCGAACCTACGACCTCCGGGTTATGAGCCCGACGAGCTTCCAACTGCTCTACTCCGCGATATTTGGCGCACCCTTAAGTGCCTTAGCATTGTAGCACAGCAGGGCTGCTTTGTCAAGTGTTTTTTTGCATTCCCGGGCAACCGGCCGCTCATTCTTCCAACGCGCACCGCAGCTTTTCCAGCGCACGCTTCTCAATGCGGGAAACGTAGCTGCGGCTGAGACCGATCTGCTCCGCCACCTCCCGCTGGCGGCAAGGCCGGTTGCCGCGAAGGCCATAGCGCAGGCAGATCACCTGGCGTTCCTGCTCCGTCAGCCGCTCCTCCACGGCCCTGCGGACCATCTGCAGCCGCTGACGCTGGTGGATGGTCTCCAACAGATCGTCCCCATCGCTGACCACGTCCATCAGCGACAACGCCGCTCCGTCGGTGCCCGTATCGATATAGTCAGACAAGGATACATCCTGGGCACTTTTACGCTGGGAGCGGAAATACATCAGGATCTCATTTTCTATACACCGGGCGGCATAAGTAGCCAACCGTGCGCCTTTGGACGCATCAAAAGTTGAAATAGCTTTAATAAGACCGATTGTTCCAATAGAAATCAGATCCTCCTGATCTCCCCCCTGGGCGTAGTATTTTTTCAAAATGTGGGCCACCAGACGCAAATTATGCTCAATGAGCCGGTTGCGGGCCTCCAGGTCCCCCTGGGCGGCTAACGCCAAATAATGCCGCTCTTCCTTGGCGGTCAGCGGCGGCGGAAAATTTCCCGGCGACAACTGCAGGGCGCACATCATCCCCGCCAGCAGCAGCCAAATCGATGTCAACAGACGGCAACACCTCCCCTGCTACACTATTCACCACTGCCCGTCCGTTTTCCATATTGGACACCATGGCAGTGTTTTGACCCCAGCATCCTGCACGCCCACGGGAATCATCTCTGCAGCAAAACACCCCGGATGCAGCCGCATCCGGGGTAAGTTCGTTTTTATGGAAGCTTTTTCAAAGCTTTTTCAAAGGCTTCCGCCAAGTCGGCAGCACATTGCGGGCCCACCGAATTGGTTTCCTCGTAATGTTCTCCCTCCGCTTCGCGGAAATAGGGCAGTTCCTCATCCAGAACAAAGTCGGAAGGCGGGATGATATACCCCAGTTCGTCATTGGCCAGGCCCAGGATCATCAAATGGTGAATCCCATTTTCTTCAGCAATCTGACACAAACCCAAGGGGTCTGTTGGATTTCCCGTTCCTTCAGCCAATTCGGGAAACAGTTCTCCGGGGATCAGCGCCAGAGCCACGTCTCCCAGACGGGCCACCGACACTTCCGTAGTGACATAATACCGGCCCAGCAGGTCCTGCCGCACCGGATTACTCAAGATCCCCAGGAATTTGTAGTACAAGAACAGCGTGTTATCCAGCTCTGTTTCAAACTCTACCCGGGAAACAGCCAGTTCCGGCGGGATCTCCTTCCATTTGGCATCGGCCAGGACCCGATTGGCGATCCGCTGGCCGGTGACCTGCAGATTTTCCACCACATCTTCTTTCAGCCGCGGCGTCATGATGAGTCCGCCGATGGCGCCGGGCACATACAGCGCATCCTCGCCGGTCTCCCGGCCGATCAGGTCACACACCACACCCGGATAATCCCGGGAGACCTTGGTGTTTTCCGACCGCAAAGCTTCCGCATGGGCCCCAAAAGACCACAGCCGGATAGGGTTTTGAGCAGGATCATCCGGCTGAAACCGGATCTGGTAAAGGTTACTGTCGTACTGCGCAGGATCACGGGAATCCTCCTGGAGACCCTCTGTTTTGGTCACGGCCCATTGAAGAGTTCCCCGGCTGCGGTCGGCATAGGCATCCTCTGCCGCGCGGATGGCGCCGGCCACAAGAAGATCCATGAATGCGTCATTTTTACCGTCGATGCCCACAGGACCCCAAAGACCCAGCGTATCCACGCCGGCGTGGGTATGGGTGGCTACAATGTTCACGCTACCGCAGCCTGTTCGTGCGCAAAAATCCGCCAAACCGCTGCGGATCCGGGCCACGGTGTCGCTGCCCAGGCCCACACAATCCACACTGATCAGCAGCATGGCCTCGCGTCCATCGGAGAGCCACAGCGCACGGGCCTGCTGCAGATCCAATACGCCGGTGATCTCTTTTCCGTTGCGATAACCGGCGATATACAGGGGCTCTTCCCCGGCTTCCGGAAGTTGGAGGGATGCCATACCGAAACCGGCTTCCCAGGCACGGGGCCCATGATCCTCTCGGGGGGTGCAGCCGCTTAGGAACAGCAATGCCAAAGCCAGCAGGATCGCCAAGCATTTGCGCATCACAAGCCCCCCTTCCGGAGCACATCCAGCAAGGAAAACAGCACATCCGCAAAGCGGATCCCGTTCACCCGGGTCAGCAGCACCCCAACAATAGCCAGGAGCAGCCATAACAGGATGCACACAAAGATCCGCAGGATCTTTCGGCCGCACATCCGGTCCGCAAGGCAGGAAATGCCCACCGCCGCCAGCGTCAGCGCTGCAACGGGCGGTCGGATTGCAGCATCGCGGATCTGCGCAAAAATATCATAAAAAGTGGGGTCAAAGGTCAAAAAACGGTACAGATTTTGCAGCAGCAAACGGGCGCACAGCGCGCCGGCCCCAGCCAATGCTGCGGCGCGGATGCACAAGGCCCAGAGCCTTTTCCGTTCCGTCATTTCTCTCCCCCCTGGTTGATCAAGATTCAGCCAATGATCACCCGTTGGCCGTTGGTGTTGCCGCCGGCACAGGGTGTTCCGTCCTTTTCCACTGCCCAGCGGTCCGTTTCCACGCGGATCTGCCAGCGGTGCCCCGCCACATACAGATCCTCCAGATACAGGTGAGGCATGCCCTTCGGCAAGCGGGGCGTAAAGGAAAACTGTTCCAAACCTTCCGGCCGGAGGCCCAATAGTCCCTCCGTAATGACCCGGACGAACAGTGCGCTTTCCGCCGACAAATGGCGTTTTGCCCCCTCGGGGTACGCTTCCACGGCGTAGGGAACGCGGTCACCCAGCAATCTCTTGCGGCAGTACGCCAGCAAGAAATCCAGAATACGATCCCCTTCGCCGGCCAAAAAGGCCGCTTTTAGGCCGTACAGGGTAGATCTGTCCCAAATGGTGCTGTCCCGGTTCTCCTCCGAGATCTCGCAGGACAGCATGCCGTCCGTTGTCCACAGCCAAGGGGACAGCATGGCATCCACCGTAGCAGTGCTGCGGTCCATGATGCCCACGCACAGCGGCAGGCAGATCCAGGAACGCAGGGTATCAAACCCACGGCTGTAGCGATATGTGGCAAAATCATGGAGCGTGGCGCCAAAATAGGCTTCTATGTTCTTCTTCAGTTCCTCTGCCCGGTGGGTGTATTCAGCCGCCGTTTGGGTATCGTTCAGCGCTTCCGCCAACTTGGCGGCCGTTACCAGTCCGCCATAGCACAGGCAGGATGTAGACAAATTGGCATAACCGTCCGTAGGGATCCGACGCTCCAATTCATCCGTATCGGAGCGGATGACCCCTTCCAGGGTAGTCTGCCGGCGGCAGTACTCCGCGCACCAGGAAATAGGGCCATACAGTTCCTGCGCCACCTGGCGGTTGCCCAGATACAGGGCAAACAAGGATGCGCCGTAAAGGTACATAGCCGCATCGCCCCGGTCACCTGCGCCGTTCCAAATGTCCAATCCCTCTGCGATCACGGAACTGGGGATAGGGGCGTAGTCCTCCGCCATAAAAGGCACATAAGCCCGATAGGCGTTCAGCGATGCTTCGATGGCCGTCCGGTCGCCGGCCATGGCAAAGTGTGGACCGGCATACTCCACCTGGTCGTTGCACCAAACCGCAGCATAGTAGGTCCGGCCACCGGGGCTGTGGAATTTTCCGGACAGGGTCTCAAAAATACTCTCCCCTGCCCGCAGCTTGGCAAAACGGATCATAGCATCCAACTCCGGAATGCCGGTGTCCACTCTCAACGCCCCGTCGCAAAGCTCCTCGATGCGCTGATAGCGACGCTGCAGCTGGGCTGCGCCATCCGGCAGGGGTGGGCAGTTCATGCCAATATCCGCGCTGATCCCCACAGTATAGCGCAGGGAGTCCCCCGGCAGCAAGCTGAACCGGGACGGGCCGCTGTGCCGCAGCCGGGCAACATACGTGCCCTTGGTTCCCAACTTGTGGAAAATCACCCGATCTTGGGTGTCCGGCATCTGCAGCGTCACCGCCTGTTCCGCCGTCACTGTCACCAGTTCCAGGCCGCAGCGGGTATCCGCCGCCGGGAAGAACTGCCGCCGGATCCAAACGCCGGCATTGGTGCGGCTTTCTACGGTCAAGGTGCCATCCAGCAGGAAGCGGACAGGATATTCCGTCACCGGGCCGCCGCTGTGCAGCAGCTGGGGCATCTGCCGGCGGGGCAGACGCACTTCCAAAGTGGCGTGGGTGTCGTTCGGGATGGTCCGCAGCGTGGGAAAATAGCAGCTGCATTCCAGATACAGGCTGCCATCCTCCTCCACGCCGTAATCCACGATCTGATCGCACCAAGGCGCGCTCATTTCATAGTTGTCCCGATGGCACTGACCGGGCAGAACATCCCATACGAGGGTCTGGCCCTTTAATTTCCAAATATTATGGAATTCCATGCCAAACCCTCCTTGTCACATTTATTGGACCGTCAGCAGGCCTTCCACATCCCAGTAGATGAACTCGCCGGCATTACGGCTGGTCAATTTGGTTCCATTGGCGGTCACATTTTTGAACGTAACCTTCAGATAATTGCCTGCGCCGCTGTTTTTGCGGAGCTGGCCGCTCATTTTTGCGTTATAGGAAATGTTTTCGAAGAGGATATTTTGCATTTTGCTGCCTTCCAGCTGGTTACTGTAAACACCAACCTGGATGGGCCGGCCCTTATCGAAATGGATGGTCATATTCCGGAAGGTGATGCCGTCCACCATGCCATTGCCGGTTTCCCGCAGCACTACCAAAGATCCGATCCGGTTATTGTCCCAAATGGCATCCCGGAAGATCACAATGCCGTCTTCAAAGAGGATATTGCTGATATCCTTTTCGATCTCGCCGATAACGCCAAAGCAGCGGGCTTTGCTGCCCCAGGCCTGGCAACGGCGGTAGGTAATGTCCCGGCTCACCGCGCCGTCCACACCGCCCAGGGTCTTGACCTCAAACATATCATCGCCGGTACGGGCAAAGCAGTCGGTCACCTGGGCGCCGATGGTATTGCAGATGGCAAAGGCATCGGAATTGGTGCGATAGCCCAGCACCGCGCTCTGGGTAACGGTCACATTCTCGCAGCGATAGGTGATAAAGGCCCACTCGCAGGGATTGATGATGATCACGCCGTCCATGGTAATGTTCTTGCACTGCGTAAACACGATGCCCCGGCGCTCGTGCCAATCCAATTGGGTCATATCCACCGTGCCCCGGCCGGCAATGGTCACATTGCTGGCGGCGTAGGTGTTGATCACCGGGAAGCGGTTCAGGCCAATGCCATTGGACTGCGTGGCATTGAGTTCTGCAGTATTCGCCGCGGCGGCGTCATCCTGGATGTCAAAGGTGTGCTTCGGCAGCAGGATCGCACCGGCCTTTAAGTACAACACGGAATTGCCGGAAAGGTTCAAATAGCTGATCTCATGGAGACCAGGCTCGTAAACAATAACACGCTCCGCGCCATACTGGGCGCGATAGGCCGCGATCTCCTCTTCTTCATCCCGGTATTCCCGGACAAAGATCGTCACCGCATAGTCCTGCTCATCGTTGAGGACCACCGTATAGACGCCGTGGGCCTTGACCTGCAGGGTAATGGTGCGGCCATTGACCGACAGTTCCGCAGCATCATGGCAAAATACTTCCGCTGATTTCACGGACACCAGAGAATTGACTTGCAGTTCGATCGTGACATAGCCTTGATCGCCAAAGTCCACATCCACAGACGCAAAGGAATGGAGGGCACCGTAATCTCCGTCTGCCACATAAACCGGCGTTCCATACACCGGCAGCGCCGTTCCCTCCACAGTCGCCTCGAAGTAGGGCGACAAAGACAGGTTCGTGCCGTCATAATGGGTGTTGCCCTGGTAGCTGGTGCCCTGGGCCGCCCGGGCTATGAAGGATTTCAGTTTAAGATTCAGCAAGCCCAGATCCTTCAACGCATTTTCCGGATACTGCATGGGTGCTATCCGGACCTCCGCCGGTTCTGTGGGGGGAGGCACAGTTTCCGTGGGTTTGGTTTCTGCCGGCTTGGTTTCCACCGGTTTCGTTTCTGGTGGATCCGTTTCTACCGGCTTCGTTTCTGCCGGCTTCGTTTCCACCGGTTTCGTTTCCGCAGGCTTCGTTTCCACCGGCTTCGTTTCCACTGGTTTCGTTTCCACTGGTTTCGTTTCTGTCGGCTTCGTTTCTGTCGGCTTTGTTTCTATCGGCTTCGTTTCCACCGGTTTTGTTTCCGCGGGGTCTGTTAAACCGGGTTCCGTAGGAGCAGGTGTCACAGTCGTCGGATCGGTGGGGGTGGGCCGGGTAGGTTGCGGTTTGGGATCGTTCGGCTTTGTTTCCACAGGATCACTCTCTTTCAGGGAGGGGTTGGTATCTTCCGGGGGCAGTTCCCCGCAGCCGGCGCAGGCCAGCATGCCTGCAAGCAATGCCACAAGCAGGATCGTGGCTATCATTCTTTTCATCATATTAACCCACCAATCCGCTTCGTTCAATACTCTGAATAAAGTATTTCTGGGCAAAGGAATAGACAATCAGCAGCGGCGCCAGAATCAGCAGCATGGCCGAGTTGCGCAGCAACGACAGCACTTTCGGATCATCCAGCACATACTGCGACAGCATATCGGTAACAGCCATGTCACCGTTCCAACCGGTAATAGCCGAATCGAACAGGCTGTAAGCCTGGGGCAGCGTCCGCACGCCGTCGATCAGCAGGCCGGAATAATAGGTGTCATTATACTGCCACACGAAGGAGAACAGCATCACCGTAACCATGATGGTAACGGAGCTGGGCAGCATGATCTGCCAGAAAATGCGGAATTGGCCGGCGCCGTCGATCATAGCCGCTTCCTCGGTCTCCCGGGGAATACCCCGGAATGCCTGCCGGAACAGGAAGATGAACAAACCGTTCCGCAGGCCGAAGCCGGTCATGGACAGCAGGAAATACGGAATATAGGTTGCGGTCAGATTCAGCGTTTTACCGTTATTCACAGCCTTGATCAGCCCGAAAATATCGAATCGGGACAAATGCAGATACAGCGGTGTCATAAACTGCTGCGGCGGCACCAGGATCGTCAGGATCACAATGGAAAACAGCAATCCCTTGCCCTTAAACTGGAACCGGGCAAAAGCATAGCCGGCCATCATGCACGGCACCACCTGCAGCAACGTGCTGACCGCGGCGTATGCCAGCGAGTTCAGCAGCGCTTCCCCATATTTCATGGTTTTGGCCGCTACCTTCAAATTGTCCAGGGTGAAATTCCGGGGGATCCACAGCACGCTGTTGTCAAACACATCCTCCTGGGCCATAAAGGCTTTGGAGATCATGAGGATAATAGGATGCAGGATGATGTAGGCAAAACCGGTCAGCAGCACCGTGCGCAAAATGGTGATACCGGTTTTCAAAAGCCGGGCCTTCAGTTTATCCTGATTCAGTCTTCTGTTCATATGCCGGTTTCTCCTTTCATCAGGTATAGTAGAAGGTCTTGCGGGAGATCACGGCATAAACAATGGCCAAGATCACCGCGATAGCCGCGAAATAGATCCAGGTAATGGCGCTGGACAGGCCAAAATTAAAGTCGTGGAACGACAGATTGTACACATATTCCATCACCTGGTTGCTCTCGGATACAAAGGTATCCACGATGGAATAGACCACATTGACCAGGATCATGGGTGTGACCATGGGGAAGGTGATCATCCAAAACTGTTCCCAGCCGTTAGCGCCCTCCACATGGGCCGCTTCATAAAGATCCGGCGGCACGGAATACAGCGCGGCCAGGAAAATGAAGATCTGAATACCGGAGCAGGTGACGATCTCATAGACCTTATCCACCGGCCCGACAAGCACATCCACCATCTTCTGGTTCAGGCCCAGATCCACCAGATACTTTTCCAGATTCAAGCTTTGCAGAATACCGGTGGAGGCAGCGCTGTTCATGACCGCATCCAAGCTGGAGCCGGAAGCGCTGCCAAAGTTATTCAGCAGACGGAAGAACAGATCCGACGACAGAATGACCGGCAGGAAAAAGATGAATTTGTACACCGTCACGCCGGGGAAATTGCCCTTCAGCAGCACCGCTACCAGGAAACTGTACACCAAAATGATGGGCACTTCATACAGCAGATCGCCCACCGTGGTGGCAAAATACTGCAGAAATTTTTCATCGCTGAAAAGGGCTTCCCGATAGTTTTCAAAGCCGATAAAGGACAGGGAATAACCGTTATCCACCGTCACTTCGGACAGCGAGAAGGAAATGGACAGCACCAGGGGCACGACAAATACGCACGCCACACCAATGAGCCAGGGCAGCAGGAAACCATAGGCGCTGGCTGCGCGCCGTTTTGTTAAAGAAAAGGGTCTGCGTTTCATCTACCTGCACCTCCCTGGCGCGTAAAGCTGCGGGCGGGAACGGTCACACCGTTCACCGTCACATCAGATTCCGAATAATTGACATAGACCACATCGCCGCCGGCGTATGTAGTCGCAAACACTTGATCCGCCACCTGTTCGTGACCAACAATATTCTGATCCATCAGGCCGTCCAGGCTTTCTTTGATCATCTCATAGGCCTTCAGGATGTCTCCCCGCCAGCTTTCGTAACCGGAGGCATAATTATCGGTGTACTCCGACTTTTTCAGCACGCTGGAGGGCTGATAGGTCACCTGGAAATTGGGCAGCATGCCGTACTCGATCGCCCGCAGCACCGCAGTCTCGGAATTGGAGGCCAGGTTGATGGGGCTGGTATACATCTGCATAGAGCCATGGAGCACCATCTGCAGGAACGGCACGGTGTGATCCGCCACCCGGAAGTGGCTGGAATCAGAAGCAACGCCGGACATTTTCTGCGTATAGGAGAATGCATACCGGGCGCCGGACTCCAGCATCAGTGTCTGATCCTTCTGCAGCAGGGTCAGTTGCTGCCGCAGCAGTTCCAGCGCCTCCGGCCGGGAGATCATATTGCGGGAATTGAAGTCCGAGTATACTCTCGTACTCCGCAGGGACAGGCCAGCAGTGCGAATGGGCGCAAAGTCCTTCAAAAAGGCCTCTGTCGTTTTCATGAACTTGGAGGGGGAAAGCAGATACAGCTTGGATGGGGTCATGCCGATCTCTTCCTTCTCCAGCAGCAACGCCCGGGAGAGGATGGAGAATGTGGCCTCGTTGGAGTCCAAACGCATGGCCGCATCGGTGGTGGGCAGGAATCCCCAGGCCATTTCTTCGATCCGCTGGAAATCCACATCCGGGTACAAGCCCACGCCGGCATTTTTGGCATAATCGATCAGCGACAGCCAATCTTCCTTGCCACCCAGCACGGAGTTAAGCTTGATATTGCCGGCGTAATCATGATAGACACCGTCATTGAACCAGCCGATCAGCTTCAGATCCAGGTTCTTCACGCCGGCAGCTTGCAGATCCTCCGCGATGAGGCGGTTCTGATCGTAAGTCGTTGCCGCTGTGACGCCTTCATAGGAAATGCCCAGCAGATTTTTATTGCTCATCACGCCGCCGATGGTCTCCAGCAGCAGCGATACTTCGGCATGATCCAGGGGTTTCAGCGTGCCATCCTCCAGCAGCATATCCCGGTACAGAGCCGCCATTTCTACATAGCCGCTCCCCTGCTCCATAAACCGGTAATGGACCGCGCAGGTTTCCTCTGCCAGGGAAGATTCAAACAGGATCACCTTGGAACTGTTGTCGCTGCCGGACAGATATACGCTGTCCTTATTGACCATACGGAACACGGGATTGACCTCGTTCCGGGGCAGATAGGCACCGGCCTGGTGGAATGTCAGCGCCGATTTCATGTCGCCGCCCTCGATCACAGCCAAGTAAGCATCCCGGCCGTCCTTCATGCCGAACACCGGCAGAGCTGCCAGCTCATACTGATACTGGCCGGTGGACAGCGTATCGCTGGCCACAGACCAATCCAAACCGTAAATGGGGATCCGGCTGGTGGCGCGGCTGTTGTAGCTGTCCGAAAAGTGCATCAGCGCGCCGCTGCCGTCGGGCAGCAGCACATAACCCTCTTTGTCCTGCACTTCCTTACCAAAATGGGGGAGCAGTTCCACCTCGTACAGCGGGAAATCCGCGTTGAACTCGATCCGCTCCACAGGCATGGATACAGACAGACCGTCCTCGGTCAGTTCATAGGCCAGGACAATGGTAAACCAGGGTTTAGAGGACACATCGGTGGTGATGCCGCCGTCGGCATTGTCCCGGACCAGGTCCTCATCGGTATAGCCTACTTTCTCCATAAACTCCAGGATCCGCTCAAAATTATTGCGGCCCTTGGGGCGGATGCGCCATGCGGCATCATTTTTATAGAATTTATAGTATTCTTTCATCTGCGCCAGGTCTTCTTCCGAAAGACGGCTGGCGAACATCTCCTGGAAGCGGGCATCCGTTATATACTGGGGCACAGCATCCACTGTTTTGCCGTAACTGCCCACCTGGTAGCGGACATACAGCACGCCATCTTCCAAAAAGGCCTGGGCCTGGTCTTTGTCCACACTGTCAAACTGGCTTTCCATAAAGGAATAGGCCGCATTGGCGGTGTAGTAAGACAGCGTGAACTGATTCTTGGTGGCATTTCCGTCCAGACCGACACCGTTTGTGGACCAAACAGTGCCGTTTTGATCCTCCAGGCGGACCACCATATCTTCCAGCAGATACAGCGCCATTCCGTTTTTGCGGATCAGGGGCGTCTCCGCATTGGCGCTGACCTTGTTTGTCAGTTCCGGAGCCGCACTGTAGCGGTCGGTCAGTTTTTCCCGGGAAGAACCGAAGACGATCATGGCCGCTACCGCGCCCACGATCACCGCCACCACGATGACCGGCACAAGGATCCGGAGCAATCTTTTCTTACTCATAAAGCGCAATCATCCTTTCGTGTCGGTTTACAATCGCAGGGCAAATTCCCGGTAGAGCGAGTAGATAAAGCTGCCCAGTTCCTGCAGCAGGCTAAAGAACAGCAGTACCACAAAAATGATAATGGCCGCGCCGATCACCGTCAGAACGATGGTGGAAAACATCTGCTTCAGCGAATATTCATGGATCTCCTGGATGCAAAGAAGCAGCATCAACCCCGTCCAGGCATAGCCGGCAAAATCAATGATGGTCAGATAGGTCAGCTCATTCAAGGACATGATGTGGGTCAAAATCGGCGTGGCGAACTGAAAAATGATCAGCGGCATCAGCGAATAGCAAGTGACCATGAAAATGTCCTTGAAACTGCCCTTCCCTTCCGTAAGCGTGGTGATGGAATAGTTGGCCAGGGTGAACAGCATCACCGGCAGAACCACAATGGCCACCTGCTTGAGCATATCCAGGGGCACATTGTACGAATAGTTAAATACGAACGCCCGCATCTGCCGGTTGAAAGTCACGGCAGCAATGGCCAGCACAATGAGGATCAGACCGTCCCGGTAACGGCCGGTCTTTTTCCGTTTCATCTCCCATACGCCGTAGATGGGATGTCTTAAAATATACAACGCCTGTTTCATAAGCACACCCCACCTTACTTCGCGGCTTTGCGCCGCTTGATGAAGAACACGGTTCCGGCGGCAACAGCCGCAACAGCCGCGATTCCTGCTACATAGACTTCAAAATGGGCATTGAGTTGGATCTGGGCCTGCTTGGCCATGGCATCCGAGTATGCCTCCTTGGCATTGACCAGTTTGAAATACTCCATGGCCCGGGGATATTCCTTCAAACGGTACAGACAGTAGCCGGCCTTATAATAAGCCAGGTCACAGTTGTTGTTCCGCTTGATGATCTCTTCCCAAACGGAAAGGCTCTGCTCATATTCCTGCAGCAAGTACAGTTCCATGGCTTTTTCCATCAACTGGGCGTATTCCGTGGTTTCAAACACGATCAGTTCATCACTGCCCCGGTCCAGGGCATAGATCTTGTGATCCCGATATGCAATGGCAGACGGAGAAACAAAGGAACCGGTCTGGCCGGAATTCAGCGCGCCAAAGACAAACAGCAGATTGCCCTCATCGTCATAAGCAAAAACACGGCCCCGCTTGTCGTCCAGGGCATAGTAGTTGCCCAGGTCATCCGCCGTCACATCCACAAACCGGGACGGACCGGTAATGCCGGTGACACCGCCCATGGGGTAAGACACATCGCCCAAAACCTTCTTGGAACCATCAATGGGCGCACGCACCAGCACATCGCCACCAAACAGGTTCAGCCGGCGGATGGGGTCGCTGACATCTGCCGCCTTGGTTACGGCATAGATGAACCCCTTGTGGTCCAGGGAGAAATTGGTGTATTCAATGGGCACAAACTGGGTCAGCTTGCTGGTCTGCTCCTCGGTCATGATCTCTTTCCAGATCTGGTCCAGGAAACTGGCCGAAACGGTATTGGAACCGTAGAAACCCAAAAATGCGCCGTTTTCCGTAAACTGCATAATGCCTTCATTCACATTTTTCGACAGAATGAAGATGCGGTTCGTGCTGTCCACCAGCACTTTCATAGGCTGAAAGACGAAGGTCTCCTCCAGCAGGTCTGACTGGATATTCTCCACGAACAAAAACGCTTCGCCGTTTTGATCCAGCGCAACGACCCGGCTGTTGCCGCAGTCTGCCACATACAGTTCCCCGTCAGCGGTGAGGAAAATACCGTAAGGCTGGGAAAAGGTCATTGTTTCACCGCGGTAGGTAAAGGAGTCAATGGTCTTGATCAGCTTCATCTCCGGGGAAAATACATAAATGGCATTGACACCGGCATCGCAAATATAAAGGTTTCCCTCGCTGTCGAACAGAAGATCCTCCGGAGAATCCAGCTTGACGCCCAGGGAGGAGGCGGTATACACCGTCTCGGGCAAGTACGCCTGGGGCGCCGCTACGTCCACCGTTCCCTCATCATTGGAAGAGTAAGAATAGCCCTGATAGGGGTCGGACGCAGCTACCGGCAATGCCAGTCCTGCCAGGATCAGCACCGCCATCCATATCAAAACGATCCGTTTCAGAACGATCCCTCCTTACTCCTTGATACCTGCAGACGCCATGGTATCGATGATCTTGGTCTGATTTACCATGAAAACGATGGCCGGAACGATCATCATCAGCACGCCCACTGCCTGGCCGGCACCGGCACGCACGATGGCACCGCTGGTGACCTGACTCAGGGCATAAGGCAGCGTTTTCAAGGATTCATCATAAACATAGTTGGTGTTATCCATACTCCACACCTGCTGGAACATGAGGATGGCCACCGTCAGCCAGGCAGGTTTTGCCAGGGGCATGACGATCCGCCAATAGATCTGGAAATCGCTGCAGCCGTCCATCCGGGCCGCTTCCAGCAGGGTATCCGGGATGGTGGAAATGTAGTTGCGCATGATGAACAGGCCCAAAGACGCGCCCATCACCGGGATGATACAGGCTCTGTAAGTATCCAGCCAGCCCAGCCAGCTGATGGTCAGATAGTTGGCCACGTCCGTAACGGCGGGCACAAACATCAAGCTGAGCATCACCATGTTGTTCAGCGCCTTGATGCCGGGGATTTTCAGCTTTGCCAAAGGATAGGCAGCCATGGATGCCAGGAACACATGGCCGATGGTCACCACCACGGAAATGAATACCGTGTTGAAGGCATAGCGGAAGAAGGAAACACGGGTATTCTGCATCAAGCTCAGCAGCATTTTGAAGTTATCCAGGGTCGGGTTCTCCGCCAGCAGCTTGGGCGGATAGTAGAACAGCTCATGGATGGGCTTCAGGGACATACTGACCGCCATCAGCAAGGGGAAGAAGCTGAACGCCGCCATCAAGCCCACCAGGATCAGCATAAATACATCACCGGATGCTTTGCGGTTCAGGCGGGATCCGCTGCCCAGCAGCCGCTTATGTCGCCGTCTTGTTTTCTGAATTGCCATATCAGCTGCCCACCTTTCTCAGGGCCTTGACGGCCAGGGTGTTAATGGAGATCATCAGCACAAACAGCACCACCGATATTGCGGAAGCATAACCACGCTCCACGCGGTAGCTGCTGTAGTCCATCAGATGGGTCATGATCAAATGGCCCGCATAGTTGGTAGAGGGGAAGCCGGCCAGGGCGATGGACGCGCCCACATTGGCAAACATGCCGGTGATCTGCAGCACGGCGGCGGTGATCAGGTGGGGAGCCATCATGGGGATGGTCACATAGATCACTTCCTGGAAGCGGTTCTTCACGCCGTCGATGGCGGCTGCTTCATAATACTGCTGATCTACGGAGGCCGTACCGGCGCGCATGACCAGGAAGCCGGAGCCCATACTCATCCAAAGCTGGACAATGATGATCAGCGGCAGAATGTAGGCATCCGTACTGAAAAACTCAATGGGATTATCGATGATGCCCAGTTTCAGCAGGAAACTATTGGCATAGCCATACATATCGCCGGAGAAAATAATGGCCCAAATGGTATACACCGTACCGGAAATGGTGGGCACATAGAAGATAAAGGTCAAAATAGCGCGGATAACGGGGCGGAATTCATTGATGATCCAGGCCGCAAAGAAGGACAGGAAATAGCCCACCGGGCCGGTGATCAATGCGAACACCACGGTATTGCGCAGGGCGATGGCAAATTCATCATCATTGACGAACAGTTCCCGGTAATTCTGGAAGCCCACAAAAATGGGCTCTTCCAGAATATTGTACTGGGTGAAGCTGAGAACGATGGTCATGATCACCGGCAGGACCGTAAAGACGAAGAAGATGAGCATAAACGGCGCCATCAGAACATAGGCAGACCGGTGCAGCCAGATCTCCCGCCAGGTGCGGGCCAACCGGCTCGGGGTGCGGTTCGTTTTCATTCCTCTTCCTCCAATCCAAATTCTTTTCGTTTGCTGATGATCTCTTCATTGATATCTTCAACAGCATCCAGGATCATTTCCCGGGGATTTTCGCCCATATTGATGGCGGATTTGATGGCATTGGACACGGTACGGCCCACATAGTAGCCGCCGGGCACTTCCGGGATGCCGTGGACATAGCTCCACTGCTCCTTCAATGCCTTGGAGGCGGTGGAAGTCCAGCCCAACTGCTCCATGGCCGCCAAATTGGCGGTGGGCCAGCGGGCAGAAGCGCCCTGGATGGTCTCCAGCTCCCGGCCGTACATGACCTGGGTCTCGGTGGAAGTCCACCACTTCAGGAACTCCCAGGAAGCATCTTCATCCCGGGTGTTGGCGAAGATCATACAGGCAGATCCGGAAGAGGAGGTATCACGGGCGATAGAGCCATCCTCCTGCAAAGTGCCGGGGATGGGGACCATGTCCCAGGCACCGGCGATCTCCGGCGCGGCCACCACAAGGCCATTATAGAAGGTGTAGTCCGCCAAAACAATGGGCATGGTGCCGGTACGGAACCGGTTGATGTTGCTGTAAGACTTGGTGAAATTGTACTTGGTGTAGAATTCAGACCATTCCACAAAGCAGTTCACCGCATCCAGCCGGTCCAGAACGCACAGGCGATTGTTCTCGTCATAAATAGGAACGCCCTTTTGCAGCAGAAGGCTGGTAAACATGGGGTTCAGCGCGGTGGAATCGCTGCCGGACTGGACCGTAGTCGGCTGGGGCAGACCCACTTCCATGCCGTATTCCTGCAGCGTGGGGATCAGCTTGTAGACATCATTCCAGGTCTGGGGAATGGGCAGGCCCAATTCCTGCATAATATCGGTCCGCAGGAACATCATGGGGAATACCTGCTGCTCCGGCAAGCCGTACACGCTGTCCTCCAGGCAGAAGGGCACCACTGCACTCTCATCAAACTGGGCGAGGACTTCATCAATATCTTCAAATTTACTCAGGTCCAGCAACGCGCCACGGACGCCGTAATTCAGCGGCTGGGCCTGGCCCTGCAAAATGGCCAGATCCGGGCCGGCATCGCTTGCCACCGCCTGCCACAGAACGCCCATGTTCACCAGGCGGATATTGACTTTAATACCGGTCTTGCCGGTAAAGTACTTGTCCACCAGATCCCGCAGGATACTGGCCTGGTCACGGCCGGAAGTGCTGGACAGCCACAGGGTGATCTCTCGATCGGTCTCCTGCTCCACCATGCTTTCCACGGTGTAATAGTCCACTCTGAAGGAGGCAATGAAATTGTCCAACGCAAACCACGCCTGCTGCAGGACATTGCCTTCCGCTTTCAGAGGCTGGGCTTCCTGGCCGACAACCGCAAATTTATCGATCAGCACCGGCACCTCCGCAGCGGAAGCCGCCCAGGAGGAAAGGCCGTTGATACGGTCGGAGAAGGTACTCATCTGCTCAGGAATGCAATCCTTGTCCCGCAGCATGGTCTCCAACAGCACCAGCATCTGGTCGATGTAGGCCGATTGCTCGCCTTTATTGCCGCCAAGTTCTTCCAGGAGGGCATTGGCGGCGCTCAATTCCGAATAGGCCTGTTGCATGATGGTCACCATATCCGGAATGGAATCTTCCAAGTGATAATCCCGCAGGGCATCGGGGAAGCTGCCCACGATGGCCGTAATGCGGCGATACAAAGCGGTCAGATCGCTCACCGTTTCCCGCACCTGGATCAAAATGGGTGCCAGTTCGCCGGTGACAGCCTCCAGGCGGATGGTATTCTCACCGGCCTGCAATGCAAACAGGTAAGCACCGTCTTCATTGCCCGGAGTGAAGATCTGCCAATTCAAATCATAGGGAATGCTCAGGACCTCCGCCTCTGCGAAGGGGACCTGGCCGTTGATGTACAGCCGTCTGGCCGCGCTGGCGCCGGAAACATAGTCCTGCTTTACGCGGAAGGACAGGCTGTAAAGTCCCGTTTCCGGAACATTGACCGTCCACTCGATCCACTGGCCGGTATACTTCCAGTTGTTGGAACCGATACAGTTGAGCAGGATCAAGGTGGACTTGTAGGGTGTGGTGGCGCAGGAACTGCGATCCTCCACCGCATAAAGGGTGGCGTTGGATTTACGGGAGGCATCTTCTGCCTCATAGATCTTCTGGCCATTGCCGGCGGTCAAACCGGCAGCCCGGTGCTGTTCCAACGCCTGGGCATAGGTGGGCAGGTCCTCACGGACATACAGCCGCACGGCGCCGATGGCCATAGGTTCGGAAATCGCGTTCAGGGTGATGGTATGTTCGCCCGGTTCCAGGTACAGTTTCAGCGGCGCATTGATAAAGCCGTAACCGCTGAACGCATCGGTGGTGAACCACTGGCGGATCTCTTTCTGGGAGCGGCGATATTCGTTGCCGGAAGTGGAATAGCGCTTTTCGCCCTCGTCTTCAAACTGCCGCTGGAACAGGATGCTGCGGGCCTCGCTGTAAGGCAGCTTGCCATCCAGGTACAGCATCCGCTCAATGGTGTCGCCGTAGCCTTCCAGAGGATAATAGTCAAAGGCCAGGTTGTAAAGGCCGGCATGTTCCACCGTAAAGGAATAGGAAATGCTGCCCTCCGTGCCGGTGGAAGCGGCCTGCTTGCCATCCAGTTCCACGATCTGCGGCGCGGTGCCCTCATAGCCGGAGAACTGAGCGCCGGAGATCTCGATCACAGCATCTTCCGGTGCTGCGGTCTTCTCCGCGATGTACTGCTCATATTCACTTAGGGACCGGGCAGCCGGATCTCCCGGAACGGGCTCAAAATCCCATCCGCTGCAGCCAGCTAACAGGCAGGAACCAATGATCGCACCTGTCATCATCCATGAAAGTAACCGTTTCCGCATAGCAACATCTCCGTTTTTGTGCTGAAATATAATCTGGACACCCCAAGGGGGATTTCCCCAAGGGGTGTCCCTGTAAGTGTTTACTTCTTTTTATTGTAGGTCGCGTCGATCAGGGATTGGACCTCGCCATCGGTGGACTCGATCACCGCAGCAGGTGTACTGTTGCCGCGGATGACTTCGCCAAAGATATTGTCGGCAATGACAGAGCCCCAGGTCACATTGACCGCCGGCTTAAAGGACATCGTGGAACCCATCTCAATCAGGAATTCCACATCGGAGCGATTGATATAGCTCTCGTCCAGCACTTCCTCGATCCGGTCTTCCACATCTTCCTCATAGTAGCCCTCTTCATCGCTGGGATCCCAGGTCCGCTTGGCTTCCATCCAGAAAGCAGCGCGGGCATCAGCGGGGAAGTTGGAATAGGTGGGCAGGCTCCAGAATGCGAAGGCCTCCACCGTGTCGCACAGGCCGGTGCTGTGGGGACCCTGGGGCAAGGTGACCACAGAGTAATCCTCAAAACCGGAATTCTTCAGCGTGCTGGGGGTGGGATAGAAGGCGAACAGCACCTTGCCGTCCTTGAAGGAGTTCAGCGCTGCGTTCATGGCTTCCTGGCCATCGGTCCAGTCGCCCAGAACGGACTTATCCTCCAGAGCCATATCTGCGATCAGCTCCAGGATCTCCATACCCTTGTCCTTGGTGGTGGGGTAAGTAAAGGCATTGTGGTACAGACCGTCATCGCCCTTCACCGCATAGTCAAAATCATTGGAGGTCTTGAGCATGTTGGCCAGCATGAAGCAGGCCACGCCATACTGCTCCTTGGAAGGATCGGTGGCAGCCTTGCAGTACTCCCGGAACTTCTCCCAAGTCCACTCGCCTCTGCGGGCCAGCTCCTGGGGATGCTCCAGGCCCAAAGAGTTCAGCAGCTTGGTGTTGACCAGATAGTAATAAGTGGGCATATAATTCTCGCCGACAGGCATCAAGCCCCAGTTCTCGCCGTTCAGCTCGTACAGGCCCTTGGTCCAATGGTCAGAATCTTCCGCATTGTTGACGTACTCCGTGGTAGGCTGCAGCAGACCCTGCTGGATCAGGCTGACATAGTTCCAGGAGTGGCACATCATAATGTCGGCATAGACTTCGCCGTTCAGCGACTTCTGAATGAAGTTGCTGAAATGGGCTTCCTGGGTATCCACGACCCATTCGATCTCGCAGTTAAACTCTTCCGCTGCGTGCATCAGGGAGTAGTACCAGGCATCTTCGCTGTCGGTATTGCCCAGGGTGGGGATCTCCGGCTCGTACCAAATGGCCACCTTCAGGGTCTTGCCGCCGAAGTCATATTTACTGCCGGTGTTGTTGTTGGTATTGCCGTTGGTAGTGGGATTATTGGGCGCATTTGTGGGGTCGGTGGTATCGGGGGCGCAGGCAGTGATGCCCAGCACCATCAGCACCGCCAAGGCGATGCACAGCAGCCGTTTCATCATTTTCATGGCTATATCCTTTCTCATCGGAGATTATTTCGTCGCTTTCTTCTTCCGCAGTACCAGGATCACCACAACGGCGATCACAGCCACAGCAGCCACACCGACGATGATCCAGGTCAGATCCATACCGGGCTTTGCAGGTTCGGTGGGATCACCAGGCGTGGTGGGTGCAGGGTTGGTGGCAGCGGGGTCGGTAGCGGCGGGAGCTTCCGTAGGCTTGGTGGGCATTTCCTCATCGGTAATGACACGGTCTTCCAAGGCGGGGGTGAACAGATCGTAGTCCGCGCCGGCATTGGCAACCAGGGACATGGACCGCAGGCCCATAACAGAAGGATCATCCTTGGAGGACCAATAAATCTTCACGTAGAATTCCGTCAGGCCGTAGGTTTGAGCGGACAGATCCACCACGATCTTCTGGGTGTCGGTTTTGTCATCCGTAGGCAGGATCTCCTTGACCTCCGTGTATGTCTCGCCGTCGGTAGACAGGGAGATCTTGATGGAGGAGGTATCCTTCTTGGCTTCGTCCAGCCAGGTAAACTTGCCAATCAGGGTCAGATAGCAATCCACGAAGGGCTCGCCTTCCACGGCGTTCAGCTTCCAGGTAGCGTAAGCATCCATGCCGGCCTTCTTGGCGGTCAGCAGGGGGGTCTTTTCGTAACCGAAGGTCAGATTGGCGGACTTGAACGCTTCCATGGCATCCTTGTCCACATCGCCCACGGGCAGGCTGGTGAAGGACTGCACATTGCTCACTACCACACGGCTGCTTTCGCCGCCGTCGGGGTCGATGCCGGCGGTGTTGCCCACCAGGCTGACAGAGCGGATACCAAAGATATGGGGGCTGTCAAAGACCAGCCACTCCAGCTTGACGTAAGCCTGGGCGTAACCCTGAACAAAGGAGGTCAGGTCCACCACAAACCGCTGGGTGTCATCCTCATTGCCGGTGCCCCGGAACTCGGTGACGGGCTTAAAGTTCACGCCGTCAATAGAGGCATAAACCTTCAAATAATGGTTTGCTTTCTGCTCTTCCACGCTGCCCCAGAAGGTGCGGCCCACGATGGTCAGCACCGCGTCATTCAGAGGCTCGCCCTCGGCGGCTTCCACCATCCAGGTACCGGTGGCCACTTCGTAGCCGTTGCGGGGAGACAGCAGGGGAATCTCGTCGATGCCGAAGAACATATTTTCCGCCTGGACCGCGCCGATATCCTCGGCAGTCACTTCGCCGGGGGTCAGATTGTTGAAATTGGCGGAGGTGGTGACCATGGTCAGCTCGTGGGGCTTCTTGTCGCTTTCCACAGGACGCTGCAGCACATTGCCCGTCAGAGAGCTGTATGCAATACCGGCGCCCTCATAGGTGTTCCAGTGCTCCATGACGAACTTCACATAAATCTCGGTCTGACCTTCGGCCAGTTCCAGTTCCAGCGATGCAACCCGGCGGCTGTTTTCAAAAGCCGGGCCGTTGCCTTCGTCGCATTTCCAGACCAGCTCATAATTTTCGTTGTCAGCGGATGTATAGACCTCGATATAACCCTGCTGGGCATCCTTATCCGCAGCATTCAGGTTGCAGATCCAGTATCCGAATTCCAGATAGGCATTTTCCAGGGTCTCACCCTTGGCAGCCGTGATCTTCTGGACATAGTAGCCCTGCTTCTTGTAACCACCGGGATTGACGATGGTCTCGAAGTTACCGGCCAAATACAGGTTTTCACACTCCACAGCGCCTGCTGCGATCAGTGTATCACGGACCTTGCCCTTATTTTCGGTATCCTTTTTCTCATTGCGCCCTTCACCGATGCGCTCCATCTTGGTGAAATCCAGGACGCTCTGCACCAGCGTCAGTTCTTCCTCGTCGGCAAACATGGTCATGGGCAGCAGCGAAACGATCAGAACCAGTGCCAGGCACCAGACAATGGCTCTTTTTGCAATCTTCAACATGGGGGTCCTCCTTTAACAAGGAGCCCCGCCTCCTCCTGGGAGGCAGGCGGGGCATGAGATGGTTTAGTTTTCTTTCTTCTTCAGGACAGTGATGGCCAGGCCGGAAACAGCCAGCATCGCAATAACAACATTGATGGCGTCGCCGGTCTCGGGAGGAGTCTGGCCGCCTTCCGTTGCGGGGGTAGTCTCTTCAACGTCGGATGCGCCCTTGGTCATGCCGTTAATGGCAGACTTCACAACGCCGCCGGCGGTCTGGCCGCTGTGACGGTTGACGATGATCTTCACATAAACCTTGGTTGCACCGGCAGTGCCTTCCAGGGTGATGTTCTCTTCGGTGCAGGCATCGGCAGTATACTCCGCGCCAAAGCCTTCCTCATTTGCCCAGGCTTCTTCCCAGTTCTCGCCGTCGGTGGAGACCTCCACAACGATGTAGCTGGGATCCTTGACCTTGGCCAGCCAGTACTTCAGGGTCAGAACGGCGTCATCCTTCAGGGTATTGCCCTCGCCGGCATCCAGAACCTGGATATAGGCACAGTTCTGATAACCGTCTCTGGGAGTCAGGAAGATGTTGAAGCAGTTCTGCAGGACCCAGGCGTGGTTGGCATCATCCTCAGCACTCTCAAACCAGCCGATACGATCGGGGATGATCAGACCCATTTCTTCCATCTTGGCCTTGGTGGCGGCAATGTCGCCCTGATCAGGGCTGGTAATGCCTGCGAACTCGGACAGCGCCTCAAAGTCGATAACAGAGCTCACCGGCTTGGAGACAGCAGGCTCAGTGGGCGCAGGATCGGTTGCAGGAACGGTGGTGTCCGGCTCGGTAACAGGCTCAGTTGCGGGCTCGGTTACAGGTTCAGTTACGGGCTCGGTTACAGGTTCAGTTACGGGCTCGGTAACAGGTTCAGTTACGGGCTCGGTTACAGGTTCAGTTACGGGCTCGGTAACAGGCGTAGTCTCTTCGGGCTTGGGGGCATCCTTGGTCAGACCGGTCAGGGTCAATGTGCTCACGCCACCGGCAGTCTGGCCACCGTGACGATTGACGCTGATCTTCACATACAGCTTGGAAGCACCGGCAGTGCCTTCCAAGGTGATGTTCTGTTCGGTGCAGGCAGCGGGACCCTCACCATCCAGGCCCTCTCTATTCGCCCAGGCTTCTGCCCAGTTCTCACCGTCAGTGGAGGTTTCCACAATGATAAAGCTGGGATCGCTAACCTTGGCCATCCAGTACTTCATGGTCAGAACCGCATCGGCCTCCAGGACCTTGCCATCGCCCGCATCCAGTGTCTGGATCACGGAGCAGGTACGGTAGCCATTGATCGGTGTCGCAAAAACATGGTAGCAATCCTGCAGGACCCAGGGACCGCTGTCTTCGGGAACCGTCAGACCCAAATCTTCCATGGCAGCCTTGGCAGCAGCAAAAGCTGCAGCACAAGCCTCAGCATCATTTTCGTCAGGCATACCTCCGCCTGCAAACTGGCTCAGCTTTGTAAAATCAGCAACGGCCTGCACTGCATTCTCGGGCAGGGTGGGCTCGGGGTTACTGGGTGTGGATTCAGCAGCCTTCACATTGGCAGTGATCGTGCACTTGTCCACGCCGCCGGCATCAGGGGAACCCCAGTGCTGGATCGTAACCTTGACCCAAACGGCAGAAGCGCCCTGGCCGCCTTCCAAAGTGACGGTAGTGGTAGCCTTGCATTCCTTAGTCAAGGAGGTACCAGTCGCTTCCTTCAGCTCGGCAAAGGGATAGTAAGTCTCGCCGTCGATGGAACCTTCGACCTTGATGTAACCCATGGGAGATGCGGAAGCCAGGCGGTAATTCAGAGTCACAACAGGAGCCTCAGCGAACACTTTACCTTCGCCAGCCTCGATCTTCTGAATGAAGTAGCCTTCACCGGCGTAGCCCTTGCCGGCCACGAAGGGATTGTAGCAGTTTTCAACGATCAGATTGCTGCAATCCACAGCGCCCAGGCCCTTCACGGCCGCAGCCACAGCAGCAAAATCTTCAGTGGCTGCCAGAGTGGTGAAATCCAGAGTGCTGCTCACAGTATCCGCAGCGGAAGCGGTGACAGCGCACAGGGATACCAGCAGTGCCAGGCAAATCAGCACAGCCAGCAAAGAACGGGTTTTCTTCATAACGATTCTCTCCTTCAATAATAATTTGTGCGGGGGTTATTCTCCTTCAGCGTTTCGCCGCTGTAAAAGATGGGTTCAGTCCCGGAGCTCCATGGCCCGGGTACGGCCGTTGACCGTGTAGGGACAGTAGGTGGCGGTGATGGTCTGGCCTTCCCAAAGGCCCAGGGAGTCCACCAGGGCCAGCTTGCCCATTTCGCCGGTAGCACCGGCAAAATTCAGCAATGTGTCGTAGCCGATCTCCAGCCGCTTGGTGGTGCCGTCAGCGGCCTGAATGGTCACGGCGGCGTTGGTCATCTTCTGCAGATCGATCTGCTCTACCTTGATGACCTTGCCGGTGATCTGGCCGTACCAGGCATTGATCTCCGCGATCCGGCCCTGGTCATTGAGCTTGATCTGGACATAGTCACCGCTTTGCAGGTGGGAAACGTCACATTCCTGCAGATCCTCCACTGCCGTGCCGTCGGCACCTCTGCGGATCACCGCATTCATAGCCAGCAGGAACTCTGTGGAGTGGCAATAATCCGTTACCTCCGGATTCTGGGACAGCAAATGCACGCCGGACGGGGAAGCATGATAGATCCGCGCTTCAAATTCCTTGGGGTAGACCTTGGCTACCCGCTCCTCCAGGGACACCCGGAAGCCGGCCTTGCCGTCCACCGGCGCGGTATCGCCGGCAGCGATCAGCCAATCGCCATTCTCCGTTTGGGTCATGCCCCACTTGCCGGATGCCGTCAGCAAAGAAACGGTCACATCCGCATCGGAACTGGCGCTCATGGAGAAGCGCACCTGGCTGTCGGACACTTCCTTCAGAGTGACGGTCACCTTTGCAGTGCCGTCCACTGCGATCTCCACAGGATATTCGCCCAGCCGGCCATAGCCGGAAACGGTGAATGTAGCCGGCAGCAGCTGGCTGACGGCCTGGGAAATGGCTGTGAACGCTTCGCCGTAGTTGCCCTTGGCATACAGGTTGTACGCCCTGGTAAAGTTGGCCTTTTGGCTTTCCGTGGTCAACGTGCCGCCGGCCTTTTCCATGTAGCTGTTCAGCAGCCGCTCCACATCTGCCCGGGCCGCGATGATCTGGCAGCGGACACGATTCTGTGCATAAGTATAGACACTGCCATCGGTGCAGCCGCTCTTGATAGAGGGGCGGCAAATGGCCACCCGGGAAATTCCCAGGGACGCAAGCTGGGCATTGGTCAAACCGTCACCGAAAATGCGGACACGGATATAGACCTCGTCGCTTCCTGCATAGAAGGAAGGATCGATGCGCACCACCTGGGTAGCGCTGTCAAACACGCCAACAGACCGCAGATCTTCCGCCGAACCGCCGGCCAGGATCTCCAGCTTGCCGCCGTCGACTGCGAAGTTGCCGGTGACATCCACCTGCAGGCCCTTGTCATAATCGCCCGCATTGGCCAGCCGATAGGTCAGAGCCCCGCCGCCTTCCCCGGTGGGGATCACAGCCAGGCCGTCCCACCGCAGACCGGAGATCTCTTTGAGGGTCTTGTTCAGGGCAAAAGCCGTACGCTGGGAAAAATCGCTTTCGAAAATGGAATCCGCCGCGTACTGCCGCACTTCCATCAGGGTATTTTCTACCGTGGATTCTCCGATTACATTGTCCTGGTCGCTATCTTTGAGTACATTATAAATAATGACACCTTCCAGGCCATAAGCATAGCACTGGGACAGAACGCGGAAATCCTTGCTGCCGAAGCCGCCGGGGAAACCGGCCCGCTCCGCGTTAATATTGGAGAAAGAGCCATAGGCGATCAGATAGTCCAGAGCCCGGACATTGTCCTGATCCTGGTAAACGGACCATTCGCCGCCAAAGTGGATGGAATCCAGCACATGATTCTCCCAGGCCCGCTGGTTTTCATCCCAGTTAGGATAAATATAATGAATGGGCGTATGGGAATAGGAATCGCTGACGATCTGCTCCGTGGGATAGTGGATTTCGCCATCCTTCACGGTGATGTAGTTGTATCCCAGACCCTCGGCCATGGCGCTGCCCACTTCGGAAATGTAGGTATGCAGATTGCGATACAGCCAGAAAGCCTCTTCCTTGCTCAATCCGTCGGTCGGATCCAGGGTGATGCCATCCTTTGCCGCATCCTCCACCACATAGGCGGAGAAATCGCCCACGCCGGTGGGATAATTGTTGAAATCGTACTTCTTCCAGTTGATGGGCCAGTAATAGGGCTCATTTTCCGTATACAGGTGGACGGCCGGCAGATCCTGACCTGCAAGGGCCATTTCCGCTGTCCGCAGCTGGATGAATTCCACGGTTTCCCGGATCCGCTGCAGCCGCACGCTGTTGTAATAATCGTTATTCATGGACAGCCAGGGGGTATTGGACCACTCATTGGGGGAGCTGAGCTGCCACTGGCCACGGCCGTCGGTATTCTTGTGATCATAGGTGATCTGGTGATAGGTCGGATCCTGCCACGCGCCGCCCAAGCCATCCGGGCCGGAGGGCGAACCGCCCCACCAGGAGTTGATGCCCAAATACAGCACGGCGCCGGTCTGGGCAGAAGCCATCAGCACATTATTCAGCCATGCTTCCGTATTTTTCTTGCCCCACTGGAGGTATTGGATCTCCCAGCACAGGCCGATGTTGTACATCCCGGCGCATTTATAGCTCTCCACCAGGGACTTGAGATATTCCATATTCAGATTGTTGGGCTGTTCATTCAGCATCAGCACAACATCCATCTTCTTACTGATGCCCTGCTCAGCGGCCTTGGTTTCCGGGTCGCTGATGGCCCACACGCGACGGAAGCGGATCTCGCCCTCGGTCTTGTTGACGATGCGCACCGTCAAACTGCCGCTGCTGCCCACCACGCTTGCGGGAATGTCAAAAAATGCATGATTCGGGCCGTCAGCGATGGGCTCATAGGAACGGCCAAACACTTCTGCATCGTTGACAAATACGCTGTAACACACCGCCTTGTCCGTGCGCAGGTGGATCTCTTCAATATCCAGCATGGCCGGCTGATCCGGCATGACGCCCGTGATGGTAAAAGTCATCTCCGATTCAAAGCCCTTCAGCGTCCGCACGGAATAACTGCCGTCATTATCACCGACCAAAACCTGGACTTTTTTTGTTTCAGATGTGCCTACGGTCTTCAGATTTACAGGTTCTTCCAATTCTACGCCCGCAACGGCGCTGTCGCCGAAGGAAACCATGGCGGTAGGTGTATCCAACTTCACAACATTTTCTCCTGTACTGTTATTGGGGTCATTTTCTTCCACACATCCTGTCAGCAACGACAAAAGCACACCGCATACCAACAAAATGGATATGATTCGCTTCATTTGCCCGTTCCTCCCTGCATCAAAATGCGTTCTTAATTACCAAAGTGACCTATTGACACCTTTCACCACAGAAGGTATACTGAATACAGCGCTCCGTTTCTGTTCATGAATTTGCATAAATTCAAATCATAATTGCTTACCTTTATTCTACATTAACCACAATTTCACTACAACAGTGTTATGTGGCCGATTTATCCGCAAATGTGACTTTTGGAGGATGCCATGCTGATCAAACCTACCAGTTTCAGTTTTATCTCCTTGGAGGCGCAAAACGGCCCCCTGAATCTGTGCCATTGCGGCACGGATACCTGCCGTCCCGGCATGTCCAACGGCCCCATCGTCAAGAATTTTTATCTGGTCCATTATGTCATTTCCGGTAAGGGCTACTATACCGTTGGCAACCGCCGTCACATTCTGGGACCCGGCGATGCCTTCCTCATCCGGCCCGGAAAAACCGTGGTCTACACCGCCGACCAAGAAGACCCCTGGCAATACTGTTTCTTTGCCTTTAACGGAGACGCCGCAGAGTACTACCTCAGCCGCACCGCCTTTGTTTCCAGTGATGTGACACACATTGGTGACGATTCCCTGTATGACCTGGTCAGCGAGACCACCGACAAGATCTCTGCCTATCCCCGCAACAGCGATATTTATGCCCTTTCCCAGTTGATGAAGATCCTGCTGCTGTTCGCGGAGCATCACGCCGACAATGAGACCGGACACAGCCGGATCCTGCGGCCGGATATCCAAAAAGTGCTGGACTTTATTTCCTATCACTATGCCGACCCCATTACCGTCATGGATATGTCCCGGCTGATCGCCCTGGAGCGCAGCTATTTCTGCCGTACTTTCAAAAACGCCGTAGGCATCTCTCCCAAGGATTATCTGACCAAATTCCGGCTGGATAAAGCCCGCCAGCTGCTGACGGAGACTTCCCTGCCCATCGGCAAGGTTGCCGAAGCCGTGGGCTTCCAATCCTTTTCCTCCTTCTCCCGCTTGTTTACCGCCCAATATCAGCAATCCCCCAGCCAGTATCGCAGAACATTTTTGCAGGAGGCCCCGGAGTCTCCCTGCCTGGGTTCTCACTAATATAAATAAGGATGTGAACTGTGATGTTTACCAACGCAATGCCCGTTTGGCTGCAAGGCCGGGAAGAAGAGCAAAATCTGACCCTGCAGCTCAAAACATTTTGCCCCACCTGTTCCGATGCGGTGATCCGCATCGCCACTTCCGGACTGTATAATTTGTGGGTCAATGGCCACTTTGTGGCTTTCGGACCCGCCCGGGCCGGCAAGGCCCACTTCCGCATGGATGAGATCCCCATCTCCTACCTGCTGGATCAAGAGGAAAATACCATAGTGATCGAGGTCTGCGGCTATAATGCTTACAGTTTTGAGATTCAGAAGCAGCCCTCCTTTATTCAGGCGGAGATCCTTTCCGGTTCAGCCCCCGTGGCTTGGACGGGCAGAGATTTCACCGCCCGGATCCACCCCTTCCGCCGGCGCAAGACCCAGCGTTACAGCTTCCAGCGGGTCCTTTCCGAAAGCTATCATATTACACAGCACGATCACTTTTTGACCGACCGCACCGTCGGCACGCAGCAGCTCACCGCCACCGAAAAAAAGACCATCATCGCCCGTCATGCGCCCTATCCTCTTTACGAGGAGTCCCCTGCCGCGCCTTTGTTCGGCGGCGATCTGATCCCCACCGTTCCTCAGCAGCTTCGGCAGGATCGGGCCTGGACCCGTGTCAACGACACCACACTCACCGGCTGGCCCATTGAGGAGCTGGAAGTGTTCCCCACCGGAGAATGTCAGTATTTCGAATACCAACCCAACGAGCGCGGCATCCGGGGCCCCATGGCGGCCAACACCTATCGGGTCTATCGCTTGCCCTGGAATATGACCGGTATGCTGCGCTGGCAGGTAACCTGTCAAACCCCCGTGACGCTGTATCTGATGTTCGACGAGGTACTCACTGAGGGTAAGATCGATTTCCTGCGAATGGAATGTGCCAACGCCATCCGCTACGATCTGTGCCCCGGCACCCACGGTCTGAAGACCTTCAATGTTTACACCATGCAGTATCTGCAGATCGCGGTAGTGGCTGGTGAATGTGATCTGCAGACCCCCGTAATGATCCAGTACAAGCATCCGCCTGTCTGCGCCACCTATACCCCCTCCTCCCCCGCTTTGGCAAAGATCACGGAAGCCGCCATTGAAACATACCGTCAAAACGCGGTGGACATCTTTATGGATTGTCCTTCCCGGGAGCGGGCCGGCTGGCTCTGCGACAGCTTTTTCACCAGCCGTGTGGAGTATCTGCTGACCGGCAAGACCCGGATCGAGACCGGTTTCCTGGAGAATTTCTTGCACGAAGAACACTACGCCGCCCTGCCCGAGGGAATGTTCCCCATGTGTTATCCGGCGGATCATATGGACGAAGTCTTTATCCCCCAGTGGGCCATGTGGCTGGTGATCGAATTACGGGAATATCAGCTCCGGGGCGGCGATGAGGCCCTCCTGGAACGCTATCAGCCCAGGATCCGACAGTTGCTGGACTATTTCCGGGGCTTTGAGAATGAGGACGGTCTGCTGGAGGATCTGCCGGGCTGGAACTTTGTGGAATGGTCCATGGCCAATCAACTGACCAAAAATGTCAATTATCCCACCAATATGCTTTATGCGGCCACACTCAAAGCCGCCGCAGCCCTGTACCGCGATCCCGATCTGAGTGGAAAAGCGGAGAAAATCCTGCAGACCGTGCGGGTTCAAAGCTTCGACGGCTCGTTCTTCCATGACAACGGCATTCGCCGGGATGGCAAACTGACCCGTTCCGGCCATCGTACCGAAGTGTGCCAGTATTACGCCTTTTTCTTTGGGGCAGCCACACCGGAAAGCCATCCCCAATTGATGAAGACTCTGGTGGAGGATTTCGGCCCGGATCGGTCCGCCACGGGAAAATGGCCCGAGATCTACCCGGCCAACGCCTTTATCGGAAATTACCTGCGGCTGGACATCCTGATGCAGCTGGGCTATCACGACACTGTCCGGCAGAATATTGAAGGATATTTCCTCTATATGGCCCAGCGGACCGGCACTCTTTGGGAGAATATCAGCGCTACCGCCAGCTGTAACCACGGCTTTGCCAGCTATGTGCTGTACTGGTTGGATCAGCTGGAAAACGGCCGGAAGGCCTGATATGGGAGGTTCAGTATGTCCTCCGTACGAGATTACGCCAAAGTAACCCACATGAACACCTGGCTGCGCCATCCGGTATTGGGCGATCCTTCCTTTGATTCCTTTCAGCGTTTGGGAGATGCCATCCACCGCTCCGCGCCGCCCTATGAATGGGCTGTCAACGGTTCAATTTTTCGGGATCACGACGGCGTTTGGTACTGCTACGCAGGCCTCTATCCCCGGCGGTACGGCATTGAAGAGCCCAGCCGTTTCCGGATCTATCTCTCCCGGGATCGGGGACAAATCTGGGAAGACCTGGGTTGGGGTTTCGAGGACGGCTTTTTCTTTGAGGGGGATGATGCCCCCTCCGACGGATATCCCGATGCCGTTTTGTGTTACGATCCCAAAACCAAAAAGTATCTGCTGACCTACGATACGTTTACCTATGACCGCCAGTGGCTCACAGAGCCGGATCCGCCGTCCCGTACCACCACCGGCGTGGCATTGGCCTGGGCCGACAGCCCGGCAGGCCCTTTCCACCGGCTGCCCCAGCGACTGCTGACCAACGGGCCGGATAATATCCGCGGGCGTTTCACCCGGTATTACGGCTCAACGGTGCTGCCCCGGGAAAAGGACTACATCTGCTTTTCCGTTGTGGATTCCCAAGAGCATTTTTCCTGGGGATTGGCCATTATGACCGCGCCAAAGCCGGAAGGCCCCTGGAGTGGGCCCACCATCGTCCTCAGCGGTGACCGGCCGGAGTATTTTCCCTGTCCGGTGGAATTCTTTCCCACCTTTGCCTATAACGGCACTGTCTTCTCTCCCGCCACCTCCGTGGCGATGAACCGCAATTACCAGGCTCTGTTCGCCGCACCCTTGGAGCAGGCCCACGATCCTTCTGCCTGGCATTTGGCCGCCAACGGCAATCTGTGGCATTCCCGGGATCACGCCGACGAGTGCCTGGGGATCTGGGGGCAGACCTTCCAGGGCTTTGTGGATCCCGAAACCCATCAGCTCACCGTCCTGTTCCCCTCCAAAAATGCAGCGGATGAGGGCATTCTCACCGTGGCGACCCGCCCCTGGGACACCCCTCACAGCGATGGCTTCACTCTGACCGCCCACGGCGGCCCTTCCCTGTCGCCCCTGCTGGCCGCCTACAAAGATTTCACGCTGGATGCCGCCTTCAGTTGTAAAGGCACTGTGGATCTTGCTTTTGCTTACGAAGGCATCCTGGGTCCCAACGACAGCATTTCGGATTCCATTCCTGCAGCGGAAAGCCTTCGCAGCTATTCCGCGCTGCGGTTGGAGGGACATGAATGCAAGGTAATCACTATATCCGCTGACGGAACGCTGACCACCCACGCGGCAGCCACCTTGCCCCATTCCCCTTCCCGGATCCGCATGGCGCTGAAAGCCGGCCTTCTGGATGTACAAGTGGACGGACTGCCCCTGTTTGATCAAATTCCGGTTGCTGCCGGCAAGACCGGGCCGCTGGCTTTGGTTCTGGGGGCTTTTTCCCGGATCGACTGCAGCCGGTTCCAAATCACCGGCGAGACTCACCCCTACCGGCTGACCTATAACGCTACCGATGCTCTGCTGGGCGCCGGACAGTTGCATCCTGCCCATGAAACAGCAGACCCCGCTGGCCCCCTGGAACCTGATCGCTGGCATCGGATCCCCGGCGGCTTTGTGGGCCAGGGGCAGATCGCAGCCAAGTGGAATGTGATCGGCTCCCGGTTCACCCTGCCGTTGCCGCAGTCCTCTCACTTTGGCACTGCCGGCATTTGGGTGGACGGGCAGTTCCAGGGCACAGTAGATCTTCGCGGCAGCGGCGAAGCGGTCTTTACTACAAACACCTTCCCCCATGGGCCCCACGCCATCCGCGTTGCGCCGGTAATGGGCCGAATCGCCATCACCAAGCTGGAAGTGACCGGCTGAAAACAGCAAAATGGGTACGCAGTGCAAACTGCGTACCCATTCTTATTTATATTCGTTATGCCCGGATCAGCTTTGCCCGATACACCCGGCAATCGCCGCCGTCCACCTGCGCCACATGGCGGTCATCCACCGTATGGCACACCTGGCCGGTCCATACATCCGTCAGTTCCAGCTTTCTGCCGCAGAACCGGGGCAGCGCCAGATCATGGAGGGTAAAGTACAGATTCCGGGGGCTGTCGCTGAGGTTGAACATACCAATGGCCAGATCACCGCCGTCCAGAAGCTTGGCCCACACAAAGCTGTCTTCATCATCACCGCAGGCAAAATTGAAGCTGCCGCCGATGGAGAAGGGCTGCCGGCAGCCCCGATCCTGGTTAATGGCGATCAAACCGGGATTGGTCAGGATCTTCGCCGTTTCCGCTGTCATGTGGCGAATATCGCAGCCGATCATCAGCGGCGAGCCCAAGAAAGCCCACAGGGCAAAATGGGTCTTGTACTGGGTATCGGTGCAGCCGGCAAGGCCCACATTTCCGTTCCCGTTCATGCCGGTGATCAGCATATCCATGTCATTGAAGCAGCCAATGCCGCCGTAAGGCAGCAGCGTCCGCTGCCGCTTGGCCAGTGTCCGCACCGATTCCCAGGAGTCCACAATATCCACAGTGGAACGCCAGCAAGAAGCGCCGGTGCTGCGGATCCAGTTTTGGGTCTCATCCGCGCCCCAGGAGCAGGCAGAAAGCAGAATATCCCGGCCGGAATTTTCCAGCGCCATAGCCATACGCTGATACAGCTGGTCGCCCTGCTCATGCTGGGGTTTGTAGCAATAGTCATACTTCAGGAAATCCACTTTCCAGGAAGCAAAGGTCTCCGCGTCCTCAAATTCGTGGGAATTGCTGCCGGGGAAACCGCCGCAGGTCAACAAACCGGCGCAGGAATAAATGCCCAGCTTCAGTCCCATGGCGTGCAGATCGTCCGCCAGGGCGCCGATGCCGCGAGGGAACTTTTCCGGATCCGCCACAAGGCGGCCCTGTTCATTTCGCTGGGGCAATGCCCAGCCATCGTCCATGACGATGTATTCGTAGCCTGCATCCCGCAAGCCGGAAGAGATCATTGTTTTTGCAGACTCCAGGATCAGTTCTTCATTGATCTTCAAGCCAAAGGTGTTCCAGGTATTCCATCCCATGGGCGGTGTATATACGACCATATTGCGCGCTCCTTTTATGTATTCTCTGAAAAACCACAATTATTATAGCAAAACCCATCCCCATGCACAAGAAGCGAAACGCTAAAATATTTGCGGAATGTTGCTATTTTATACGCAAATGTGCCGTAATTTTACCTGCAATTACTCCATTCCTATGAAAGCCTTGCTTTTCCTTCTCCTCTTTTGTATACTTGATAATACCATAAAAACTTGTGAGGTTCTTATGCAATTATGCCAACATTGCGCCGCGGTGCTGACCACCAATGAGATCGGCATTTCCCTGCGGCTTTTGGGCCGGGACGGCAAGAATCTGCGCTGCCGCGATTGTCTGGCCAAGGAACTGAAGGTGGACCCGGAGATCATTGACCGCAAGATCCAGCAATTCCGGGAGATGGGCTGCCCCCTGTTTGTCTGATCCCATCTTGTCCCCGTTGAGCAGGTCCAAAAATGTAACAACGCCAATTTCCCCGGAGTTTTCGGACTCCGGGGCATTTTGCACCCCTCTTATCGATATTTTTTTATAAATTTCTTCATTTTCTTTCAATATTGGACTAGCAAAATAAATCGTCTTATGTTATAATGTTTGCCGAATTGCGTTTTTATAACACAAACCCCCTTTTTACGAAGGAAGTGAGCCATTGGAAAACTATACCAAATTCAGATTGAAGGCCGAGTCCGAGCTGAGCGCAGTATTAAACGATGTGGATCATGTATTCGTCATCGCCTGCAACAAGTGCTTCAAGGCCTTTGATACCATGGAAGAACCGGAACTGGATGCATTCCTGGCCCTGTGTGACCGACTGGGCAAGACTGTGACCGGCAGCATGAAGATCGACTTCGTCTGCAATAAGATCCAGACCGCCCGGAAACTGGTGGATGCCATCCCCGACGAGACCCAGTGCGTCTTCGTCATCAGCTGTGGCCTGGGTGTCCAGACCATCGCGCAGCTGGTGGAAGTACCGGTGTTCACCGCCACCGATTCCATCGACTATAACGGCCACCACGGCATGGCCCTGACCGACAAGAACTGCGGCGCTTGCGCCCAGTGCTATCTGAACATCACCGGCGGCATCTGCCCCATCGTGGACTGCTCCAAGGGTCTGATCAACGGCCAGTGCGGCGGCGCCAAGAACGGCAAGTGCGAAGTCAGCCCCGATAAGGATTGCGCCTGGCAGAAGATCCAGGAACGGCTGGCCCAGCAGGGCCGCCTGGAGGAGCTGAAAGCCCAGCCCGTGCAGCTGCGGGATCATGGCAAGATCAATGTCAAATTGATCCAGCAGTATGTCCAGGCCATCCGTGCCGAGCGCCTGGAAGGCTACTACGGCGGTATCCATCCCACGGAAAATGTGGCCGCCAGCAAGCGTATGACTCTGGTCCGTTTCCCCGATCCCGAGATCGCGGTGATCCCCCTGTCCATGCACGCCGGCGCTCCCGCAAACCCCATCGTTTCCGTGGGTGATGCGGTGCAGGTGGGCCAGAAGATCGGCGAAGCCGCCGGCTTCATCAGCGCCCATGTCCATTCCAGCGTCAGCGGCACAGTCATCGCCATCGAGGACCGCCCCCACGCCACCCGGGGCACTTGCCTGAGCGTGGTCATCGCATCCGACGGCAAGAATACCCTCCACGAGTCTGTCCGTCCCAATAAGCCTCTGGAAGAACTGACCCCCGACGAGATCGTTTCCATCGTCAAGGAAGCCGGTATCGTGGGTATGGGCGGCGCAGGCTTCCCCACTTCCGTGAAGCTGAAGCCCAACAAGCCCATCGAAGCCGTTCTGCTCAACGGCTGCGAATGTGAGCCTCTGCTCACTGCCGACCACCGGCTGCTGATGGAATATTCCGACGAAGTGATCTACGGCCTGAAGGCCATCGTGAAAGCGGTTGGCGCGCAGCGCGGCATTATCGTCATCGAGGACAACAAGCCCGATGCCGTCACCCTGTTTGAGCATAAGCTGGCCACCCAGGAAGGTCTGGAAGTGGTCACCGCCAAGACCAAGTACCCCCAGGGTGCAGAAAAAATGCTGATCAAGCGGGTGCTGGGCCGCCAGGTCCCCAGCGGCGGACTTCCTGCCGATGTGGGCGCTGTGGTGTGCAATGTCAGCACCGCCAAAGCCATCTCCGATGCCATCCAGCTGGGCATGCCGCTGATCGAGCGTATCGTCAGCATCACCGGCCGGCGCATCGCCAATAAGGGCAATTTTATCGCTAAAATCGGCACCAATACCGCCGATATGATCGCCGCCTGCGGCGGCATCACCGATCCGGATGCCACGGTCAAGGCCGGCGGCCCCATGATGGGCTTTATCCAGAAGGATCTGAATGTACCCATTATGAAGGGCTCCAACGGCATCGTGGCGCTGGATACCGATCACGCCGAGGCCGTGGATTGCATCAAGTGCGGCCGCTGCGTGGATGTGTGTCCCATGGAGCTGGAACCCCTGCTGTTCAGCAAGTTTGCGGACGCCGGCAACTGGCAGGCCATGAAGGAACACCGCGTTATGGACTGCATGGAATGCAGATGCTGTGAATTCATCTGCTCCTCCAAGATCCCGCTGGTCAGCAAGATCAAGGCGGGCAAAGCACAGGTAAGGGGGATGAAGTAATATGCTGATGACCAAAATGAAGAGCCTGCAGGAGCTTTCCTCCCTGATGCACGGCAAAGTCTTTATCGTCCTCTGCTACGGCTGCAAAGAGGTCAACACCATCGACGCGGAAGGCCGCGCCGACGCGGTGATCCGGGAACTGGGTGAACGCTGTGAGATCACCGGCGGCTTCACTGCCGACTACATCTGCAATCCTTCCTATCTCCAGGCACGCTTTGAAAAACATGCCGCCGCCATTGAGCAGGCCGATACCATTCTGGTGTTCTCCTGCGGTGTAGGTGTCCAGACCATTGCCGATGCCTTCCCCCACAAGAAGGTCTGCGCCGCCAATAACACCTATCCCCTGCCCGGTTTCCAGGGCGTAACGCCCCTGGAAGTGGATTGCGGACAGTGCGGTCAGTGCTATCTGAACCTGACCGGCGGCATCTGCCCCATCACTGCCTGCTCCAAAAGCCTGCTCAACGGCCAGTGCGGCGGCGCAAAGGACGGCAAATGCGAGGTGGATCCCAATATGGAATGCGGTTGGGAACGAATTCAGCGCCGGCTGGCTCAGTTGGGCCGCCTGGATGCGCTGAAGTGTCCCACCCAACTGCGGAACTACGCCACCGAGGATAATGTGAAGTAAAAGGAGATCACCATGAGAATTACTGAATTATTTGATAACGGTGAATTTGTAGTCACCGCAGAAGTAGGCCCTCCCAAAGGTATCGACTGCAGCCATGTGGTGGCCGAAGCCAAAGAATATCTGTCCGGCATTACCGCCGTCAATGTGACTGATAACCAGTCCTCCGTCATGCGTATGGGCAGCCTGCCCGCCTGCGTGGCGCTGCAGAACGCCGGTCTGACACCCATCCTGCAGCTGACCTGCCGGGACCGGAACCGGATCGCCCTCCAGTCCGAGCTGCTGGGTGCTGCCATGCTGGGCATTGAAAACATCCTGTGCCTGACCGGCGACCACACCCGGATGGGTGACCATCCCGGCGCCAAGCCTGTTTTTGACCTGGATTCCGTGTCCCTGCTGCACACCGTCGGTCAGCTGGAACAGGGCGTGGACCTGGCCGGCAACCCCCTGGTAGGCCCTGCCCCCAAGTTTGCCAAGGGCGCTGTGGTGTCCCCCTGCTCCGACTCTGTGGATGCCCAGCTGATGAAGATGGAGCGCAAAGTCATGGCCGGCGCTGAATACTTCCAGACCCAGGCCGTGTTCGATTCCGAAAAGTTCATCCAGTTCATGGAGCAGGCCAAGCAGTTTGGCAAGCCTGTGCAGCTGGGTGTCATTATCCCCAAGTCTGCCGGCATGGCCAAGTTCATGAATAACAACGTGGCCGGCGTTCATGTGCCCCAGCACATGATTGATGCCCTTGCCGCCGATAAGGAGCGGGCCAAGGCCGGTATCACCGGCGTGGAGATCGCCGCTCAGATCATCCGGGAGTGCCGTCCCTACTGCCAGGGTGTCCATATCATGGCCCTGGGCTGGGAAGCCAAAGTTCCCGAACTGCTGAAGCTGGCAGGGATCTAAACAAGATAAGCGCCTGCCAACCGCAGGTGCTTTTCTTTTGAAAAGTCGCAAAAAATCCGGGATTTCCTCTTGTTTTTTCCGTACCCCGGGGTTATAATAGCGAAAGAAACCAAAGGAGGCTATTATTCATGGCTGTCAAGATCGAAAAAACCACCATTATCGGCGACATTCTGGACATTGCTCCTCACGCCGCGCCCCTGTTCCTGGCCATCGGTATGCACTGCCTGGGCTGCCCCTCTTCCCGCAGCGAAACGGTTGAGGAAGCCTGCATGGTCCACGGCATCGACTGCGACCCCTTCCTGGCCCAGCTGAACCACTTCCTGGAAGCCTACGAGGCCAGCCAGAACCAGTGATCCACCGGCTACGCCGTCCCGCATCGCCGGGGCGGCGTTTTTCTACCATACCCAAAGGAGCATGACCATGAAACTTCCCATTTCCCAACGGCTGCTGGCCTGCTGCGATTTTGTAAATCCCGGCGACCGGATTGCCGATGTGGGCTGCGATCACGGCTACCTTTCCATCCATCTGCTCACCGGCGGCATCGCATCTTCCGCCATCGCCTCGGATATCAACGAACTTCCTCTGCAGTCCGCCATCCGCAACGCGGAAAAATTCGGCGTCCGGGACAAGATCCGCTTTTTCCTTTCCGACGGCGTGCGTAACATCCCCCGGGATTTCGATACCTTGATCTGCGCCGGCATGGGCGCAGACACCATGATCTCCATTCTGGAGGCCGCCCCCTGGCTGAAAAGCGGCGGGTATCGGCTGATCCTCCAGTGCCAGAGCAAGCGGCCGGAACTGCGGAAGTATCTGTACGCCAACGGCTGGCGCATCCCCCGGGAGACCCTGGTGAAGGAGGGCAAATTCTATTATCCCATCACCGAAGCAGTCTATGAACCGGGCCACAGCCTGACCCCCGGCGGTTACCACATCACCCCCGCCCTGCTGGAAAGCGGCAGCCCCCTGCTGCCGGAATTTGCCCAGCGGGTCATCCACGGCCTGGAAACCAGCGTGGCCGGTCTTGCCCGCACCGGCGGCGAAAAATATGAAGAATACACGCAGATCCTGGCAGAATTGCAGGCTCTGCCGCTGAATACCATTTGACCATCATTTCAGGAGGTATCACCATGACCACAGTCCGTGACGTATTAAGCTACATCGAACTGATCGCCCCTTCCTATATGAAGGAAAGCTGGGACAATGTGGGCCTGCTCTGCGGCAGCAAAAACGCCCCCGTCACCAAGATCCTGGTAGCGTTGGATCCTTTCGAGCATGTCTGTAATGAGGCTGCCGATTGGGGCGCCGAACTGCTGGTGACCCACCACCCTCTGATCTTCCAGCCCCTGCCCAACATCACCGACGAGACCTCCATCGGCCGGGGCATTATGACCCTCTGCCGCCGGGGCATCAGCGCCATCAACGCCCATACCAACCTGGATTCCTGCCCCATGGGCGTCAATTATGAACTGGCCCAAACCCTGGGTCTGACAGATGTGGAAGTCACCCATCCTGCGGGCGCCGATTGCGAAGGCCGGCCCTATGGCCTGCTCCGCTCCGGCAATATCGGCGAAATGTCCCTGGAAGACTTCCTGGCCCATGTCAAAGCCCGGCTGGGTACCCCCACGCTGCGGTATGTAAGCGGCGGCAAGCCCGTCCGCCGGGTAGCCGTGGGCGGCGGCAGCTGCGCCGGCGCCATGCACCAGGCCCTGGATGATGGCTGCGATACCTTCGTCACCGCCGATGTGAAATACAACCAGTTCTGGGACGCCCGGGAACTGGGACTGAATCTGATCGACGCCGGTCATTTTTACACGGAGAACCCCATCTGCGCCGCTTTGGCCCAGGCCCTGCGGGATGCATTCCCCGGAATTGAGGTAAAAATCTCCGAAACTCATGCCGATTGCATGAAATTCTATTGATTTTTCCACCATTCGGTGCTAAAATAGTTGCGATATTTTTTGAAGGGAAGAAATACTTATGTCCGGACATTCCAAATGGCATAACATCCAAAAAACCAAGGGCGCACAGGACGCCAAGCGCGCTGCCGCCTTTACCAAGATCGCCAAGGAGCTGATCGTCGCCGTGAAGGAAGGCGGCGGAATCACCGATCCCGCCCACAACTCCAAGCTGGCCACCGTCATCACCAAGGCCAAGGCCGCCAATATGCCCAACGATAACATCAAGCGCTGCCTGGAGAAGGCTGCCGGCGCGGGCGCAGGCGACAACTACGAATCCATCACCTACGAAGGCTACGGCCCCGGCGGTGTTGCCGTCATCGTGGAGACCATGACCGACAACCGCAACCGTACTGCCGGCAATATGCGCCACCATTTCGACAAGTTCGGCGGCAACCTGGGCACCAATGGCTGCGTCAGCTGGTCCTTCGATAAGAAGGGCGTGCTGGTCATCGACAACTCCGAAGAGGAGCTGGACGAAGAAGAAGTCATGATGGACGCCATGGAAGCCGGCGCCGATGATTTCGAGGCTGACGGCGATGTGTTCACCATCTACACCCAGCCCGATGATTTCAACGATGTGGTCGCCAACCTGGGTAAGTACACCTTCGTGTCCGCCCAGATCGAAATGGTCCCCCAGAACTATCAGACTCTGAATGCCGACCAGGCTGCCATGATGGAGAAGCTCATCGACACCATGGAAAATGACGACGATGTCCAGAACGTCTGGCACAACTGGGAGCAGGAATAATTTTCCAAACAGCAAGGCGCACACCCCCCAATCGGGTGTGCGCTCTTTGTTTCCCCCAGGGACTTGCATTTTGTCGGAATATCCAGTATAATGAGCTATCATCCCCAAGAAGGAGAAATGTGCAATGAACGCCAAACAAATTGCCTTTATCGTCCTGTGCGTGCTGCTGGTCACCGTGGTGATCATGACCTGCGTGGTCGTCGCCCAGGTCGGCGGTTTGCTCAGTGGACTGAATACACCCCCCGCAACCAACCCGGCCACCGATCCCACCCAGCCGGCCACCGATCCCACAGTATCCACGCCTGTAACAGACCCGGTCGTACCCACAGATCCCACCGTGCCCACAGAGCCTACTGTACCCACCCAACCGGTGACCACACCGCCCACCACCGGCTCTGACCATGAGCATGACTATGTGCTGACCGAAACCGGCAAGCCCACCTGCGGCGAATACGGCTATTCCATCTATACCTGCACCATCTGCGGACAGCAGAACATCCCCTCTGATGAACTGACCAAACCCCTGGGCCACAATTACGGTGCCGGCCAGGTCATCGCCGTCACCTGCGAAACCGACGGTTACACCCTCTTCACCTGCACCCGCTGCGGCGAAACAGACAAACGCCATGTCCAGAAAGCCCCGGGCCATCACTTCGTGCTGATCGAAACCGTGGCACCCGGCTGCGAAACTGAAGGCTATGAGCTGCACCGCTGCGAAAACTGCAGCCTGGAAGAGCGCCGCGAAGTGCAGCCCGCTCTGGAGCATCTGTTCATCCTGGTAGATGCCCTGGATGCCACCTGCGACCAGGAAGGCTTTGAGCTTTATCGCTGTAACCTCTGCAACGCTGAAAACCGCGTTACCAAGGCCAAGTTGGAGCATACCTTCGGCGATTGGCAGACCGACGAATCCGGCTATCTCTACCGCAGCTGCTCCGCCTGCCTGGCCACCGTGTCCACCCGGGATATGGGGATCACCGAGACGCAGACCTCTGCCGGCGACGGCAACTCCTGCCAGATCTACTTGATCCTGGTGGGCATCCGCACGCCGGGTGTGGAGGATCTGCCCGCCCTCTTGCAGTACACCGTGTATGACTACCGGGAAGCCGACACCCCCACTTTCCAATTCGACCCCATCCATGGCTTGAAGGTCACCTACATCGGCACGCTGGGTGATGAAGAAAGCTTCTTCATTTCCCTGCTGGATACCGATCCGGCCGTCATCTCCGCCGGCTAAACCAAAAAATTTGGACTCCTTCATTTGAAGGAGTCCTTTTTTGTTACTGTTTTCGGGCCAGGGTGTAGTCATCGCCCTGGCGGTAGTAGGGGCATTTATTCTTTCCGGAAGCCAGATACCGGCAGACCTCATCTTCATCCAGGTCCATCATGCAGAAATATTCGTCATATTCCTCGTCATAATCGTAGTACCAACAGCTTTCGCAATCCCGTTCTTCCATCTCAGTCCCTCCCGGCAAGATACCCTTCAATGTCAAAGGGCCGCAATTTTTCATCCTTGCGTAAATACAGCGGATGATGGGGATGTCCCTTTTTGGTGATGGCCCCGGCGCAGTACCATTCCGCGCCGTACTCCTGGCCCACCGCCACCATATCCCGCACACAGCGGGGCAGATACTCCCGTTTCTCAATGATGGCACCCCAGGCAGCCCAGACCGCAGGCCTCTCGGAAATGGACAGCACATAGCGAAAGGCCTCCAGATTCTCCCGATGCAGCGTCTCGTTGCACTGCCGCTCCATGGCATCCGGGTCCGTGGCCCGCTGGGCGTACAAGTTGAACATGATGAAACTGTCAAATCCGTTGCCCAGGGCGATCCGCTCCACGGATTTGAGGGTATTGTCCAAATGATCCGGCTCTGCGGTGGAGGGATTGATGCCAATGCAGATCAGCGGATTTTTACCCCGGGTGCCCAATATGTACCGATACTCCGAGTAAAAATTGGGTGCGTAGAGCCATTTCTCCACATCATAATCTTCATTGGGCGTATTGGCCGCTGCCAGAGCCTGGGCAAATGTCACCAGCTCCAGCTGGGCGGTGGTTCCGCTGGGAATATGCATAGTGCCTCCTTATGCCCACAGTACCCGGTCCACGGGGATGTCAAATTCCTCCGTTTCCAGGCTGGGCAGCATTTGAAAATCATAGCAAAGGGCCAGCGTCGGATGTCCCGGCTCTTCCGCCAGAAAGCGGTCATAAAATCCGCCGCCGTAGCCGATCCGATGCCCCTGGGGATCAAAAGCCAAACCCGGCATCAGCACCAGGGCCGTTTCATCCGCCGCCACCGGGCCGTCCGCAATGGGCTCGGGGATCCCGGCATAACCCGGCGCTACCTGGGACAGATCTTCCATATAAATGAATCGCATCTCATCGCCATAGCACTTGGGCACCGCCACCCGTTTGCCGTCCCGCAGCGCCTGCTCCAGCATAGGCACGGTCCGCACCTCCTGGTTGTAGGGCAGATAGCCGTAGATGGTCCTCGCCCGGCGGTATTCTTCCGTCTGAACAAACAATTCGCCCAGGATGCGGCTTTTTTCTTCGATCTGGGCAGGTGTCATGGCTCGCTTTTGCGTCCGGATCTGCCTGCGCAATTCCTGCTTATTCATGGTCCTTCTCCTCCGTCTTGGCCGGCCGGAACATCCGGAACCACAGGAAGATGGCCAACTGGCCGGGAATACCCAGCAGATACACCCGCCACAGATTCACGCCTGCCAAAACCAGCAGCGTCACATGGAAGCTCAGCAAGCAACCCCAAACGATGGCAGAAATATAGGCCTTGTTCCAGCGGAAATCATGCCAGGCAGAGCGCAGACTCAGCAGCACGATGGCGTCTGCCGGGATGGCATACAAAAATGCCAGGGCTCCCTGCTCCCAGCCGAGGCTTGCCAGCACCACATACACCAGCAGCGCCACAAACCATACCAGCAGCGACGAAAGACCCAGAATGATCTGCTTGTTGGCCTTCCGCTTCAGAGTCTTTTCCACCACTTTTTCCATGGCCTGCTGGACTTTGGTAGCATCTTCCGGCAGTTCATTGGGATCAGCCAGCATCTCATCCACAGAGATCTCAAACAGCTCCGCCAGCTGCATCAGGGTCATCACATCGGGAACCGACTCGCCCCGCTCCCACTTGGATACGGCCTTGTCGGAGTAATTCAGTTTTTCCGCCAGCCCTGCCTGGGTCAGCCCGCAGCGCTTGCGATGGGCGGTAATATTTTTACCGATCAAATTCTTCAGCTTCTCGCCGTCCATATCGTCCCTCCAAGGTATACTGCCCCTATTTTACCACCCCCCGCCCTTTTTTGCAACAAAAATGTGCCCACGGGGAGATCTCCGGGTGGGCACTGCGTTCTTCATTCCTTGGGAAACAGTTTGTCGCTGCAGTATTTGATGATGGCGCTTCTTGTAACGATGCCGATGAAGCTGCCAAAATCATCCACAACCGGCACAAAATTCTGATTCTTGGCCCGCTCCACCAGATCCTGCATGGAAGCGGTCACCCGCACCGGCTGATAATCCCGCCGGTGGGCGATGGTCATGATCCGGTGGGCTTCCGCCTGCCGCATATCCATGTAGCACAGGTTCTTCAGCCCCCACAGCAGGTCGCCCTCGCTGAGAGTTCCCCGATACTCGCCCCGCTTGTTGAGGATGGGCAGCGTCACATAACCGGCGGACTCCATTTTCTCCAGTGCCTGCCGCATGGTGAAATCATCGTATAGAAAGGCACACATAGCCTTGGGTGTTAAGAAAAATAAAATATTGTTCATACTGACTCCTTTAAGCGCTTGCTGCAGGGCTACCTCTTTGCCCATATTCATTATAGCATAATTACCGCAGGATAGCATGAAAATTTCGCGGAAACACCCCGTCCCGGATGCAGAAAAACCGCGCCGGTTTTTGTGCAGTTTTTACAACTTATGAATTGAATTTGAATTCTGAACTATCAAATGTGGCAAAATAATCGGCCGGCGTCTCCGCGCGGCGGATCAGCTTGAAGCTGCCGTCGCTCTGCAGCAGCACTTCTGCCGAGCGCAGCTTGCCGTTGTAGTTGTAGCCCATGGAGAATCCGTGGGCGCCGGTGTCGTGGATCACCAGGATATCCCCGATCTCCACCTTCGGCAAACTCCGCTCCACAGCGAATTTGTCGTTGTTTTCGCACAGACCACCGGTCACATCGTACACATGATCCGGCGTGGCATCCTCCTTGCCCAGCACCGTAATATGATGGTACGCGCCATAGATGGCCGGCCGCATCAGATTGGCCGCGCAGGCATCCAGGCCCACATACTCCCGGTAAATGTGCTTCTTGTGCAGCACCGTGGATACCAGATGGCCGTAAGGCGCCAGCATAAACCGGCCCAGCTCCGTAAAGATGGACAGATCATCCATGCCCTCCGGCACCAGGATCTGCTCATACCGCCGCCGGACGCCTTCGCCGATGACGGCAATATCGTTCCGGGGCTGCTCCGGCCGATAGTCCACACCGATGCCGCCGGACAGATTGACAAAGGCAATATGCGCGCCGGTGGCATTCCGCAGCCGCACCGCCAGCCGGAACAAAATCGCCGCCAGCTCGGGGTAATATTCATTGGTGGTGGTATTGGAAGCCAGGAATGCATGGATGCCGAAGTGCTTGGTGCCCAGCTTCATCAGCCGGCTGATGGCTCCGGCCATCTGATCCTCGGTCATGCCGTACTTGGCATCGCCGGGCATATCCATAATGGTATTGCCCAGGGAGAAAGAGCCGCCGGGGTTGTACCGCAGGCACACCGTTTCCGGCACCTGCCCGTCACAAAGCCGCTCCAAAAATTCCACATGGGTGGAATCGTCCAGATTGATGTACGCCCCCAGTTCCAGCGCCTTGCGCATATCCAGCTCCGGGGTCACATTGGAGGAGAACATGATCTCCCGGCCTGTGATGCCCACCGCCTCGCTCAAAAGCAGCTCCGTGTAGCTGCTGCAGTCGCAGCCGCAGCCTTCCTCATGGAGGATCTGCAGGATGTAAGGGTTAGGCGTGGCCTTCACGGCAAAATACTCCTTGAATCCGGGATTCCAGGCAAAAGCGGCGTGGAGCGCCCGGGCGTTGGCCCGGATGCCGGCCTCATCATAAATGTGGAACGGGGTGGGGATCCGGTCCCGGATCACCCGGGCCTGTTCCAGGGTCAAAAACGGTGTCTTTTTCATTCTCTTTTCCTCTTTTTCTCAACAAAAATTGCCCCATGTCAAAGTGACACAGGGCAAGCAAGCAGCTATTCCCCCCGGTCAGCACTCCGTTCAGACGAACGACAGTCCTGCGCGTATTTCGCGCAGACCCAAAATGAGCCGTTTGGCACCGGACTCATTTTTCGGCGATGTTCCCTTTCCTGCCCCGGCAATTGCCGATCCGGGACGATACTGATGAACCTCGCGCCTCAGCCATGGTTATGCATATTGTACACAGCCGATGCACCTTTGTCAATCCCTTATTTGGTCTCTCCCGGCGGTAGAACTCCATTCTCACCACCGTCGACCCTACTGTGTACCATCGTAGTTTTTCTTCCGCGGGCATTGTGCTATACTTACTTCCAAACCAAGAAAAAGGCGGCGTTATTGATGAAACGAACAAAACTCTCCGACCGGCTTCTCCCGGTCTATTCCAAGGGTGAGGAAACCATGAACACCGTGACCCACATTGCCGGCGGCGGCATCGCTGTGGTCATTACAGTCCTGTGTACCGCAAAAGCCCTCCTGCACAGTAACGGACTGGGCCTGCTGGGTGCTCTGCTCTACGGGCTGAGCATGATCACGCTGTATACCATGTCCAGTGTCTATCACGGTCTCCGGCCCGGCACGGCAAAGAAAGTGATGCAGGTATTGGACCACTGCACCATTTATTTCCTCATTGCCGGCTCGTATTCGGCGGTGCTTTTGGCGGGCATCCATCCAAAGGATCCCGGCTTGTGCTGGGGGATCTTTGCGCTGGAATGGGGGCTGACCACCCTGGCCGTAACCCTGACCGCCATCGACCTCAAAAAATACCGCGTTTTCTCCATGGTCTGCTACATCGGCATGGGCTGGGCCATCCTTCCCTTTGCGCGGCAGACCATTGCCGCCCTGGGTGCCGACGGTTTTGGCTTTCTGCTGGCCGGTGGCATTGCCTATACCATCGGTGCCGTCCTTTACGGCCTGGGTAAGACGAAGAAATGGATGCACAGCGTGTTCCATATTTTTGTTGTTCTGGGTTCCATATTGCAGTTTATCAGCATCTTTTTCTACGCCCTTTGATCCTCCTCCTATGCCGGGCAAATTTTACTTGACATTGGCAGTGCTGGGGTATATACTGAAAGAAAAACATTTGCACATTTGCTCATATGTTAGTTTGGGAGGTTTGCCCATGAAAACCAAGATCTATTCCCTTGCCCACCTGGATTGCGCCCACTGCGCCGCCAAAGCGGAAGAAAAGATCCGCGCCGTCCCCGGCGTTGAGAATGCCAGTATCGTCTTTGCCACCATGCAGCTGCACCTGACCGCAGAAGACCCCGACGCCCTGCTCCCCCAGATTCGGGAAGCTGCCCGGCAGGTAGAGCCGGACATCTCCATCGGCGAACCGGAGTCCCGGGATCACCGGCCTCCTTGCGCCTGCGGCCATCATCATGACCACGATCATCACGAAGGCTGCGCCTGCGGCCATGACCACCATGAGGGCTGTTCCTGCGGCCACGATCATCACGAGGACTGTTCCTGCGACCACGACCACCACGATCATCATCACCACGCCGAGGGTCACGACCTGCGGGATCTGCTTCTGGGCGGCGGTCTGTTCGCAGCCGGTCTCATCCTGAACGCCCTGCATATCCCCTACCTGCCCCTGGCCGTGTTTCTGGCCGCATACTTCCTCCTGGGCAGACCCGTGCTGACCAAAGCCGGCAAGAACCTCATCCGCGGCCATGTGCTGGATGAGAATTTCCTCATGAGCATCGCCACCCTGGGTGCATTCCTCATTGCCGAATTTCCCGAAGCGGTAGGCGTCATGCTGTTTTACCGCCTGGGCGAATATTTTGAAGAAAAAGCCGTGGCCCGCAGCCGCAAGCAGATCATGGACGCGGTGGATCTGCGGCCCGAAGTGGTCCACCTGGTCTCCGGCGAAACCATCCCCGCCGACCAGGCCCGGCCCGGCGACGAACTGCTGATCCGTCCCGGCGACCGGATCCCCCTGGACGGCACAGTCCTCACCGGCGAAAGCCGCGTTGATACCGCCCCCATCACCGGTGAGCCGGTCCCTGTCCGGGTCTGCCCCGGCGACGCCGTCACCTCCGGCTGTGTCAACACATCCGGTCAGCTGATCATTCGGGTGGAAAAACCCCTGGCCGAATCCATGGTCACCCGGATCCTCCACAGCGTGGAAAATGCCGCCGCTTCCAAGCCCCAATTCGAGCGGTTCATCACCCGGTTTGCCCGGGTGTATACCCCCATCGTGGTTGCCCTTGCAGCCATCGTGGCCATTGTTCCCTCCATCATCACCCACAACTGGAGCTACTGGGTCTATACCGCCCTGTCGTTTTTGGTCATGAGCTGCCCCTGCGCCCTGGTGCTCAGCGTGCCCCTGGCCTTCTTCTCCGGCATCGGTGCCGGCAGCCGCAAGGGCATCCTCTTCAAAGGCGGCGTAGCCATCGAGGCCCTGGCCACCGTCAAAGCCGTGGTCATGGATAAGACCGGTACTCTGACCCGGGGCGACTTCACCGTCAAGGAAGTGATGGGCGGCAATGAAATGCTGGCTCTGTGCGCCAGCTGCGAGCAGCGCTCTTCCCATCCCATCGCCGCCAGCATCCTGGCCCACGCCCAAAAAATAGGCATCCCCCTGGAAGATCCCACGGAGCTGGAAGAACTGCCCGGCCGGGGCATCCGCGCCAAGGTCTGTGATCACGCCCTGCTCTGCGGCAACAGCGCGTTGCTACGAGAGCACGGCCTCTCCATTCCGCCTCTGCCCACCGCCGCCGGCACCCGGGTGCTCATCGCCATCGACGGCTGTTTCGCCGGCTATATCGATATTGCCGACACCTTAAAGACCGGTGCCGCCGAGGCCATCGCCCAGCTCCACGACCGGCAGATCACCACCGCCATGCTCACCGGCGACAATCCGGAGACCGCCAAACTCATTGCCCGGCAGGTGGGCATCCGCCAGGTCTGGGCCCGGCTCTTACCCGATGAAAAGCTGAAAAAAATGCGCGCCCTGCGCCAGCGGACCGGCCCGGTCCTCTTCGTAGGCGACGGCATCAACGATGCTCCGGTGCTGGCCGGCGCCGATGTGGGCGCAGCCATGGGTTCCGGCGCCGATGCCGCCATCGAAGCGGCAGATGTGGTCTATCTGAATTCCCAGGTTTCGGCCATTCCCGACTCCATCGCCATCGCCGCCCGCACCCAGCGCATCGCCTGGCAGAATGTGATCTTCGCCCTGGCGGTCAAACTATTGGTGATGATCCTGGGCCTTGCGGGCCACGCATCCATGTGGGCCGCTGTGTTTGCCGACTCCGGTGTTGCCATGCTTTGCGTGCTGAACGCCGTCCGGCTGCTGTACCACCGGGAAAAGGCCTGAGCAAATTGTTAATCTTATGTTAATTTTTCCAATTTCCGCCTCCTTTCCCTTGTGAAATCTTTCCGGGGTGCTATAATGGTAGCTAAGGAAACCGAGGTGTAAGATCTTGAAAAAATTACTGTTTATCGTCAATCCCAACGCCGGCCAGCGCCGGATCCGAACCTATCTTGCCGATGTGGTCCGGATTTTCAATGATGCCGGCTATCGGGTGGAATTGTATATAACGGCCAGTCACGGCGATGCCATCGATGTGGTAGCTGAACGGGCCGCCGATCATGACTTGATCGTCTGCGCCGGTGGCGACGGCACCTTCAATGAAACCATCAACGGCCTTGCCCGTTGCGGCGCGGATATTCCCATCGGCTATATCCCCTGCGGCTCTACCAATGACTTTGCTTCCAGCCTGCATCTGCCCACCAATATTTTGGAAGCCGCCCGGCGCATTGCATCTGGAACACCCGAATCCTATGATGTAGGCAAATTCGGCAACCGGTTCTTCTCCTATGTGGCCTCCTTCGGCGCTTTCACCAAAACCTCCTACACCACCCCCCAGAATGTCAAAAACGCCCTGGGCCACACTGCCTATGTCCTGAGCAGCATCCAGGAATTGTCCCAGCTCCGTAACGAGCATATCCGCCTGGAAGCGGATGGCCGCATCATCGAAGGGGATTTCCTCTTTGGAGCCATCAGTAATTCCACTTCTGTCGGCGGCATTTTGACCCTGGACCCCCAGCGTGTGGATATGCGGGACGGCAAATTTGAGATCCTCTTGGTGCGGATGCCCCAGAGCTTGCTGGAGATCCACGAATGCATCCAGGCGGTGCAAAATCAGCAGTATAACTGCTCCATGATCACCTTCTTCAGTGCTCGGGAAATCACCGTCCACGCCTCCGGCTTTATGCCCTGGACGTTGGATGGCGAAATGGAACCGGGCCACGAGGAAGTCACCGTCACCAACCTCCACCGGGCCATCCGGCTAGTCAAATAGGAGGATCAAAATGTATAATTCCACTCTGTGCTATGTCCTCCGGGGCGACGAAGTGCTGATGCTCCACCGGGTCAAGAAGAAAAACGATGTCAACCGGGATAAATGGATCGGCATCGGCGGCAAATTCGAAGAAAACGAAAGCCCCGACGAATGCCTCCTGCGGGAAGCCATGGAAGAAACGGGCCTGCGGCTCACCTCCTGGCGTTGCCGGGGCATCGTCACTTTTCTTCCCAACGCTCCCTGGGAAGGGGAATACATGTACCTGTTCACCGCCGACGGTTTCGAGGGCGAGATTGGGCAGTGTAACGAGGGCGATCTGCAATGGGTTCCCCGCGCTTTCCTGGACCGGTTGGAAAAGTGGGAAGGTGACCAGATCTTCCTGGACCTTCTGTGGCAGGATGCCCCCTTCTTCCTGCTGACTCTCCGTTATGATGGCGACCGCCTTACGGAAGCCATCCTCAACGGCGAAAAGATCCGCTGACAATGCAAAAGGCCGACAGGTTTTATCCCTGTCGGCCTTTGATTTATTCTTCCTCGTCCTTGGGCATCAGCGCTTCATAGAAGCCGGCGTAGGTCACCTGCACTTCATTGCCCCGCCACCAGTACAGCGCCAGTTGGCACACATAGCACAGTGCCAGGAAAATGTAGTACCAGGCATCCGCCGACCAGGGCAGTTTGATCCCCATCGTCGGCAGGATCATGTCCCCATAGGCCAGCAGCAGGGTCAAAATCTCCAGGGCATAGAACCACCAGAAACTCAGATCCAGCTTGAAAAGTGCCAGGCGGTTGCGCCGCATCAGTACCCGGCTGACCTGAACGGCCGCCATCGCCCCGACACGGCCCCGATCCATCACCGCATAATCTGCCAGCCGCAGCCGATAATAGTAGGGCACGACCAGCACCAGAAGAAACACGCCCACAATTCCATACATCGGCAGCAGGCACTCCGCCATTGCCGCCATCAGCGCCTCTTCCGTGCCGATGGTGTAAGCATCCAGCAAAGGCTTTGCCCAGGGTGTCAGCGTAAGGGCCGTAGCGGCGATGTACACGCACAGCATCACCAATCCAAAATACAGCGCCGATGTCAGCAGCCGCAGCCGCAGCACCGCCCCGAAACGCCGAAATCCTTCCAGCAGGCTCTCCGGCCCAACGGACTCCCTCCGCCAGATCCGCAGCGCCACATAGACATAGCTGATCTGCCAGAACACCGCTGCTGTCATCTGGGCCACAGTCAGCACCGTCTGAATGGTCTCCAATACCGTCCGGGTGCCCACACCGCTCAAACCGCCGGTGTCCCCGATCTGCTGATCCAGCAGATAATTCAGCAGCGCCAGCACCAGCGACAGTGCCACCAGCACCCCATTGTGGATCAGGATCAGCTTTTTCGGATCATAATTCGCCGCCGCAAGGTGTTCCCCGGCTGCCCTTTTCAATCCTTTTCGGTCACGAATATCCATGCTTTTCCTCCCAAGTTGCCATTTCTATTGCTATGGTAAACCAAACGGAAGAAAATAGCAAATGAATTTTTTGTGACTATAGCATTTTCCCGCAAGATATGCTATACTGGGGTAAATCATCCTTACCCCAGGGAGGTGTCCCCATGGCTCTTGGCCAGCGAATTCGCCAGGCCCGGCAGGAAGCCGGCCTGTCCCAGCGGCAGCTTTGCGGCGATATGATCACCCGTAATATGCTCTCCCAAATCGAAAACGGCTCTGCCAAACCTTCCATGGCCACCCTCCAATACCTGGCCGACCGCCTGGGTAAAAGCGTCAGCTTTTTCCTGGAGGAAACCGTCGCCTCCCCCAATCAGCCCCGTATGGATGCCGCCCGGCGGGCCTTTGCTGCCGCTGATCATGCCGCAGTTTTGACCGCCCTTGCGGATTATGCCGCCCCGGACCCCATTTTCGACGGGGAGCGGTATCTGCTGGAAGCGCTGTCCTGCCTTTCCCTGGCAGAAGCTGCCCCCGATGCCGCCCTGCTCGCCCGGGTCGCCCAGGCCGGCGCGCATACGCCCTACTACACTCAGGAACTGGAACGCCGCCGGCTGCTGTGCCTGGCCCGGACGCCGGATGCCGATCTCCCTCAGATCGCCGCAAGCCTCCCCAGCGGGGACGAAGCCCTCTTCCTCCGGGCCAAAGCCGCCCTGCTTACCGGCGACCCCCGCCGCTGCGCTGCCATTTTGGATGCCGCCCGGGATCAAAATGCCGCTCCGTGGCTGTTGCTCCGTGGCGATGCGGCCGCAGCCGCCGGGGAGGATGCCCTGGCACTGAAGTTCTTCACCCAAGCCGAGCCCCTGGCCCCCCGGGAAGCATGGCCCCGATTGGAGCAGTGCTGTCTCCGGCTGGAAGATTACAAAATGGCATACCACTATGCCTGCAAACAACGCTAAAAATTCAGGCCACCGTGCTTTTTGCACGGTGGCCCTTTTTCCGTCATCAGCCGGAATCCATCAGATTGGCCTGTCCCAACATGATCTGCCGCACACCGCAGGCATCCCATTCCCGTTTTTGGTAGGTCCAGGTACACTCCAGATAGGTCTCCGACCCCTTTTCGCTGATATGCACCAGTGTAAATGTGCCGTGGGGGTTCAGCTCCTCATCATGGTCCAGCGGATAATATTCCTCCAGCCGGAAATTCCACTTGGCATCGATCCAATCGGTGACCTCTTCATCCAGCGCACGCCAGCTGGTGAATGCCACCGCATGGTTCAGCTCCGTGTCATTTTGAAAGACCTTCGGCCGCTCCTCAAAGAAATCCGCCAGGATCTCCACGGAAAACACACCGGCACGGCCATCAAATTCGATGCCGCCCACCGTGCTTTTGCCATCCATCTGCTCCAGGATCTCCCCCACATCCAGGGCGGTCTCCTCACAGACCGCTCCGCCCAGTTCTGCCGGCGACAGGACCTGCACCCGTACCCGTACTTCCTTGCTGCGGCTCTGGGCAGAAGCAAGGCTGACGGCGCATACCGGTTCTGTGATGATCCGTTGCCGGCCCACGGGATACCCCCGCTGGGCCGGGATGCCATTTTCATTGAGCCCATCCACGACACGGCTCAAGATCATTCGCCCCATTCCAGTTCCCTGCCTTTCTCCACACACAGTCCCCGGATGTACAGCACCGAACTGCCCATCATCACCGGTTCAGCCCGGCGAAACTCCAGGATCTTCTCGCCATAGCGCACCAGATCCTTCTCTTCCGCTGCCGGCTCTGCCGGGCCGATGTACAGATAAATGCCCCTGGGCCGCTCACCCAGAGGCCCATAGGCCTGCTGGGTGTTTTCCTGGCTTTTGGAACGGTGTTCCTGCAAAAAGGCTTTGACCGCATATTGCTTCCCCGCCTTTTCCAGGATCAGTTCCGTCCCCCAGCCGTCCATGATTTGCTTCACATCTTTGCGCATCTCATACCCCCAGGAAGGTAAATCCTGTCTGCAGATAGGGTGCCATCAGCAGCGCAGCCTGGGCGCGCAGATAGTTCGCCGCGCTCCCCTTGCTGCCCCGCCGCATGGTCAGATCCCCGGCGGTGAATTGCTCCACCTTCCCGTCGTTTTCCATTTCCGACAGGGCTGCCGCGGCATACATTCCCGCCGCTGTCACAAAATCCGCCTGGCAATCCTCAGGCTCCAAGCCGTCCCGCAGCCGGCTGCTGAGGGCAGACACCGCCGCGCTGCAAACCATGTGCAGCAGATCCGCCTTATCCGTGATCAGTTCCGGTGCCATGAACTGAACCTGCGCCGCAACCTGATCCGTTAAACTCATACGTGCAGCACCGCAGAAGCGCCGTCGCAGATCTTGCAGAAGCCGGAGATGGAAGTAATGGCCGCACGCTCCAGCTGACGGTCGATCAGCTTGTCATATTCCACCATCACGTCGCCTGCCTTGACATGCTCCAGAGCATAGTTCTTGTCCAAACCGATGATCAGATTGTTGGGCAGCGAGGAAGTGCGATGCAGCTGTGCGCCCAGAGGCGTGCCAAAGCTGCCGGTGCCCTGGAAATTCAGGCCGGTCATCGGATTCTGCAGTTCGGGGATCTTCAGCATGCTGGTCATGGTTGCAGTAGAACACAGCATGGTATTCATGGTGTAAGGATTAAACTGACCCCAGAATTCCACCAGCTGGTCATAACCCAAAGTCCCCTTGGTACCGGTAATAGGGTCGGTACCCACCGTATAATGCACCGCAGGATTTTCGTTTCCGTCACCTTCAGTAATGACCCGCACCGCATCCGACAGCTGCTGCTTCTGGATGTAAGCGCCGATCTGCCGCAGCATCACGCCGAACAGATCCAGCTTCTGGAAGCGCAGTGCCTCATAAGAAGCCACCAGCATTCTGCCCCGCTTCTTCAGAGTGACCAGATGATCCTTGGTCACCACCTCTGTGGTGGGGATCTCCTCGCCTTCACCCACTTCCACCAGTTCCTTTTCCTCCTCGCCGGGATCGGAATAGATGGAGCGGTAATCCAGAGAATCGATCACCGTGGTGGTGGCCACGATGGAAGGCAGGATGTCCTTATCTTCCATGCCCTGGCGCACAGTCCGGGCGATGTACTCCGGGAACAGTACCGCAGAATCCAGCGTGCTGAAAAACTTCTCCACGGGAGAAGAACCGGCACCCTTGGCCTTGATGCCAAAGCGCCTCAGCTGCCGCTGAAATGCATCCGTACCCTCCAGAGCAGTACCCCGATAATTCTCACTGGGGTCCAAAGACTCCAGCACCTGGCTGAAGGTTTTGCCCGCCTGGCGGTACATACCCTTTTCCAGTCTCAGATTGTCATAACCCATTTTTCATTTCCTCCTAGATCGTAAAAATATATTTGGTAACCGGTCTCCCGGCTGTACCCATGTCCATTGGGAGATCAGATCAGATATCCGCTCTCCACCGTTTCTTCCCGGAAACTGCCGGGCAGCTGCTTCACTACGGGAAGACTTTCCGCCACCCGCTGTTCCAGGGCCGCCTTCAGTTTCTGCAGTTCTTCCGCGCCTACCTTTTCTGTGATGGCCCGCAGCACCGGCTCTGTAACCCCCAGCTCCAATACCAGGCAAAGCCGCACCACTTCGTCCTGCAGCTGCTTTTCATAGACCCGGCCCAGTTCCGCCATTTTTTCCAGCGCCCGGTATTCAGCCTGTACGCCAAACTCCGCCGCCAGATCTTTCAGACAGCGGCCGCGCTGCATACCCTTCATTACCCCGGCATGGGGCTGGGCCGGCACTGCCACAAAACTGAACTCATAGGCATCCATCGGCTCTTTCAAAATGGCGCAGCACAGCTGCCCGTCATAGTATTCGCCCTTCTGATGGCCACAAGTGCCGTAATCGCTGCCGCAAATGGCGCAAATACTGCGGCCCATGGCGCAGCCTACGGATACTTCCTTCTTGATACCCGCTTCGATGTCGGCAATGATCTCATCGGCCGCGCCGCCCCGGCGGATGTAGGCCCAGGCCTTGATGTAGCTCACATCGTCCTCCTTCACCACTTCCGTCTGGAAGATCCGGGCCACCTGGGAATCGGCGCTCCACTTGTGATCCACCACCCCGGTCTTGCCGATGAACAGCTTCGCCAGAGTCGGCAAAGCTGCGGTATCAAACCGCTCCAGATCCCGATCCACCTGGTCGTCGCACAGCCGCAGGGAAAATACATATACCTGCTCCGCCGTCAGCTCCGCCCGTGCCTGGGTATTGATGGCCTCCAGCTGCGCCGCCGTAGCCACACCCTTTCCTTCTGCCATGGTTTCTTTTCTGATCTGCATATTCCTTTCCTCCTTATGTGAATTACTGAGCCTCCCGGCGGTATTTCTCCGCCTGGGCCCGATAAAGATCCGCCTGTGCCTCCTGGGTCATATCCTGCAGGCTGATATCCGCCCACTCAATTTCAAACCGGTCGTCCAACCCTTCCGATGCCAGATACATCCGGCAGATCTTCCGTACTACGGGCTCTACGGTGCGCCGCAGCGCCCACAGTTCCGCAGTCAGAATATCCACCTGCTGGGTGCTCATCCGCTCGGTGGTGCTCCAGTTCAGACCCAGCAGGAAAGGCGGCAGACCGGTCTTCGCCACCAGCTGTTCCAGGATCTGCCGCACCGGCACCTGGGAGTCCAAAATGGGCGCTTCCCCGCCGATGACCTTGATCTGCACATCCCCCACAGCCACAAAATCCCGAACGGTGCCGTTCTTCCCGTCCTCCATGGCTCTGCTCCACTGTTCCGCCATCTGCTTGCCCTGCTGGGTCGCCACTGCCGGGTCCATTCCTTCCGGCGCTTTGCAAATCACGCTGTAACGCACATTCCCTGCCCGCTCCCAGTTAGAGCCCACCGCCGTGTAGATCTTCATCAGAATGTCCGCCAGAAAGGGCATCCCTCTGAAAATACTGACGCCGTACGGATGATCCGGCTCCGGATTCAAAGTCGTAAACAGCAATAGCTGCTGATAGGGCAGCGGATGCATCCGCCCATGCTCATCGGGGCCCCACAGTACCAATCCCATGGCGCCGTCCTCTTCCACCGCCTGCAGCCGGGTCACATCTCCCCAGCAAACGCCCTGGATCTTGCCGCCGCCCATGATGATCTCGCCCACGGCCCGGCCCACCGTCAGCAGGCTGTCCAGATACCCGGCCATAAAACTGTCAATGCCCATCTGGCCATGGCCGGTCTGTACCGTCTCCAGGAATCGTTCCAGTTTGGCCTGGGCCGCCGCGCTGCGGCAGTGAACGGAAAATCCGCTGCTCAGCCGCACCAGCTTTCCCACCGCCGCATCCAGTACCGGGATCGCTTCCCGCATCTGGCGGTAGACCCGATCCTCTCCGGTCCCCAGGGCCGCAAATCCCTTCAGCATCCCAAAGGGATACCCCTGGGTGCTGCGCAGTTGTCCTGCCCGTACATCCACCGCCGTTTCCTTCTGCTTTCGCTTCATGTTGTTCCTGCTCCTTTCAAATCTTGTTTCCCATCCGGGATCTCTTCCGTTCCACCCAGCAAGCCGCAAAACCGCCGGCCTGCCGATTCAGGACCGTCGCTACAAAGTACCGCATATCATCCATAGCGTGATCATGCTCCTTCTTCACCCGCTCCCGCCCCTGGCTATGAAGATCCCAAACATATTCCTCCATCTCCCGCAGGCAGTTGCCGCAGCCTTCGCAGATCACCACCCGCCCCTCCTTCAGCGCATCCGATGTGGCCCGGATCCCGGACAGCACATCATTTTCCGCCTTCCGTACCGGCCAGCCCTTCCGCCGCAGCACTTCCATAAAACTGGCCGCCGACGGATCGACGATCACCGCCGTTATGGGCCGTCCCCCGGCCAGATTTTGCAGCGCCCCCGCATATTCCTCGTCGGTCATCTGACGCTGCTCTTTCCGGGAGTCGAAGTAGAATTCCTCCACCCGGTACCAAATCCCCTCCTGCAGCCCCCACAGCCCCATGGATGTGGGATTGACCGTGCCGTAATCGCAGGAGATGTACCATTGCTCAAACCGCCCTGCCGGCACCGGCCGGGCCATCTCCGACTGAAAAAAGTCGTATACCCGGCCCTCCGCCTGGACCCATTGGCCCAAAACGAACCGTCTGTAAAACACGCCGCTGTACAGCCGCTCATACCGCTGCCGAATTTCCTCCGTCAACGCCGGATTGTCCTCCATGGTAAACTGCAGCCGCAGGCAATTCCGTTCCTCCGCGCCCAAGATCCAGTTCTGATAAAACCAATGGCCCGGCCCCGCCGGATTGCAGTTGAACCACAGACGGCTCCCGGCCACCGAGCACCGGGCGCAAGCCTGCTCCACAAAACTGCGGGGCATCAGCGCCACCTCGTCCAGAAGCACCCCGGCAAAGGTGATGCCCTGGATCAGCCCGGCGGCGCTTTCGTCCCGGCCGCCGAAGATGTAAAACCGGTTCTGATGACCCATAAAATCCACCGTCACCAAATTCTCCGACCGCCGCTCCGTCCATTTCGCCCCCAGCCCCACCATCCTCGGCTGGATCTCCGCCAGCACATTCCGCCGCAGGGCTCCTACGGTCTTGCCGCAAATGCCGAACCGCTGCCCGTCAAAACAGGCCTGGGCCCATAAAAAGAAGGACAGCCCCATGGCCATGGTCTTTCCGGATCGTACCGCCCCGTCGCAGACGATGGCATCAAACCCCGCATCTTTGCTTCCCGGCGTCCACCAGGTCAGCACTCTTTTCTGCTTGGGCGAAAAAGCTCTATACTTCATCCGCCCCATTTTCTCCCTGCAGCGCCTTCAAAAAGGCCTCCACATCCTTGCCGTTTTCCGCCGCCAGCAGCTGCAGCTGTTCCAGCGCCCGGAGCCGGTCGATGAGCCGCACCTCCACCGTGCCCTTGTCGTTCCGCTTCACCTCGCTGAGCAAGCTCAGATCCAGCATATCCAGGCTGGCATTGTCATCCAATACCAGCTTCACGCAGTCATTGGCCCGGCCGAAGGCCAGTTCCGCCAGGCGGCGCACCACGTCCTCCCGCTTGACCTGGCCCTCCCGGATCCGCTTTTTCAGCTGTGCATCCCCTTTTTTCTTGCCCATATCCTTCCTCCCTTTCACCCGTACCCTAAAATGCAAAAAAAGTTGCACCCGAAGGTGCAACTTTCCAAAAAAATATTTTATTATTCAGAACTTTTCCATGATCCGACGATTTCCGACCGCCAGATCTTTCTTTTCACAGCAACGCAGCAGCCAGCCTTCCTCGCTTTCGCAGCCATGGCCCACAGCCCAGGCGCCGGCATCGCTGCCCACCGCCACCAGGCCGCCCATTCGTGCGAAGGCTTCCACATTCTTCAGGGCGCTCTCCAGGATCGCCGCCACCGCCTTCTCCTCAAACCGACCTTTTCCCAGGAGATTTCCGATGGTGGATACCGTAGGCACCCAAACCGTCCCCCGTTCTGCCATGGCCGCCAGAGCTTCTTCATCGGCATAAGCCCCATGCTCCACCGAGTCTACGCCGGCCTCCGCCGCCGCCCGGATCACCCGGGCCCCATTGGCGTGGGCCATAACGGCGAATCCTTCCTCGTGGGCAATGTGGACCAATTCCCGGATCTCTCCGTCCGTCAGTCCCTCCTCCGTCAAGACCCCAAACCGGTCAAAGTCCATCAGCCCCGCGATCATGATCTTGATAAAATCCGCCCCATCTTCCCGATGCCGCCTTACCAACCCAGCATATTCCTTCAGATCGGCATATTTTTCACCAATAAACGCGCCGTAGTGGCCGGCCTTGCACAGGGGCGCCAGAGGCGTCCGATATGTGATTCCCCGCTCCGCCGCCAATGTCCGGGCCCGTTTTCCCACGCCCCAGCGATCGCCGCCGTCCCGCAGATAGGTGTATCCCAGTTCTTCATACCGTCCCAAGGCCTTGCGGATGAAGCCCTCATCCACCTCCTGTTGGTGGCGCCGAATGGCATCTTTCCAGTGGACGCCGTCCAGTACCATATGAATATGACAGTCCGCCTTCATGCCATCCCTCCTTTTCCTTTATTATACCAAACCACCCCCATCCCTGCAATCCCCAAAATCC
>JAZNNP010000042.1:0-25240 GCA_045580365.1 Faecousia sp.
TGGTATCGACAAGAAGAACATCGAGCGTGGCCAGGTTCTGTGCAAGCCCGGCTCCATCAAGCCTCTGACCAAGTTCGCTGGCCAGGTTTACGTCCTGTCCAAGGAAGAAGGCGGCCGTCATACTCCCTTCTTCAACAACTATCGTCCCCAGTTCTACTTCCGTACCACCGACGTCACCGGCATCATCAACCTGCCCGAGGGCACTGATATGTGCATGCCCGGCGACAACGTTGTTATGAACGTTGAGCTGATCACCCCCATCGCTATCGAGAAGGGCCTGCGTTTCGCTATCCGTGAAGGCGGCCGTACCGTCGGTTCCGGTGTTGTCACCGAGATCTTCGAGTAATCTCTTAGCACACAATATGTGATCGATCCCCCGGTCTTCGGACCGGGGGATTATTTACAATTTAGGACTAGCCTTTTTCGCCAATATATGATATGATGTCCCGGAATTTTGAATACCGAGGTAATTTTCTATGAAAATCAAAAAGATCCTTCGCACTGTGGCCATTGTGCTTCTTTCCGTTGTGCTGGCCGTGCTGCTGGTGCTGCAGGTGGGCGTTACGGTCCGCTATTGGCACTTTTTCACCAATTCCAAGATCGCTTTTCTGGTCCCCGGTCTGACGGATAATTTTGTCCCCCAGGGTTTTGAATACCTGCCCGAAGGCGACGGCTATCTGATCTCCGGCTATATGTCCGATGGCACCGCCTCCCGGGTCTATATCCGCAATGGCAAGGGCGATACCGCCTATGGCACCCTGCTGAATAAGGATGGCACGCCCTATACGGGCCATGCCGGCGGCATCTGCGTCAACGGTGCTTATGCTTACCTGCCCGGCGATACCGGTGTGGATGTGTTTATGCTGCGGGACATTCTGACCGGCGAAGCCCGGTGCCTGGGCACCATCGTGATGGGTTATCGGGTGGATTTCTGCAGCTTCTCCAATGGCTACCTGCTGGTGGGTAATTTTGAATATGGCGGCCATTACGAAACCCCGGAGTATCAGCACTTGACTACCCCCGCCGGTGACCATAATACGGGGCTGATCACCATTTTCAAGGCCGACGACAAGTCCGTGTTCTCCATTGACCCCAATGCTGTAGCGGCTTTGTCCATCCGGGAGAAAGTCCAGGGCGTTTGCATCACCGATGATGGCCGCATCGTCCTGTCCACTTCCTGGGGTCTGTCGGATTCCAAGCTGTATATTTATGATCTGAAAACCGAAAATCCCGGCGTGATCGCTGCCCTTTCCGGCCCGATGCCCCTGTATTATCTGGATTCTGCCAGCTTGGTCAAAACTGTCACTGCGCCTCCCATGGCCGAGGAAATGGTCTTCCAGGATGGCCGCATTCTGGTGCTGAACGAATCCTCCTGCAATAAGTATTTTTATGGCCGTCTGATCCGCGGCAGTTGGGTCTATGCCTATAACGTGGATGCCGAGTAAGGGTGAATATAAATTTTTGGTAAATTTTCGATTTTTCCCTTGGAGCAGGCTTGGATCTATGATATATTGATAAAAAAGTTTGAAATGAGGGATAAAATTGAAGGAGCTTTGGTCTAAGATCAAAGAAGCATTGATCTCCGCCTTGCCCATCACAGCCATCGTCTATATCCTGGCGCTGACGCCGCTCTTTGATTTTTCCGTTCCGGAGCTGATCACCTTTACTGTCGGCGCAGTGCTGCTGGTCTTGGGCATTGGCCTGTTTAATCTGGGTGCGGATCTGGCCATGACCCCGATGGGTACCCATGTGGGTTCCGGACTTTCCAAGCAGCGCAAGCTTGGACTGCTGCTGGCGGTTTGCTTTGTGCTGGGTCTGCTGATCACCGTGGCCGAACCGGATCTGCAGGTGTTGGCCAATCAGGTCAGCGCGGTCATGAACGCTACGGTCCTGATCTATGCTGTTGGCATTGGCGTGGGTGCCTTTTTGCTCATCGCCATTTTGCGTATCGTGTTCAAAAAGAGCCTGTCTACCATTTTGATGCTCTTTTATATGCTGTTGTTCGCCGGTGCGCTGATGTTGGTGGTTTCCGGCAATGAAAATCTGCTGCCCCTGGCCTTTGATTCCGGCGGTGTCACCACCGGCCCTATCACGGTTCCCTTTTTGATGGCCCTCTGTGTCGGTATCTCCAAAATTTTGGGTGACCGCCGCAGCAAGGAAAACAGCTTCGGCATGGTGGCCCTGTGCAGTGTAGGTCCCATCCTGGCCGTGTTGATCCTGGGCATTTTCTCACGGACCGACTTAACTTACCAGGTGCCGGATTATGAAGTCAGCAGCGATGTGTTGGGTGCCTATCTGCATACCCTGGGCCATACTGCCAAGGAAGTGGCCATCGCCCTGGGTCTCATCGTGGCATTCTTCCTCGTCTGCCAGTTCACCTTCCTGAAGCTGCCGGTGAAGCGGCTGCTGCGGATCGGCCTGGGCGTCATCTTTACCTATATCGGCCTGGTGATTTTCCTCACCGGCGTCAATGTGGGCTTCATGCCCATCGGCTACAAGCTGGGCGTTGCCCTGTCCAAGACCAACGATTGGTTCCTGGTGGCCTTTGGCCTGGTGGTGGGCATCCTGGTAGTGCTGGCAGAGCCTGCCATCCATGTGCTGAATCAGCAGGTCGAGGATGTTACCGGCGGCCTGGTCACCCGCAAATCCATGCTCCTGGGCCTTTGCATCGGCGTGGGCGCAGCCATCGCGTTGTCCGTGGTCCGCATCATCTTCGATTTTTCCCTGGTCTACTATATCATCCCCGGCTATTTCATCTCCCTGGCACTGTCCATGTTCGTGCCCCCGGTGTATACCGCCATCGCCTTTGACTCCGGCGGCGTGGCCAGTGGCCCTATGACTTCCGGATTCATCCTGCCCTTTGCCACCGGTATCTGCGTGGCGCTGCAGGGGGAGGCCGCCGTCATGCGGGATGCTTTCGGCGTCGTGGCTTTGGTAGCCATGGCTCCGCTGATCACCATTCAGCTCCTGGGCTTCCGTTCCATTCTGGACCGCCGCATGAAGGAACGCCGCGCAATGAAGCGGATCCTGGATGCGGACGATCAGCAGATCATCAACTTTATGTAAGGAGGCTTCGCTATGGGTAATACGATCAACGATACTGCCATCAAAAAGCTGAAGCTCCTGATCACCGTTGTGGACAAGAGCAAGGGCGAATTCTACTTAGATACCATCAGCCAGTTTGAAGTCAATTGCCAGATGGCCATTCCCGGCCTGGGCACCGCTACTTCCGAGATCGTGGAGATGCTGGGCCTGAACCGGCATAAAGCGGTGATCTTCAGCATCATCCGGGAAGATCAGACCGAAGCCATCATCCACTGCCTGGAAGATAAATTCGATACCATCAAAAATGGCAAGGGCGTGGCCTTTGCGGTACCGCTGAGCAGTGTCATCGGCGTGAATCTGTATCAGTTCCTGAGCAACAACCGACAGGGGAGGGAATAATATGACCACCAATAACCATGAAGTGATTTTTGCCATCGTCAATTCCGGCTTTGCCGAGGATGTGATGGATGTAGCCCGGGCAGAAGGTGTCCGTGGCGGTACGATCCTCAATGCCCGGGGCGTTGCCAATGAAGCTGCCGCCGCCTTTTTCGGTATCACCCTCCATACGGAGAAGGAAATTTTGATGATGGTGGTGGAGCGGGACATCCGAGACCGGGTCCTCAACGCCATCTATAAGGAAATGGGCATGGCCAAGGCGGCCCAGGGTATTGCCTTCAGCCTGCCGGTGTCCGATGTTGCGGGTCTTGCCCAGCATCAGCAGATGTCCACACTGGAAACAGAAGAGGAATAATCTACACAAAAAAGCACCGCTCCAATGAGCGGTGCTTTAAAACTGATTATTGTCCGGAATGTGTTCCATAATATCCTCCACTTTGCATTGGAGAATATTGCACAGGCGGTCGATGGTGTTGACCTCAACATTCTGATTATGGCGCAGGCGGCTGATCTGTGCGCGATTCACATTGTAATGGGTGTATAGATCATATTGTGTGATTCCGCGGCTTTTCATTGTGGCCCATAAACGGTCATATTTGATCATCCGGCATCTGCTCCTTCCATCCTTGACTTTCTTTCATTATCGTTGTAAAATGACTTTTCGGATAGTGTGCGTATAAGAATACTATATCAAGGGGAGGTCATTTTATGCGGAAGAAAGAAGTGGTTCACGCAATTGCACAGTTGGAAGGGGAGGATATGCAGGCGGTACTGGATGCGGTTGTCCTGCGGCATAGCCAGTTATTTCCCAGGCATTCTCTGTTACTGTTGTCGTTGCCGAAGGATGATCCGGTGGAGCGAAACAGGCAGTTGGCCGCGGCGTGGGAACTATTAGCTGTAACAGAAGAGTGAAAAAGCACCGCTCCAATGAGCGGTGCTTTTTGTGCGACACGGGTCTGTAAGCCGGGTTCTGTTTTGACAGCCATCTATCTAGTCCCGCAGTCGCCTGCGGGGTCCAGCCGCCTCCTCGTAACGGTCGGGCCAACCTATTGTTTCTCCACGGCGTTGCTCCGGATAGAGTTTACATCGTAAAACCCATGTTGCCATGGGCCGGGTGGGCTCTTACCCCACCTTTTCACCCTTACCGTGCCGCAGCACGGCGGTATATCTCTGTTGCACTTGTCCTGGGGTCACCCCCGGCAGGCGTTACCTGTTATCCTTGCCCTGTGAAGCCCGGACTTTCCTCACGCGGTTTCTTTCGTCCCCGCCCGCGGCTGTCCAACCCGGTCGCGGAAATATTGTACTCCAACCCTGTCGAAAAGTCAAATCCCCTTGCAAATTCTTTTGAAACTGTATATACTAAATACTATGATAAATGGTTGTTTACAGCGCCGAAGGCGCTAAGGCTTCTCCTTGAGGAGAAGCTGTCACCGAAGGTGACTGATGTGGTGTCGGCTGCGTAGCAGCCGTCAAAAACGCCGCCTGTGGCGGCTACACCACACCCGGCCCTACGGGCCACCCTCTCCTCAAGGAGAGGGCTTTGGAAACATAATCAGCCATTTACCTCATCAAACCGAAATGAGGAATCCACTATGCCATCTGCATTTGAACAATATTTCACATCCATCCGCGATAAAAACATCGCCGTCCTGGGCCTGGGTGTCAGCAATCGCCCCCTGGTACGGCTGCTGCTGGAGTTCGGCTGCACCGTCACCGGCTGTGACCGTACCCCCCGTGAAAAACTGGATGCCGAAGTCCTGGAACTGGAAGCGGCCGGCTGCCGCCTGAGCCTGGGAGAAACCTACCTGGACGGCATTGCGGCCGACCTGGTGTTCCGAACCCCCGGCATGCACCCCGGCAACCCGGCCCTGGAAGCCCTCCGGGCCGCCGGCGCGGAAGTTACCTCCGAGATGGAAGTCTTTTTTGAGGTCTGTCCCTGTACCATCCTGGCCGTCACCGGCTCTGACGGCAAAACCACCACGACCACCCTCATCTCCGAAATGCTGAAAGCCCAGGGCTATACCGTCTGGCTGGGCGGCAATATCGGCACGCCCCTGCTGCCCCTGGTGCGGCAGATGAAGGAAACGGACTACGCCGTGGTGGAACTCAGCTCCTTCCAGCTCATGGATATGCAGCGCAGCCCCCATGTGGCCGTCATTACCAATCTGTCCCCCAATCACCTGGATGTCCATAAGGATATGGCCGAATATGTGGAAGCCAAGAAAAATATCTACCGCTTCCAGTCTGCCGCTGATACCCTCATCATCAATGCCGACAATGCCATCACCGCCCCCTTAACGGGCCCCGGTGCGACCAAAGCCTTCTCCCGGCAGGGCAAACAGGCCGCGGTCCGGCTGGAAGGGGAATGGATCTGCCGCAACGGGGAAAAGGTTCTGCGCGCTACGGACATCCTCCTGCCCGGCCAGCACAATGTGGAAAATTATATGACCGCCATCGCCGCGGTGGAGGGCCTTGTCACTGACGAGACCATCCGCCATGTGGCCACCACCTTCGGCGGCGTGGAGCACCGCATCGAGCTGGTGCGGATCAAGGACGGCGTCCGATTCTATAACGATTCCATTGCCTCGTCCCCCAGCCGCACCATCGCCGGCCTGCGCAGCTTCCCGGAGAAGGTGATCCTCATCGCCGGCGGCTATGATAAGAACATCCCCTATGATGTCCTGGGCCCGGAGATCTGCGACCATGTGAAGATGCTGTTCCTGGGCGGCGCCACCGGCCCGAAGATCCGCGCTGCCGTGGAAGCTTGCGGCGCAGAGCAGCCGATCATCGCCGATTGCGGCGATTTTGAGGCCGCTGTCCGTGCCGCCGCGGCGGCAGCCCAGCCCGGCGATGTGGTGCTGATGAGCCCTGCCTCCGCAGCCTTTGACCAGTTCAAAAACTTCATGGTCCGGGGCGCGTTCTTCAAGAAACTCATTATGGAGCTGTAAAACCATGAACATTTCCAAGTATACCCGACTTGCCCGCAAAGCGTTGCCCCTGCGCTATACCGGCGCAGTGATCGTGGCCGCCGGCAATGCTTCCCGCATGGGCGGCATCGATAAGGTCATGGCGCCCCTGAAGGGCGAGCCCATGATCCTGCGCACCGTCCGCGCCTTCCAAAACTGCGACCCCATCCGGGAGATCGTCATCGTCACCCGGCCGGATCTCATTGTCCCCATCATGGACCTGTGCCACGATTTTTCCAAAGTCCGCATGGTGGTGGCCGGCGGTTCGACTCGAACGGAATCGGTGGAAAACGGCCTGCGCTCCTTGTCCGACCGGGTGGAACTGGTGGCCGTCCATGACGGCGCCCGGCCCTTGATCACCTGGCAGGTCATCGACCGCACCGTCCGTGCTGCCAATACCTATTACGCCGCCGCCCCGGCCATCCCGGTGAAGGATACCATCAAAGTGGTCACCGGCGGCATTATCCAGGCCACCCCGGACAGAAGCAACCTCCGGGCCGTCCAGACCCCCCAGGTTTTTGACAAGGATCTGCTCCGGGGCGCTCTGCAAAAGGCCAAAGAAGACGGTGCGGAACTGACCGACGATTGCTCCGCCGTGGAGCGTCTGGGCATGTCCGTCCGGATCGTGGAAGGGGACGAGCGGAATATCAAAGTCACCACCCCCCTGGATCTTCAGATCGCAGAATTGTTTTTGGAGGATACGCTATGAGAATCGGACACGGCTATGATGTGCATAAGCTGGTGCCGGAACGGGATCTGATCCTGGGCGGCGTCAAGATCGACTATCCTTTGGGCCTTTTGGGCCACAGCGATGCGGATGTGCTGCTCCATGCCGTTTCCGATGCCCTGCTGGGTGCCGCCGGCCTGGGGGATATTGGCAAGCACTTCCCCGATACCGACCCCCGGTATAAAGGCGCGGATTCCTTAAAACTGCTGCAGATCGTGGGCCGGTTGGTGACCGGTAAGGGCTATGGCATCAGCAATATCGATGTGACCATGATCGCCCAAGCCCCTAAACTGCGCCCCCATATCGACACCATGCAGCGCAATATCGCCGCAGCCCTGGGCATTGATCCTTCCCGGGTCAATGTCAAAGCCACCACCGAGGAGCACCTGGGCTTCACCGGCAGCATGGAGGGCATGGCCTGCCACGCCGTCTGCCTGCTGGACGAATAACGCACACATATTTTCCCTCCCGGGCATAGATTAGCCCGGGAGGGTTTGTCATATGGAGTACTATTTGATCACATTTCGTTCTATTACCTTTGCCCAGCAGGGAGAGCAGGCGCTGCGCACCGTGGGCATCGATTGCGGCCTGCGGCGTACCCCCAAAGAACTGTCCGGCAAAGGCTGTGGCTACGGCCTGCGGCTGCGGGGGCGGTATGCCTTGGCGGCGGTAGAATTGCTGCGGGAGCGGCAGATCCCTTTTGAGAAGATCTATGCCCTGACCCCGTCGGGGCGGCCGGAGGAGCGGCAGCTATGATCTATTTGGATCACGGCGCCACCTCCTTTCCGAAACCGGCACCGGTGCGCCGGGCAATGCTGAATGCTCTGGAGCATTGCGCAAATCCCGGCCGGGGCGGTCACCCGGCAGCCATGGCCGCCGCCCGGGCGGTGTTCGATTGCCGCCGGGAAGCAGGCTTGCTCTTTGATTGCCGGCCGGAGCAGGTGGTCCTCACCGCCAATTGCACCCAGGGCCTCAATATTGCCCTGGGTTCCCTGGTAAAACCGGGCAGCAGGGTGGTGATCTCCGGATTCGAGCATAACGCCGTCACCCGGACGCTGCGCTTGCTGGAGGCCCAGATCCTGGTGGCGGGCCGGCGGCTGTTTGACCCGGAAGATACCCTGCATTCCTTCGAAAAGGCTTTGCAAAGCGGCGTGGATGCCGCTGCCTTTACCCAGGTGTCCAATGTGTTCGGCTATATCCTGCCGTACCGGGAATTGGCGGCGCTGTGCCGCAGTTATGGTGTGCCCTTTGTGATGGATGGGGCCCAGGGCGCCGGATGTTTGCCCATCTCCCTGCCGGAACTGGGTGCGGACTTCATCGCCCTGCCGGGGCATAAGGGTCTGCTGGGGCCCCAGGGCACAGGTCTGCTGCTTTGCAATGGGGATCCGAAGCCACTGATGGCCGGGGGCACCGGCAGCGACTCGATGATCCAGACCATGCCGGAGCACCTGCCGGATCGTCTGGAGCCGGGCACCCTCAACGTGCCGGGGATCGCCGGTTTGGCAGCAGGATTGCGCTGCGTCCGCAAGATGGGGGAAGGGGAGATCCTCCGCCGGGAGCAAACCGCTGCCCGGGCTTGCGCCGAATTGCTGCGCAGCCGTGGTTACCGGGTCTTTGCGGGAAGCTCCCAGACCGGCACGATCTCCTTTTTGCCGGAGGAGGATTGCGAGGAATTTGCCGAACGGATGGCCCAACGGGGCATCGCCCTCCGGGCAGGTCTGCACTGCGCGCCCCTGGCCCACGAAAGTGCCGGCACCCTGAAAACCGGTACAGTCCGCATCAGCTTCGGCCACGATGCCTGCCCGGCGCAAATTGGGGCACTGGCACAGGCTTTGCACAAATGAACAGGGCAGCAGGGGCGTACTCCTGCTGCTCTTTTGTGCATTCTGATAAGAAACCGCCACCCGAAAAAACAGAAAATCTTTGCAGATTACTCTTGCTATCTTGGGCCATATTCGCTATAATAGTAAGGATAATAGGCTTGTTATACGATTTTGAAAAAATCGTTTCTTATAAGAACCCTTCAAAGGAGATTGGGCCCTATGGAAGTCCTCAAAGAATTCTGGCAATTACTGATCGGCATGAAGTTCATGGATTACCTGGACATTATCATCGTCGCGTTTTTGCTGTATAAATTATTCCCCCTGCTGCGCTCTACCAATTCCATCCGCGTAGCGGGTACCATCGTTGCCATCATCGTGATTTCCTGGATCACCGATGCCATCAACCTCAATACCCTCAGCTTTATTCTGGATGAATTCCTCCAGGTCGGTGTGATTGCCCTGGTGGTGCTGTTCCAGCCGGAGCTGCGCCGGATGCTGGACCATCTGGGCAGCGTGCGCCTGGAAAAGCTGATCAACCCCGAAAAAGTTACCGAGGATATGAAGCCCGTGATCAAGCAGACCGTCCTGGCCTGTGAGGTCATGAGCCGGGAGAAGATCGGCGCGCTGATCGTCTTCGGCAGAGAGAATCGGCTGGATGAATACATGAAGACCGGCACCATGATCGACGGGCGGGTCTCCGAGCAGCTCCTGCGGAATATTTTCTTCCCAAAGGCCGCGCTCCACGACGGTGCCACGGTCATCCTGGGTGGCAAAGTGGCCGCTGCCGGCTGTGTGCTGCCTTTGTCCGACAGCAACCGCCTCAGCGCAGACCTGGGCACCCGGCACCGCGCCGGTGTGGGTATGAGTGAAGCTTCCGATGCGGTGGTGGTCATCGTCTCCGAGGAGACCGGCACCATTTCCGTGGCCGTGGGTGGCATGCTTAAGCGCCACCTGGCGCCCCAGACGCTGGAAAAGCTGCTGATCCATGAGCTCTGCCCCGCAGACGCCAATCAGCCCGAAAGTCTGACTGTGCGGCTGAAACAGAAGCTGCAGAAAAAGGATAAGGAGGAGACCAAGTAAATGAAACGCAAGATCTTACATGTCCTCCTGTCCGTCCTTATTGCCTTTGGCATCTGGGTCTATGTGGTCACCGTGGTCAGCCCGGAGTCGGAGGACACCTTCTACAATATCCCCGTGGTGCTGACCAATGAGTCCGTGCTGCTGGATAAGGGCCTGATGATCGAAACGGAGACCGAGCCCAAAGTCAATCTCAAGCTCCGGGGCAACCGTACCGACCTGACCAGCCTTAAAAATTCCGACATCATCGTGGTGGCGGATCTGTCCCGGATCCATTCGGCGGGGGAGCAGACCTTGAGCGTCAATGTCTCCTTCCGGGGCGATGCCACCGGCAACGCCTACGAGATCATTGAGCAGAGCCCCAATTATATCACGCTGCAGATCGTGGAGTGGAGCACCAAGGAGATTCCGGTGAATGTCCTGTGTGACAGCACCAATCTGAAAGATAATTATATCGCCTTTAAGGATTCCATTGTCCAGGACTACCAGACCGTCACCATCACCGGCCCCAAGGCTGTGGTGGACCAGATCGAGGAAGCCCGGATCGATATTGCCCTGACCGAGGATCATACGGAAACCTTGAATCAGAGCTTCCGCTATACTTTGGTGGATGCAGCCGGTAAACCTGTGGATGCGGTGGGCATCAAGACCAATGTGCCCGAGATCAACGTCACTGTCCGGATTCAGCAGGTCAAGGAATTGCAGCTGGTGCTGAACGTGACCTACGGCGGCGGTGCGAACCCTGATAATACCACCATCGTCATGAGCCAGCAGGCCATCAAGGTCTCCGGCAACGATAAGGTCCTTGCAGATCTGAACAGTTTGGTCATCGGCTCTATCAACCTGGCCGAAATGCCGGAGGACGCCCTGCTGACCTTCCCCGTCACCTTGCCGGAGGGTATCGAAAACCTCAGCGGCATTACCGCGGTGGATGTAAACGTGTCTTTCAACGACCTGATCACCCGAACACTGGATGTGGAGCGGATCCTGGTAGCCGGCATGCCTGCAGGCATGAATTATGAGATCGGCACCAAGCGGATCTCCGTCACCTTCCGCGGCCCGGAAAAGCTGCTGCAGCAGATGACTACGGACAATGTATCCGTCCTCATTGATCTTACAGATGCTGCTTTGGGCGAGGAACTTTATAAGGCCCAGATCCTGCTGGATGAAGCCTTCAGCGAAGTGGGTATCATCGGCAATTACACCGTCCTGGTGACCTTGACCGAAGCCACCGAGGAAACGACCAATGGAACAGAGGGCTAAGATCCAATCCATCACCGCCGATGGCAAAGCCCGGGTCCTGGTGATCCGGGAAAGTGCCTGCTCCGGCGATTGCCATAAATGTTCCGGCTGCGGCGCAGTCCAGGAGAAACTCCTGTTCGAAGCGGAGAATCCCATCGGCGCCAAACCGGGTCAGTTGGTGATTATCCGATCCGATTCCGCGCCGGTGCTGGCCGGCGCTGCGGTGCTGTATGTGCTGCCGCTGGTGCTGTTTTTCCTGGGATATTTCCTGGGGAATATGGCAGGATTCGGCCCGCTGGCCGGATGCGCCGGATTTGTCCTTGGTTTTTTGCTGGCGATCCTTTTCGACAGGAAAGTGGCCGCAAAGAACAAAACCGTCTATACCATTACAGGCTATCCCAGCCGCCAGGCTACGGATTCCTGACCAAAGGGGATAATTACATTGATCAAAAGCATGACCGGTTACGGCCGGGCCGTGGAAACGGTAAACGGCCGTGAATTTACCGTGGAGCTGCGCTCCGTCAATAACCGCTATCTGGATTGCACCGTAAAACTGCCCAGAGCCCTGTCCTTTGCAGAAGAGGGGGTCAAGCAGGCGGTGAAAGCCTCCGTCTCCCGGGGTAAGGTGGATGTGTTCATCTCCATGCGGTCGGAGACCGCCGGGGATACCACCATCTCCCTCAATAAACCCGTGGTGGAAGGCTACCTGAGCGCCATGCGCCAGCTGACAGAAGAATACGGCGTAGCCGATGACATCAGCGTTGCCACCATTTCCCGCCTGCCGGATGTATTTACCGTGGAGCGGAAGGAAGTGGACGAGGAGGCCCTCCGGGCAGACTTGATGGGCGTCGTGGCCCAGGCCCTTGCAAACTACGATGCCATGCGCGTCAAGGAAGGACAGGCCCTGGATGCGGATCTGCGCAGCCGCGGCCAGACCATTCTGAACCTGGTGGCCCAGGTGGAAGAGGGCAACGGCCAGACCGTTATCGACTACCGTACCCGCCTGGAAAACAAGCTGAAGGAAGTGCTGGCCAATACCAATATCGACGAAAGCCGCATCCTGACGGAAGCTGCCATCTTTGCAGATAAAGTGGCCGTGGACGAAGAGACCGTCCGCCTCCGCAGCCACCTGGAGCAGATGAACACCATGCTTTCTGCCGGCGGTGCCGTGGGCCGGAAGCTGGACTTTTTGCTGCAGGAGATGAACCGGGAGGCCAACACCATTGGCTCCAAGTGTACCGATGTGCGCCTGGCCCGCATCGTGGTGGATATCAAGGCCGAGCTGGAAAAGATCAGGGAGCAGACCCAGAATATCGAATAAGAGGTAACTATGAAGCTGATCAACATTGGTTTTGGCAGCATGGTATCAGCTGCCCGTTTGCTGGCGGTGGTCTCTCCGGATTCCGCACCGGTGAAGCGCCTGATCCAGGAAGCCCGGGACCGGGGCATGCTGATCGATGCCTCCTACGGACATAAGACCAAAGCCGTCATCATCATGGATACGGACCATTTGATCCTGTCCGCTGTGGAGCCGGAAGTGATTTTGGAGCGCGCCGAAGCACAGGCGGAATAAAGTCGGAGGAAGAAAGATGAGAAAAGGAAACCTTTACATTATTTCCGGTGCATCCGGCGTTGGTAAAAGCACGGTGCTGAAGCTGGTCATGGCCGCCCGGCCGGAGCTGCAGTTTTCCGTTTCGGCAACAACCCGACCGCCCAGACCCGGCGAGGAACACGGCGTCCAGTATTACTTTGTAACCACGGACCAGTTCAAGGAAATGATCGCCCACGGCGAATTCCTGGAATATGATGCCCATATGGGCAACCTCTACGGCACCCCCAAATTCCAGGTGGAAGAAAAGCGGAAACTGGGTGACTTAATTCTGGATATCGAGCCCAACGGCGCCCTGGCGGTGCGGGATATGTGGCCTGATGCCCGGCTGATCTTCATTGCGCCCCCCTCCATGGAGGAGTTGGAGCGCCGTCTGCGCAACCGGGGCGACACCGGTGAAGAGCAGATCCGGATGCGCCTGAAGCGGGCCACCTGGGAAATGTCCCAGCGGGACAAATACGACCTGATCGTCATCAACGATATCGCGCAGGATTGCGCCAATGACATCGTTAGATTTATTGACCAAAACACTGAAGAATAATTTGGAGGAACGAACTATGCTGTACCCCCCTGTAGCAGACCTGCTGAAGAATATGGAAAGCCGTTACCTGCTGGTGAATGTGGTGGCCCACCGTGCCCGCCAGATCGCCGCTGAAGCGGAAGAATTCCAGGAAGAACTGCCGGAGAAGCCCGTGACCCTGGCCATCCAGGAAGTGGCTGACGGCAAGCTGGACGCCAGCTTGAAGGACGAATATATGAACTAAACTTGGAAGGAGAAGGGCTATGGTTGCAAAAATTGCTGTTTCTGCGGCTAATTTTGCCATTGATAAGCCCTATTCCTACCAGATCCCCCATGGAATGGACCTGCAGCCCGGTCAACGAGTGGTGGTTCCCTTTGGCCGCGGCAACCGCCGGGCAGAAGGCGTGGTGCTGGCGGTAGATCCTGCTGATGGCAGCGGCCTGAAAGCCGTGGAGCAGATCATCGACGAGGAGCCTCTCCTGTCAGCCCATATGCTGCGGCTGGCCGCCTTTTTGCGGGAGCGGTATTTCTGCACTTTCTATGATGCGGTGCGGGTGATGCTGCCGGCCGGCGCATCCATCCGGGTCCGGGACAGTTACCGGCTGACCGAGGATCGCTCCTGGCAGGAAAAGCCGGGCAGACAGCCCGATGCCATGAAGATCCTGCATTTCATCGCGGATATGGGCGGCGAGACCACCGGCAGTGCCATCGCTGCCTTGATCCCGGAGGAAGAACCCCGCTTAAAAGCGCTGAAATACCTGCTGAGCAAAAAATGGGTGGAATCGGAAACGGACATCACCCTGCTGCGCCGGGAAAAGACGGAAAAGATCGTCTCCCTGGCAGTGCCGGCGGAGGATGTGCGGGAATACTTGCAGAGCCCCAAGCTGCGCTCCCAGAGCAAGCGGAAGGTACTGGAATTGCTGTGCAGCCTGGAGCAGGCCTCCGTCAAGGATGTTTGCTACTTCACCGGTGTGGGCAGCGAGTGTATCCGCAGCCTGGTCCAGGCCGGCTATCTGGCCCAGTCCGAGCGGGAAGTGCTGCGCTGCAGCGAGATCCGCCCGGCCAAGCTGGAAGGGCCGCTGGTTCTCAATGAAGAGCAGCAGGCCGCTTTTGAAGGCTTGTCGGATCAAATGAATGCCGATACACCGGGCATCGCCCTGCTGTACGGTGTCACCGGTTCCGGCAAAACCTCCGTCTATCTGCAGTTGATCCGCCGCTGCGTGGATGCCGGCCGGGCAGCCATGCTCCTGGTGCCGGAGATCGCCCTGACCCCCCAGCTGCTAAGCTTGCTGGCGGCCCATTTCGGTCAGAATGTGGCGGTGCTGCACAGCTCCCTGTCCGCAGGCGAGCGCTATGACCAGTGGAAACGGGTCCGTTCCGGCGATGCCCGTGTAATTGTGGGCACAAGATCCGCCGTGTTCGCACCCAGTTCACAATTGGGTCTTATAATCGTGGATGAGGAGCAGGAACATTCCTACCGCTCCGATCAATCCCCCCGTTACTCGGCCAAAGAAGTGGCCATTTGGCGGGGCTATAAAGAGAAAGCCCTGGTGCTGTTGGGCTCGGCCACCCCTTCGGTGGAGACCATGTACCACGCCAAACAGGGCGACTATAAATTGTATACGCTGAAAAACCGCTATAACGGCAAAGCCCTTCCCCAGGTGCAGATCGTGGACCTGAAGGAAGAGGTGAAGATGGGCAATGACCGCTCCTTCAGTTATGAACTGCTGGATGCCATGAATGAGACCCGCAAAAGGGGGAAACAGACCATTCTGTTTCTGAACCGCAGGGGCAATGCCCGGGCGCTGCAGTGCGTGGAGTGCGGTGAAGCGCCGGAATGTCCCCGCTGCAGCACCAGACTCACTTATCACAGCGCCAACAGCCGCCTCATGTGCCACTATTGCGGCTATTCCCAGCCCACACCCAAGCGGTGCCCCACCTGCGGCGGGCCGCTGAAGACCGTGGGCACCGGCACGCAAAAGCTGCAGCAGGAATTGCTGGAGCTGTGCCCGGAGGTGGAAGTGGTGCGGATGGACTCGGACACGGTCAGCGCCACCAACACCCATGAACAGATCCTGGATCATTTCCGGGAGCAGAACATCCCGGTGCTGATCGGCACCCAGATGGTGGCCAAAGGCCTGAATCTGCCGGATGTGACCCTGGTAGGCGTGCTGGATGCGGATATGAGCCTGTATGCCGGCACTTTCCGGGCAGCGGAAAATACATTCCAGATGCTCACTCAGGTGGTGGGTCGGGCCGGCCGGGGCGATACGCCGGGCCGTGCGGTGATCCAGACCATGGTGCCGGAGCATCAAGTGCTGCTGCTGGCCGCCCGGCAGGATTACGACGGTTTCTACGATCTGGAGCTGCAGATGCGCCGGATCCAGAACCTGCCGCCCTTCGGTGATGTGGCTTCCGTGACCTTCGTAGGTCCGGATGAAAGCCGGGTGCTGCGTGGCGGCGTCAAGTTCCGGGATAGCTTGCTGGCTTGCTTGAAGCAGCCACCCTATACCGGCGAACAATGCACAGTTTTGGGCCCCGCGCCCTGCGCTGTGATGAAGATCAACTATAATTTCCGTTACCGGCTGACCCTGCGCTGCCATATGACCCGGCAGCTGCGGCAGCTGATCGCCCATTTGCTGTGCCAGTTTGGCAAGGATGGGGCGAACCGGGGCGTCAGCGCCTTTGCGGATGTAAACGGATTTGACGAATAGAGGGAAAAAACATGGGTTTACGAAAGATTTTGACAGACCAGGAGCCGGCACTGCATAAAGTGTGCCGCCCCGTGGAAAATTTTGACTGGCGGCTGCACAAGCTGCTGAAGGATATGAACGATACCCTCATCGATTCCGGTGGTGTGGGCCTGGCTGCGCCCCAGGTGGGCATTCTGCGCCGGGTCGTGGTGGTGGATGTGGGCGACGGCCAGATCCTGGAACTGGTGAACCCCACATTGATCGAGACCGATGGGGAGCAGGAAGGCCCGGAAGGCTGCCTCAGCGTTCCCGGCAAATACGGCCTGGTGAAGCGGCCCTATTATGCCAAGGTCCGGGCCCAGGATCGCCACGGCGAATGGTTCGAGGCTGAAGGCGAGGAACTCATCGCCCGGTGCTTCTGCCATGAACTGGATCACCTGGACGGCATCCTCTACACCCAGGTCATGGACCGGTTCCTGACGGAAGAAGAGCTGGCCTACGACGATGATGAGGATTGATCACAGCAGGTTTTTCTGCTGCGGGAGGTTTTGATTTGAGAGTTGTTTTCATGGGTACGCCGGATATTGCGGCGACCTGTCTGAAAAAGATCCTGGCCGACGGTTTTGATGTGGTGGGCGTTTACACCCAGCCGGATCGGCCCAAGGGCCGGGGCATGAAGCTGGTGGCTTCTCCCGTTAAGGAGGTAGCCTTGGCTGCCGGAATTCCGGTTTTCCAGCCGGAAAACTTCAAAGATCCCCAAACCGTGTCGGAATTGGCCGCTTTGAAGCCGGATGTTTGCGCGGTGGTGGCCTATGGACGCATCCTGCCCCAGACGGTGCTGGATACCCCTGCCAAAGGCTGCATCAACATCCATGCCAGTGTGCTGCCGGCTTACCGGGGCAGCGCCCCTTACCAGTGGGCGGTGCTGGATGGCTTGAAAGAAACCGGCGTAACCGCCATGTATCTGGTGCGGGAAATGGATGCCGGCGACATTATCGATGTGTCCAAGACTACTATTGGGGAAAATGAGACCGCCGGCGAACTGCTGGACCGGCTGGCGGTGCTGGGTGCGGACCTTCTGAGCAAGACCCTGACCCGGCTGTCCCGGGGCCCGGTGGAGCACACCCCCCAGGATCCCGAAAAGGTTAGCTACGCCCCCATGCTGGATAAGACCATGTGCCCCATCGATTGGACGAAACCGGCCCAAAAGATCCATGATCAAGTCCGGGGCCTGCACCCCTGGCCCGTGGCCACTGCAGAAATTTCGGGCACATTCTTTAAAATTCACCAGACCGTTTTGGTACCCCAAACCACCCAAAAAGCACCCGGAACGCCCCTTTTGCTGACCAAAACGGGCCTGCAAATTGCATGCGGTGATGCAACGGTGCTGGAGATCCGCCAGTTGCAGGCGGAGGGCGGCAAGCGGATGGCGGCACCGGATTACTTCCGTGGTCATCCCCTGGAGATCTGACCATGTCCGCAAGAGAGACCGCGCTGAATGTGCTGCTGACGGTCCGCAAGGACGGCGGCTGGAGCAACAGCGCTTTGAAAGAACAGATCCTCCGGGACGGGCTGGACCGCCGGGACGCAGCCCTGGCAACGCGGCTGGTCTATGGCGTGCTGCAAAACCGAAACCGGCTGGACTTTTTTCTGCAGCAGCTCCTCACCGGCCGGGTGAAGGATCTGCACCCCGGCGTGCGGGACATCCTGCACCTGGGCTTGTACCAGATTTATGAGATGGACAAGATCCCTGCCTCGGCGGCGGTGAACGAATCCGTTGCCCTGGCGAAGAAATATTGCAAGAAGCAGCAGTATGCTCCGGGCCTGGTGAACGCGGTGCTGCGTAAGGCCGTGCAGACCATGGGAACGCTGCTGCAGCCCAAGTCCTATGTAGATCAATACAGCCACCCCCAGAAACTGGTGGATCTGCTGAAGCAGAATGTGGGCAAAGAGCGGTTGGAGGCCATGCTGATGGCCAACAATGCCGCGCCCCGGACGGTGATCCAGGTCAATACCCGGCGGATCACGGCAGCAGCCCTGCTGGAGAAACTGGCAGGGGAGGGCGTGGAAGCAGAGCCCCACGGCTGGATGGAAAACTGCCTGGTGCTGTCCGGCACCGGCAATTTGGATAAGCTGCCTTCCTTCCGGGAGGGGCTGTACTACGTGCAGGATACGGCGGCCAAGCTCAGCGTTCTGTGCGCCGGGATCCCGGCAGGGGCCACGGTGCTGGATTGCTGCGCAGCCCCCGGCGGCAAAAGTTTCGCTGCGGCCATGGCCGGCGCGGGCCGGATCCATTCCTGCGATCTGCATCCGCATAAGATTCCCTTGATCGAAAACGGCGCGCGGCGCCTGGGGATCGAAGAACTGACGGCCTATCACCGGGACGCCACGGAATTTGTGGCAGAGTGGGCAGGGGCTATGGATGTGGTGATCGTGGATGTGCCTTGCTCCGGTTACGGCATTATCCGCAAAAAGCCGGACATCCGGGAAAAAGACCCGGACACCATGCTGCAGCTTCCGCAGTTGCAGCTGCAGATCCTGGAAAACCAGGCCCGGTATGTACGCCCCGGCGGCGTGCTGCTGTATTCCACCTGCACCCTGCTGCGGCGGGAAAATGAGCAGGTGGTGGAGGATTTTCTAAAAACCAATACCGATTATTCCCTGGAAAAGCTGCCGCTGCCGGCAGTATTCCCGGAGAACACCACCGGCATGCTGACTTTGGTGCCGGGAGAATATGACACAGACGGCTTCTTTATTGCCAAGCTGCGGAGGAATGTATGAATCTCAAATCCATGACCCAGCAGGAGATCGGCGCAGTTCTGAAAGAACTGGGCCAGCCGGCCTTTCGCGCCGGGCAGGTGTTTACCTGGCTCCATAAGGGCGTTCGCAGCTATGACGAAATGACCAATCTGCCCAAGGCCCTGCGGGACACCCTGGCAGAGCGGTATCCCATTTGCGCCCCGGAAGTGGTGCGCAAGCAGGAATCTGCCAAAGACGGCACCATCAAGTATCTTTGGAAACTGTCCGACGGCAACTGCGTGGAAACGGTGCTGATGCGGTATCATTACGGCAACACCGTGTGCATTTCCACCCAGGTGGGCTGCCGGATGGGCTGTGCCTTCTGCGCCTCCACCATTGGTGGTCTGGTGCGGCGGCTGGAGCCTTTTGAAATGCTGGATGAGGTGCTGTTCACCCAGATCGATTCCGGATTGCCCATTTCCCACATCGTGCTGATGGGCATTGGCGAGCCCCTGGACAATTTCGACAATGTGATGCGTTTTTTGGAGCTGGTCAACGATCCCAAGGGCATGAACATCTCCATGCGGCACATCAGCTTGTCCACTTGCGGCCTTGTGCCGAAAATCGACGAGCTGGCGGCGAAAAAGCTGCAGATCAGCCTGGCGATCTCCCTTCACGGCCCCAACAATGAGATCCGCAGCCGGATCATGCCGGTGAATCATGCGTATCCCATTGAGGAGCTGCTGGAAGCTTGCCGGCGGTATTACGATGCCACTTCCCGGCGGATCCATTTTGAGTACGCCATGATCGACGGTGTCAATGACACGGAAGACCACGCCCGGCAGCTGCTGCGGCTGCTGAAAGGACTGGGGGCTCATGTGAATCTGATCCCGCTGAACCATGTGGAGGAAAGTCCCTTGAAACCCAGTTCCAAGGCGGCGGTAGCCCGGTTCCAGCAGATCCTGGAAAAGGGCGGCGTGACGGCTACTGTACGCCGTACCTTGGGCGGCGATATTGATGCTTCCTGCGGCCAGCTGCGCAGAAAATATACCAAGCAGAATTCGTAACCTTTTCACGAAAGGAGTGATCCATCATGCAATATTGGAGTTTGACAGACCCGGGATGCGTCCGCACCCAGAACCAGGATGCCCATTTTGTGGAGCGCCTGGACCGCAACACCTTGCTGTGCGTGGTTTGTGATGGCATGGGCGGCGCGAAATCCGGCAATGTGGCCAGCTCTTTGGCGGTGGATGTCTTTGTGGAGGAGGTGCGCCGATGCTGGGCACCCGGCATGGAAAACGCGGAGGCGGAACAGATGCTCCGGGGCGCTGTGAAATTGGCGAATTTTACGGTGTACGACCAATCCCAGCAGCTGGAGGAATTCGCCGGCATGGGCACGACGCTGGTGGCGGTACTCATCCAGGGCAAGAGCGTCACGGCGGTGAATGTGGGTGACAGCCGGGCTTACCATGTGAACCGGAACGGCATCAGCCAGATCACCGTGGACCATTCCCTGGTGGAGATGATGGTCCAGCGGGGAGAGCTGACCCCGGAGATGGCCAAGAGCTATCCCGGCAAGAATTACATCACCCGTGCCATCGGCACGGAAACAGTGGTGGACATGGATGTGTTCCACCTGGATGTGGAGCGGGGGGACTGCCTGCTCCTGTGCTCGGATGGATTGAGCAATATGATGGACGATCAGGAAATGCTCTTTGAGATCGTTCACGGAGTGAATATGGAGCATTGCTGCCAGCATCTGCTGGATATCGCCAAAAACCGCGGCGCGCCGGACAACGTGACCTGTGTCCTGGTGCAGATCTGACGGGCAAATAGAGGAGATCATTTATGGATATGGATAGATATATCGGACGGCTGTTGGACGGCCGTTATGAAATACTGGAGGTCATCGGCACCGGCGGCATGGCTGTGGTGTACAAGGCCCGCTGCCATCGGCTGAACCGGCTGGTGGCGGTGAAGATCCTGAAGGACGAACTGACCCAGGACGAGGAATTCCGCCGTCGCTTCCATGCGGAGAGCCAGGCCGTTGCGGCGCTGAGCCATCCGAACATCGTGTCGGTCTATGACGTTTCCACCTCCGACGAGGCGGACTACATCGTCATGGAACTGATCGACGGCATTTCTCTGAAGCAGTATATGGGCAAGAAGGGCGTGCTGAACTGGAAGGAGACCCTCCATTTCTCCATCCAGATCGCCAAAGCGCTGGATCACGCCCACAGCCGTGGCATCATTCACCGGGACATCAAGCCCCACAATGTGATGGTGCTGAAAAACGGCTCGGTAAAGGTGGCTGACTTCGGCATTGCCCAGGTTATGAGCAAGAGCAACACCTTGACCAAGGAAGCGCTGGGCTCGGTGCATTATATCTCTCCCGAGCAGGCCAAGGGCGGCCGGGTGGACAACCGGAGCGATCTGTATTCTCTGGGCGTGGTGATGTACGAAATGATGACCGGCAGACCGCCCTTCGATGGGGACAGCCCTGTGGCGGTGGCCATTCAGCACATCAACGGCAATGCAGTGATGCCTTCCACGCTGAATCCCAACATCCCCGGCGGCCTGGAGCAGATCATGATGAAGGCCATGGCCAAGGATCCCGCGGAGCGGTACACCACGGCAACGGCTATGCTCTATGACATGGATGAGTTCCGGAAGGATCCCACCATTCTGTTTGACTACAACAACTCCAGCACCGGTATGGACGACGCCGCCCGGATCGTGACGCCTGCGCCGGAAGCCAAGCCCACCATCGCGGAAAAAGCGGCGGTGAAGGCCGGCGATGTTGCCCCGCGGCGGGAACCTGCCCCCAAGAAGCCTGCCCAGACCCCAGCCAAGAAAAAGCGCCGCCGGGAGGAGATCGTGGAGGATGCGGATCGGGGTGGCAGAGTGGCGACCATTGTGGTCATCATCTGCGCGCTGATCGCTCTTGTGGCCATCGGCGGTATTATGATCGCTGTTCTGGGAGATCAAAATCCGGTTCAGAGCAATCAGAACACCATCGCTCTGCCCAATCTGGTGGGCACATCCTTGACGGATGCCATGAACTCCCAGGATTATGTGGTGATCGTGAACCACAGAACTTACAGCGATGAATATCCCGAGGGAACCATCATCCATCAGAGCCCTGCGGCCAAGACCCGGATCCAGAAGGGCGCCCAGGTGTCTGTGATCGTCAGCGCCGGTCCGGAAAATGCGGAAAAGGTCATGAGCGACCTGGTGGGCGTGGATGAGGCCACGGCGGTGAACTATCTGGTAAATGTTCAGGGCGTGAATTCCGCCTTGATCCTGAAGCGTTATGAGACCAGCGCCACCGTGGAGGCCGGCAAGGTGATCCGCACCGATCCCGTGGAGGGAGAACCGCTGGTGGCCGGTGAGCCGATCTCCATTTGGATCAGTTCCGGCCCGGAAGTGAAGACCGTGACTATGGTGGATCTGACTTCCGATTTCTACAATGAGACCAGCGCTGAAAACTGGCTGATCATGAACGGCTTTACCAATTATGAGATCCAGCACATCGAAAGCACCAAGCCTGCGGGCAAGGTGGTTTCCCAGTCCGTAAAGGCCGGCCAGGTGGTCAGCGTCAATACCTTCGTGGTGCTGGTGGTTTCCGGCATCCAGGAAGTGCCGCCCACGCCGACAGTACCCCCCACGGTGACGGAAGATCCCATCGACTATGTTTCCAAAGTGGTGACGGTGGCGCTGCCGGAGGAGATCACGGAAGCATATGTGCTGGGCATCTATCGGGACGGCGTGCTGATCGAAGAGCGGGATATTCCTGTGGGGACGCTGTCTACCCAGTTCAATCTGTCCGGCAAGGGCATTATGACCTTTGAACTTCGGATGAGCACCGGCGAGTCCTGGACCATCCAGGTGGACTTCATCGATGGCGTACCCATCGTGCCTCAGGTGCCTACGGAGCCGCAGACACCCTCTGAACCCACGGAGTCCGATGAGGATTGGTTCCCATGGTGATGAATCATCAGCGTGGACGGATCCTTCGGTCCATCAGCGGTTTTTATGATGTGCAGACGGATGGAAAACTGATCACCTGCCGGGCCCGGGGCATCTTCCGGAAAAACGGCGAAACGCCCTTGACGGGAGATCTGGTAGAGATCTCCGTGGAAAAGGGGAAGGGGATGGTGGAGAAGATCCTGCCCCGGAAAAACAGTTTCGTTCGTCCGGCGGTGGCCAATGTGGATGCGTTGGTGGTATTTGCCGCCAATGTCAATCCCGTGACCGAACCCTTTCTCATCGATCGGGTGGCGGCTATCGCCGGTGACCAGGAAGTGCCGGTGATCCTGTGCGTCAACAAGTGCGATCTGGATCCGGCGGTGGATCTGACCCGGATCTATCGCAATGCAGGCTTCACGGTCATCTGCGCCAGCGCCGAGACCGGCGAGGGCGTGGAGGAACTGAGATCCCTGATCCGGGGAAAGCTGGTGGCCTTTACCGGCAACTCCGGCGTGGGGAAGAGCAGTATCCTCAACCGCCTGTGCCCGGAACTGAAATTGCCGGTGGGTGAAGTTTCCGAGAAACTGGGCCGGGGACGGCACACCACCCGCCATGTGGAGCTGTATCGGCTGGAAGAGGACACCTATGTGGCGGATACACCGGGTTTTTCCTCCTTCGATACGGATCAGATGGATGTGATCCTGAAAGAGAATCTGCAGTACGCCTTCCCGGATTTTGGAGCATACATCGGGAAGTGCCAATTCCATGACTGCTCTCACCGAAAAGAACCGGGTTGCGCGGTGACTGCCGCGCTGGCGGCAGGGACGATCGAGCCTACCCGCTACGACAGCTACCTGCGGCTGTATGAAAAAGCCAGCCTGATCAAGGAATGGGAATTGAAGTAAACAGAAGTCACCCTGCAGCGGTTTTGCTGCAGGGTGACTTTTATGCTATACATTATAATATATATTATTCTTCCGGCTTGGGGGCGGTCAGTTCCTCCACCTTGGCATAGAGCTCCACGACGCTCTCACACAAAATGGAAATGACATAAAGGAATGCTGCGTAGATCAAACCGGTGATAAATCCTCCCAGAGAGGAAAAGAGAGAAATGATCGCCACGACCACCATGATTACGGCCAGGATGCGAATGGCGGGGGCGGCTTTTGCCAATAGCTTGGGCATGGAAATATTGATCTTCATCGGGGATGCTCCTTTCTGTAATCTATATTAAAAGTATAGCAGAAATAGGGGCGGATGGCAAGGGTGGGGGGGGTAGCGATATTCACGAAAAAACAATAGAAACTTTGTAAAAAAATACAAAAATAGTGCTTGACAAATAAAGATGAAAATGTTACAATGTTCGAGCGCGTGTATGGGAAAATTATGCGCGCACTGCGATGATGCAGGAGATTGCTCGGAAACGAGGTAACTTCTGCGGAGTATGTCCGGTCATCGGGCGGCTGAACTGCTTCTGTTTGCGCTTGCGTATATCGCGGCGACAGGGGAAAGGTCGGCCTTGCGTCGGCCATTTTTCATGGCTCCGAGTGATACGCACGGCGGCGTGAGCAAACAGTTCACCGTACCCAGACACAACGAAAACTGAGTACGTTACATTCAAGGAGGAAAACCCAAATGGCAAACCAGGAAATGATCCGCATCCGGCTGAAGGCTTATGATCATCAGCTGATCGACTCCAGCGCGGCCAAGATCGTGGAGACCGCCAAGCGCAACGGCGCTGCCGTCTCCGGCCCCATCCCTCTGCCCACCAAGAAGGAAGTTGTGACGATCCTTCGCGCTGTTCACAAGTACAAGGACAGCCGTGAGCAGTTCGAGCGCAGAACCCACAAGCGTCTGATCGATATCCTCAACCCCAATCAGAAGACCGTCGAGGCCCTGATGAGCCTGGACCTGCCTGCTGGCGTTGAGATTGAGATAAAGCTGTAATCGTCACGATTATGGCAGCCCGCACTGTCTGGCATCGGGCGGACGGGTCATGTTGACAAAGAAGTCCCAATGCTTCTTAAGTCAACCAATAACCTATTATAAAAGGAGAAAACCAAAATGCAGAAAGCAATCATCGGCAAGAAAGTGGGCATGACCCAGATCTTCGATGAGACCGGCAAGGTCATCCCTGTTACCGTCGTGGAAGCAGGCCCCTGCGTCGTGACTCAGAAGAAGACCGTTGAGACCGACGGCTACACCGCCGTCCAGCTGGGCTTCGAAGACATCAAGGAGTCCAAGCTGACCAAGCCTGAGGCTGGCCACCTGAAGAAGGCCGGCGTCGAGGCTAAGAAGTACCTGAAGGAGTTCCGTCTGGAGAACGCTGCTGAAATGAACGTCGGCGACGCTGTCAAGGCTGACACCTTCGCAGCCGGCGACATGATCGACGTTACCGGCACCAGCAAGGGTCACGGTTACCAGGGCGTTATCA
>JAZNNP010000043.1:0-11063 GCA_045580365.1 Faecousia sp.
GGGGGGGAAGGTTTTTGGGGGGAACCACAAAATGTGGGGGTTATTTGGGTCGGTGTTGACTTTATGTTGAAAAATGGCTATAATACAGTGGAGAAAAAGGATAACTATGGCAGGTAATGATTATGGCAACGAAAAAACAGGAACAATACGGAAATTCCAGTATTTCCATGCTCAAAGGCGAGGAGCGGGTACGAAAGCGCCCGGCGGTTATTTTTGGCTCCGATGATCTGGAAGGCTGCAAGCATGCGGTGTTTGAGATCCTCAGCAACGCCATTGACGAGGCCCGGGAGGGTCACGGCGATCTGATCATCGTCACCCGGTATGAAGATCTGAGCGTGGAAGTGGAAGACTTCGGCCGCGGCTGCCCCGTGGACTGGAATGAACGGGAAAAGCGGTTCAACTGGGAACTGGTGTTCTGCGAGCTGTACGCCGGCGGCAAATATGGCGAAAACGGCGAAAACTACGAATATTCCCTGGGCCTGAACGGCCTGGGTTCCTGCGCTACCCAGTATGCATCGGAATTCTTTGATGCCACCATCCGCCGGGACGGCTTCCGCTACGATCTGCACTTTGAACGGGGCAGAAATGTGGGCGGATTGAAAAAAGAACCCACGGATCGGGGACGCAAGACCGGCTCCCGGTTCTTCTGGCGGCCGGACCGGAAGGTGTTTACGGACATCAACATTCCGGCGGAATACTACCGGGATGTTTTGAAGCGGCAGGCTGTGGTGAACAAGGGCATCACCTTCCGCTTCCGCAACCAGGTGGGTAAGAAATTCGAGGAAGAGGAATACCGCTATGACGGCGGCATCCGGCAGTATGTGGAAGAGCTGGTGGGGGACGATGCCTTCACCATGCCGGTATACTGGGAGACGGAACGCCGGGGCCGGGACGCGGACAACCGGCCGGAAATGAAGCTGAAGATCACCGCATCTTTCTGCTTCAGCAAGAAGGTCAGCCACATCGAATATTACCATAACTCCAGCTGGCTGGAGTATGGCGGCAGCCCGGACCGGGCGGTGCGTTTTGGCTTTACCGCGGCTTTTGACAAGTATCTGCGGGACAGCGGAAAGTACACCAAGTCGGAGATCGAGTCCAAGAGCAAGATCATTTTCCAGGACATCCAGGACAGCCTGGTGCTGGTGACCAACTGCTTCTCCACCATCGGCTGCTTTGAAAACCAGACCAAGAAGTCCGTCAACTCCAAGTTTACCCAGGAGGCTATGACCGCCTTCTTCAGAGAGCAGCTCCAGGTTTGGTTCATTGAGAACAAGCAGGAGGCGGATCGGGCAGCGGAGCAGGTCCTCATCAACAAGCGGGCCAGAGAATCGGCGGAAAAGACCAAGTCCAATGTCAAGAAGAATCTGTCTGCCAAGGTGGACATCGCCAACCGGGTGCAGAAATTCGTGGATTGCCGCAGCAAGGACACCAATGTGCGGGAGCTGTACATCGTGGAGGGTGATTCCGCGTTGGGCAGCGTCAAGCTGAGCCGGGATGCGGAATTCCAGGGCATTATGCCTGTCCGCGGCAAGATCCTGAACTGCCTGAAGGCGGATTACACCAAGATCTTCGCCAGCCCCATCATCACCGATCTGATGAAGGTTTTGGGCTGCGGCGTGGAGATCCAGGGCAAGAAGGCCAAGGATTTGAGCAGCTTTGACATCAGCAATCTGCGGTGGAACAAAGTGGTGATCTGCACCGATGCGGACTACGACGGTTTCCAGATCCGTACTTTGATCCTGACCATGATCTACCGGCTGTGTCCCACACTGATCCGGGATGGCTATGTGTATATTGCGGAGTCGCCCCTGTTTGAGATCACCTGCAAGGACAAGACCTGGTTTGCCTACTCCGAGCAGGAGAAGGTGAAGATCCTGAAGGAACTGGATGGCCAAAAGGTGAAGATCCAGCGGTCCAAGGGTCTTGGCGAGAACGATCCGGAAATGATGTGGATGACCACCATGAACCCCGAGACCCGGCGGCTGATCAAGGTGATGCCGGAGGACGCGGAGCGAACGGCTTACTATTTCGACGTTCTGCTGGGCGATGCGCTGAATGCGCGGAAGAATTTTATCGCGGAGAACGGCGCGAAATATCTGGATTTGGCGGATATTTCGTAACAGATTTCCTTAAATATCCCAACATATCGCCGTTCCTCTTCCGACCCGCTTCGCGGGCCACATCCCCAAAGGGGAGGGCATAATGAGCAAAGGAGCCAATTATGGCACGAAAGAAAAAAGAACCGGAACAGAATAAGAAAAAAGTGGACACCAGCGGTGTGGTAGGACTGGTGGGCAGCACCACGGAACAGGCTATCTCCGAGACCCTGGAGCTGAACTACATGCCCTATGCCATGTCCGTCATCGTTTCCCGGGCCATCCCGGAGATCGACGGTTTCAAGCCCTCCCACCGGAAGCTGCTGTACACCATGTATAAAATGGGCCTGCTCACCGGCGGACGGACAAAATCCGCCAACATCGTGGGTCAGACCATGCGCTTAAATCCCCACGGTGACGCGGCCATCTATGAGACCATGGTCCGTCTGGCCCGGGGCAACGAGACGCTGCTGCATCCCTTTGTGGACTCCAAGGGTAACTTTGGCAAGGTCTACTCCCGGGATATGGCCTACGCCGCGGCCCGTTACACCGAGGCGAAGCTGGATTCCATCTGCAGTGAGATCTTCCGGGACATCGACTCGGACACGGTGGACATGGTGGACAACTACGACGCCACCATGAAAGAACCCAGCCTGCTGCCCACCAGCTTCCCCAATGTGCTGGTCAGCGCCAATCAGGGAATTGCCGTGGGCATGGCATCGAATATTTGCTCCTTCAATCTGCGGGAGGTCTGTGAGACGGCCATTGCGCTGATGAAGAATCCGGATCACGATATTCTGCAGACTTTGCCGGGCCCGGATTTCTCCACCGGCGCGGAACTGCTGTTTGATGAGGCTACCACCCGGGAGATCTATTCCACCGGCCGGGGCAGTTTCAAACTGCGGGCCAAGTGGCACTATGTCAAGGAAGGCAATCTGATCGAGATCACCCAGATCCCCTATTCCACCACCAGCGAAGCCATTATGGACAAGGTGGCGGAGCTGATCAAGGCGGGCAAGATCAAAGAGATCCAAGATATGCGTGACGAGACAGATCTGGGCGGCCTGAAGCTGACCATCGATTTGAAGCGGGGCGTGGAGCCGGAGAAGCTGATGCAGAGACTGTTTAGAATGACGCCGCTGCAGGACAGGTTTGCCTGCATCTTCTACATCCTGACCGCCGGTATGCCCCGGGTGATGGGTGTGGGCGAGATCCTGGAAGAATGGACCGCCTGGCGCACGGACTGCGTGAAGCGCCGGATCTTCTACCAGATCCAGAAGAAGGAGGATCGCCTGCACCTGCTGAAGGGTCTGGAGCGGATTCTGCTGGATATTGACAAGGCCATCCGGATCATCCGGGAGACGGAACTGGAAAGCGAAGTCATCCCCAACCTGATGATCGGCTTTGGCATCGATGAGATCCAGGCCAATTATGTGGCGGAGATCAAGCTGCGGAACATCAACAAGGAGTACATTCTGAAGCAGACCAAGGTCATCGATGACCTGGAGAAGGAGATCGCGGATCTGCGGGCGACGCTGAACAGCCACAAGCGGCTGCAGAATGTGATCATCAAGGAACTGCAGGCGGTGGCGGACAAGTTCGGTCAGCCCCGGAGGACGGAGATCGTGTATACTGCCGAGGAGCAGGAAGCCGAAGAGGAAGAGGAGCAGGTGCCGGATTATCCCGTGACACTGTTCGTTTCCAAGGAAGGCTATCTGAAGAAGATCACCGCCCAATCCCTGCGGATGAGCGGCGAGCAGAAGTTCAAGGAAGGCGACAGCCTGGCCTTCTCCTGCGAGGCCACGAACCGCAGCGAGATCCTGGTATTTACGGACAAAATGCAGTGCTACAAGAGCAGACTCTCGGACTTTGCCGACGGCAAGGCTTCCCAGTGGGGCGATTTCCTGCCCCAGAAACTGGGCATGGAAAATGGCGAGACCGTGGTGCAGGTGGTGTTGGCATGGGATTACAAGGGCTTTATGCTGTTCTTCTATGAAAACGGCAAGGCGGCCCGGGTGCCTCTGAGCGCCTATGAGACCAAGACCAACCGCAAAAAGCTCACCGGTGCCTACTGCGACAAGAGTCCGCTGAAGACCTGTATGGCCCTGCAGGCAGATGAACAGGTGGCGGTGTATTCCACCGACGGCCGCTGCGTGGTGTTCTCCACGGCCCAGCTGCTGCCCAAGACTACCCGCAACACCCAGGGTGTCAGCGTCATCAGTCTGAAGAAGAAGGCGGTGCTGAGTCATGCCCTCCGGGTGGCAGACAGCGGCATCACCAATTTGAGCCGCTACCGCAGCAAGACCATCCCGGCAGCCGGCGCACTGCTGAAGGAAGAGGATTCTTTGGAAAAGCAGCAGAGATTTGAAGTATAATAACGAACCGGAAATTGTTGTTTAGGAGAACAAGCCCGCGTAGGGGTGACTGCATAAACAACAATTAACTGCGCAGATGAACAGGAGGGGCAATATGGGAGCTTTTTGGAAACGGTACAACTGGATCCTGGCGACGATCGTCGGCAGCGCATTGTTTGCATTCGGATTTGCGGCGTTTTTGATGCCCAATGCCCTCAATGCCGGCGGCATTTCCGGTTTGGCACAGATCCTGGTGGAGCTGACCGGGCTGGGCACGGTGGGTATTGTGAGCATCGTGATCAATCTGCCGCTGTTCATTTTGAGCGGTCTGAAGATCGGCCGGAAGTTCTTCGTGGGATCGCTGGTGGGTATGGTTATCAGTTCCGTACTGATCGACCTGCTGGGCGCAGTGGAATTTCCCACAGTGGAGCCTCTGGTATCGGTGCTGTATGGCGGCGTGCTGTGCGGTCTGGGACTGGGTATGGTGTTTGTGTGCGGCGCGTCCACCGGCGGATCGGACATTCTGGTGCGGCTTCTGAAACTCCACTGGCGGAATGTGCCCATTGGACAGATCTCCATGGTGTTTGACTTTATAGTGGTGGCCTTGACCGGTATCGTATACGGCGATCTGACCAAGGCACTGTACACCGGTATTACGGTATTTGTCACCGGGCAGGTGCTGGATGCGGTGATCTATCGGTTCGACTACTCCAAGGTGGCGCTGATCATTTCCGATGAGTATGAATTGATCGCCCAGCGTATCGGTGAACAGTTGGATCGGGGCGCAACATTCCTCCACGGCGAGGGAAGTTACAGCCACCGGCAGACCAAAGTGGTGCTGGCTGCTGTGAAAAAGCAGCAGGTGGCGGAGCTGAAGGAACTGGTGACCCGGATCGATCCCAACGCATTTATCATCGTGCAGGAAGCCCACCAGGTTTTGGGTGACGGCTTCAGCAAGTATTCCAAAGAATCGTTGTGAGAGGGATGTAGTATGAAGCGGATGATCATGCTGTTCCTGGCAGTGGGGCTGTTCCTGGCCGGCTGCGGGGAAATGCTGGATGGCAGCTATCACAATAGTTCCGGCAATGAGGTGTCCGGCGGACAGACGGAGGAGCAAGTGGTTTCCGTCAGCTGGTACGGCGAACTGCATGACGCGTTGGTGGACATGGTCCGGGAGGGCAAGGAGAGTGGTTTGATCTCCGTGACCCGGTACGACCAGAGCAAGGTGATGAATGATGCCCATGATGCGGTGCGGGAAGTGATGGTGCAGGATCCCATTGGCGCGTATGCGGTGGAGAACATCCAGTTTGAATTGGGCACCAGCGGCGGTCAGCCGGCCATCGCTGTGACGGTCCAGTACCGCCACAGCCGCGCCCAGATCCTGAAGATCCGGCAGATGAAAGATGCGGAGCAAATGTGGAAAGCCATCAACGGCGCCATGGATCGCTGCGAATCCAGCATTGTGCTGTATGTGGAAAAATATGAAGATGTGGACTTTGATCTGGGCGTTTCGACCTATTCCGCATTGAATCCGGATAAGGTGATGGAAGTGCCGGATGTGGCGGTTTCAGTGTACCCCGAGGAGGGTCGCAGCCGGGTGGTGGAAGTGAAATTCTACTATCAGAACGGCCGGGACGTGCTGAAGGCCATGCAGAGCCATGTGCAATCGCTGTTTGACAACGCCGTGACTCTGGCGGCGGAGGGCACCCAGCAGGAGCGTTTTACGGCGCTTTACAGTGTGGTGCGGGATCCGGAGGACGACTTGGAATTGGAAACTTCCATCACCCCGGCTTACAGCTTACTGGCTTACCGGGTGGGCGATTCCCGGACAGTGGCGCTGGTGTATGCGGCGCTGTGCAACAAGGCAGAGCTGGAATGCATGACGGTGACCGGCACCAAGGCCGGCGTGCCCTGGTACTGGAATATCGTGTGCGTGGATGGGGCGTATTATCATGTGGATCTGCTGGAAGGACCGGCGGAAGGCCCCCAGTTCCTGGCGGACCAGGACATGAACGGCTATGTGTGGGACTACTCGGCTTATCCGGAATGCGGAGCAGCGCCGGAGATCTCGGACCTGCCCACAGAGCCCCAGGGCGATGAATGATCACGCAATACATACAAAAACCGGCACAAAAGGTGCCGGTTTTTGCGGATCATAGGGGCGAAAAGAAAATTTTGAGAAAATGAAAAATAGGTATTGACTTTTTTGGAAGATATGCTATAATTCATTCTGTTCCGCGGGTGTAGCTCATCCGGTAGAGCGCCACCTTGCCAAGGTGGAGGTAGCGAGTTCGAGCCTCGTCACCCGCTCCATAAGCCGTTGTCGAAAGACAACGGCTTTTTTCTGTTCTTATTTTCCGTCGCTTTCCATAAGGCCCAGCAGTAAGGGAAATTCCCGGGCACGGTCAACGGGGACCTGCTGCCAGGCACCGCCGTCGATCTGCAGGTACTGGTCGGAAAGCTGGACATAGTCCTTGACGGTATTGTCGGAATAATACAGGCGGATATGGACCCGGGGATCGGCAGCGGTTTGGGTATCGGGAACGGCAGAGCCGTAAGGGCCCAGACAGCGCAGGTAGGTCAGCACAGCCTGCATTTTTTCTGCATCGGTATAGTCCCGGTGCAAAGACATGGTACTGCTGTCATAACTGGCCTGGATCCGGGTGACGACCCGGGGACGGCCGGGTTCTTCCCGGTCGATGCTGCTGCAGCCCAGGAGCAGCAGGCTCGCCAGCAGCAAGAGAAACCATTTTTTCAAGACGCATCCCTCCGAGGATTAGGATATCCCATTCCCCGGGGGATCATTCATGAATTTTTGGGTTGCAAGTTTGGCTTTTTTCGGTTAGAATAAGAAAAACGGAGAAGGAGGGGGATCAATGGGCTATATTCCGGAAAATGAAACGCTGGAAGCCATTGCGGAGCTTTTCAAAGCCTTTGGCGATCCCACCCGGGTGCGCATTATGTCCCACCTGCTGGAACGGGAACTGTGTGTCAACGATATTGCGGAGGCAGTGGAATTGTCTCCCAGCGCAGTTTCTCATCAGCTGCGGATCTTGAAGCAGATGCATCTGATCAAGTACCGCCGGGAGGGCAAGAATGTGCTGTATTCCCTGGCGGATGACCATGTACGGACCATATTGGAGATGGGCCGGGAGCATGTGCTGGAGTAAGCGGTAAATTTATTTTGACCTGTTACAGGATCCATGACGTTTCCCTTGAAACGGCCATGGATCTTTTTTTATAATGCCCATCAGCACCGTAAGGGGGGATGGGATATGAAATGGATGTGCCTGGTATGGGCGGCGGCGCTGCTGATGGGGTTGGGCATCGTGAAGCTGATGGACGGGACCGCTGCGCCGGAACCGGAACCCACGGCGGTCGTGGAGGAAGAACACAATGGGCAATAGCGGGTGAAAGCCGCCGGAGTGATCCGGCGGCTTTTGTTATTCGTTGCAGCCGCAGTTGTCGTCGTGGTCGCAGCCGGTGGAAGTGAATTGCTTGGTGGGGAAGGGAATTCGGGAGAACATCTCGCAGGGATCTTCGGCGCAGCCGGGGACTTCGCAGCATTCCCTGGTGGGGATGGCGTAGTCCACCACGGGGACCACCAACTGGGCATCCCGCTCCAGGCGGATGATGGAGAACTGACCCAGGCTGACATAGAGCCGGCGGCGCTCGGGGTTGAGGACCAGACCGTCATCGAAGAGGGCGGCGATGGCGTCGGGGATCTGCAGAGCGGTTTCGTCGCAGTGTTTGTCGCAGACATCCCGGACTTTGGAATTGAGGACCATGGGATCCAGCACTTCCACCACAGCGGTGGGACGGTTGGCATAGTGACGGGTGATGCCGTCGGGGCCGTCGATGCGGGTGTCGCTGCGGAAGATGTGGGCACGGCTGTCCTCGCCGCAGAGGACGGCCCGCTTGGTGAAGGTGGCGCAGCCATTGAGGGCTACGGGACGGCCCGCGCCCACGGTGGCATCGGCCAGGATCCGGTAGAAGAAGGTGACATCCACACAGTAGTGATTCCGGTCGAACGCCACCGGCTCCACATCAATGTAGGTGTATACCAACTCGGCCTGGCGGACCCGGACATTGGCGGCGGTGTCCAGCAGCCCCTGGGAGCAGCGGGTCAGGTATACCCGCAGGTCCTCGATGCAGTCTTTGTCACGGCAGGAGTCCGTGATCTTGCGGACGTGGATGGACATGGTGTCCTGACATTCTTGGGACATGGTGATACCTCCTATCACAGTTGAAAGCATATTGCTTTCAAAGACAGTTTATGCTGTGACCGTCCGAAGGTGCGGAAAACGGCAAAAAAGCAGGGTACGCGGCATGGCGTACCCTGCAACAGGATCAGTTGAATTTGAAAACGGTCTCCGAGTGGTATTTCTTGCCGGCCCGGGTGATGGGCTGGGGCCATTCGGGGTGATGGATGGAATCGGGATAATACTGGGTCTCCAGGCAGATGCCGCTGCGCTTGGGATAGGTGACGCCGCCTTTGCCGGCCTCGTTGGCCAGGTAATTGCCGGCATAGAACTGGACGCCGGGGCAATCGGTATAGACCGCCATGGTGCGGCCGGAAGTGGGATCGGTGAGGATGGCGCAGGGGTTACAGAACACTTCCCAGTTGTGGTCATAGCCGCCCTGGAGGTTCAAGGCGTCATAGTCGGCATCAATGTCCCGGCCGATGGGCTTGGGGACACGGAAATCCATGGGGCTGCCGGCTACGGGGCGAAGTTCCCCGGTGGGGATGCTCTCGGCATCGGCGGGATTGAAGAAACGGCCGGGGATGGTCAGCAGCTGGCTCATGGCCCGTTCGGGATGGTCGTGACCGGCCAGATTGAAATAGGAATGGTTGGTCAGGTTGAACACGGTGTCTTCGTCGCTGACGGCGTCATAGGTGACATGGAGGGCACCGGTTTGATCCAGCCGGTATTCCACCCGCACATCGGCGTTGCCGGGGAATCCCTGGTCGCCGTTGGGGCTGTGGAGGGTGAAGAGGATGCTGCTCTCGGTATGCTGGGCCACCTGCCAGAGCCGCTTGTGGTAATGGTTAAAGCCGCTGTGGAGGTTATTGCCGTTTTCGTTGGCATCCATGCGGCATTCCCGGCCGTTCAGGCAGAAGGAGGCGCCTTTGATGCGGTTGGCGCTGCGGCCAACGGTGGCGCCCATACCGGTGGAGGAGACGGCGTAGGATGCGGGGTCATCGAAGCCCAGCACCACATCGGCGCAGATGCCCCGGCTGTCGGGTACCAGCAGGCTGACCAAAGTGGCGCCGAAATCGGTGACGGTGGCGGTGAGACCGCCGCAGCGGATGGTATATAAAGAGGCTTGCTCGCCGTTGGCGAGGGTGCCAAAATGCGTCTTTGTCATGGTTACTCCTTAAAAATGGAAAATATGGGGCAAAACCGGGCGGTGCCGAAATTACCCTTTGCGGGGGATTATACTATATCTTGCCGCGGATTTCAATGGATTCTTTCGAAAAACGCGAAAATTGTGAACTTTTCTGGGATGGGGCAGGTTTGGCTGAATTGGGAGAAAACACAATATCTTGTGGTAGACGGAAAGATTTTTTCAATATTTTGCGTTTTTCCTCTTGTAAAAAACACAATATGTAGTATAATGGAAACTGTTCCGCGATAAAGTACGAATTGCGTAAAAAGGGGAGGAAAGCGTATGAAGATCATTAAGAGAAACGGCTCGGAAGTTGTTTTTGATATTGATAAGATCGTGATGGCCGTTACCAAGGCCAATGAAGCAGTGGAAGAAAATGTGCGTATGACCCCGCTGCAGATCCGCCGCATTTCTGAAAGCGTGCAGATCTCCTGCGAGGAAATGGGCCGCAGCCCGTCTGTGGAAGAGATCCAGGACCTGGTGGAAAAGGCCATCATGGCCCACGGCGCATTTGAAGTGGCCAAGGTGTACATCACTTACCGCTATGTCCGCAGCCTGCTGCGCCAGTCCAACACTACGGACGACCGGATCCTGAGCCTCATCGAGTGCAATAACGAGGAAGTCAAGCAGGAGAATGCCAACAAGAATCCCACCATCAACGCGGTGCAGCGTGACTACATGGCCGGCGAGGTCAGCAAGGACATCACCAACCGCATCCTGCTGCCCAAGGAGATTGTGGAGGCTCACGAGGCCGGCATCATCCATTTCCATGACTCTGACTATTATGCCCAGCATATGCACAACTGCGATCTGGTGAACCTGGAAGATATGCTGCAGAACGGTACGGTCATTTCCGGTACCTATATCGAAAAACCCCATTCCTTCTCCACCGCCTGCAACATTGCCACCCAGATCATTGCCCAGGTTGCTTCCAACCAGTACGGCGGACAGTCCATCTCCCTGACCCATCTGGCACCCTTCGTCCAGATCAGCCGGGAGAAGATCCGCAGGACTGTGGAGGAAGAGGTGAAGACCTACGGCGTCCAGGCCACCGAAGAGGCCATTTCCAAAGTGGTGGAGGACCGCTTGAGAGAAGAGGTCCGCCGCGGCGTTCAGACCATCCAGTATCAGGTGGTAACGCTCATGACCACCAACGGTCAGGCACCCTTTATCACGGTCTTTATGTACCTGAACGAGGCCCGGAACGAGCAGGAGAAGAAGG
>JAZNNP010000044.1:0-16445 GCA_045580365.1 Faecousia sp.
GGATGCCAACTATGTCTTCACCTGGGATGGCACAAAGTGGACGGTCAGCGACACCGTTCCTGCTCCCGAGGTTACGGAGCCCGAAGATACCAAGCCCGAGGCAACCGAACCTGAGGGTACAGAACCTGAAGCTACTGAGCCTGAGATCACAGAGCTGAATTTCCAGTATCGCTACGGCACGAATAGTTTGATCCAGGTCAACACCAATCTGCCTGTTACAACTCCCTGCGTTAACTTCACAGCTGGCCAGAATGGCTGCAACATTGACCAGTCCGCAAACCTCTATCAGCAGGTGGGCTGGATCCAGATGGATAATGCAGATGGCACCATCGTTCTGACTTTCCACTTTAACAGTGCGTTTGCGGCCGGTCAGTACTATGTCCTGCCCGCAGGAGCGGTCTTTGGTTTCACCGACGGCAAGACCTATCCGCTGGATGCCACTTATGTGTTCGTATGGGACGGCACAAACTGGTCCGTCAGCGATACCGTACCTGCTCCCGATGGTACGGAACCCGATGGCACGGAACCCGATGGCACGGAACCCGATGGTACGGAACCCGATGGTACGGAACCCGATGGTACGGAACCCGATGGTACGGAACCCGAAGAAACCAACCCTGAGGGTACGGAGCCCGAAGAAACCAAGCCTGAGGTTACGGAGCCTGAGATTAAGGAATTGATCTTGCAGTACTACGCCGGTACGAACAATATGATTGGTGTTGCCACCAATCTGCCGGCCAACACGCCGCTTCAAAACTTCCTGGCAGGCGATAACGGCTGCAGCATTGACCAGTCCGGCAACCCCTATCAGCAGGTGGGCTATATCGAGATGGTCAACCAGGGTGGCACCATCGGCTTGATCTTCCATTTCAACGAGGAGTTTGAGGTTGGTCAGTATTATGTCCTGCCCGCAGGTTCTGTCTTCGGCTTTACCGATGGCAGCAGCTATACGCTGGATGTCAACTATGTGTTCAGTTGGGATGGCGCAAACTGGACGGTCAGTGATGCAGTTCCTACTCCTGAACCCGGTGAACCGGAGGAGCCTGAGAAGACAGACTTGAACCTTCAGTATCAGCAGGGCACTAGCACGATGATCGCCGTCAGCACGGATCTGCCTGCTACCACACCCATTGTTAACTTCCTGGCAACGGACAACGGCTGTGTCATCAACCAGTCTGCCAACCCCTATCAGCAAGTAGGTTGGTTCGGCATGATGAATGTGGAGGGCACGATCGTTCTGACCTTCAATTTCGGCAATGCCTTTGAAGCCGGTCAGTACTACATTCTGCCCGCAGGTTCTGTCTTTGGTTTTACAGATGGCAAGACCTACACCCTGAATGATACTTATGTGTTCATTTGGGACGGTAGCAGCTGGACCGTCAGCAACACCGTTCCCACTCCCGAGCCCGAGGAGCCGGAGATTACTGACTTGATCCTGCAGTACTATGCCGGTGCAAACAATCTGATTGGTGTTGCCACCAATCTGCCTGCCACTACACCCCTTGCCAACTTCCTGGCAACGGATAACGGCTGTCAGATTGACCAGTCCGGCAATAAGTATCAGCAGGTGGGCTATATCGAGATGGTTAACCAGGGTGGCACCATTGGACTGCTCTTCCACTTTAACAATGCCTTTGAAGCAGATCAGTACTACATTCTGCCCGAAGGTTCTGTCTTTGGCTTTACCGACGGGAATACCTACACACTGGATGCTACCTATACCTTCACTTGGGACGGCAGCAACTGGACGATGACGAAGAACTAAAAATTCACGATATGGGGCGGGGGTTTGCCCCCGCCCTGTTATCATATTTGCAGAGCAGAGGTTTGCTGTTGACCAAAGATAACGGCAAACTTGTACGCTGCAAATCAAAGAAGCGTTTTTGCATGATTACGAGGTTATAAACTATGGATTATCAATTTATCAAATTGGCAGACTTGCCCCCCGATCCCACAGATAAAGATGCGCTCCTGCATTATAAGGACATGGGCTTTACCGTCTGCCTGATAACGGAAGACGATGTGAAGCTGGTGGATCGCGGAACGGTCAGCCAGGACTATAAAAATGCGATCAAGAATATTTCTGATGCCGGTATGCAGGTCTGGATTCGGAATATGTTCAATGACCCGGATTACTTTATCAGCGAAGGTGTTACGGCAGGCTCCAATTACGGCAGCCCTTATGAGATGAAACCCCGCTGCATCACAGATGAATTTTCGGAATTCCCGGCGGTTACCGGCTTTTACATGGCTGATGAGGCCTATATGTACCGCCTGCCGGAGCGGGTGAATGTGGAACAAATGGGGCCCGACAGCCACAAATTTGCGTCTTTTGATCAGCTCTGCACGCTGGTGGATTGGAAAAACAAATATTATCCCGATGCATTTTTTCATATGAATCATGTCCCGAGCCAAAGCTGGGATCATTACCTGCCCAGAGACGGGAAGATCTATAATTATGAGGATTTTCTGACGGAATATGCCAATACGATCCTGAAGCGCCTTAAGGGCTGCGGACGGAGCTTGTGTCTTGATCACTATCCGTTCCTTGGTGAGGATTATATTGAAAAGGATTATCTGTTTGATCTGATGACGGCTGCTAAGGTGACAAAAGCCTATAATGCCCAAGCGAAGCCGGAAGATCAGGCGGTTTTTGGTATTTGCTTGCAGACTTTCGCAGCCAAGGGTATGGCTGATGAGCGTTGCCGGGATATTACGATGCCTGAGGAAGTTACCTTCCAGATGTATGTGGGCATGGCCCTTGGAGTAAGACTTTTTGAATATTTTGCTTACCGCTCCTATCGAAATGAGTTCCTTGGGATTTTGGCGCCCGATGGGAGCGATCGGATCTACGATATCGTGAAGACCGCCAGCGACCGGGCTGCTTTCTTTGAGCCGGTGCTGATGCAATACGAAAGCATTGGCGCATATGTGGTGCCTGGGAAGCTTTACAGTTACAATATCGCGGCTATGGTGCAGGCAAAAGAGTTGTTTTGCAAGCCTTATGAGATCGGCGTGCAGGGAGAATATGACACCCTGGTTGGCTGTTTTGCCTGTGGTATGAGGAAGGCGTATATGCTTGTCAATTACACCGATCCTGTCCGCAAGCGCACCAACACAGTAACACTTCATGGTTGCGCAGCAGAAGTCATGCTCTATAAAGACGGAAAGAGATCTGTTTTGAAAACAAATAACGGCGTTGCGACTATAACGATTGAGCCCGGCAATTGCGCATTCGTCGTTTGGTGAGGAGAAATCGTAATGATTGTCAGGCAATATATCAGAGCGCTTGAATAACTTGGCCTGACTGATAGGACGCAACTTGTGAAATTGAAGGATAAAAAACGCCGTAGAACAGGGGAAATACCTGTTCTACGGCGTTTTTAACTGTTTTTTATACATCAAGCTGGAAGTACTTACTCCCACTCGCTTAATTTCGCATTATATTGAGTGAATTTAGGTCTTTTCAAATGGGTTTTCGGGGGGATTTGACCGCCTTTTTCCGCTTTGTCTATGGAGTTTGCGAAAAACGGTATCAAAATGGTATCAACGATACTATCTGGGAATCACACTGTTTCTGATAATTTTATTATATCGTAAGGCTGAATAAAAACAAGATGGCACTTGTTGTTGTTTGACGAGGCAAACGAGGGTCAAAAAATGATCCTCTGCTTTCCAGACTTTGCAATATCCTCGGGAACTTTATAATATTTAACTATAGGGCAAAGTCTGTGTCCGTCGACCTCGACGAAATGTTCAGCATAAGCTTCAAGCTTGGGGCTGACCTCCGCGTAAATTATATCTCCGTCGGTGTAAACGCCATTCTTTTTGCTAACGGTTCCATCAAGTGCAGCATAGAGTAGCTTCGCGTTATCTTTTATATATCGCAAGCCCTCGGCGAAACGCATCGTGCAGCAGAAGTGTGCCTCATAAAGCCCCGCTACGCAAAGAGTATCAAGCAATCCTTTGACGACCGGTTTATCCGTTCCCGCCCCTCCGTTCGAGCGTTGCGCCGTGGAAAATCCGTTGTGATATATCCTTGCCGCAACAGTGCGATAGCAAGGCTTCCTTGTAGTCTTATAAAGCTCAAGAGCAAGCATAAGAGAATCCACAATGGCGCAGGGTTCTGTCCACGTGTCAGGCCTATTCCACCAGTTGAGATTCTGATAGGTTTCGGTCATGCCTCCGCCGTTTACATAGAGATCAAGAATACTCGCAGCTCCCTCAAGATACTTTGTGTCCTTCGTTTCGCCGTAGGCCATCATCATACCGCGCGCTGCAGTAAGAGTGCAATGCGTTTGAGCCCTGAGAGCTACTTTGTCGATTGCCAAATAGACCGATATCATCTCGTCAAGAAGCGCCTTTACCCTTTCGTCCCTTGTAACACGGAAGACGTGAGCAAGACCGTCAACACTCATAAAGGCACAGCCCGTGTCGCTTGAAAGGATCCAACCGTCAGTGTCGGAAATACTGTTCCCGCTGACTCCACCGTTGTTTTTATCTGTTCGGTGTATCGGATATCCCGAAATGTGATCTATAATTGGCAAATATAGATTTTGGGTTATAGTGCGTATCAGCTCAAGGGAGTAACTGTCCCCAAAAGCTTCATAATGCTCACAAAGACCGCGAAGCAACCATGAATGCCCCGACAACTGTTGCTCGTGTATTGTTTTGCCGTCGAACACGGGACCGAAATAGCCCTCTGAATTGAGTCTTTGGGGCAGTTCCCGCATCATTTCCTCCATACAGGGAATAACATTGCCGCTTATTCTGTAATGACAGACAAATGCCAGCAAAGCGCGCCCCTCTTTATCTCCGTACCAATCGTAATCGGCAGGCGAGAATACGCTGCCTATCTGATAATAGTCGCTGTTGGCAAGACGGCTAAAGTTAAGTGATATTCTTTCATTAAGTTCGGATATATCGAGTTGTTTGATCATATGGATATTCCTTTCAAACGATTTCATTGTATCATAGAATGGATTATATTTTTCCCATTCCATCCGTTCAACAGCCAAACTGTTGTCAACAGTGTTGTCACACAAAATCTCAAAATGTGCAAAAAAGTGGCTCAGAATAAGGATTCCAAGCCACTTAAAAGCCTTGTAAAATTATTCCCATTCAATGGTGCCGATGGGCTTGGGGGTCAGGTCCAGGCAGACCCGGTTGATGCCTTCGACTTCGTGGGTGATGCGGTGGGTGATCTTGTGCAGGACCGCGTAGGGGATCTCTTCGATGGTGGCGGTCATGGCGTCAACAGTGTTGACGGCGCGGATAATGGCGGGCCAGCCTTCATAACGCTTGCCATCCCGGACGCCAACGCTCTTGAAGTCGGGAACGGCCACGAAGTACTGCCATACATGGTTCAGGCCGTTGTTGTCGAACTCTTCGCGGAGGATGGCGTCAGCTTCCCGCAGCGCTTCCAGGCGATCCCGGGTGATGGCGCCCAGGCAACGGACACCAAGGCCGGGGCCGGGGAAGGGCTGACGATAGACCATGTGATGGGGCAGACCCAGAGCCTCGCCCACGACACGGACTTCATCCTTATAAAGAAGCTTCACAGGCTCCACCAGCTCCATGGTCATCCAGGCGGGGAGACCGCCCACGTTGTGGTGGGCCTTGACACCCTTGGATTCGATGATGTCGGGGTAGATGGTGCCCTGCGCCAGAAATTCAATGCCTTCCAGCTTGTCCGCCTCTTCGCCGAAGATCTTGATGAATTCTTCGCCGATGATCTTCCGTTTCCGCTCGGGTTCGGCAACGCCTTCCAGCAGGGAAAGGTAACGGTCGGTGGCATCGATATAAATGAGGTTGGCATCCATAGCCTCGCCGAAGATCTTCAGAACATCTTCGCTTTCGCCTTTACGCATGAGGCCGTGATTAACATGGACGCAGACCAGCTGTTTGCCGATGGCCTTGATCAGCAGGGCGGCAACCACAGAGGAGTCCACACCGCCGCTGAGGGCCAGCAGGACTTTCTTGCTGCCGACCTGGGCGCGGATCTCAGCGATCTGCTCATCAATAAACTGCTGTGCCAGGGCAGGAGTGGTGATCCGCTCCATGGATTCAGGACGAATATTACCGGACATCGGGAAAACCTCCAATAATCTAGAATGGTATCATTATAAATGCCCAAGCGACAGATTGCAAGGGTGCAATTCAAAAAAATAAAAAGGACTGGGAGAAATTTACAGCGTCTGTGCCTTGAAATTCGGAGATAGTATGCTATAATGATGTCACTATTGGTCGAAGGAGGGCATTATGGGAATCGTTGTTATCGGAGCGGTATTTGTGGATCTTAAAGGATTCCCGGAGGGCGCTTTCGTGCCAACCGGCCGTAATGCCGGCTCTGTTGTCCAGATCCACGGCGGCGTAGGCCGAAATGTGGCGGAGGATGTGGCCAATTGCGAGCTGCGGCCGACTTTTGTGAGCCTGGTGGATGATACCGGCGCAGGCGTGGATGTGATCCAGAAGCTGCAGCGCCATAAGGTCAACACGGATTATATCCGTGCTGTGCCCAACGGTATGGGCACTTGGCTGGCGGTTTTTGACAATAACGGTGATGTGTATGCCTCTGTTTCCCGACGGCCGGATCTGCGGCCCATCGGCGATATTCTGGATGAGCAGGGAGATGCAATTTTCCGGGACGCTGACAGCGTCATCATGGAGATCGACCTGGATAAGGATGTGGTCAAGCGGGTATTCAAGCTGGCTAAGGAACATGGCAAAAAAGTTTTTGCGGTGGTTTCCAACATGACCATCGCTCTGGAACGGCGGGATTTCCTGCAGAGCGTAGATTGTCTGATTTGCAATGTGCAGGAGGCCGGCGTGCTGTTTTCCGAGGATTATTCCGAGATGAAACCGGAACAGCTTCAGCTGATCATTGCTGAAAAGGTGAGAAGAGCCCGGATACCGGGGATGATCGTCACCATGGGTGGCGATGGCGCGGTATATGCTGATCAAAGCGGTGTCCATGGCTGGTGTCCGGCCCGGAAAGTTGCGGTGCGGGATACCACCGGCGCAGGCGATGCTTTTGCAGCCGGCGCATCCATTGGATTGACTTACGGTAAGTCCATGGAAGAGTCCTGCCAAATTGGATCGCTGCTGGCTGCCGCTGTGATCGTTACTTCCGATAGTGTTTGCCCCCGATTCCGGCCGGAAGAGCTGGGCCTGGATCTGTAAGGAGAGATGTTTATGAAGAATTTGATGAGAAAGAGTGGAACTTTGAAGTTCCTTATTGTGTTGATGATCCTGGCGCTGGCTGCCGGCCTGGCGGCCTGCGGCATCCTGTCCGGCGATCCTGCGGATAACAACAAGCCTACCGATGGGGCTCCTACCGATGGGGCCACACAGCCGCCAAAGCTGACGGTGGAACTGTTGGGGGATGCTGAGGTTACCCTGGAATTTGGCGAAGAATTCACCGATCCCGGCGCGCAAGCCTTCCTGGATGGGAAGCTGTGTGAGCTGACGGTAAGCGCTGACAGCAAGGTGGATGAAACCAAGCTGGGAACTTACGTGGTGACCTACAAGGCAGTTTCCGGCGATCAGACCGCCGAAGCGCGGCGGACGGTGACCATTGTGGACACCCAGGCGCCGGTCATTACCCTGCAAACGGTGGAAGGCCACATTACTTATCCCGGCCAGCCTTATGTGGAAGAAGGCTTTACCGCCATGGATAACTACGACGGCGATATTACCGTTCGGGTTACCTCGGTGGAAGAGAACGGCGTGGTTACTTATACTGTGTCGGATTCTTCCGGCAATACGGCCACCATCAAACGGACCCTTACTTATTGCGATGTTTCGGAACCCCAGCTGGTGCTCCAGGGTGAAACGGAGATCACCATCACCGCCGGAACGAAGTTCCAGGAGCCCGGCTATTCCGCTTCGGACTTTGTGGACGGCGATCTGACGGATGCCGTGCAGATCAAGGGCTCTGTGAACATCTATATGCCCGGAACATACACCCTGACCTACACCGTAACCAACGGCCAGATGAACAGTGTCAGCAAGACCCGTACCGTCACGGTGGAGGGTTTGGTACAGCCGGATGTGGTGGATCCCGGCGACAAGATCATCTATTTGACTTTTGATGACGGCCCCTGCAAGTATACGCTGAAACTGCTGGAAGTGCTGGAAAAGTACAATGTAAAGGCTACGTTCTTTATCGTTGGCTCTATGAGCGTGGGCTATCTGGATGAGATCGCTGCCGGCGGTCACTCCCTGGGTATGCACTCCATGAATCATGAATACAAGGATATTTACAAGAGCGAGGAAGCATTTTTCGAAGATCTGTATGCCTGCCAGAAGCTGATCTACGACCGCACCGGCGTGCTGACCACCCTGCTGCGTTTCCCCGGCGGCAGTTCCAATACCGTCAGCCGCAAGTATTGCGAGGGCATCATGTCCAAACTGGTGGTGGAAGTGGAGGCCCAGGGTTTCCAATACTTTGACTGGAATGTCAGCAGCAACGATGCCGGCGGCACCAAGACTGCTGAAGGCGTCTTTAACAATGTGATCAATGGCGTGCAGAAGCACAACATCTCTGTGGTGCTGCAGCATGACATCAAGAAGTACAGTGTGGAAGCGGTGGAGCAGATCATCCAGTGGGGTCTGGCCAATGGCTATACCTTCCTGCCTCTGGATCCCACCAGCCCGGAGTGCCACTCCAAAGTGAACAACTGATCATGGTGAGCCGCAGCGAATGCTGCGGCTCATTTTCTTGGTTTTTGGAAAGAAATCCTTGCTTTTTGCCAAATTACGGGGTATAATAAGTTGATGTTTTTTGAATTTTTGTGCGAGGTTTTACTGTGTATTTAAAATCATTGGAAGTACAGGGCTTTAAGTCCTTCCCGGATAAGACTCTCATCCGATTCGGCGATGATATCACCGCCATCGTGGGTCCCAACGGTTCGGGCAAATCGAATATTTCTGACGCGATCCTGTGGGTCATGGGCGAACAGAGTACCAAGACCCTCCGCGGCGCCAAAATGGAGGATGTGATCTTCGGCGGCACCCAGAAGCGGCCCGCCGTGGGTTTTGCGGAAGCCACGCTGACCCTGGATAACACGGACCGGGCGCTGTCTTACGACGCAGATGAAGTGATGGTCACCCGGCGGTATTATCGCTCCGGTGACAGCGAATACTATATCAATCGCCAATCTGCCCGCCTGCGGGATATCCATGAGATGTTTATGGATACCGGCCTGGGCCGGGAAGGCTACTCCAACATCGGCCAGGGTCGCATCGATGAGATCCTGGCACTGAAGAGCGGCGATCGCCGGGAGATCTTTGAAGAGGCGGCGGGTATTTCCAAGTACCGCCATCGCAAGGAAGAGACCCAGCGGAAGCTGGAGCGGACAGAGGAGAATCTGCTGCGGATCGGCGACAAGGTGGCCGAACTGGAAATGCAGCTGGAGCCTCTGCGGATCCAGTCTGAAAAGGCCCGGAAGTATCTGGAACTGAAGGATGAGCTCCGTGGGGTGGAAGTGGCTGTGTGGCTGGACACCCTGGCGAAGCTGTCTGCGGCTGCCAAGAAGGCGGAGGAAGATTATGCCTCTGCTGCCTTTGTGCTGCAGCAGGCCCATGATGATCTGGACAAGCTGTACGCGCTGACCGATCACTACGGTGAGGAACTGCGCCGGAAGGATGGGGAACTGGAGACCGCCCGGCTGAAGGTGAATATGCTGGAAGCCAACCATCAGCAGTTGGAAGGCCAGATGGCTGTGCTCCGGGGCAACATGGAAAATAACGACGGCAATATCCGCCGGATCGAAGAGGAACTGCAGGGTACGGATGACCGCAGCGGCGGCATCGCAGCCCAGATCGCTCAGACCCGGGAACGGATCGGCCAGATCGACGCAGCCCTGGCTGCCCGGCAGCAGGAACTGGAGCGGCTGCAGCAGGAGCTGGCGGCCATTACCGCCAATGCCCAGGGTCTCACCAGACAATTCCTGGAGCTGAAGGCCAAGGAAACCACCTTGTCCGCAGACATTGCCGCCGCGGAAGCGGATATGCGGGGCCTGCAGGAGAGCATGGGTCAATCCGCGGAACGGATCAAACAGTTGGAAGAGGATCTGGCTGCCGGCGCCGGACGCCATCAGCAGGCCCAGGAGGCGCTGGACAACAGCCGCCGGGATCTGCGCAGAGCGGAAGAAGATGTCACTGCCGCCAGCAATACCATCGCCGGCTACACCCTGCGGCAGAATACCCGGGCAAAGCGCCGGGATGAACTGCAGGAGCAGCTGCGGGAACTGACGGCGAAACTGGATTCCGTCACCGCCAAGGCACGGGTGTTCCGGGCCATGGAACGGGATTTTGAAAGCTACAACAAGTCCGTGCGGATGGTGATGCAGGAAGCCCAGCGGGGCACCCTGCGGCACATCCACGGGCCGGTATCCCGGCTGATCCGCACCGAGGATGAATATACCGTGGCCATGGAGATCGCCCTGGGCGCTGCCATGCAGCAAATCGTGGTGGACAGTGAGGCGGACGGTAAGGCCGCTATCGGCTTCTTGAAGCGCACCGGCGGCGGCAGAGCGACATTCCTGCCCCTGACAACCATCCAGGGCAAGAGCCTGAACGAGACCGGCCTGCAGCGGTGCAGAGGATTTGTGGGCATTGCCTCCGACCTGGTCAGCTGCGATGGAAAATACAAGAATGTAGTGGAATCCTTGCTGGGACGGACCGTCATCGTGCAGGATATTGACTGCGCCATCGCCATGGCGAACCAATACAAAAACCGATTCAAGATCGTTACCCTGGACGGTCAGGTCATGAATCCCGGCGGCTCGATGACCGGCGGTTCTGTGAATAAGGATGCGGGCATTTTGTCCCGGGCCAATGAGCTGGAAAAGCTGATCGCCCAGGAAAAGCAGCTGCAGGACAAGAAACTGGTGACGGAAACGGAACTGGCGGAAGCCCAGCGGCTGGTGGATCAGGTGGAATTCCAGATGACGGCTGCGCGGGATCAGCTCCGTGAGGCGGAGGATCAGGTGCTGCGCCTGCAGGGCCAGGTGAAGCAGTATGAGATCATGCTGGAGGCCATTATGGAGGCGGAGGCTGCCGCCCGGCGGGAGCTGGAAAGCCTTCGTAACCGAGAGCGGATGGACCGGGAACGGATCGCATCCGACGAAACGAAGATCAAGATCTATAACCGGCAGCTGGTGGAGATCCGGGCATCTCTGGAGGCCCTGGAAGGCTATCAGAGCGAGGCGGCTCTGGCCAACTCCCAGATGACGGATCGGATGACGGCACTGAAGACCGATGCGGCGGCATTGGATGCCGAGCGGGTAACGGCTCTGAATCATATTGACGATCTGCAGCAGCTGCAATCTTCCATGGAGGGTGATCGGGCCAAGAAACTGGCGCTGATCGATGCCATCCGGGACGATAATGCCCGCCTGGAGCGGGAGCTGGCAGCGCTGAAGCTGCGCCAGGAAGAAAACGACCGGGATACCCAGGCGGAAAAAATGGCGCTGCAGGCGGTAATGACCGCCCGCATGGAGCTGGAGGCCGCCAAAACCAAGGCCGAGCGGGACAGCCAGGAGAAGAACAAGGACATCCTGACCATGGAACGTGCCTGCGCTGCCCTGGAGCAGAAGAAGATCACCTCTTCCATGGAAGAGAAGCAGATCATCGACAAGCTGTGGGATACCTACGGGCTGACCCCCGGCACCGCGGAGGAATACCGGGGCGAGATCGATTCCGTTACCGCCGGACAGCGGCGTATCGCGGAGCTGAAGCGGAAGATCGCCGGGTTGGGAACGCCCAATCTGGGCGCCATCGAGGAATATGCCCGGATCAACGAGCGGTATACTTATCTGCATGAGCAGCAGGAGGATGTGCTGACGGCCAAGCGGGAACTGGAGAGCATCATCCGGGATCTGACCAAGGAAATGACCACCATTTTTGTGGAGGAATTCAAGAAGATTGACCACTATTTCGGCATCACCTTTGAGGAGATGTTCGGCGGTGGTAAGGGCCAGCTGCTGCTGGAGGATCCCGAGAATCCCTTGACCTGCGGCATTGAGATCAAGGTGCAGCCTCCCGGAAAGCAGCTGAAGACCATCACGCTGCTCTCCGGCGGTGAGAAGGCCTTTGTGGCGACGGCGCTGTATTTTGCAATTCTGAAAGTACGGCCCACGCCGTTCTGCCTGCTGGACGAGATCGACGCGGCGTTGGACGACCGGAACGTGGAGCGGTTTGCTTCTTACCTGCGGAATCTGGCGAAGAAGACCCAGTTTATCGTCATTACCCACCGCCGCGGCACGATGGAAGCGTCCGATGTGCTCTACGGCGTGACCATGCAGGAGCAGGGCGTCAGCAAGCTGCTGCGGCTGGATCTGAACCAGATGGAAGAGTATCTGGGTATTGTGGAATAATAGGAGTGTATGTATGGGCTTTTTTGATAAGATCAAGGCCGGTCTGACCAAGACCCGAAATGCGCTGGCGGATACCCTGGGCAGCGTGTTCACCGGTTTTTCCGAGATCGACGATGATTTTTATGACGAACTGGAAGAGTGTCTGATCCTGGCGGATCTGGGTGTGGAAACTGCTGGCAAGGCGGTGAACAGCCTGCGAAAGACCGTGAAGGAACAGCGTTTGAAGACCACCGAGGAAGCTAAAGAGGCGTTGAAAGACATTCTGGTGGAGATGCTGAATGTTGGCCCCACGGAACTGGACTTGTCCACCGTGCCCAGTGTGATACTGGTGATCGGCGTCAATGGTGTGGGCAAGACCACAACCATCGGCAAGATCGCCACCCAGCTTGTGAAGCAGGGGAAGAATGTGCTGCTGGTAGCCGGCGATACGTTCCGGGCTGCCGCAGCGGATCAGCTGGAGATTTGGGCCGGCCGCAGCGGCGCCGGCATTGTGCGGCAGCATGAAGGCGCGGATCCTGCGTCGGTGGTGTATGACGGCATCCAGGCGGCCAAGGCCCGGAAGGCGGAAGTGATCATCATCGACACCGCCGGACGGCTCCACAACAAGGCCAATCTGATGAATGAGTTGAACAAGATCAGCCGCATTGTGGAACGGGAACTGCCCGGCAGCGCCCGGGAAGTGCTGCTGGTGCTGGACGGCACCACCGGCCAGAATGGCTTGATCCAGGCCAAGACCTTCAAGGAGATCGCCGGCGTGACAGCCACGGCGGTGACCAAGCTGGACGGCACGGCCAAGGGCGGCATCGTGATCGCGGTGTCCGATGCCCTGCAGATCCCTGTGAAATTTGTAGGCGTTGGCGAGCAGGCGGAAGACCTGATGCCCTTTGTGGCCCGGGACTTCGTGGATGCGCTGCTGTAATGGAGCAATGATGAAAGTAGTTTTAGCGAGTAAAAACAGACACAAGCTGGAAGAGATCAGCCAGATCACCCGGCTGTTTGACATGGAGCTGGTGCTGCAATCGGAACTGGGCATCGACATCGATGTGGAAGAGACCGGCACGACTTTTGAGGAGAATTCTTTCCTCAAGGCTGACGCGGTGATGAAAGCCAGCGGCCTGCCGGCTCTGGCGGACGATTCCGGCATTTGCGTGGACGCCCTTAACGGGAAACCGGGGATCTATTCGGCCCGGTATGGCTTCGATGAGAGCCTGGATGATTGGGGCCGGCTGGAGCTGCTGCTGAAGAATATGGAGCATGTGCCCGATGATCAGCGGCAGGCGAAATTCGTTTGCGTGATCACCATGGTGACCCCGGAGGGCAAAGTGATCCGGGCCCGGGGTGAGATCCACGGCACGCTGCTGCGGGCGCCGGCAGGGGAGAATGGATTCGGTTATGATCCGATCTTCTACTATCCGCCCTACGGCTGCACCACGGCGGAAATGCCCCCGGAAGAGAAGAACAAGGTTTCCCACCGGGGCGTGGCGCTGAAGGTATTGTATGAGAAACTGAAGGAGGAAGGTTATGCTGACAAGTAAAGAGCGGGCGGAGCTGCGGGCTCAGGCCAATGCTTTGGATACAACGTTGATGGTCGGTAAGGACGGCGTGACGGAAAATGTCATTGCGGAAGCGGACAAGCTGCTGACCGCCCGGGAACTGGTGAAGGGCAAGGTGCTGGAATCGGCATTTATGACCGCCCGGGAAGCCAGTGATGCCATCTGTGAGGCCACCGGCGCTGACGGCGTTTCCTGCGTGGGTAATAAGTTCGTCATCTGGCGTTTTTCTGAAAAGTGCCAGGAAGAGCGGAATGCCACCGGCCGCGCCAAGCGGAAGGAAGTGCCCAAGAGTAAGGCCAATCCCGTCAGTAAGGGCCTGCGGGCCCGAAAGGCGGCGGCCAAGAAGGTGCGGGAGCAGAGAAATCAGTATTTCCGCCAGCAGGCCATCGAACGTTCCATTGAGAAGGCTCGGGAACGGCAACTGAGAAACGAGGATTAACCAAGATCAATAAATGATCGGAGGGTTCACCATGGCGCGTATCGGTATTTATGGCGGCACGTTCAATCCACCCCATGTGGGGCATATCCAGGCCGCAAAACAGGCTGCTGAAATGTTGAAATTGGATCGGTTGCTGCTGATCCCGGACCGGATCGCACCCCACAAGGTGCTGCCGGCAGGGTCTGCTACACCGCAGCAGCGGCTGCAGATGCTGCGTATCGCCGCAACGGACATCCCCTGCGGGGAGGTATCGGATGTTGAGCTGCGCCGGGAAGGGCCCAGCTACACCTATCAGACCATTCTGCAGATCCGGGAAATGGAGCCGGCGGCAGAACTGGTGCTGATCATGGGCACGGATATGTTTTTGACCTTCCACCAGTGGAAGAACCCGGATATCATTACCGCCAACGCATCTTTGGCGGTACTGTACCGGGGAGAGCGGGGAGAGGAAGCGGCCATTGAAGCCCGGAGGGCTGAGATGGAAGATCGCGGCGTAAAGGTGACGCTGATCAAAAATGAAGTCACCGCCATTTCCTCCACTCAACTGCGGCGGATGCTGGCCTTCCATTGCGCCGAGCCCTTCTTACCGGCAGGTGTGGGGGCGTACATCAGGGAAAAGGGACTGTATGATACAGCGTCCGATTTCCGGCAGCTGCCTATGGCGGAGCTGGAACAGGTGGTGATCCGACTGCTGGATCCCAAGCGGGTGGCCCATGTGCTGGGCTGCCGGGATGCGGCAGTGGAACTGGCCCGGCGTTGGGGCGCGGACGAGAACGACGCGGCCCGGGCGGGCATCCTGCATGACATCACCAAAGCGCTGGACGGGCCCCTTCAATTGACATTGTGCTGGGAATATGGTACGATACTCGATGATTTCAGCGTGAAATATCCCAAGACCCTCCATGCGCTCACCGGCAGTTTGGTGGCGGAGCGGATCTTTGGAGAGAACCCGGCGGTGGTAGATGCCATCCGGCATCACACTACGGGCAAGGCGGATATGAGTCTGCTGGAGAAGATCATTTATGTGGCGGATTACGTTGAGCCGAATCGGACCCTTCCTTATGTGCAGGAGTTGCGGCAGATGGCCTTCACGGATCTGGACGCCGCACTGAAAATGGGCCTGGAAAAGACCATGGAACACCTGGCAAGCCAGGGGGCAGAGGTGAGCCCGGCATCCCGGGAAGCGCTTTTGTTTTTAAGTAAGTAAAAAATGCTTCGATATGAAGTTTTCGATGAAAGGAAATAGGAATATGATCAAACCTTATGAGATCGCCATCGCCGTGACCAAGGCGCTGGATGAAAAGAAGGGTATGGACATCAAGCTGCTGCGGATCGACCATGTCAGCAGCCTGGCAGATTACTTTCTGATCTGCACCGGTACTTCCAACACCCATGTCAAGACCCTGTGCGACTATGCCGAGTATACCCTGGAGCAGCTGGGCGAGCCCATGCTGGGCCGTGAAGGTCACCGGGGCAACACCTGGGAACTGCTGGATTACGGCTGCATCGTGGTCCATGTGTTTACCGACGAGGCCCGGAAGTTCTATGACCTGGAGCGGCTTTGGGCCGATGCCGAGGTCATCGATCTGTCCGGCATCGTTATCGAGGGCGACTGATTACAAATTCTCAATGAGGAGCTGAAATACTATGCCGAATTATGAGCATTCTGCCATTGAGTCCAAGTGGCAGAAATATTGGGAAGAACACAATACCTTTGCCACCGATGTATGGGATTTCTCCAAGCCCAAGTACTATGTGCTGGATATGTTCCCGTATCCCTCCGGTGTGGGTCTGCACGCAGGCCATCCGGAAGGCTATACTGCCACCGACATCATGTCCCGCATGAAGCGGATGCAGGGCTTCAATGTGCTGCACCCCATGGGTTATGACTCCTTCGGTCTGCCGGCAGAGCAGTACGCCGTGGATACCGGCAACCATCCCAACGGCTTTACCCAGAAGAATATCGCCACTTTCTCCGGCCAGCTGAAGGAACTGGGCTTTGACTACGATTGGAACAAGGTCATTGCCACTTCCGATCCCGACTTCTACAAGTGGACCCAGTGGATCTTC
>JAZNNP010000045.1:0-7551 GCA_045580365.1 Faecousia sp.
CCCCCCAAGCCTTCTCCTTGAGGAGAAGGTGGCCGAGCGAACGCGAGGTCGGATGTGGTGGTGTCGCAAAGCGACAATTTATAAATGCATGGCTGCTGCGCAGCCAACGCCACATCAGTCAGCTTCGCTGACAGCTTCTCCTCGAGGAGAAGCCTCCCCCCTCACTTCGGAATGGTAATGGTCAGCACGATCCGGTCCTCCGTTTCCCGCCGTTCCGACACCGCGGCGATGCCGGACAACTGGATCTTCTGCAGCGATTGGGTCAAATTGTTGAGAAACGCTCCCACATTCACCCGAATGTGGCCATTTTCCTGCTTCCGCAGCAATTCTTCGATGTACCTTTCCGTCCGGGACACGCTCATATTCAGCCGGGCGATGGTGGCAATGGCCGCCAGTTTTTCCTGCTCCGTGGGCAGTTTCAGCAGCGCCCGTCCATGACGCTCCGTCAAGCCCTGCTGCCGCAGCGCCGCCAGCACCGGCGCAGAATGCCGCAGGATCCGCAATTTATTTGCAATGGCGCTCTGGCTTTTCCCCAGCATCCGGGCCACCTGCTCCTGGCTGAGGTTCCCCTGCTCCATGACCCGGGCGATGCCCTGGGCCTCCTCGATAAAATCCAGATCCTGCCGCTGGAGATTTTCGATCATGGCCGCCAGCGCCGACTCCTGATCATCCATATTCATCACGATGCAGGGGATCTCCGTCAGCCCCGCCAGCCGGGCCGCCCGGAGCCGCCGCTCCCCGGCGATGAGTTCATAGCTTGTCCCCACCCGCCGGACGGACAGGGGCTGCAGGATCCCATGGCGGCGGATGGACTCCGCCAGTTCCTCCAGTGCTTCCTGGCGAAATACCTTCCGGGGCTGGGCCGGATTGGGCAGGATCGCCCGGGCCGGCACGAAGATCACCCGCCCCGTTTCCATATAGGTCCTGAGTTTCTGACACTGCATAACATGACCTCCTTTTTGTCCCCATTGTACCCGCCGGGAAATGGGAAACCCCACGAATAAAGGTTGTTTTTCTAAAAAAATACACGACAGTTTTCGTTTTTAGGGGTAGAAAAGTTTACAAATCCATTGTATAATCGACTTGGTATGCCCATTAGGCACAAAATCCGGAAAAGGAGGGTCTGCATGGCCGAAGCATTGGTGTTCCGCAGAAAAGAACAGAAATATCTGCTGGACGAAAAGCAGACCGCCGCGTTCCTGACCGCTATGGAACAGAACATGGAGCCGGATACTTACGCCACCAGCGACATCCGCAATATTTACTACGATACTCCGGACTACCGGCTGATCCGCCGGTCTTTGGAAAAGCCGGTGTATAAGGAAAAACTGCGGCTGCGGGCCTATGGCCCGGCCACGCCGGAGACCAAGGTCTTCCTGGAAATGAAGAAGAAATACCAGGGCGTGGTGTATAAGCGGCGCATCCGGCTGAAACTCCGCAAGGCCGTGGCCTATATGGCCAGTCCGGAAGCCCGGCTGGAAGACAGCCAGATCGGCCGGGAGATCGACTACTTCAAGGAATTTTACCGGGAATTGGCCCCGGCCATGTACTTAAGCTATGACCGGCACTCCTGGCGCAGCCACGATAAGACCCTGCGGATCACCATGGACCAGAATATCCTCTACCGCTTGGAGGAATTGGACCTGACCGCAGAAAAATACGGCCGGCAGTTGCTGCCACCGGGGCAGGCCCTGGTGGAGATCAAAGCCCCCGGCGCCATGCCGCTGTGGCTGGTCAAGGTCCTCAGTGACAACCGGATCCGACAAATTTCCATCTCCAAATACGGCACTGCCTACCGGCAGCTGCTGTCTGAACACAAAATCGAAAGCCGAGGTTTCCGTTATGACCCTGTTTAACTCCACTTTTAACGCTTTATTCGACAATATTTCCGGCATGACCGTAGGCGATCTTCTGATCTGCATCGGCGTTTCCCTGGTCCTGGGCCTGGTGGTGGCGCTGGCATTCCAGTTCCGCACCCCCTGCAGCCGCAGCTATGTGGTGACCCTGGCATCCCTGCCGGCCATCGTATGCGTGGTGATCATGATGGTAGGCGGCAGCCTGGGCGTAGGCGTGGCGGTAGCCGGCACATTTAATTTGGTGCGTTTCCGCTCCATGCCCGGCACGGCGAAAGAGATCTGCGCGGTGTTTTTGTCCATGGCGGCAGGTCTGGCCTGCGGTATGGGTCAGCTGCTGGTGGCGGTGATTTTGGTGGCGGTGATGTGCCTGTTCAATCTGGTGCTGACCGTCACCGGTTTCGGCGGCAAGAAAAACGAGCAGCTGCGGAAGGTCCTGCGGATCACCGTGCCCGAAGATCTGGATTATGGCGATATTGTCACCGATATTCTGGCAAAATACACCACGGAAGCCAAGCTCACCGGTGTCAAAACCACCAACCTGGGCAGCCTGAACAAGCTGACCTATGAGGTGACGCTGAAAAAGCCCGGCGTGGAAAAGGAACTGATCGACGCCCTGCGCTGCCGCAACGGCAACCTGGAGATCAGCCTTTCCAATGCGGAAATGAATCTGAGAGATCTGTGATACATCCCCGGCCTGCCACCAGGCCGGGCTTTTTTTGCGGTGCAAAAGTGGGTCAAAACGGGATCAATTTGGGCCAAAACGGGCCTAAAAGGGGTCTGTTTTGACCCCTTTTGTTGCACGGAAACAGGCAACAGGGCAAAGTTTTCCGTTTTTGGGCGAAACCATGTCTTTACCTTTGGAGCAAAACATGATACAATAACAAAAATATGTCCTATTGGAGATGAGACCATGAAGTTCGACCAGACCTGCTTGAATATCGATCTGGACGCTGTGGAATATAATCTGTCCCTGGTGCGGCAAAAGACCGGGGTGCAGGTGATGGCGGTGGTGAAAGCCGACGCCTACGGCATGGGCGCTGTGCCCATCGCCCGGGCCCTGGAAGGCAAGTGCGGATTCTTCGGCGTATCCAGTATCGCCGAGGCTCTGGAACTGCGGAAGGCCGGCATTCGCACCCCCATTCTGATCCTGGGGCGGATGCCCGTATCGGCCTATGCCCTGGCCGTGAAGGAAGAGATCCGCACTACCATGTTCCGGTATGAAGACGCCCTGGCTCTGTCCGCCGAAGCCCAAACGCAGGGCAAGACCGCCTGGATCCACTTTGCGGTGGATACCGGCATGAGCCGCATCGGCTTCCAGGCCACAGCGGAAGCCGCCGATGAATGCGCGAAGATCGCCGGTCTGCCGGGGATCGTGGCAGAAGGCCTGTTCAGCCATTTTGCCTGCGCGGACAGCGCCGATCTGACTTCCGCCCGAACCCAGGAGGGGCTGTTCCGGGAATTTGACGGTATGCTCAAGGCCCGGGGCGTGGAGATCCCCATCCGGCACATGGACAATTCTGCCGGCATCATGAATTTTGAGGGCCACTACGAAATGGTCCGCTCCGGCATTGTGACCTACGGCATGTACCCCAGCAACGAAGTAGATCCCGCCGCCCTGCCCCTGAAACCGGTGATGCAGTGGGTGACCCGGGTGGCCTACATCAAGACGCTGCCGGCCGGCCGCACCATCGGCTACGGCGCCACCTATACCACCACCCGGGAGACCGTGGTGGCCACCCTGCCCGTTGGCTATGCCGACGGTTTCCGCCGCAGTTTGTCCGGCGTGGGCCATGTGCTGATCCACGGACAAAAAGCGCCGGTACTGGGCCGGGTGTGCATGGACCAGATCATGGTGGATGTGTCCCACATCCCCGAAGTGCAGCTGGATGACAAGGTGATCCTCATCGGCCGCAGCGGCGAAGAAGAAATCACCGCCGATGCCATGGCCGCCGCCACCGGCACCATCAACTACGAGATCGTTTGCGGTCTGTCCCGCCGCATTCCCAGAGCCTACTATCGGGACGGCAAAAAGATCAGCGAAGTCCACTATTTGCTGGACGCACCTCAAGAGGAGGCATAAAAATGAACGCAAGACGCAGAAGAAGACGGACAAGAAAGCCTTTACTGCCCATGATTGCGGCCCTGGCTGTGGTTTTGGTGGTACTGCTGGTGGTAGCAGGATCCCTGCCCAAAGATCCCGGTCAGCCGAACGATCCGACGATGCAGGGCACGACCCCCGGCGCAACATCCACCGATCCCCAGCCCACAGTGACCGACCCGCTGCCTACCCCCGCACCCACCGATCCCCCCATCATCAAAGAATCCACCGCCACTTTGGGTGTGACGGGCGATATTCTGATGCACGGCGATGTGATCAAGAGCGGCTACGACAGCGCCACCAAGACCTATAATTACGACAACATTTTCCCCTTCCTGACGGAATATCTGGAAAAATGCGACTACGCCGTGGCCAACATGGAAGGCACTCTCTGCGGCGACGACAACGGCTACAAGTACGGCGGCTACCCCAACTTCAACTGCCCCGACGCCATTGCCGACGCTCTGGTGAAGGCGGGCTTTGACATGATGCTCACCGCCAACAACCACTCCTATGACACCCGGAACACCGGCTTCCACCGGACGCTGCAGGTGCTGCAGAACGCCGGGCTGGACACCCTGGGTACCCGCAGCGATGCCGAGGATGCCAACTACATCATCAAGGATCTGAACGGCATCAAGGTGGGCATGATCTGCTACACCTACAACACCGGCGTGAAAGAGGACGGCAGCATCTCCCTGAACGGCATCCCCCTGACGGTGGCCAACAGTAATCTGACCAACTCCTTCAGCTACGAGGATCTGGACGGCTTCTACGAGAAGCTCTCCGGCGAACTGGAAGAAATGGAAGAGGCCGGCGCGGAAGCCACGGTGCTGTTTATCCACTGGGGCGACGAATACCGGCTGAAGCCCAACAACACCCAGAAGAATATGGCCCAGGAGCTGTGCGATCTGGGCATCGATGTGATCGTAGGCGGCCATCCCCATGTGATCGAGCCCATGGCCCTGCTGACCAGCACCAAGGACGAAAACCACAAGACGGCCTGCATCTACTCCCTGGGCAACGCCGTTTCCAACCAGCGGTTGGGTCTGATCAGCTCCTCCAAGACCGCCCACACCGAGGACGGATTGCTGGTGTATGTCACCTTTGCCAAGTATTCCGACGGCACGGTGGTGGTGGAGGGTCTGGAAGCTCTGCCCCTGTGGGTGAACATGAACACCAACAACACCGCATCCAAGGTGTATGAGATCGTGCCCCTGGACAAGGACCGGGATTGGAAGGCCGACTTTGGTGTGACGGACAGTCAAGGACAGAAATGCGACGATTCCCTGAAGCGGACTATGGATCTCATTGGGGAAGGTCTGGAGGAGATCAACAACTGGTTCAGCCAGGCCCAGGCGGACCTGGAAGAAGCGCTGGGTGTAAAAAAATGATCACCTACACCGAGATCACCGATCTGCAAGCCCCGGAGCTGGATGTTTACGCCCGGCTGACGGAGGCCCAACTGCTGAACCGGTTTGAACCGGCCAAGGGGCTGTTCATCGCGGAAAGCCCCAAAGTGATCCAGCGGGCCCTGGATGCCGGCTGTGAGCCGGTGAGCCTGCTGGTGGAGCGGGGCCATGTAAACGAAGAAGCCGCGGCGGCCATCAAAGCCTGCGGCAATGTGCCGGTTTACACCGCTTCCATGGAAATCTTGACCCAACTGACCGGCTTTCATCTGACCCGGGGCATGCTGTGCGCTATGAAGCGGCCCAAATTGCCCACAGTGGAAAATGTATTAAAGGGTGCCCGGCGAATCGTGGTGCTGGACAGCGTGATGAATCCCACCAATGTGGGGGCCATCTTCCGTTCCGCGGCGGCCCTGGGCATGGACGCGGTGCTGCTGACACCGGGCTGCAGCAATCCCCTGTACCGCCGGTCCGCCCGGGTGAGCATGGGTACGGTGTTCCAGATCCCCTGGACATTTTTGGACGAAAACTGGCTGGAGCAGCTCCGCAGCCAGGGCTTCCGCACAGCGGCCATGGCGTTGCGGAAAGAATCCGTCACCATCAGCGACCCCATCCTGGCCGGGGAAGAAAAACTGGCCATGGTTTTAGGCAGCGAAGGAGACGGACTGGCGGAGGAAGTGATCTCTGCCTGCGATTACACGGTGCTGATCCCCATGCACCATGGGGTAGACAGTCTGAATGTGGCAGCGGCCAGTGCCGTAGCCTTTTATGAATTGAGTAAACATTCCGGGAGGGTATTATGAATTACGATGTGATCATCATTGGCGCAGGCCCCGGCGGTATTTTCTCCGCCTATGAGCTGATCCGGCTCCAGCCGGAACTGAAGATCGCCGTGTTTGAAGCCGGCCACGCCCTGAACAAGCGGCACTGCCCCATCGACGGCGAGAAAATCAAGACCTGTATCGGCTGCAAGAGCTGCTCCATTATGAGCGGTTTCGGCGGCGCAGGCGCATTTTCCGACGGAAAATACAACATCACCAACGATTTCGGCGGCACGCTGTTTGAGTACATCGGCAAAAAGCAGGCCCTGGATCTGATGCACTATGTAGACCAGATCAATATGCGCTACGGCGGCCAGGGCACCAAGCTCTACTCCACCGCAGGCACCCGGTTCAAGACCCTGTGCATCCAGAATGACCTGCATCTGCTGGACGCTTCCGTGCGGCATCTGGGCACGGATATCAACTATGTGGTGCTGGAAAATCTGTACAACGAGCTGAAGGAAAAGGTGGCTTTCTTCTTCGACGCTCCGGTGGAAACGGTGACGACGGAAGACGGCGGCTACCGCGTCCATTGCGGCGACAGCGCGTATAGCTGCCGGCAGTGCATCATCTCCGTGGGACGCATCGGCAGCAAGTGGATGGAAAAGGTCTGCAAGGAGCTGCAGATCCCCACCAAGTCCAACCGGGTGGACATCGGTGTCCGGGTGGAGCTGCCGGCGGCGGTTTTTGCCCATCTGACGGATGAACTGTATGAGAGCAAGATCGTCTACCGCACCAAGCAGTACGGCGACAAGGTGCGGACCTTCTGCATGAATCCCAAGGGCGCGGTGGTCAACGAGAACACCAACGGCATCATCACCGTTAACGGTCACAGCTACGAAGATCCCAGCCGGCAAACGGAGAATACCAACTTCGCCCTGCTGGTGGCCAAGCATTTTTCCGAGCCGTTCAAGGATTCCAACGGCTACGGCGAATCCATCGCCCGCTTAAGCAATATGCTGGGCGGCGGCGTCATCGTCCAGCGGTTCGGCGATCTGATCCGGGGTCGGCGTTCTACCCCCAGCCGTATGAATGACGCATTTATCACCCCCACTTTGAACGCTACGCCCGGCGATCTGAGCCTGGTGCTGCCCAAGCGGATCCTGGACGGCATCATCGAAATGATCTACGCCCTGGACAAGGTGGCCCCCGGTACAGCCAATGACGATACTCTGCTTTACGGCGTGGAAGTGAAATTCTACAACATGGAAGTGGAAGTCAGCGAAAAGCTGGAGTCCCGGTATCCGGGATTGTACATCATCGGCGACGGCAGTGGCATTACCCACTCCCTGTCCCATGCTTCGGCAAGCGGTGTCCATGTGGCACGGTGCATCGCAGGAGAATAACAGCACAAACCGCCGCCGGGT
>JAZNNP010000046.1:0-21673 GCA_045580365.1 Faecousia sp.
CATAGAAAAAGCCCCTTAAGGGGCGGCCCGAGAAAGGAATGCGGTCGGCAAACCGTTCGGGGCCCCTTTAGGGGCAATCGTCTGTAAAATGCCCTTCTAGGGCTTAATCAAGCCTCCGGCTTAGCCGGAGGTTTTGACTTAGGGGATCATTCCACGACCACGGTGCCGTCCTCTTTGACGGTGATGGTCATGCCGTGCTGTACATACTCCAGGAACTCATCGCCCAGGGAATCGATGACCGGCATGGTCACCTCCGGCAGCCAGACGGAAGCCAGGATGGAACCGGCGGCAGCCAGGGAGTCGATGGGTTTGCTGAAGAGCATGCAGGCGGGCTGACGCTGCATGGCGCAGGCGCAGTAGATGACCAGGCCGCCGGTGGTGGAGCCGATGGTCTGGGGCAGGCACAGGGCCTTGCCGGCCAGTTCTTTGCCATGGAGATCGGGGTTATTCTGGTCGCCGCAGGTGGCTTTCTTATCGCCGAACTGCAGAGCGCCCTGGAGCGATGCCAGGGTATTGAAGCCGCCGTGGGAGACCACAGCCTCGGCAGTGACGGTGCCGGGGGCGATGACGCGTCCTTTGAATTCTTTCATATCAGCAGCCTCCCTTCGTGATCTTGGCCAGGATCTCGGCCTCGGTGTAGTAGCGGGCGGTGGTATAGGTCCGCAGCTTGTTGGAGCAGGTCATGACGGGCATGGCCTTGCAAAGGGGATTGTTCATGTACATCAGGGGGCAGATGTAGCTGAGGATGACGCCGGTGGAAGCCAGCCGGGCGGCGTATTCCGTCTGCTCAAAGGCGGCCTTCACTGCGGGGGCGGTGGTGAACACGGTGGGGATCAGCACCTTCTTGTGGCCGGAATCCTTCAGGCCCTTTTCAACAGCCACGGTCCAGTCGATGAGCTGCTGCAGCGACAGATGGGGGCAGCCCACAAAGCACAGCTTGGGCTTGGCATCGGGACTTTTCCACATGACGGGGTATTCCGCCTGGACCCGGGCCAGTTCTGCGTCGTCGATGACATAGACCTGGGCGTTTTCGGCGATGAGGGCCTCGCCCAGTTCCCGGGCTTCGGGGGTCAGACCGGCGATGTGGTACAGGCCCACGGCGCCATTACTGGCGGTGGCAGCGCCGAAATCCTTCAGATAGGCGCAGTTTTCATCATTCAGTTCCGTACCCAGCCATTGTTCCATGCCCAGGATGTAGGGCACATCTTCCATGACCTTCATGCCGATGGCGGAGCCCAGAAGCTGGGCTTCGGGCTTGTGGGAGCATTCCACTTTGACGATCCAGGTGGCTTTGCGGCCTTCGTCGGTCAGTAGGCCGAAATTGGGCACGAAGCCGGCGATGGAACCCATGATGTCCATGATGCCGGAGTTGCGGTTGCACCGGGCGCCCAGCACGGAGTTGGCATAGACCACGGCGGAGGATTCTGCCCAGCTGAGGACATCGCCCTTGCGAGGCTTATTGCCCACCTGGTCCAGGTAGCAGGCGCAGGTGAATGCGTCATTGTCCATCAGACCCAGCTGCTGCAGCTGCTGCTCGTAGGAATCCTGGGTGGCGTACATGATCTTGTTGAAGATCAGATTCTGCAGGAAATTGGCGGGGACATTTTTGTCCACGGGGCGGGGGTCCACAGAGAATTTCTGCTGGGACAGGGCGCCGGCGTCAATGAGCTGCTGCATCAGATCGAACACGGGCTTCATCATCTTCAGACCGAAAGAGGTCACCAGATGGTTATAGGTAGAGGTGACAGGAACCATTTTGTCCGCGCCGAAGGCTTCGCCGTACATGACCAGTGTCTTCCAGACCTTGGCCATGGTCTCGCCCTGGCTGCCATTCAAAATGGCCTGCTGTTCAGGAGTCAAATACATATCGATATTCCTTTCATGATAAGATCAATTGTTGCTTACGCTTCCAAAGCCCTCTCCTTGAGGAGAAGCCTTTGCGCGGTGACGTAAACATCAATTTACAGCTTCATGCACACATCCCAGGCACCCCAGATGACGGTGCGGAGGTTGCCCACCTGGTTGGCATCGCCGATGATATGGACGTGCTTGGCCTTGGGGGCAACGGGGGCGGGCTTATAGCCCACGGACAGGATCACGGAATCGGCAGGGATCTCGAAAGGTGTGCCGTCCTTGCCGGCGGCGATGACCACGCCGTCTTTGATCTCCTTGACGCCGGTCTCCAGATGGACGGGGACATTATTGGCGGCGAAGAAGTCCCGGAGGAAGCTGGTGTTGGCCAGGCAGATGCCGGGGGTGGTGATCAGATCGTCCTGCATTTCCACGATGGTGGGGTGCTTGCCCTGGAGGAACAGCTCATAGGCGATCTCACAGCCGGTAAGGCCGCCGCCGATGATGGTGACATTGTCGCCCACCTGGGCATTGCCCAGCAGGAAGTCCACAGCCTGGACCGCCTTTTCGACGCCGGGAACGGGGATGCGGTTGGCCTTGGAGCCGGTGGCGATGATGATCTCATCGGCATCCAGGGAGGAAATATCGGTGATCTCGGTGTTCAGCTCCACGGTGATGGCGCTGTAGCGGGCGATCTCCCGGCGATACCAGGCGATGAGGGCCCGATCCTTTTCCTTGAAGGAAGGCGCGGCTGCGGCAATGAACACGCCGCCCAGCCGGTCGGACTTTTCGTACAGCGTGACGGTATGGCCCCGCTTGGCGCACACGATGGCGGCTTCCATGCCGCCGATGCCGCCGCCGATGATGGCGATGCGCTTGGCCTTCTTGGCAGGAGCGATGAAGTGCTTCTTGCTCTGCATGGTCTCGGCGTTCAGCGCGCAGCGGGCAAGGCCCATGGTATCGGTCAGATCCTGGGTGTTATAGTGACCCTTGGAAGAGGAGAAATTGAAGCAGCCGCTATGGCAGCAGATACAGGGCTTGATGTCCTCCACCCGGTCTTCGATGAGCTTGGTGACCCATGCGGGGTCGGTGAGGAACTGGCGGGCAACACCCATGCCGTCGATCTTACCCTCGGCAATGGCCGCTGCGGCCACGTCGGGCTCCATACGGCCGGCGCAGACCAGGGGGATGTCCACGAACTTCTTGATGTGGGCCACATCCTCCAGATTGCAGTTCTGGGGCATGTACATGGGCGGGTGGGCCCAGTACCAGGAGTCGTAAGTACCGTTGTCGGCGTTGAGCATATCGTAGCCGGCATCCTGCAGATACCGGGCGGCACGCTCGGATTCGGCCATGTCACGGCCCATTTCCGGGGCAGTATCGCCGGGGACGATGCCCTGGGCGAAGCCCTTCAGCTTGGATTCCACGCTGTAACGCAGGGAAACGGGGAAATCATCACCGCAGGAAGCCTTGATGGCTTTGACCACCTCGGCGGCGAAGCGGAAGCGGTTTTCAAAGGTGCCGCCGTAGTCATCGGTACGCTTGTTGAAGAACTCGATGGCGAACTGGTCCAGCAGGTAGCCTTCATGGACGGCGTGGACTTCCACACCGTCAACGCCGGCGTCCTTGCACAGCTTGGCGGTCTTGGCGAAGGCTTCGATGATCTCGTGGATCTGCTCCACGGTCATTTCGGGGCATTCGATATCCGGGGCCCAACGGGCAGGCTGGGCGGAGGGGGAGGCCAGCTCATGGCTGGTGTCCAGAATGGGCTTGAGGATGGCCCGGGTGACCTTGTTTTTGTGCAAAGGGCCGACCAGTTCGGTGATGGCCCAGCTGCGGCCCATGCCGGCGGGGAGCTGGACGAAGAGCTTGGCGCCGGTCTTGTGGATCTCGTCCATAAAGACCTTCAGCTCCTCAAACATCTTGGGGTTCTGCCACAGCCATTTGCCCCAGAAGGTATCCCGCAGGGGAGCAATGCCGGGGATGATCAGGCCCACGTTGTTGTTGGCACGCTCCAGGAACAGCTTGGCTGCTTCCTTGTCGAAACCGCAGCCGGTCAGCTCGAACCAGCCGAAGAGGGAAGTGCCGCCCATGGGACACATGACGATGCGGTTCTTGATCTCCACATTGCCGATCTTCCAGGGGGTGAACAGGGCATCATACTTTTGATCCATTGGTAAAACGCTCCTTTTTTATACAATTTTACTATTTTATGATACTATAAATCGGGGTTTGTGTCAACGATTTGTATAGGAAGGGAAGTTGCATATTTTTCGCGGAGGGTATATAATAAATAATAGAACGACGAAAGGGGAAGGATCATGGCACACTGTGAACACTGCAGCGGAGACTGCACCCACTGCGCCGGCTGCGGCGCGGCCTATGTGCTGACGGAGGGAGAAGTGCAGGTGCTGCGGCTGCTGGGAGAACTGGCATTTTTGCCGGTGGCCCGCCGGGCGGATGACTTGAAGCCCATCTGGTGCGGAGAGGACGCACCGGAGGAGGCGGATGCCATTTTGCAATGCCTGGAAAAGAAAAACCTCATTACCATCGATTTTGACCTGCCGCTGAAGGGCTTTGACGGTTACGGGAAATACCCTCTGAAGGGCAGCGCGGCGCTGACGCTCCAGGGACAGCAGGTATTGGATGCGCTGGAGATCCAGGGAGCGCTGTAAGTTCGGAAAATCCGGTTATTTACAAAAAATTGATTTGTTTTTTCACCCGTTTCTGATATACTGAAATTATACAAAACAAAAAAGGAGAATTGAACGTGAGAAAAATCGTAAACATCAATCGCAAGTGGGCTTTTACCAAGCAGACCACCGAAATTCCTGCCGAGATCAACAACAAGTGGGATTTCGTCAGCCTGCCCCACAGCTGGAACGCCCTGGATGGCCAGGACGGCGGCAATGACTACTACCGCGGCACGGCCATCTATGCCAAGGAGCTGGACAAGGAAGATCTGCCCGATGCAGACCGCTACTACATCGAGATCAATGGCGCAAACTCCTCCGCCGATCTGTATGTGGGCGGCAAGCATTTTGCCCATCATGACGGCGGCTACTCTACCTGGCGCTGCGACATCACCGAGGCAATCGCCCAGAAGACCATGATCGTCATCGCTGTGGACAACGCCCCCAATCAGACCGTGTATCCCCAGGTGGCGGACTTCACTTTCTACGGCGGTCTGTATCGCGATGTGAACATCGTTTGCGTCAGCAATTCTCATTTTGACCTGGATCATTTCGGCGGCCCCGGCATCAAGGTGACCCCGGTGATGGAGGGCGACGACGCCCATGTGGAAGTGGAAGTGTTCGTGTCCAACTCCAAGATGGGCCAGTATCTGCAGTACACCATCCTGGATGCTGAAGGCAATGTGGTGCATAACATCGCCACCGACGAGACCAAGATCGATGTGACCATCGAAAATGCCCACCGCTGGCATGGCACCAAGGATCCTTATCTGTACACCGTGGAAGTGAACCTGGTGCAGGACAAGGAGATTTTGGACAATGTTTCCAGCCGTTTCGGCTGCCGCAGCTTCCGGATCGATCCTGACAAGGGCTTTATCCTCAACGGCGAAAGCTACCCCCTGCGGGGCGTGAGCCGTCACCAGGACCGCTGGGGCATCGGTAATGCGCTGCTGCCCGAGCATCATGAGGAAGATATTGCGTACATCCTGGAAGTGGGCTGCACCACCATTCGTCTGGCTCACTATCAGCACGATCAGTATTTCTACGATTTGTGTGACGAGGCCGGTCTGGTGATCTGGGCGGAGATCCCCTACATCTCCCAGCATATGCCCACCGGCCGGGAAAACACCATTTCCCAGATGAAGGAACTGATCATTCAGAACTACAACCACCCCTGCATCGTGGTTTGGGGTCTGAGCAATGAGATCACCATGAAGGGTGATGCCGATCCCGATCTGCTGGAGAACCATCGGATCCTGAACGATCTGTGCCACGAACTGGACAAGACCCGTCTGACCACTATCGCGGCAGTTTCTCCCTGCCCCATCGATTCTCCCTACATCCAGATCCCCGATGTGGTATCCTACAACCATTACTTCGGCTGGTACGGCGGCGGCACCTCCATGAACGGCCCCTGGTTCGACAAGTTCCACAAGACCCATCCCAATATTCCCATCGGTATTTCCGAGTATGGCTGTGAGGCGCTGAACTGGCACACCTCCAATCCTGTCCAGGGCGACTACACCGAGGAATACCAGGCCTATTATCACGAGGAACTGATCAAGGCCATCCATGAGCGGCCCTATCTGTGGGCGACCCATGTGTGGAATATGTACGACTTCGGCGCCGATGCCCGGGCAGAGGGCGGCGAGAACGGCCAGAACCACAAGGGTCTGATGACCTTTGACCGGAAGTACAAGAAGGATTCCTTCTTCGCTTACAAGGCATGGCTGAATCCGGATCCCATGGTCCATCTGTGCGGCAAGCGTTACATCGACCGGGTGGAGGATGTGACCAAGGTCACCGTTTACTCCAACTGCGAGACGGTGGAGCTGTTTGCCAACGGCCAGAGCCTGGGTGTGCAGCATCACAACGGCCTGCCCTTCTTCTACTTTGATGTGCCCAACAGCGGCGTGACCCACCTGGTGGCCAAGGCCGGCGAACTGACCGACGAGAGCGTCATCCGCAAGGTGGAGGTATTCAACGAGGAATACCGACTGAAGGAAAAGAGTGCCATCCTCAACTGGTTTGACATCACCATGCCGGAGGGCTATCTGAGCCTGAATTCCACTTTCAAGGACATCATGGGCACTCTGCAGGGCAAGATGCTGGTGATGGGCCTGTTTGCAAAGCTGATGCCCCAGATGGGCGGCGGCGACAAGGGCGGCATGGATATGGCATCCATGGGCGGTTTGATGGATATGCTGGGCGGTTTCACCTTCATCCGTCTGGCGGGCATGCTGGGTACCATGAACATCAACTTCACCAAGGAGCAGCTGCTGGACATCAACGCCAAGCTGAACAAAATCAAAGCACCCAAGAAGTAAATAAAAAAAGAGGCTGCCGCGGATCTCTCCGCGGCAGCTTTTGTATGGAATTCAGATGGTGATGCCGGCCTTGTCCAGGATGATGGGCACGTTCTTCTCCGCGCCGATGGCCATGATATGGACACCGTCGCACAGCTTTTCGTCCTTGATCTTGGCGATCATCTCGGCAGCCATTTCGATACCCAGCTGCATGGGCAGACCCTTGATGCCCTTTTCCTTGCCTTCGGCAGCGGCAGCGGCCAGGCGGTCGATCATGTGCTGGGGCACATCGATGCCGGGCACATTCTCATTCATGTAGCGGGCCATGCCGGCGGCCTTCAGAGGAATGATGCCGGCCATGATGTGGGTCTTGATACCGGCCTTGTCCACTTCGTCCAGGAAACGCTTGAAGGTATCCAGGTCGAAAATGCCCTGGGTCTGGACATACATCGCGCCGGCTTCCACCTTCTGACGCAGCTTGTTGATCTGCAGGAAGATGGGATCATAAACAGGGGTGACGGCTGCGCCCTTGTAGAACTTGGGTGCGCCACCGGCAATCTCGTTGCCGCCGCAGTCGCAGTTCGTCTGCTCCATCTGGGTCAGCATCTTCAGAATGCCGACGGAGTCCAGGTCGTAAACGGGCTTGGAGTCCTTGCAGTCGCCCACCACGGGGTGGTCGCCGGTGAGGGCCAGCATGGTGTCGATGCCAAAGCTGGCGGCGGACAGGACATCGCCCATAATGGCCATGCGGTTACGGTCACGGCCGGTGATCTGCAGGATGGGCTCTACGCCGGCCTGCTTCAGCTTGATGCACAGACCGATGCCGGAAGCCTTCAGACTGGCGGACTGCATATCGGTCACATTGACGGCGTGCACTTTGCCGGCCAGCAGCTCTGCTGCTTCCAGCTGCTCGGAGAAGTCATAACCTTTGGGCGGCGCCATTTCGGCGGTAATGCCGAACTTGCCGGATTCCAGTGCGTCTCTCAAATTACTCATTATTTCTTCCCCCTCAAGCTGATAGTTCTGGGGTAGGCAAAGGCAGCATAGCCCTTATCCTCCCGGGTCTGGGTCAGCTTTTCCAGCTGGTTGGTGGCTTCCAGGCGCTGATAGATCTTGATCCAGGCGCAGTCATTTTCGGGATTGACTTCGCACTTGCCGTTCTTCTGGCCGCCGCAGGGGCCATTGACCAGGCTCTTGGCACACTGGGTGATGGGGCAGACAGCGCCGGTCTGGCCCAGGACGCAATCGCCGCAGAAACGGCAGGCTTCTTCCCAAACGCCGAAGCGGACAGCTTCGCCCAGGTACATGGTGTTGTTGGAAGGGTAGACGGGAATATTGGGGGCGTTCTTGGCCACGCACTGGACGCCGTCACCGCAGGACATGCAGATGACGCAATCGGGCTGTGCGGCCACCAGGGGCTTCATTTTGGACTTGACGCCCAGGTTCATGCAGCAGTAATCGGCGATGGTGGTGCCGACCACCTTTTTGCCGGCTGCTTCCAAATGTTTGGCCAGCTCTGCGACCTGCATTTCGCCGCCGGTCTGGCAGGCGGTGGCGCAGCTGCTGCAGCCGATGATGGCGACGGTCTTGGCGTCGGCCACCAGGGCCATGACTTCTTCGAGGGGCTTTTTCTGAGTAATGATCATGTACAGCTTTCTCCTTCCTTAATGGGCCTATTCTGCTATCTATTATAGCGGCTCCGGCGGAAAAATCAACCGATTATTGTTAAAAAGTGTTATAAAAATGTGGGGTTTTTGTGGGTTTATGTTACAAATATAACAAATGCGGCGGGAATATAACACGGAGCGGACTTTTGTCCGCTCCGTTTGTATATGCGTAACCGCTTCACTTTCCCAGTTCGGTGTTTTTGCGGTAGGCTTCCAGGACGCAATTCATGGCAGCACCGCGGAAACCCTGGCTTTCCAGCGCCCGGATGCCGGCGATGGTACTGCCGCCGGGGCTGCAGACGGCGTCTTTCAGCTGACCGGGGTGGGTATGGGTGGAAAGGTACATCTGTGCTGCGCCGGCCATGGTCATGGCGGCATAGTCCAATGCTTTCTGACGGGGCAGGCCGCAGGCTACCGCGCCGTCGGCCAGGGCTTCCAGCAGGATGTACATATAGGCAGGGCCGCTGCCGGACAGGGCGCTGGCGGCGTTCATCAGCTGCTCATCCAGGGGATCCAGCAGGCCGCAATAGCGCATATCTGCCAGCCAGGCGGCGAGGACATCATCAGCAACCAAATCATTGGTGCAATAGGGGAGGACGCCCTGGCCAATGGCGGTGGGGGTATTGGGCATGATGCGGATGACGGGGAGGCGGCAGCCGGCAAAATCTTCGATCTGGGAGATCTCCAGGCCGGCGGCCATGGAAATGAGCAGGGGCTTCCGCCGGCACAGCGTATCCTGCAGGGGCGCCAGGCAGCCCTTCATCATATGGGGTTTGACGGCCAGGAAAATGGCATCGCAGGTTTCGGTGATCTGCCGGGTGTCCGCATAGGTGATCTCCAGCCGGGCGGCCAGGTCGGCCGCTTTGCCGGAACGGTCGGTCACCAGGATCTGTTTGGTGGATTTGGACAGGGCGGTGGCGATGGCGCCGCCCATATTGCCGCAGCCAATAAATCCGTATTTCATGGTATTGCCTCCTTAAATGGGGGTGAAGATGAATTTTTGGGTCATGCCGTCCGCAACGGCGTAGACCGTGACGGAGCCGTCGGGCTTCCGGTCCACCGTTACGTCCAGTTGGGCGTCCTTCAAAAACGCCCGGACATAGGCCACCGGGTCGTCCGTTTCCACTTCGTCGAAAAATACGTCCCGCATCTGATTGTTGCGGCACAGATTGGGGATCTCGCGGACCAATTCATATTCTGCCATGGGAAAACCCTCCTTTTTGTTGATTGTAACATGGTTTTCCGGAATTGTCATCCACTTTTATGGAGTGGGGGGTAGATGTATGGGCTGTGGCGCAAAAAAAGAAAAACCCATCCAAGTGGATGGGTTTCTTTTTGGTGGAGACAACAGGACTCGAACCTGTGACCTCATGCGTGTGAAGCATGCGCTCTAACCAGCTGAGCTATGCCTCCAAGTGGAACAGATAGAATTATAGCATACTTTTTCGGATTGTCAAGCACAAATTCTTTTTCTTGCGATTTTTCGGAAATCTGTTACCATAGAGAAAGAAAGAGGTGACGATATGCGTTACGAAAACATGATCCCCGGGGTATTTTTGGCCCGGCCCAACCGGTTTGTGGCCCATATACAGATCGGTCAGACGGTGGAAGTGTGCCATGTGAAGAACACGGGGCGATGCCGGGAATTGCTGCCGGCGGGCGCGAAGGTCTGGTGTCAGAAAGCGGACAATCCGGATCGCAAGACGAAATACGATCTGATCGCGGTACAAAAAGGGGAGCGGCTCATCAACATGGACTCCCAAGCGCCCAACAAGGCGGTGGGGGAATGGCTCCGCTCCGGCGGCCTGGGGCAGATCGGGGAACTGAAGCCGGAGTATACCCACGGGAAATCCCGGTTTGATTTTTCCTTTATGAAGGACGGAAAGCGGTGTTTCCTGGAAGTGAAGGGCGTGACGCTGGAGCATGACGGCGTTTGCGCGTTCCCGGATGCCCCCACGGAGCGGGGCGCGAAGCATCTGCGGGAACTGGCAGAGGCGGCCCGGGCGGGGTTCGGGGCGTATGTGCTGTTTGTGATCCAGATGGCGGATGTGAAATATCTGCATCCCAACGACGAAACGGACCCGGCCTTCGGAAAGGCGCTGCGGGAAGCCGCGGCAGCCGGGGTGACGGTGATGGCCATGGATTGCGCCGTGACGGCGGAGGAAATGAATTTACGGCTGCCTGTGCTGGTGCGGCTGAGCAAGTACTCTGAAGATGAATGTTGCCTTAATTGAAATTCTTATTCAATGAACCATATGCTATTTACAATTATTGAGCTTTAAATAGAACGATTTCTGTTTGCTTAATTCCAATTCTGTCTTCGACAATAGTGATAGTAATTATTTCGTCTTTTCTATTATAGCGGTACTCACCTTTAAACAACCAACTATCACCATCATAATAATCCGCATCCGCAGGATTTTTTCTGAATACTGCAATCTCAGATTCTCCAGGGCCGATCTTACATTCGATTTCAACAATTTGATCATCAATCGTAATTGTACCCTCTGCATCATATTCACTAATAAGAACAATGCTCATTACCGGAGCTTGGCACGTCCACCAACTCCCTCGTTCTGCAGCTATGCCATAATTCCTACATCCGGCAAAGCAAAGTGAAATGAACAGAATAAGCATGGCAACTGTTCTCTTCATATGAATCTCCTTAAAAAGTAGTTAGCGTATAGGTGTGTTTGTCACCGTTCACCGTCTTGCTCGTACGGATACCGTTGGCATTGTAAGCATAGGTGTTGCTGCCAAAGGACTTCAGATGTCTTCCCTTTTCCCAGGTCAGCGTATGACCCAGATAGGTAACGGGGTTGTCCTGCGAATACCAGTATACGATCCTTCAGCATAAATGTCAAATTCAGAAAAACAGCCGCACCCGGGTGGGTGCGGCTTGTGTGGGTTTTTTAGACTTCCTTGCTCTTGGTGGCGATCTCCATCAGGCACTTGGCGATGAATTCGTCGGGGGTCATGGCGCCCAGATCGTCGCCCTTGCGGGTACGGACGGAAACGGTGCCGTTTTCCATATCCCGGTCGCCCACGACCAGCATATAGGGGATCTTCTGCATCTGGGCTTCCCGGATCTTATAGCCCAGCTTTTCGCTGCGGCAGTCGGTCTCAGCGTGAATGTTTACGGCATTCAGCTTGGCGGCCAGATCCCGGGCGTACTCATGGGCACGGTCGGTGATGGGCAGGACCTTGACCTGAGTGGGCATCATCCACAGAGGAAGCGCGCCGGCGTACCGCTCGATGAGGTAAGCCAAAGTCCGCTCGTAGCAGCCCAGGCTGGTGCGGTGGATGATATAGGGCGTCTTCTTCTGACCGTCGGCATCGGTGTATTCCATGCCGAACTTCTGGGCCAGCAGCATATCGATCTGAATGGTGACGATGGTGTCTTCCTTGCCAAAGACATTCTTATACTGGATATCCAGCTTGGGGCCGTAGAAAGCGGCTTCGTCGATGCCGATCTCGTACTCCACACCCAGATTATCCAGGATCTGGCCCATGATGCGCTGGGCTTCTTCCCACTGCTCGGGGGTGCCTTCGTACTTGACACCGGCCCGGGCGGGATCCCACTGGCTGAAACGGAAGGTGCAGTTTTCCAGCATGCCTACGGTATCCAGGCAATATTTGGCCAGCTCCAGGCAGCCCTTGAATTCTTCTTCCAGCTGATCGGGACGCAGGACCAAATGGCCTTCGGAAATGGTGAACTGGCGAACACGGATCAGGCCGTGCATCTCACCGGAGTCCTCATTACGGAACAGGGTGGAGGTCTCACCCAAACGCATGGGCAGGTCACGGTAGGAGCGTGCCCGGTTCAGATAGACCTGATACTGGAAGGGGCAGGTCATGGGACGCATGGCGAAGCATTCCTTCTCCTCGTCATAGGGATCGCCCAGAATGAACATGCCGTCCAGATAGTGATCCCAGTGGCCGGAAATGCGGTACAGGTCCCGCTTGGCCATGAGGGGGGTCTTGGTCAGCAGATAGCCCCGCTTCTGCTCCTCGTCTTCCACCCAGCGCTGCAGGGTCTGGATGACCCGGGCACCCTTGGGCAGCAGGATGGGCAGGCCCTGGCCGATCTCTTCCACGGTGGTGAAGAATTCCAGTTCCCGGCCCAGCTTATTGTGATCCCGCTTCAGCGCTTCTTCCTGGGCTACCAGGTAGGCATCCAGCTCATCCTTGCTGGGGAAGCCGATGCCGTAGATCCGCTGGAGCATCTTGCGGTTGGAGTCGCCCCGCCAGTAAGCGCCGCAGGACTTGGTCAGTTTGAAACCGTTGTGACGGATGCGGCCGGTATGATCCAGGTGAGGACCGGCGCACAGATCCGTAAATTCGCCCTGGGTGTAGAAGCTGATGACGGCATCCGCAGGGAGGTCTTCGATCAGTTCCTTCTTATAGGGCTCGTTGTGTTCTTCCGCCCAGGCGATGGCCTCGGCGCGGCTCTTTTCGCTGCGCTCCAGGCGGATGCGCTCCTTACAGATCTTCTTCATCTCCGCCTCGATCTGGGACAGATGATCGGGGGTGAAGGAGAAGGGGGCGTCGAAGTCGTAGTACCAGCCCTCGTCGATGGCGGGGCCGATGGCCAGCTGGACCTCGGGCCACAGACGCTTGACAGCCTGGGCCATGATGTGGCTGCAGGTATGCCAGAAGGTCTTGCGGTACTCGGGGTTTTCAAAGGTGTACAGGTTTTCGTTTTCCATAGGTTTTTCCTCCTTTTTGATGGGGGAAGGTATAAAAAATACCCATCCCCTGAAAAATCAGGGGTGGGATACAAAGTATTCCACGGTTCCACCCTGGTTACGGCAAAGGCCGTCACTCATTGACGCTGTAATGGGCGCACCCAGCCCGGCATTTCCGCCGGACGGCTCGGAAGTGGTATCGCTTGCGTTCGGTCAGCAGAGTCCTTTCACCAGGTGGACCCCTCTCTGGGCAGCTTTCCGCAGCGCGTGTCTTCGTCACAGCCTTTAACGCTGTGAATGTATCACAAACGGAGGAAAAAGTCAATCCTTCCGGGAAAATTTCCGGGAAGAGGGGGCAAAAAAGGTTGCCATAATTCTGAAAAGGGGAAAGGAAGGGGCGGTTGCGGATTATGAGAACTTATGTAAACGAAATTTCGAAATAAACACAATATCTTGTGTTTTGGAAGAAAAACGGCACGAAAATGTATTGGAAAGGTTGACATAATAAATTATTAAATTATGTGAAAAAGTTGTCGAAATGTGGGTTTTTGGCTAAAAAGCTTGACTTTTTGAAGAAAAATGTTATAATATCGGCAAATCGCCCTTTGGCGATGCATTCAAACTGCTTTGTAAAACCGTTGCGAAAGCGACGGATCGATCAGCATACAATACCGTGAAAGGAGGTACATTCTATGCTGGAATGCAATCGTTATATCCACAAGAAACTGGCGGCCTTCAGCCGCGGCGCGTTGCTTCTGCTTCCGCTGATCCTCGTGATCGTGCTGCTGACCCAAGTGGTCTTCGCGGAGAATGTTTATGTCATCAAAGATGGCAGCCAGACCCTGGTACATACCTCCCACGCCACCGACCCTGCGGATGTTCTGGAAGAGGCCGGCCTGATTTTGGGCGCGGACGATACCTATACGGCCGAGACCGGCCCCGGCGTGCTGGAGATCACGATTCAGCGAAACAAAAATGTGGAAGTATTCTGCGATGGCGCCCATATCAGCGTCAAGACCTATGCCCGGGATGTGCAGCAGCTGCTGCAGGAACTGGACATTGCCTTAGGCGGCCAGGATGCCACGGATGTGGCGTTGTCTGACGAACTGACAGACGGCATGCAGATCCGGGTGCTGCGCTGCACCGTGAAGGAAGAGGGATATACCGTGGGCCTGCCCATGGAGACCCTGTACTACTACGATGAAAACTTGAAGCCCGGTGAGGAAGTGGTGATCCGCAAGGGTCACACCGGCCGGGTGGAGTATCTGGACCGGGTGACCAGATTGGGCGACACCGAGATCCGCCGGGACAATCTGCGGGAAACGCTGCTGTGCGAATCGGTGGATCGGATCGTCGTCACCGGCGACCCCGAGATTGCGGCTACGGGCACGGAGCTGAAGGATATCTGGGAGCTGGTGAAGATCATCGCCCCGGAATACAGCGTGGATAGCGGACTGCCGTACATCGGCAACGGCCTGATCGTGGCCACGGACGGCGAAGCTTTCTATTATTCCGACGAGCTGGTGGTGAAGGCCACCGCCTACAACAACGCCGACCCCGGCTGCACCATCTACACCGCCATCGGTACCCTGTGCAGAGTGGGCGCCATCGCGGTGGATCCCAAGGTGATCCCCTACGGCACCAGGATGTTCATTCTGACCAATGACGGCAAATATGTCTACGGTGAAGCGGTGGCAGAGGACTGCGGCGGCTACATCAAGGGCAACCGCATCGACCTGTATTTTGACACCGTGGAGGAATGCTCGAAGTTCGGTGTCCGGCAGGCCACTGTCTATTTCCTGGACGGCTTCACTCTTGGGTGAGAAACTATTGCAAAACCGCCTTTCTTTTGGTATACTAACCGAAAGAAAGGCGGAATTTTTTTATGATCGATGTTTGTGATATCCATGTGATGAAACCGCTGCTGGCAGAGCACGGTTTCCATTTCTCCAAGGCCAAGGGCCAGAACTTTTTGACCCAGCGCTGGGTGCCGGAATCCATTGCGGAGGAGTCCGGGGTGGACAAGACCGTGGGCGTGCTGGAGATCGGCCCGGGCATTGGTCCCCTGACCCAGCAGCTGTGCCTGCGGGCAGGAAAAGTCTGTGCGGTGGAACTGGACACCCGGCTGCAGCCCATTTTGGCACTGACGGTGGGAGAATTTGACAATCTGGAGATATTGTGGAACGATGTGCTGAAGCTGGATGTGCCGGCGCTGGTGGCGGAGAAATTCGCCGGTCTGCGGCCCATGGCCTGCGCCAATCTGCCCTATTACATCACATCGCCTATTTTGTCGGCGCTATTGGAAGCGGAATGCTTTGAAGCGGTGACGGTCATGGTGCAAAAGGAAGTGGCCCAGCGGATCGCCGCCAACCCCGGCAGCGCGGATTACAGCGCCTTTACCGTGTTTTGTCAGTATTACGCAGAGCCGGAGATCCTTTTTGATGTGCCGGCCCACTGCTTTATGCCCCAGCCGAAAGTGACCTCTGCGGTGATCACCCTGCGGGTGCGGCAGCAGCGGCCCTGGCAGATCCTGGACGAAGATGTTTTCTTCCGCACCGTCAAGGCCAGCTTTGCCATGCGGCGGAAGAAGCTGGCCAACGGCCTGGCTTCCGGATTCCCGGAATTGGGGAAAAATGGGGCGGCAGAGGTCATTGCCGCGGCCGGATTCCCGGAAAATGTCCGGGGCGAGACATTGAGTATTGAAGAATTTGCCCGGATCGCCAATGAAATTGTAAAGAGAAAGTAAATTGGAGTTTATTGCACTGTCAAACGCACTGTGGTAGGGCGCCCTACCCGAATGGGCGATAAACTTATGAGGTTCAAAAACCTTTCGGCGGCTTGAGGGCAAGCCGCCCTACCCGAATGAACGATAAACTGAAATTTGAAGGAACAACCTATGGTAGAATTCTTATTTTTGGATCTGGATGATACCATCCTGGATTTTGGCGCGACGGAGCGGAAAAGCATTGCCCGGCTCTATGTGGATCTGGGCATTGAACCCACGGAAGAGCTGATCCACCGCTACCATGTGATCAATCTGGACCATTGGAAGCGGCTGGAGCGGGGGGAAATTACCCGGGAGCAGATCAGCAATCGGTTCGATGTGCTGTTTGGCGAACTGGGGCGCACTGTCAGCACCAAAGAATGTGAAGAGCGCTACCGCCGGTATTTGAGTGAGGGTACGGATTTTATGCCCGGCGCCCGGGAAGCGGTGGAGCGGCTGCACAAAAAATACCGGCTGTTTATCGCCTCCAACGGCACGGCGTCCGTCCAGGCCGGACGGCTGGAGCGGACGGGGCTGGGGGCGTGGTTTGAAAAGGTGTTCGTTTCCGAGGAATTGGGGGCGAACAAGCCCAGCCCGGTATTCTTTCAACGGGCCTTTGACCAGATCCCGGATTTTGATCCTGCCGGGGCGATGATGGTGGGCGACAGCCTTACATCGGATATTCTGGGAGGCATCAACGCCGGAATCCGTACTTGCTGGGTCAATCCCAAGCACCGGGCGGGCCGGGAAGAGATCCGGCCGGATCATGAGATCGAAAGCCTGGCGCAGTTGGAAGAACTGCTGGCAGGGCTGTAAGGAGGAAAAAGATGAGATGGAATAAAGTGCTGCGGTGGCTGCCGCCGGTGATCTTTCTGCTGCTGGGCGGGCTGTTTTACTTTTTCGTGGACGGACACGGCTTTTTGGGCGTTGTGTTCTGGGCCGTCTGTGGGCTCAGCGTGGTGGACAATCTGCTCCATTTGTGGAGCCACCGGAGCTTGACCGGGGCGAAACTGGTGCGGCTGCTGATCTCGGGGGCGGTGATTGTGGTGATTTTAGTCGGCGTTTTTACACTGCCGCCTATTTTGCAAAGCCGCCAGGAAGATCCGGCTGCGGAGGCGGATTATTTGCTGCTGTTGGGTGCAGGGGTCAAGGGGACGGAACCGTCGCCGCTCCTGCGGGATCGGATCGACCGGGCCTATACATATCTTACGGAGCATCCGGACACGGTCTGCATCGTCAGCGGCGGTTTGGGCGCGATGGCGGATATTACGGAAGCCCAATGCATGTTTGACCGGCTCACGGCCCGGGGCATTGACCCGGAACGGATCTGGCTGGAGGAGCAGGCCACCTCTACGGCGGAGAATTTCCGCTATACCCTGGCGCTGATCGAAGCAAAGACCGGCACGCGGCCGGAGAAACTGGCGGTGCTGACCAACGAGTTCCACCTGTACCGGGCCGGGCTCATCGCGGAGGATCAGGGCGTGGAGGCCACATTCATCAATGCACCCACCAGTTCCTGGAGCGTGCGGCTGACCTATACCCTGCGGGAGATCTTTGCATTATGGAAATATTTGGTTTTTGGAGGTTAAGACCATGATTGAACGGATGTATGCGGAATATGCCTGGGAAAAGACCCAGACATTGCTTTCTATTGACTCTCCTTCCGGCTACACCGCCAAGGCGGCGGCCTGGGTGAAGGAAGCATTTGAACATTTGGGCTTTGATGCCACCATCACCACCAAAGGCGGTGTTTTGGTGGATCTGGGCGGCGAAAACAGCGATGACGGCCTGCTGTTGGAGGCCCATGCCGATACCCTGGGCGGTATGGTGGCACAAATCAAGGGCAACGGCCGTCTGCGGCTGGCGGCGTTGGGCGGCATGAATCCCAACAACGGCGAAGCGGAAAATGTGTGGGTGTACACCCGCTCCGGCAAAGTCATTGACGGCACTTGCCAGCTGTGCAACGCTTCCGTCCATGTCAACGGCGATTATTCCTCCGCCAAGCGGAGCTGGGATACGGTGGAAGTGGTGCTGGATGAAGATGTTCACAGCGCCGACGATACCCGGAAACTGGGCATTGAAGTGGGGGACATCGTCTGCTTCGAGCCCCGGACCCGCCGCACCAAGAGCGGCTACATCAAGAGCCGTTTCCTGGATGACAAGCTGAGCGTGGGCATTTTGCTGGGCTTTGCCAAGTATCTGGCGGACAACGGCATCGTGCCGGCCCGCCGCACATGGGTCCATGTGACAGTGTATGAAGAAGTGGGCCACGGCGGCAGCGCATCGGTGCCTGCCGGTGTGACGGAGGCTATTTCCGTGGATATGGGCTGCGTGGGTGACGGCCTGCAATGCACCGAGCGGCAGGTGTCCATCTGCGCCAAGGACTCCGGCGGCCCTTACAGCTACGAAGTGGTGGGCAAGCTCATCGACGCGGCCAAGAAAATGGAAGCGGATTATGCGGTGGACATTTACCCCTACTACGGATCTGACGTGGAAGCGACGCTGCGCAGCGGCGTGGATATTCGCCACGGCCTCATCGGCGCCGGCGTGTATGCCAGCCACGGCTATGAGCGCAGCCACATGGATGGCGTGTACAACACCCTGAAGGTGCTGGCCGGCTACCTGGAGGTCTGAAAATGCTGCCGGAAGAATTTCTGCAGCGGATGAAAGCACAGTTGGGGGCGGAATATAAGGACTTTTTGCAAAGTCTGGAGCGTCCCCGGGCGGTGGCGCTGCGGTTCAACCCTCTGAAGGGCGCGCAGCCGGCGCTGCCGTTTGTGCATGAGCCGGTGCCCTGGGAGCCTTGCGGGTATTATTATGACCCGGAGAGCCGTCCCGGTCTGCACCCTTATCATGAAGCGGGCGTATACTATTTGCAGGAAGCCAGCGCCATGTCGGCGGTGGCCCTGCTGGATCCCAAACCCGGTGAGCGGGTCTGCGATCTGTGCGCGGCCCCCGGCGGCAAGACCACCCAGATCGCCGGCCGGATGATGGGAAAGGGCTTCCTTTTGTGCAACGAGATCCACCCCAAGCGGGCCCGGATCTTATCGAAAAACATCGAGCGGATGGGTGTGCCCCATGCCCTGGTGACCAACGAACACCCGGAAAAACTGGCGCAGCGGCTGCCCGGTTCCTTTGACCGGGTGCTGATCGATGCGCCCTGCTCCGGTGAGGGCATGTTCCGCAAGGAAGAGGCGGCGGTCACCGACTGGAGCGTGGAGACGGTACAGATGTGCGCCCGGCGGCAGGCGGAGATCCTGGACTCCGGCGCGCGATTGGTGCGTCCCGGGGGACGGCTGGTGTATTCCACCTGCACCTTTGCCCCGGAAGAGAATGAGCAGACCGTGGCGGCATTTTTGCAGCGGCATCCGGAATTTGAGCCGGAGACGGTTTCGGCCCCTTGGTTTACCCCGGCGGGGGAAGGGCAGTTTCGGCTGTGGCCCCACAAGTTGCTGGGCGAGGGACATTTTGCAGCGGTACTGCGTAAGCGGGGCGATGAACCGGCGGAAGACCGGGGCTGCATGGGCGAAAAGCTGCCCAAAGTCTGGACGGAATTTGCAAAAGAGATGGGCATCTGCCTGCCGGAAGGAAAGGCGGGTTCCTTTGGCCAGAGCCTGTACTGGGCGCCGGAGGCTACGCCGGAACTGCGGGGGCTGAAGGTGGAACGGCCCGGTCTGGAACTGGGTACCGTGAAAAAGGATCGGTTCGAGCCGGCCCACGCCCTGGCGCTGTGGCTGACGGACTGCGCCTGCAAAGAAGATCTGCCGGCGGAAAGCAGCGAACTGCACCGGTATATGGCCGGCGATGTGGTGCCGTCGGCGAAAAAAGGCTGGTGCCTGGTGACGGCGGATGGCTATTCCCTGGGCTGGGGAAAGGGCGACGGCCGGGTGCTGAAAAACCATTATCCCAAGGGCCTGCGGCGTCCCGGTTGAAATAATACTTTACATAATCACCGGAATGTGATATAATTACCAGACCAAACGGATAATAATTATTCTCAAGGAGTGGATTTCCTTGGCCAGATACGAAATTAAAGGCGGCAAACCCCTGGAGGGAACCGTCACCATCAGCGGCGGCAAAAACGCCGTGGTGGCCATTTTGCCGGCGGCGCTGTTGGTTGCCGGCCCGTGCAGAATTGAAAATGTACCGGACATTTCCGATGTCCGGATCCTGCTGTCCATTATGGAGGGCATGGGCGCTGATGTGCAGCGGCCCGAGCCCGGCGTAGTGGTCATCGATTGCTCCAATATCACCAATATCCGCCCCAATGAGGAGCTTGTCCGCAAGCTCCGTGCCAGTTACTATCTGATGGGCTCTCTGCTGGGCCGATTCCACCATGCCCATGTTGCACTGCCCGGCGGCTGCAGCTTTGCTTCCCGCCCCATCGATCAGCACATCAAGGGCTTTGTGGCCCTGGGCGCGGATGTGGAGGAAACGGAAGAATATGTGGCGCTGAAGCCCGGTCCTAACGGCCTGAAGGGCAACCGCATCAGCCTGGATATCGCCTCTGTGGGCGCAACGGCCAACCTGATGATCGCCGCGGTGCTGATGCCGGGGCAGACCATCATTGAAAACGCTGCCAAAGAGCCCCACATCGTGGACCTGGCCAACTTCCTGAACACCATGGGTGCCCGGATCTCCGGCGCCGGCACCAATACGGTGAAGGTCAAGGGCGTGGAGTCCCTCCAGGGCGGCACTTATGCGGTGATCCCGGACCAGATCGAGGCGGGCACTTACATGGCGGCGGTGGCTGCTGCCGGCGGTAATGTGCTGCTGAAGAATGTGATCCCCAAGCATATGGAATGCATCACCTCCAAACTGTCGGAGATGGGCGTGGAATTCACGGAATATGACGATGCCATCCGCATCAAATCCTGCGGCCGGCTGCGGCATACTGTGGTCAAGACCAATTACTATCCCGGTTTTCCCACGGATATGCAGGCGCAGATCTGCGTATGCATGGCGTTGGCCTCCGGCGTCAGCCGTTTGACGGAAAGCGTTTATGAGACCCGGTTCTTCGGCTATTGCTCGGAGCTGGAAAGCATGGGCGCAGATATCCAGATCAATGGCAAGACTGCCATCGTTACCGGTACGGAGAAGCTGTACGGCGCTACCGTTACCGCCCGGGATCTGCGGGCCGGCGCGGCGTTGGTTATCGCCGGTCTGGCAGCGGAGGGTACGACCTGGGTCAAGAATATCCATTATGTGGAGCGTGGCTACGAGCAGCTGATCGAAAAGCTGGAATCTCTGGGCGCCACCATCCGCCGGATCGAGGACTAAAAGACAGCAGGCGCACCGCCGGGTGCGCCTGTTTTTTTGGAAAAGCGGAAATTTGTGCTTGCTATTTTGGCAAAACTGTATTATACTATCAAAGCACCTGCCGGTGTGATGGAATGGTAGACGTAGTGGACTCAAAATCCACCGGTGCGAGCCCGAGCGCCGCCTGTGGCGGATGAGGCGAGGGCGCAGCAGGTGCAGCGGTCGGCGAGGGACGACGGCGCTTCGTCGCCGAGGACATTCGCCGGGCACCGCAAACGATGGCGACATCTAGCTGCCGAAGGCAGCCACATTATGAAAGTCGCCAGCGGTGGCTGACGACCAACAAAGGAAATACACACCTGCCGGTGTGATGGAATGGAAGACGTAGTGGACCCAAAATCCACCGCTGGCGACAGCGTACCGGTTCGAGTCCGGTCACCGGCAC
>JAZNNP010000047.1:0-71023 GCA_045580365.1 Faecousia sp.
TGGGGATTCTGGGTTAGATATAAAGGTTTACCCGAATGTCCTTCCATTTGTGAACTCTGCGTTTATTGCTCATGCTGTACAAATACGCTTTCGCATCTTCGCTTGTCACAAGGAATGTCGCAAACAGCAGGTAATCAGAACTTAATTCCTGCCGTCCTTGATAGCAGCCTGAGCGGCGGCCAGTCTTGCGATGGGCACGCGGAAGGGAGAGCAGGACACATAGTCCAGGCCAATCTTGTGGCAGAACTCCACGGAGACAGGGTCGCCGCCGTGCTCGCCGCAGATGCCGTAGTGCAGATCTCTGCCGCTGGCCTTGCCCTTGGACACGGCCATCTCCATCAGCAGACCCACGCCGTTCTGATCCAGCTTTGCGAAGGGATCATTCTCGTAGATCTTGCGCTCGTAGTAAGCGCTGAGGAACTTGCCGGCATCGTCACGGGAGAAGCCGAAGGTCATCTGAGTCAGGTCGTTGGTGCCGAAGCAGAAGAAGTCTGCGTGCTGTGCGATCTCCTCAGCGGTCAGACAAGCGCGGGGGATCTCGATCATGGTGCCGACCTCGTAGTGCAGCTCGATGCCGGAAGCGGCGATCTCAGCGTCAGCAGTGGAGGTGACCACGCCCTTGACGTACAGCAGTTCCTTCACGTCGCCCACCAGGGGGATCATGATCTCAGGAACCAGGTTCCACTCGGGATGACGGCTCTTCACAGCCAGAGCAGCGCGGATGACGGCCTTTGTCTGCATAGCAGCGATCTCGGGATAGGTGACGCTCAGGCGGCAGCCACGGTGACCCATCATGGGGTTAAACTCATGCAGGGAAGAAATGATGTCCTTGATCTGCTGGACGGTCTTGCCCTGGGTAGCAGCCAGAGCGGCGATGTCTTCTTCCGTGGTGGGCACGAACTCGTGCAGAGGGGGATCCAGGAAGCGGATGCACACGCGGTACTCTTCCATAGCCTCGTACAGACCCTCGAAGTCCGCCTGCTGCATGGGCAGGATCTTGGCCAGAGCGGCTTCGCGCTCTTCCACGGTGTCGGCGCAGATCATCTCGCGGAAGGAGCCGATACGGCCTTCCTCGAAGAACATATGCTCGGTACGGCACAGGCCGATGCCTTCAGCGCCCAGCTCGCGGGCCTTGATGGCGTCGCGGGGGGAGTCAGCGTTGGTGCGAACCTTCAGGGTGCGGTACTGATCAGCCCAAGCCATGATGCGGCCGAACTCGCCGGCGATGGTGGCTTCCACAGTGGGGATCGCACCGTCGTAGATGTTACCGGTGGAGCCGTCCAGGCTCAGCCAGTCGCCTTCGTGATAGGTCTTGCCGGCCAGGGTGAACTGCTTGTTCTCTTCGTCCATGTTGATCTCGGTGCAGCCGGAGACACAGCAGGTGCCCATACCACGGGCAACAACGGCTGCGTGGGAGGTCATACCGCCGCGGACGGTCAGGATGCCCTGGGCGGCCATCATGCCCTCGATATCCTCGGGGGAAGTCTCCAGACGGACCAGGACCACCTTCTCGCCCCGCTCGGCCCAAACCTTGGCGTCCTCAGCGGTGAAGACGATCTTGCCGCAGGCAGCTCCGGGAGAAGCGGCCAGGGCCTTGCCCACGGGAGTGGCAGCCTTCAGAGCCTTGGCATCGAACTGGGGATGCAGCAGGGTGTCCAGGGTACGGGGCTCGATCATGGCAACAGCCTTCTTCTCGTCGATCATGCCCTCGTCCACCAGGTCGCAGGCGATCTTCAGAGCGGCAGGAGCGGTACGCTTGCCGTTACGGGTCTGCAGCATATACAGCTTGCCGTTTTCAACAGTGAACTCCATATCCTGCATATCGCGGTAGTGGTTCTCCAGGATCTGGCACACGTTGGTGAACTGTGCGAAAGCCTCGGGGAACTTCTGCTCCATCTCGGAGATGGGCATGGGGGTACGAACGCCGGCGACCACGTCTTCGCCCTGGGCGTTGGTCAGGAACTCACCGAACAGCTTCTTCTCGCCGGTGGCGGGGTTACGGGTGAAAGCAACGCCGGTGCCGCAGTCGTCGCCCATGTTGCCGAAGGCCATGGACTGGACATTGACAGCGGTGCCCCAGGAGTAGGGGATGTCGTTCTCACGACGGTAGACATTGGCGCGGGGGTTGTCCCAGGAACGGAACACGGCCTTGACAGCGCCCATCAGCTGCTCCTTGGGATCGGAGGGGAAGTCGGAACCGATCTTGGCCTTGTACTCAGCCTTGAACTGGTTGGCCAGCTCCTTCAGATCTTCAGCAGTCAGCTCCACGTCCAGCTTGACGCCCTTCTTTTCCTTCATCTCGTCGATGAGGGCCTCGAAGTACTTCTTGCCCACTTCCATAACCACGTCGGAATACATCTGGATGAACCGGCGGTAGCAGTCATAGGCCCAGCGGGGATTGCCGGACTTGGTGGCCAGAACTTCCACAACGTCCTCGTTCAGACCCAGGTTCAGGATGGTGTCCATCATGCCGGGCATGGAGGCGCGGGCGCCGGAACGGACGGAGACCAGCAGAGGATTCTCCTTGTCACCGAACTTCTTGCCGGTGATGCCTTCCAGCTTTTCAACATATTCCATGATCTCAGCCTGGATATCAGGATGGATCTGGCGACCGTCTTCATAGTAACGGGTGCAGGCTTCGGTGGTGATGGTGAAGCCCTGAGGAACCGGCAGACCGATGTTGGTCATTTCAGCCAGGTTGGCGCCCTTGCCGCCCAGCAGCTCACGCATGGAGCCGTTGCCTTCGGTAAACAGGTAAACATACTTGTGCATTGGAATTACCCCTTTCATTTGTTAGGGGGCCGTCTTGGCACCCCAGAATTTGCATATTTTGGATTGCTTATTTTTACGCGCGTATAGTATAGCACGCAAAAATGGAAAATGCAAACACTTTTGTTGTAAATAGTGCAAATTTTATGGTTTTTTCTGCAAATCCCATCAGCGAATCCGCTCCAACGGCCGCAAAACGCAGTAAGCGTCATACCGGGTGTCGCCGGAATCGGTAATAAAGCCCAGTTGGATGGACGGATCGGCAAAAGTAGCCTGACCGGCCATCTGGGCAATCTTGGTGCCGTCCACGCCGGTCAGATACAGCCGGGTGCGTCCCTCGGGCAGCTGCAGGTCCACCGCCTCCCGGGCAAAGGATACGCAGAACTTGTCCGTGGCGCAGGTCTTGACCAGGGTGGAAGCCGCTTGATTCAAGGCCTCCATTTTATCTTCCTTAAAGGAGATCTTTTCCGTCTTGGGGAAACGGAAATCAGAGAACAGCACCTCATCAAAGCCCATGCTCCGCAGTTCCGTGATCAGCTGGATCAGATAGGTCATGGTTCCGTCGGAAGCCGGATTCAGCCAGTAGCAGTTGAATTCCCGGTCCAGCCACAGGGAGCTGCCGCTGCCTACCTGGGGCAGGCCGTAGGGCACCCGCTCCCGCTGATCGGCCATGATGAACTGGTATTCCTGGAACGCCGGGATCCGGGCGATCAGATAATAGCCCCCGTCCAGCAGCTGCTTCAGCAGGGCATCTACCCCGGCAGGGTCAAATTCCTTGGTGGGCGCCACCTTGGAGGTGTAGCACACATAGCCCGAAACGCTTTTCAGCTCCAGGGCAATGACCGAGCCTTTCGGCAACGCCAGCAGCTGGCTGGCTACATTGTCCGTGTCCCCCATCAGCTGCTCCATGGTCACGGTGCAGCCGCTGAAGCGGACCAGCTCCGTGGAAAGCTCCTCTTCCTCATCCCGTCCGTCGTGGATGGTGATGGTCTCCATGGGCGCCGGCTCCGAAGGGATCTGCCCCTGGGCATAATGAGGAGACATGGAAAAATCGATCTTCACGCCGTCCTGGGTGTAGACCACATAGCGGTTCAGCCACAGCAGCCACAGCACCAGCGCCAGCACCGAAAAGGCCACCAGCACCGAGACCACGGTCAGCAGCCGCTGCAAAAACCGCCGCAGGCGGTAAGGTATATTCATAGGTCAGCTCCTTCGGGCGGTCACGCACCGCCAATCCTCTTGTTCATCGATATTCGTTACCGTCAGCCCTGCTTTACGCAGCGCCCCGGTCACATCCGCCAGCCGCACATCCAGAATGCCGGAGCAGATGAGCATGCTTTCCTCCGTTAAAAACGCCGGCAGCACCGGGGCAAGATGGATGATCACATCCGCCACGATATTCACCAGCACCACATCATAGCGCTTCTGCCGGAGCTGATCCATCAGCGCCCGGTCAGCGGTCACATCGCCGGTGCAGGCGGTGAATTCCGGGGCCGCGAACCCATTGTAGGCCGCATTTTCCCGGGCGATGCCTTCCGCTTTGGGGTCAATGTCCACGCCGATGGCACTTTCTGCCCCCAACCGCAGCGCGGTGATGGACAAAATACCGCTGCCGCTGCCCAGATCCAGACAATGGCTGCCCGGCTTCACCAGCTTCTCCATGGCCCGCATCACCATCTGGGTGGAGGGATGGGCGCCGGTGCCGAAGGTCAGACCGGGATCCAGGATCACCGGCAGCCGTCCGCCGTGATCTTCTTCCGCCAGCCAGTACGGCAGCACCACCAGCCGATCGCTGACTTCCACCGCCGGATAATTATCCTTCCAGCTTTCTTCCCAGTCGGTCTCCCCCATCTCCGTCACGGTCATGGGCAGATCCAGCTTTTCCGTCAGCGCTTTCAGCCGCTCCATGGCGGCCGTATCCGTATCTTCCAAATACAGCTTGATCTGAGAAAGGCCCTGCAATTTCTGCTGCAATTCCTCATCGATATAGTCCCAGCAAGCCCGGTTTTCTTCCAAAAAATCCTCAAACTGATCCTGGTCCTCAATGACCAGATCCGAAAACCCCCCGGCGGTAAGGGCGGCAGCCGCCTCCTCGACCCCCATGTGGGCCGTACGGACAGTAATTTCCAGCCATGCCATGGCGCGTTTCCTCCTGCGTTCCATTCTTTCCCCCATTGTACCGCATTCTATCTTAAATCGCAATAAATTTTCTGTGAATCCTCTTCCTATTTTCACCCCGGCGGTGTATAATAAGGAAAATCCTCACTTCCCCCACAGGAGAACCTATGATCACCACCATTGCACTTTCTGCCGGCGTGACCCTCCGGCATTTTCAAACCACCCGCTTCAAGCACGGGTGCATCACCATTCAGCTCCTGCGGCCCATGTGCCGGGAAGAAGCGGCGCTGAATGCCCTGCTGCCCACGGTCTTGCTCCGGGGCAGTAAATATCACCCGGATCTGCGGGCCATCACGCAGCGATTGGATGACCTCTACGGCGCATCCGTGGGCGATTTGGTCCGCCGGGTGGGGGATGTCCAGACCACCGGCCTGGGCTGCACCTTCACCGAGGATCGCTTTGCCCTGGAAGGCGACCAAATTCTGGCACCGGTGGTGGATTTTCTCCGGGAATTGCTCCTGGAACCCCGGCTGGAAGAGGGCATCTTCAGCCACGACTATGTAGAAAGCGAAAAACGCAACCGCCTGGCGGACATCGAAGCGGAATTTAACGACAAGCGGCTCTACGCCGCCAACAGCCTCATGCGGATCATGGCCCGCCAAGACAGTTTCGGCATCCCCCGGGTGGGCAGCAAAGAGGACGTTGCCGCCATTACCGCCGAAAACCTCTATGACCACTACCGCCGCATCCTCCGGGAAGCGCCGGTGGAGATCTTCTATGTAGGTTCTGCCGATGCGCAGACCGTCACGGATCTGTTCCGTCCCCTCTTTGCAGACCTCCAGCGGCAGCCTGCTGCCGTCCCCACCACGATACCGCTCCATGATGTGGGCGGCCAGCAGATCACCCAGGAGACCGCCGCCACCCAGAGCATTCTGAACATGGGCTTCGTCACCGGGATCGCCAACGGCCATCCGGATCTGGCTGCCATGCGGCTGTGCAATGCCATTTTGGGCGGCACCATGACCAGCAAACTCTTCGTCAATGTCCGGGAGAAACGCTCCCTGTGCTACTCCATCGGCTCGGAATATTATAGCGGCAAGGGCATTTTCACCGTGGCCGCCGGCATCGATGCCCAGCAGGAGCAAACGGTCCGCCGGGAGATCCTTTCTCAAATCGACGCCTGCAAAAACGGCAACATCTCCCCCAGCGAGCTGACCGCCGCCAAGGAGGCCATCCTCTCTGCTCTGCGGACTATCTACGAATCCCCCGGGGCCATCGAGCGTCATTTCAGCACCCGCGTCCTCAGCGGCACGACCCAGACCCCGGAAGAACTCCGGAAAGCCATCGAAGAAGCCACCGTGGCCGATGTGGCCCGGGCGGCAGCGACCCTGCGGGAACACTCCGCATTCTTTTTGAAGGGGGTGGGCTGATGGAACGCCGCTACTATGAAAAACTGGATGAGACCCTATACACCGGCCGCCTGCCTAACGGACTCACCGTCCAAATCGTGCCCCGTCCCGGTTCGGAGCGGTATGTGGCCTATTTTGTCACGGATTTCGGCTCCATCCACCGCCATTTCCGGCTGGATGGCCGGGAATACGAGATGCCTGCGGGCATCGCCCACTTCCTGGAACACAAACTGTTCGAACTGCCGGACCGGGATGTGCCGGCGGAATTCGCCGCCCTGGGCGCCAATGTGAATGCTTTCACCAGCCACGATCTGACGGCCTATTATTTCTCCTGCACCCGGAATTTTGAGGCATCCCTGCAGCTGCTTCTGGAGTTCGTATCCACCCCCTACTTTACCGCGGAAAGCGTGGCGCGGGAAATGGGCATCATCGACCAGGAGATCGCCATGAACGAGGATGATCCCGGCAGCCGGGAATTCAACCTGCTCATGAGCCGGATGTACGGGGCCCACCCGGTGCGGGAGGAGATCCTGGGCACCCGGGACTCCATCCGGCAAATCACCCACGAAACACTGCACCTGTGCCACCGGGCCTTTTACACCCCCGCCAATATGACCCTGTGCGTGGTGGGCGATGTGAACCCGGACCGGATCGAAGCCTTGGCCCGGCAGATCCTGGGGGACACCTACCGGGCCCCTGCGGAGAAAATCCGCAACTGGCCGGAAGCGCCGGTCTGCCGGCAGGAGGCCGTGACCCAGCAGCTGGATGTATCCCTGCCCTCTTATTCCATCGGCTTCAAATGTCCCCCCGCCGGTCGGGGCGAAGCAGCCCTCCGGGCCGATGTGGTGGGCTATTTCGCCGCGGAACTGCTCTTCGGCGAGGCATCGCCCCTGTATTTGAAACTGTATGAGTCCGGCATCGTAGACTCGTCCTTCGGCGGCAGCTTTGAGACCATGGACGGCTGCGCCATGATGACCTGCGGCGGCGACGGCGAACACGCCGAAACCGTCCGGCAGGAACTGCTCCTGGAAGCCCGGCGTATTCTCCGGGAGGGCATCCCGGCGGAAGACCTTCTGCGGCTGAAGCGGGGCTCCATGGGCCGCCGCATCCGGGGGCTGGACAGCCCCGACGGCACTTGCTACCGCCTCTGCGCCTACCACCTGCTGGGCTGCGACTACTTCCGCTTCCCGGAAGTCTACGCCCAGGTCACCGCGGAAGAAGTGCTGAACCTGCTGGAAACAGCCGTCACCGGCCCCTCCAGCGCCCTGGTCATCACCAACCCTTTGTAATCCCATCCACATAGGAGGAACAAAAATGGACTATTTTGATTATACCTGGATCCAGATCCCCTTGCTGGGGCTGGAATTTGATCCGCCCCGGTATTTTGCCCTGGGCGATTTCCGGATCTATTTTTACGGCCTGCTCATCGCTGTGGGTCTGATGCTGGCCGTGGTCTACGGCTGCAAGCGCTGCGACCAGTTCGGCATCCGGGAAGATGACCTGACTGACGGCATCCTCTGGGTCGTACCTTTTGCCATCATCTGCGCCCGGCTGTATTATGTGATCTTCAAATGGGAAGATTACGCCGCCGACCCCATCACCGCTCTGTACATCTGGAAGGGCGGCCTGGCCATTTACGGCGGTGTCATCGGCGCGTTCGTAGGCACCGTGGTCCACTGCCTTGTCAAGAAGATCAAGATCCCCGCCCTGCTGGATCTGGTGGTGCTGGGTCTGCTCATCGGCCAGTGCATCGGACGCTGGGGTAACTTCTTCAACCGGGAAGCCTTCGGCGCCGAGACCGATGCCTTCATCCGCATGGGCCTGTGGAACACCGCCACCGGCGAATGGGAGTACCACCACCCCACCTTCCTGTACGAATCCTTGTGGAACGGTTTGGGTTTCCTGCTGCTCCATTTCTGCAGCAAGCACCGCAAATATGACGGCCAGATCGCCCTGAGCTACCTGGCCTGGTACGGCCTGGGCCGGGCCATTATCGAAGGCCTGCGGACGGACAGCCTCTACTGGGGCGTATTCCGGGTCAGCCAGCTGCTGGCGGCGGTGTCCTGCTTCGTCGCCGTGCTGATCCTGCTGATCCAATGGCTGCGCCCCCATGACCCTGAGAAGCTCTATGTCCGCCGGGTGGCCGCCCGGGCCGCTGCGGAAGCGGTCGCGGAAGAGCCCGCCCCTGTGGAAGAGATCGAGGAAGCCGCACCCATTGAGATCCCTGAACCGGCCGCAGAAACCGACGCCGCCGACGAGACCTGACTCCCCTAAAATGCAAAAACCTCCCTTTCAAGGGAGGTTTTTTCTGTTCTCAGCCGGCCAGTCGCCGGATCACATCCTGCATCTGCTGCCACTGCTGCTCCATATCCGCCACCAGTTTGAACTGGGTGCGGCAGCGATCCAGATTCTGCCCCGGATAATGGATGCGGAAATACCGGTCGCCGTCCAGATAGTCCGTCAAAAACCGGATGCCGCACTCCAGGGTCATCAGTTTTGCGCCCCAGGGCAGATATTCCAGCTCTTCCGGGGTCAGCACGCCCTGGGCCCCTTCCAGGAATCCCCGGGCATACCGCTCATATAGTTCGATGTCAAAATTGACTTTGGACAGATCCTTTTCATCTTCCGCGCAGTGATTCGCGCCGAAGCGGATGGAATCTCCAAAATCGTAAATGGCCAGGCCGGGCATGGTGGTGTCCAGATCAATGACGCAAACACCTTCATCACTCCGGGCATCAAAGAGTACATTGTTCAGCTTGGTGTCGTTGTGGGTCACCCGCAGGGGAAGCTTCCCTTCCCGCAGGGCCTGCACCGCCACGGAGCAATCCGCCCGATGCGCCATGATAAACCGGATCTCCTGCTCCACTTCGGCGGCTCTGCCCATACGGTCCGCTTCCAGCGCCGCCATAAATTTGGCTAGCCGGTCTTCCGTGTTGTGGAAGTCGGCGATCACTTCGTGGAGGGTGTGGGCCGGATAGTCCTGCAGCAGCAGCTGAAACCGGCCAAAGGCCCGGGCCGAAGCTTCAAACAGTTCCGGGGTCGCCTTCTGCAGGCACCGGGTCTGCTCCACATAATGGGTCAGCCGCCACACTTTGCCGGTGGGATCGGTGTAATAGGGCTTTCCGTCCCGGGTGGGGATCAGGTTCAAGGTCTCCCGCATGGGGTCGCCGCCGGCGGCCTCGATTTTCTTCCGCAGATGGGTGGTCACGCCGATAAAATTCTCCATCACCTGCTCGGGATGGGGAAATGCCGCCAAAGACAGCCCCTGCAGGATAAAACGCACCGCATCTCCCTCCTGGGGCTGGCAGACCAGACAGTAAGTATCGTTAATGTGGCCGCTGCCGTAGCGCACCGCCCCCAGCAAGGTATCCGGGAGATCATAGGCCGCGATCACTTCTTTTAAGATCGTTTCATTTTCAGGAATATACATCAGCATTCTCTCCAAAGTCAAAAAATCTTTTTGGGCGCAGCAGTGCCAATAGCGGCCCTGATCCACGCCCATTATACACGCCCCGTCCATATATTTCAACCGCAATCATGTTTCTTTTCCAATTTTTTCCGTCCCTGGGTCCCGGCAAAAAGCGGACCGCTGCACGCAGCGGTCCGCTTGACCTGTTTATGCCGACAATTCCAGTATTTTAATGAAATTGCGGATAATGTGGAACGGATCTTTCACCGGCAGAGCCACCACCTTGTCCTCCGGTGTGCCGTCCCGGCGGCGGATCTGGATCCATTCGCCGGTCTGCCGGTTGGGGAATACGGAGAATGCATATTCCTCGCTCTTGCGGTAGTCCTCCAAATAGCGCGCATCGCCGGTGACACGGTACATCTTCAGGAACAGATACAGCAGCTCGGAATGGACCCACCACAGCTTGGTGTCCCAGGTGTCCAGGATCAGCTGCTCCTGGCCGCCGCCGAAACGATCTCCCCTGGGCGCCCCGCCCTGGTAGTCCACAAAGCAGTAAACGCCGCCGTGTTCCTGATCCCAGCCGATCTCAAACGTGCTGCGCACGATCTTTTCGATCAGCGGCAGCCGCTCCTGCAGGCCACCGAATTCCTCCAGAAATTCCACCCAGAACCAGGCATCTTCCAGGGTGTGGCCGGGTTTCAGATGCCGCTCCAGCACCGTCTGGGGTTCTTTCGCCCCCATATTCTTGTATTCAAAAATGTGGCCGTTGCCGTCGTGGAGTTCCTGCAGAATAAAATCCAGCTTGCTCCGGGCATAATCCACCTCGTCCTGTACTTCCAGCCCCAGCGCCTGCTTCATGTGGATGTACTCATGCACGGCGTTCAGCAGGATCATGGGGATGCCGTGGGTGCAGAATCCTTCCGGCACGGGGTACGGCTGGGTCAGAAAATCTCCCCGCTCCACCCGGTCCCGAATGCTGCGGCAGAGCCTTTCCACCACGGGATATTTTTCTTCCCGGCCCAGCACCTTTACATACACCGACATTCCGATCAGGGCAAAGCAGTCGGCGTAGATGCTGGCATCATACCGGCCGGTGGCGGCGTCCCTCTTTTTTTCACCCTCCCGGGTCAGCACGAAGCAGCAGATGCCGCCGTCATAAATGCTGTGCCGTTCCAGAAAGTCCCAGGTCTGATCCATCCAGCGCAGCAGATCCTCCTCCGCTGCCGCCCGAAGCAATCCCCGCCGCTGCAGCTGCAGCACATTGCCCAGCACCCAAAGCCAGCGGCCCTGGGACCAGGTGAATTTGTCGCCGCCCAGAAGCCGGTCGCCGAAGTTGTTGATGCAATTGAGAATACCGCCGTGTTCTTCATCCACATATTGAAACCAGTAAGGCAGGAAATCCCGCTCCAGTTGATCCCGGTAAAAGCGGGCGATCTGTTGCTGCTTCATAAGTCCATCCTCCTGTAAATCTTGTACCGATCGTACCTTCTGAAAATAGGATACTTTGTAAATACGGATTGTCAAGAGGGGCTGGTAACCCCCCTCGCCCCGTTTTGTAACATTGTACCAAAAATGCGGACGATTGTGCGGTTTTATCTGTTTGTAGTCCACGAAATTGTGTGATACCATAATAATGTCAAGGTTTGCCTATCCGGGTATTCCGGGTAGCAAACCCCAATACAGAAGGAGGTCCCATTATGAAGAAATTACTAAGCTTTGTTCTGGTCCTGGCCATGCTGCTGAGCGTTGCGCCGGTGCTGGAAATCGCCGCCGAAGAAACGACGGCCACCACCTGGACCAAGGTCAACACGCTGGAAGAAATCGGCGATCAGACCTTTGCCATTACGATTACGGATGAAGGAACAACTACCTATGTGTTGCCTGTTGTTAAGGCAGGTAACTCTACTGGGTCGAAGAACATCCCCGAAATTGAGTGCACCCCGAACGGCAATACACTGACTATTACCAACACGGATTACTCCTTTGGTTGGAACCTGGAGAAAGTAGAAGGCGGCTATTATATCAAGTCGGGTAGTTACTACATTAATTTATCCGGTGGCAATAATGGCTTGCTTATTAGCGCAGAGGTGCCCTCCTCGACCTTTGTTTTGGACATTTTGAATTGTAACCTTCTTGGTGGATGTGCAAGCGGAAAATACTGGACTATTGCCGTCAACACTGCTAAGGGCGGATGGTGGACGCCTCCTACCAATAATAATGGCTCTGCAACTGCCCCCGCACACTCTTCCGCCCAAAAGGACGTCCTGGGCCTGTGGGTTCTGAAGGAGGACACCGGCGATTCCTGCTCTCACGCCGACATCAACCCCGCCGACCACAAGTGCGACGAGTGCGGCGAAGTCCTGTCCGAGTGTGCTGACACCAACCCCGTCGACCACAACTGCGACATCTGCAACAAGCCTCTGACCGAATGTGGCGATACCAATCCCATCGACCACAACTGCGATATCTGCAACAAGCCTCTGACCGAGTGCAGTGACGCCACCGGCGACAGCAACCACGACTGCGACGAGTGCGGTGCCAAAAACATCACCAATTGCACTGATAACGCCACCGACGGCGACCACATCTGCGACGAGTGCGGCGCTGAGAATGTGACCGATTGCACCGATGCCAACGGCGACGGCAACCACAACTGCGATGATTGCAACGCTGAGAATGTGACCGGCCACGTAGACGAAGGTGAAGACCTCCGCTGCGACGAGTGCAATGCCGCTCTGTGCGACGGCAACCACCCCAACACCAATCCCGATCACCTGTGCGATGTCTGCGGCAAGGAACTGAGCCAGTGTGCCGACGACAACAACGATCACAACTGTGATGTCTGCACCAAGGTCCTGAGCGAATGCACCGACGCCGACGGTGACGGCAACCACAACTGTGACATCTGCAACAAGGAAGACATTACCGAATGCGCCGATGACGCCAACGATACCGACCATAACTGTGACGAGTGCGACGCCGCGAATATTACCGAGTGCGCCGACGGCAACAATGACCACAACTGTGACATTTGCGGCGCCGAGAACATTACCGATTGCGCCGACGGCAACAACGACCACAACTGCGATGTCTGCACCAAGGTCCTGAGCGAATGCGCCGACGGCAACAACGACCACAACTGTGATGTCTGCACCAAGGTCCTGAGCGAATGCGCTGACGCTGCCGGCGATCTGAACCACAACTGCGACATCTGCAACAAGGAAAATCTCAACCCCTGCACGGACGCTGACGGCGACAAGGATCACATCTGCGACGAGTGCGGCAAGGCCGATGTCACCGCCCACAACTGGGTGAATGCCACCATCGAAAAGCCCAAGACCTGCACCGAGTGCGGCTTGACCGAAGGCGATCCTCTGCCCCTGTCCCCCACCCCCGAGGGTACTTACTGGCTGAACATCAAGGACCTGTCCGAGGTGGGCGCCAATGATAAGCTGGTCATCACCATCACCATCGATGGCGTGACCTATATCCTGCCCACCGACACCGTGGCCAAAAAGGAAGAGGCTCCCGGCCTGGATCTGACGGGCACCGTCTCCACCGACGGCCGTTTCCTGACCATGGATGACACCGCTCCCGATTGCAACTGGACCGTCGTCCCCACCGAAGGCGGCTATTACATCATGGCCGGCGAGAACTACCTGTGGGTTGACACCGGCGATGTGGGCCTGCGCGTCACCGCCACCGAAGCCCCCACCGTCTGGAATGTCTATGCCTGCGGTCTGCTGGGTTCCCAGGATGCCAACGGCAATTACCGCACCATGTGCATCCGCGACAACCTGTGGAAGTCCTTCAAGACCAGCGGCAATGTTGCGGACGGCGATGCCCATTCCACCGTCCGGAGCAACGTTCTGGGCCTGTGGGTGATGAAGGTTGCCCACGATTGCGCCGATGACGACAAGGACCACAAGTGCGATACCTGCGGCGTTGCACTGACCCAGTGCGCCGACGCCAACAAGGATCACAAGTGCGATGTCTGTGCAGAAGTTCTGACCCCCTGTGCCGACGCAGCCGGTGACGGCGATCACAACTGCGACCTCTGCGGCGCTGCCAATGCTTCCCAGCACAGCGACGCCAACAACGATTTCCGCTGCGACGAGTGCAACAGCGCTCTGTGTGCCGGCGATCATCCCAACGCCAACAACGATCACCTGTGTGACGTTTGCGGTGCTGTGGTTTCCTCCTGCGCCGATGCCAACAAGGATCACAAGTGTGATGTCTGCGGCAAGGTTCTGAGCGAATGCGCCGATGCCGCCGGCGACAAGGATCACAAGTGCGACATCTGCGGCGCTGACGGCCTGAACGAGTGTACCGACGCTGCCGGCGACAATGATCACAACTGTGACGAGTGCGGCAAGGCCGACATCACCGCCCACACTTGGGTGGATGCCACCATCGAAAAGCCCAAGACCTGCACCGAGTGCGGCGCTACCGAGGGTGAGCCCCTGCCCCTGTCCCCCGCTCCCAAGGAAGATCACTGGACCAAGGTCGAAGACCTGTCCGACATCGGCGAAGGCGAGAGCCTGGTCATCACCATCACCATCGATGGTGTGACCTATGTGCTGCCCAACGCCAAGGTCCCCAACTCCGCCTCCGCTCCCGGCCTGGATATGAAGGCCGAGATCTCCGAGGATGGCCGGTTCCTGACCATGGATTCCAAGCCCGGCAGTTGCAACTGGACCGTTGTGCCCACGGAAGGCGGCTTCTACATCAAGTCCGGCAGCAACTATCTGTGGGTCGCCGCCGGTGATACCGGCCTGCGGATCAGCGCTACCGATGCCCCCACCATCTGGAACGTCTTTAATTGCCAGCTCCTGGGCAGCCAGGATGAACTGGGCAACTACCGCACCATGTGCATCCGCGACGGTGTCTGGAAGTCCTTCAAGACAGTCGGCAACACCGCTGAGGGCAATGCCCACTCCACCGTCCGCAACAACATCCTTGGCCTGTGGAAGTTCGTGGAAGTGGACGACGTAGAGCCCGATACCAATCCCGATGCTACCAAGCCCGGTGCCACCGAGCCCGAGAGCAACCCCAAAACTGCTGACACCTTCTCCTCCATCGTCTTCGCTTTGATGGCTCTGTCCACCATCGGCGCCGGCGTTGTGATCTCCAAGAAGAAGGAATTCTGATTCCCGCTATAAACCGATCCCCGGGTGGTTCACCACCCGGGGATCTCTCTTCCTCAACAAAAAAGGCTGTCATCCTTCGACGCACGATGCGCGCTCAGGATGACAGCTTCTTTTTGAAATTGTCGTTTGGTCCTATTTGTGCTTGTTTATCTCCACAAAGCAGTCCCTTTTTTATTCCTCTTGCTGAGGATCATACTTTTTAAAGATCGGAAGCAGAATGTGTTCCGCGATATAGGCCATCAAGCTGAACCCTGCAACCAGCCAAAGGGCAACAGTATGTACGAACACATCCGGCAGCAATATCAACAGCAGCCACGGAAGACCATTGAGCAGGATCACCGCCAGCGACGGCACAAAATGCAAAGAGAACAACAAAAAAGAATTACTGATAATGGTCTTGGTGTCGTTTTCATACCGGGCCATCAGCGGAAAGGCATAGCTGGCCAGAACGGCTACGATGGTGCCGATAAGCAGGAACGGGATCCACAGCAGCAGCTGCGCCCCCAGGGCCTTCTCCATTAAAAACAGAAGATCCAGCAGGAGCAGTCCCAGCACCAACACCAGCGGTATCCACAGCCGGGTGCTTTGCTTAAAATTGCTCCGAAAGGCCTCAAAAAACGGCCGAATGATCCCGTTTTCCTCGCCGGCCACATACTTCTGCAGTACCGCGTGAAGAGCGACCGTAGCTGCCCCCGCTGTAATAATCGGTGCCGCGCACAACATCCACAGCAGGTTCAGCAAGATCAGATCCGGCAGGTGAGACAGCTTCCGCATCAGCGGCGAATCCAAACTAAATAACTTATTCATGTGATCCTTCCTTACTTTGCCTGCCCATTGTTGGCTCTGTAAACCGACGGGGCAACGCCATATTCATTCTTGAAGATGGTAGAGAAATAGGCGATCCGTTCAAAGCCGCAGGCCGCGGCAATGGCATTGACGGACATATTGGTGGTTTTCAGCAAATGGCAGGCGTGCTTGAGTCGTTTGGATGTGATATAGTCCTTGAATCCCATGCCGGTGGCTTCCTTAAACAGGCGGCTGACTGTATAAATAGAGGTATTCATATAGTCCGCCGCAGAGGTCAGGCAAAGGGCGCTGTCCAGGCAATTCTGATCCACATACTCCACCAATAGCGCCTTCATCTCTTTGTTGATATCCTTGCCGGTGTTCTCCGCTTCCCGCTGCCGCTTACTGACGGCATTGTGCAGGTATGCAAACATCAGCGTGACGCTTTCCGCCAGAAGAATGTACTCCAGATCCTCACTTACATTCTCGGGTGCGCTGTGGATGTAGGTCCGCAGCACATCCAGGCCGATCAATTTCTGATAGGGGGCGCTGTAGTCGGGCAGCTTCGCCTTCAGTTGTTCCAGCAGTTCCAAGGCTTCATCCAAATTATTGCGCCGGATAGAGTTTCCAAACTCCTGCACCAACTGCGCCGGATAAGATACTTCGATCCGCAGGGGTTCTGTCAGTGTATAGTAATTCTGCAGGGCATCCTTATAGGACTGCTCTACATTGCGAATATTATTCACCACGCAGCCGGACACAAAGCCGCATTCATAACCCGTGGTGTGCAGAACGATTTGATTCAGCCGTTCCTCCCGATCCGCAAAGTCATCCTTCCGATTAGAGAAAATGATGAACAGTGTCTCCTTCCGCTGGGGCAGGGTTGTGATCAATAGCTCCAGATGATACAGCTGCTCCGCCTTTTCGATCATCGTGGAAGTTTGAGCCGTTGTGAAGGTGATATCTGTCAGGGACACCGCAAACAGCAACTGATCGCTCTTGGGGAAATAGCGGCTCACTTCTTTCTTGTCCACCTGTACACCGGTCAAAATATCACTGATCAGGAATGTGCGGATCAAATTGTCCTGGGAGCTGATCTGTTCATCCCGCAGAAAGAACGCAGAATCCAGCAGATCCAACTCCGATCCAGAGGTGCTCTCCCGTTGGGGCGCGTGCTTGCGCAGCAATGTCCAGATGGGTTTATAGTTAATGTACACCGTAATGATCGTAAAAATGATCATTACCAGCACCGTCAGGATCAGCGTCATCCGCACCTGTCGGACATATCGATCAACATTCGCGTGGATCATATTCTGGGGCATGGCTACGGAAATTGCCAGTTCCGAATCCGGAGACTTGTATTTGTAGATCAACGTCTCGTCCGAATCGTTCAGGTCGTAGCTGTACCGATTCAGATCCGCCGCAAATTCCCTGTATGCATTACTGGACAAAAGCTCCGTAGTCAAAGTGCCCGTGTGCAGCAGCACCTCGTCGCCCATGGTGACGGCAAAGCCGGCGCTTTGAGACAAGAAACCTGCGCACCAGTTTTGCAGCTCCCGGTCTTCAATGGCAAAGAACACGGTGGCATTCTCCCGCAAACCGCCGCCAACCGCCACGGAGCGGGCCAGCAGCAACTGCTGCTCCAGACTGCCGGGGTATTCCCCGGTAGAGAAGTAGGCCGTGCCGTCAATATTGGTCAAAAAATCCGTCAACGCCGCCTTGCTCTGGGCCTGTTGTTCATAATAAAGGCCGGCAAACTCCTGTAGCCTATAGCAGTAGCCATTGCACAGCACCCGATCCGTGGAAGGGTAGTAAACACCCACATAGCGGATCAGCGGATATACGGAATCGTACTCCTTAATTTTTAATGCTGCTGTGTAGAGTTTGTACTCCGAAACATCCTCCTGCAGGGGATACTTCACTTCCTCCACGCCGGCGATCTTCACGCCGTAAAGGCTGATGGCACGCATGTGCTCATCCAAAGCTGAGTGCATGGACTGCAGGTAGGACAACGTCTGCGTATGCTGCGCCTCCGTAAATTCCACCTTGGAATTTTGGATGCTATAGATCTGAATCAGGATCAGCGGCGTGCAGATCAAAAAGATAATGGACAGCAACAGCTTCCGCAGCATACTGCTCTTGCGAAACAATCCGCGATACCATAATTTATCCACGCGCCACACACCCCTTCCATAAAACACCGCTTCTTTCAGCCGGCGATCTGCAAATTGACATCCTTCATCCCCGGAAGCGGCGCCACAGAACCTCTGTTCGGCTCAGCATCAAAGGATATAGTCCGAATTCATTGTATCATAAATACCCGAAAAGTTCCACTCCGGGGATGAGACAAAATTTCACAAATATATGAAAAATATCCATTTTTGCAAAAAGGAAGCCATTCTTGACGAATGGCTTCCTTTGTATCAGTAGCGCAATTACAGGATCCGGCTGCCGGAATCCGCATCTGCATACAGCTTGGCGTTGCTGTGCAGGCGCAGGATGGTGGCAGGGCAAGCGGTGGAAACAGCGTCATTGACCATATGCTCAATGGCCTCAGCCTTGGTAGCGGCGGGGACGGAGCAGAACATAGCACCGGCCTGGGTCAGACCGGGAATGGTCACCGTCAGCGCATGGGTAGGCACCTGGTCGATATGCTCAAAGCAGCCGTCATTGACCTGCTGCTGGCGGCAGCGCTGCTCCAGCTCCACTACCTTTACATAGGCGCTGTCATTGAAATCCGCCACAGGGGGATCATTGAAAGCAATGTGACCGTTTTCACCCACACCCAGCAGACACACATCCAGAGGATGGTCCCGCAGCAGCCGGTCGTAACGGGCTGCTTCCTGCCAAGCATCTTCTGCGTTGCCGTTAATCAGGTTCACACTCTTAAAATTCTTCAGGCCAAAGATCGCCCGGTTCAGGAAATTCCGGAAACCGGCAGGATGCTCCGGCGCCAGTCCCACATATTCATCCATGTGAAAAGCGTTGATACGGCTCCAGTCGATTCCTTCGTCGTTGATCAACTCCGCCAGGGTCTCATTCTGGGAAGGTGCCGCAGCAAACATCACGTTGATGCTGTCCTTTTTTTCCAGCAACTCCTTAATATAGGCGGCCGCTTCCTGTCCGGCGCAAGCGCCCATGGCGCTGCGGGTGTCGAATACGCGGACATGGAGCTTGTCGCAATAAAATTCTTTCATTACTGCCATTGTTCTTCATCCTTTCGTAAAGCCGCCGCCCCCGCCGGAGCCGGGGCGGCAGTGAATTATTTAGTCATCATGGCCGACCGGGCCTTGGAGATCTCATTTTCCATGGGCAAACCCTGCTGGAAACGGCGTACATCTTCCAGCACCAGCCGGGCCGCCGCGTAGCGGTAATCGGTGGTCGGGCCACCCAGATGGGGCTGCAGGTAGGCATTTTTCAGTTGACGCAGGGGGCTGTCCATAGCCAGCGGCTCTTTTTCGTACACATCCAGCGCCGCCCGGATCTTACCGCTTTGCAGGTATTCGATGAGTGCCTGCTCGTCGATCACATCGCCCCGGGAGGTGTTGACGATCAGCGCGCCGGGCTTCATCAGATCCAGCAGCCGCCGATCCACCAAATGGTAGTTGGCAGGGTTGCGGGCACAGTGCAGGGAGATGATGTCACATGTGCTGAACATCTCCTCCAGCGTGGCCTTCTGAACACCCAGCCGTGCCGCCTCTTCCGCGGTGGTATGGTTGGAATAAAGCAGGACCCGGGTCTGGAAGGGCTTGAGCATATTCAGCAAATGGCGGCTGATAGAGCCAAAACCCACAATACCCACGGTTTTACCCAACAGGGAACGGTTGCTGAAGGTGGCTGTCCGCCATCCTTTTTCCAGCATCAGGTTTTCAAATCCCCGCAGATCCCGCTGGGCGGCGATGATATAGCCCATCGTTCCCTCTGCCACAGAAATGGCAAACGCCTCGTTGCCCGAGAGCACATGGATCCCCCGCTCATAGATCGTATCCGTCACAAATTTGGAAACCGTACCTGCCGTATAGGCGATAACCTTCAGCCGATCCGCTTTTTCCAATACGAATTCATCGAACTTGGGTACGCCCCAGCCGCAGACGCAGACATCCACGCCCTCCAGGGCATCCCGGAATTCTTCCGGAGTCAGATGGCGGTCCAACGCATTCCAGGTCACCTCGCCCAGGGATTCGACCAAGGCAATGTTCTCCTCCGACCAAAAGGAATCGGTGACCATCCCTCTGGGCATTTCAACATAGATCTTCATCATTTCTTACTTCTTGACCTGGCGGTCGTAGGCGGACTGATAAGAATCCAGCACATCCTGCAGACCCAGGGCATACAGATCGGCGATGAACTGTTCCCACTCTGCCTCGATATCCCGCTGACCGGTGATGAACTTGGCGGTCTCTTCGCTGATGTACTTGTTGATATCGGTCCAGTAGTCATTGTAGGTGTTGACCTCGTCTTCGGTCAGCGCCAGCATGCTGGTGTCATAGGCAGGCTTTTCCGCATAGGGCAGCAGATTTTCAACGGTGCCCTCACCCTTCCGCATCAGACCGGTGCCGGACTGTTCGATGTACAGGAATTCGCCGTGATACAGCTGGGTGCCGGAGCCCTGGGTATTCAGCCAGTTGGAAGAGCTGTCGAAACCTTCATGGGGCAGAACTTCGTAAGTGCCGGCAGCCTCATCCTTAACCCAGTCGGTGCCCAGTCTGCCCAGCCAGGCAGAGATGCCCCAAACAGTGCCATCTTCGGTCAGAGGATTCTCCTCGGTGGCATAGTGAGAGTCAAACCAGCGAACCAGGGTGATGATATCTTCTTCAGGCAGCGCCGCATTGATCAGGGCGGAGTGCCAGCTGTAATCACTTCTGGCGGCGTAATGCTGCTTGTCGTAATATTCAGAGGTCAGCGGCTGCATAATGCACAGATTGTCAATGTTGCCGTCGGGGAAATCGCTGGGGTTCAGGAAGGACATATAAGGAGAAATAGCCACCTTGCCATCCAGGGCCTGGACCTTGGAGGAATTGCCGTCCTTGGTGTAAACATTCTGGCTGAATGCGCCGGAGGTGTAGATCTCATGCATAAACTCCAGCATGTGCTTGTACTGTTCGGTGGAAGCGCCCAGGATGATGTCCTTACCATCCTTTGTGACAGTCAGACCGGTGCTCATCAGTTCACCGAAGCTGGGGAAGAAGAAGGCCATGATGGTGGTGGCGCCGGACCAGTTCATGTAAGCAGACTTGTAGCCGTCAAATGCCAGGAAGTCCGGCATTTCCGCGCCATAGTGGGCCTGCAGATCCTTGATGCACTGCAGGAACTCGTCGGTGGTCTTGGGCATCTCGTTCCAGCCGGCGCCCTTCAGCAGGTCCATGCGGACATACATAACATTGTGCTTGGTGGCAGTGGTTCCCACCAGGGGCAGGCTGTACATGGAGCCATCCTCATTCTGGGCAAATGCCAGCGTGTCGGGATATTCCTTGATGACCTTCTGGAAGTTGGGCATATACTCCAAATAATCCATAAAGTCCACGAAATAGCCGGCAGTGCCGTATTCATAAGAGGTGGCCTTATTGATCTCGGTGCTGGCGAAGAAGGCATCGGGCAGGGTCTTGCCGGCCAGTGCCAGCTTCACCTGTTCCTTGTCCCAAACCACATAGTCGATCTCCACGCCGGTCACTTCGTTCCACAGCTTGGCGAAGTAACGGTCGTTCATATCCTGAGACTTGGTGGCGAAGGTAAACTTCTTGTCAGAATTCAGGGGGTAAATATCCGTATTGGGCGTCTCATCGCCGCCAATGACCGGTCCGTTGCCGGTTCCTTCATTTTCATTCCCGTTTTCGGTGGGATCGGGGATCTCACCGGCGCAGCCTGCAAACAGGCCCAGGCACAGGGTCAACGCCAGCAGGAATGCCAGCAGTTTCTTCATCGTCACGTTCATGTTCTTCCTCCTAAAATGTGTATATGCAGAGCGGCTTTGCCCGCCGCGGCTACAACTGATTTGTGGGTTCGGATCAGCCCTTCACAGAGCCCATCATAACGCCCTTCTCAAAATATTTCTGTATGAACGGATAGATCACCAGCAGGGGCACAGAGGCCACCACGATGACCGCATATTTGATCATATTGGCCAGTTTTGCATAGTAATCGGCCTCTTCCGCGCTGAGCTCCGCATTTTGCTGCATGGTGATCAAAATCCGGCGCAGCACCATCTGCAGCGGGTGCAGATCATTGGCCAGGGGCTGATAGTACAGAGAACTGGTGTAGTTGTTCCACCGGGCCACGGCGTAGTAGAGCATGATCACGCTGAGCATGGCCTTGGACAGGGGCAGCACGATCCGCAGGAACGTCTGCAATTCGCTGCAGCCGTCGATCTCCGCCGCTTCCGTCAGTTCCCGGGGAATACTGCTGGCAAAGAAAGTACGGGCAATGATCAAATTGGTGGTGGCCACAGCGCCCACGACCAATACACCCAGACGGTTGTTCAGCAGGCCCAGACCCTGCATCAGAATGTAGTGGGGAACCAGGCCGCCGCTGAAGTACATGGTGAATACCAGCAGCTTCATGATCACATTCCGGCCGTACAGCTGGGGCTTTGCCAGGGCGTAAGCCGCAGGAATGGTCAGCACCATATTCAGTGCCGTGCCCAGCACGGTGTAGTACAGGGAGTTGGCATAACCCTGGAGAATATCCTTGTTCTTAAAAACTTCCACATAAGCATCCAGTGTAAAGCCGATAGGCCGCCACCAGACTTCGCCCTTGGAAACCAGGTCCGGATCGGAGAAGGAATTGATGATCACCAGGTAGATGGGATACGCGCAGGCCAGCACACACAGCGCCAGCAGGGTGTTGACCACCACATTAAATACGCGGTCGCCCGCGGATTCTTTGATTCTCATAAGCTCCTCCTTTCTCAGAACAGGCTGGTCTCAGAGACCTTGGAAGAGATCTTGTTCACCGTCAGCAGCATGACCAGATTGATCACATTGGTAAACAGACCTACGGCAGTGGCATAGCTGAAGTCACCGCCCAAAAGACCCCGGGAATACACATATGTACCGATGATCTCAGAGGTAGATGTATTCATGTCATTCATCATCAGCAGCACCTTGTCCGCGCCCACGCTCATAATGTTGCCCACACGCATGATCAGCATAATAATGATCGTCGGAGCAATGGTGGGCAGATTCACATGGAGGATCCGCTGCAGCTTGGAAGCGCCGTCCAGAGTGGCCGCCTCATGCATGGACGTGTCCACGCCGGACAATGCCGATACATAAATGATACAGTTCCAGCCGGTACTCTGCCAAACACCGGACCAAATATACAGCGAACGGAAGGACTCGCTTTCGCCCATGAAATCCCGGGCCGTGCCGCCGAACAGTTCGATCATCTTGTTGATGAAACCGAAATCCGGATCAAAGAAGATCTTCAGCATGCTGACCAGCACCACCATGGAAATAAAGTGGGGTGCATACATCACCGTCTGGGCGAAGCGCTTGTAGCGCTCGTTGCGGATCTCATTGATGATCAGCGCCAGCACGATGGGAATGGGGAAGGTCGCCAGGCTCAGCAGCGAAAGGGCCATGGTGTTGATAATGGTGCGGGAAGCAAAGTGGGAAGAGAAGAAATCCTCAAACCACTTGATGCCCACCCAATCACTTTCAAAGATGCTCTTTGCGCCGGTGTACCGCTCAAAAGCCACCACGATGCCGCCCATGGGGATGTAGTGCCAAATGAGGTAATACAGCATTGTGGGGATCAGAAAAATATACAGCCAGTAGTAGCGCTTGAAGCTTTTTGCCAGCTTGTTGTACCAGGCATTTTGAGAACCCAGGCGCCCCCCGGTCTTTGTGTCGATGGTCGTCTTCTGTTTCAGCATGACCGCATCTCCCTTGTATTGGAATGTACTGTACATATTCTATAAAGAAATGCCCCAAAAGCACAGCCTGCATTTTTTGCAGGCCCTTTTGTTTTTTTGCACAGGCAAAAGGGCAATCCCCTTTACGGCAGTTTTGTGGGTGGTAATCCCGCTCCAAACCACCCTTTGGCCGGTTTTTCGCGCCTCTTTTCCGGCAGGCTGCAGACCGGGTTTTGATCCCCTGTTTTAAGGTGCAAAAAATCGAAAGCAATGCAAATTTTTCCCCGATGATTTCACCTATCCCCAATGGTATGATAACGTTGTCACATGGTGCGCTTTCAGCGCCCTGCGCCATCATCGGAAAGGAGCAGTAACGCCGGGTCTTTTCCCCGGACGCTACGAGATCGGCCTATGAACAATCCCACTTCGCCTGCCGGCGCGGATTACCGTAACACCGCCGACGAGATCCAATCCCTGGATCCCACCCTGGCCATTCTCCCTGTTGGCTCTGTGGAGCAGCACGGCCCCCATCTGCCGGTCATGACCGACTGGGCCATTGCCTCGGCCCTGGGACAGCGGGTAGCAGCCGCTGTCGGTGGATATCTGTTGCCGGCCTTGCCGATCTCCACCTGCCGGGAGCACATGGGTAAAAAAGGTTCCGTTTGGATGGAGCCTCCCACCTTCTACCAAATGATGCAGGATATCATCCTGAGCTTGAAGACCCAAGGTTTCAAAAAAGTGGCTATTTTGCAGTGCCACGGCGGCATTTTCGCCATGACGCCCCTGGTGCGGGATCTGAATGCCAAGTTCAACCCGGAACTGATGGTGGCCAATATCGATATTTGCAGCATTTTCCCCATTCTGTACCGGGAAGGGATCATCGAAACCAACACCGAACTCCACGCCGGTGAAATTGAAACCAGCCTGATGCTGGCCATCGCCCCGGAAACGGTGCATATGGACCGGGCTGTGGATGCCGTCCCCAATATCCCCCGCTCCTACTTAAGCTACGGCAGCATTTTCCGGGCCAGTCCCTCCGGCGTTTGGGGCGAACCCAGTAAAGCCTCCGCCGCCAAAGGGGAGGCCATCCTCCGCCGCGCCGGCGAGCTGGCTGCTGCGGAGCTGAAAAACGCCTTTTCCTACATGGAATCCAAAGAAAAACTGAACTACAGTTCCTTTTAATCGGAGGTACATATCATGAAAAAACTGCGTGTATTGCTGATCGGTGCCGCTTTCTCCGCGGATCTGCATTCCGACGGCTACAGCCGGATCAAAGACAAAGTGGAGATCGTCGGCATCTGCGATAAAGCGGTGGATCGCATCCATGCTTTGGCAGAGCGTTACGGCTTCACCGGCTATGAAGTTTATGACGATTACAACACCGCCATCGCTAGTTGCGACTGCGACCTGGTGGATATCTGCATGCCCAATTTCCTGCATCATGATGTGGCCATCAAGGCTCTGAATGCAGGCCGCAATATCATTTGCGAAAAGCCTCTGGCCACCACCGTGGAAGATGCCCAGGACATGGTAGACACCGCCGCCCGGCTGGGCAAGCACATCTACTACGCCGAAGATTGGCTCTTCGCCCCCGCCTTCCGCAAGGCGCTGGAGATCGTGGAAAGCGGCCGCGTAGGCAAGCCTCTGTATATCCGCGCCCGGGAATCCCACTGCGGCTCCCACAGCCCCTTTGCCCAGACCATCAAATTCTGCGGCGGCGGCTGTATGGTCCATCTGGGTGTCCATCCCGTCAGCTTCATGCTGGCGCTGAAGAATAATCAGTGGAGCGAACTGACCGCCATGACCTCCGGCGGCGGCGCCACCAACCTGGTCCATAACAAGATGGAAGGCGAAGATTGGGCCGGCGCATTCCTGCGCTTTGCTGACGGCACTTATGCTACCTTGGAAGCCAACTATGTCACCGTGGGCGGTATGGAAGATGTGCTGGATATTTACTGCGAGCAGGGCTGTGTCCATGTGGATCTGAGTTTCTCCGGCCCTGTAAAGGTCTTCTCCATCCCCGGCCTGGAATATACCGTGGAAAAGGCTGAGATCACCACCGGCTGGTCCCACCCTGCCGTGGATGAAAAGTATAATCTGGGCTACTGCGGCGAGATCAACCATTTCGTGGATTGCGCCCTTGCCGACCGGGATGCCCAGGTGGGCCTGCGCGGTATCGACGGTCTGGAAACCCTGAAAGTGATCAATCTGATTTACAAGTCCGCCAAGGAAGGAATTCACATCAAAAACGACCATTTGGAGGTCTGAGCCATGAAACAGATTCCAAAGGATATTCAAATTCCGGTCACCATTGGCGGCGTCACCTTCAAAAATCCCTTCTATGTCGCCTCCGGCCCCACCACGAAAACCGTGGAACAGCTGGTGCGTATCGAGCAGACCGGTTGGGCCGCCGCCAGCATCAAGCTGAGCATCGACCCTGCTCCCTATATCAACCGCAAGCCCCGTTACGGTATTTTCAAAGACCGGGATGCCCTGGCTTTTACCACCGAAAAGCGGTTGACCTTCGCCGAAGGCTTAAAACTGGTGTCCGATGCCAAAAAGGTTCTCACCGACCTGAAGCTGATGGCCAACATCACCTACGCCGGTGATGACGGCCCTGCCGGCTGGGTCAATATGGCGCAAAAATTCGAAGCGGCAGGCGCAGATATTATCGAGCTGAATATGTGCTGCCCCAATATGAGCTATAATCTGGAGCTGACTTCCGGCGGAACGCAGACCGCTGCCAAGCAGACCGGCGCCAGCATGGGCCAAAACGCCAATGTAGCCGCCGAGATCGTCCGGGCTGTCAAGCAGGCCATCTCCATTCCCCTGTTCGTCAAGCTGACCCCGGAGGGCGGCAAGATCGCCCAGGTGGCCAAATCCTTGTACGAAGCCGGCGCGGATGCCGTGGGCGGCACAGGCAACCGCATGGGCCTGCCTCCCATTGATCTGGATGATCCGGAAAAAGCATTCTACCATTTACAGGACGAAGTCAGCATGAGCTGTTACTGCTCCTCCTGGCTGAAACCCCTGGCTCAGCGGGATACTTATGAGATCCGCAAAGTCTGCGGCAAAGAGCCCCCCATCATGGCCGCCGGTGGCATCCGGGATTGGCGCGATGCGGTGGAAATGGTGATGTGCGGCGGTAATCTCATCGGCGTTTGCGCCGAGACCCTCATCTCCGGTTATGACATCTGCCGCCCCATGATCCAGGGCATGCACGATTACATGGAAAGCCACGGCTACCAAAGCCTGGACGATTTCCGCAGCATCCTGGTGGACAAGGTCAAGACCGCCAACGAAGTCACCCTTTACGCCGGCTACGCCGCCGTGAAAGATCCTAACCTGTCCGCCCCCTGCAAAGCCGCCTGCCCCCATCATGTGCCCATTCAGGCCTATGTGCAGAAGATCGCCAAGGGCGATTACCGGGCAGCCTTCGACCTGATCACCCAACACAGCGCTTTGCAGAATTTGTGCGCGCTGGTTTGTACGCACCCCTGTGAGGATGCTTGCGTCCGGGGTGGTTTCGATTCTCCCGTGAAGATCCGGGCATTGAAGCGATTCGTCCTGGAGTACGGAAAACGGCAGGGTTGGAAGCCTTCCTGGGCTTCTGCTCCACAGAACGGTCGCCATATTGCCGTCATCGGCGCCGGTGCCAGCGGTTTAAGCTGTGCCGCTGAACTGATCAAAGCCGGTTACCGGGTAACCGTTTTCGAAAAAGAATCCGCCCCCGGCGGTATGCTCCGCTATGGTCTTCCCGACTATACCGGCCATAAGGCCGTGCTGGACGACGAAGTGGCCACCCTCCGGGCGTTGGGTGTCAACTTTGTTTTCGGCCGGGAAATCACCGATGCCTCCGTGCTGGAAGCAGAGGGCTTTGACCGGGTTTTCGCCGCAGTCGGACAATACGGCCGGCAGAACAAACAATATGACGGCGCGGATGCCCTCGGATTTTTGAAGGCCCTCCATTCCGGCAGCGCCCCCACCGTCCAAAAGCGTGTCGCCGTTATCGGCAGCGGTTTTGCCGCGGTTCACGCCGCCCGTGCCGCCCGCCGCCTGGGCGCAGAGCAAGTCACCGTCATCAATCCGGGCGCTTTCTCCAACCGCAGCGGTATGCTGGAACAGTGGGATGCCGCCCGGGAAGAAGGGATCTGCCTGCTGGATCACGCCCAGATCCAGGCGATCCATCCGGATGGGGTCCAAATATGCAAGGACGGCGTCCAACTGCAGCTGGCCTGTGACCAGGTCCTGGCAGAAAACGAATACACCGCCCTGCTCCCCGCAGGCCAGTCCCCCTTTATGGTTGCCGCCGACCGGCGCAGCACCAATATCATCAACGCCATCACCGCCGGCCGCAATGCCGCCGCTGCCATCGATGCCGCTCTGCGGGGCGATGATGCCACATTGACACCCGTTGCCCATGTCCGCAGCGTCAGCGCCGAAGCCGTCCGCAAGCGTACCGGCTATCTGGAGCGGGACAAACATCCCCTGCCCCGGGACCGGGTCATGACGGAAGAGGAAGCCCAGCGAGAAGCCGCCCGCTGCCTGAATTGCGGCTGCGGTGAGGGCTGCCAGCTGTGCAAGACCATCTGCACCGACTTCGCCCCCGAGATCATCGCTCCGGACACCATGCATATCCGCAGCGAGAAATGCGTAGCCTGCGGCATGTGCTTCAACCGCTGCCCCAATAACAATATCGAAATGGTCAATTTAGGACAGACCGTTTAAGGAGGTTATCCCCATGTATAACATCAACTTTGACATCAGCGGCCAGGTTGCCGTGATCACCGGTGCCGGTGGCATCATCTGCGGCACCATGGCCCGGGAAATGGCCAAAAAAGGCGTAAAAGTGGCCCTGCTGGATCTGTTCCTCGAGAGCGCCCAGCGGATCGCCGACGAGATCAATGCCAACGGCGGCGATGCCATTGCCGTCAAGGCCAATGTGCTGGACCGGGAAAGCCTGGAAGCCGCCCGGGAGACCGTGGTTGCCCATTTCGGCCACATTGATATTCTGATCAACGGCGCCGGCGGCAATAAGAAAGAGGCCACCGTTTCCGCCGACCGGGATTTCTTCCACCTGGACCTGGATGCTTTCAAATGGGTCTTTGATCTGAATGTGACCGGCGCTGTGCTGACCACCATGGTGTTCGGCGAACTGCTGGCCCAGCAGGGACACGGCAATGTGATCAACATTGCCTCCATGTCCAGCTACCATCCCTTGACCAACACCGCCGCCTATTGCGGCGCCAAGGCCGCCGTGGCCAACTTCACCGAGTGGATGGCCACCCACTTCAATCAGAATTACAGCAATGACATCCGGGTCAACGCCATCGCCCCCGGCTTCCTGCTGACCAATCAGAACCGTTTCCTGCTGACCAATGAAGACGGCTCCGCCACTGACCGCGGCCGCCGGGTCCTGGCCAAAACCCCCATGGGCCGCTACGGCGAACCCGAGGAAATGGTGGGTCCCGTGATTTTCCTGTGCAGCGAAGCCGCTTCCTTTGTCAACGGCACGGTCATCCCCGTCGACGGTGGCTTCTCCAGCTACTGGGGCGTTTAAGGAGGAACCTATGCAGTATCATCATGTAGACTATCAGGCCCTGCGCAATTTCTGTGTCAAGGTTTTCCAGGGCTACGGCTTTACGGAAACGCAGGGTGCGCAGATCACCGATGTTCTTTTGGCCGCCGACTTGAGCGGCATCGAGTCCCACGGTATCCAGCGGCTGATCCGTTACCACAAAGAGATCACCGGCGGTATGGTGCAGCTAAACGCCCAGCCGGAGATCGTGTTTGAAACACCTCTGTCCGCCGTGATCGAGGGCAACGATGCCATGGGCCAGCTTCTGGGCGTGCAAGCCATGGAACTGGCCATCGAAAAAGCCAAGAAGTCCGGCTTCGGCATGGTCACGGTCCGTAATTCCAATCACTACGGCATCGCCGGTTATTACACCAAAATGGCCGCCGAGCAGGGCCTTATCGGCCTTTGCATGACCAATACGGAGGCCATCATGGTCCCCACCTTTGGCAAGCAGGCCATGCTGGGCACCAACCCCATCGCCTTCGCCATGCCGGCGCAGCCCACCGTCTTTTCCTTTGATGCCGCCACTACCGTGGTGCCCAGAGGCAAGCTGGAAGTCTATGTCAAGCGGGGCAACGGCATTCCCGTAGGCTGGGCCGTGGATGAAGACGGCCACGACAGCAGCGACGCAGACCGGGTGCTGAAGAACATCATCGGCAAGACCGGCGGCGGCATCCTGCCCTTGGGCGGCAGCGGCGAGCTGACTTCCGGCTATAAGGGTTATGGCTTTGCCATGCTGTGTGAAATCGCCACCGCCATTTTGTCCGGCGGCACCACTTCCAACTATATCTACAAGACCCCCGGCCGGGCCAATATTTGCCACTGCTTCATCGCCCTGGATCACGGCATGTTCGGCGACAAGGCCAAGATCGAAGCAGATTTGAGCAAATATCTCCAGGAGATCCGGGAGTCTGCCAAGGCCGAAGGCCAAAACCGCATTTTTATCCATGGCGAAAAAGAGATCGAATCCCAGATCCGGGTCCTGGAGGAGGGCGTGTGGCTCAATGACAAGACCTATGCAGAGATGCAGATGATCGCCGAATATACCGGCGTATCGGATCTGCTTCCGCCCTATCTGGATTAAGGAGGCCCCATGGATTACGCAAAAGAATCCCTGAAAAAGCATGCCCAGTGGGGCGGTAAGATCGAAGTGGTCTGCACCGTTCCCTGCAAAACCAAGGAAGACCTCTCCCTGGCCTACACCCCCGGCGTTGCCCAACCCTGCCTGGAGATCCAGAAAGACATCACCAAGTCCTATGAGCTGACCCGGCGGCATAATCTGTGCGCCGTCATCACCGACGGCACCGCTGTTTTGGGTCTCGGCGATATCGGCCCCGAGGCCGGTATGCCGGTCATGGAAGGCAAATGCGCCCTGTTCAAGGCCTTTGCCGATGTGGACGCTTTCCCCCTCTGCGTTAAGACCAAAGATGTGGATGAATTCGTCAACGCCGTGTATCTGATGAGCGGTTCCTTCGGCGGCATCAACCTGGAAGATATCTCTGCCCCCCGGTGCTTTGAGATCGAGCGGAAACTGAAAGAAAAATGCGACATCCCCATCTTCCACGATGATCAGCACGGCACCGCCGTCATCGTCCTGGCAGGCTTGACCAACGCGCTGAAGGTGGTGGGCAAGAAAAAGGAGGATGTAAAGATCGTCACCGTCGGCGCCGGCGCGGCCGGTATCGCCATTGTGAAGATGCTCCTTTCCGCAGGCTTTAAGAATATCACCATGTGCGACAAGCAAGGCGCGCTGTACGCCGGCTGTCCCGGCATGAACTGGGCGCAGGCCGAAATGGCTCTGCGTACCAACCCCGACCAAACCCCCGGCACACTGGCCGAGAAACTGGCGGGCGCCGATGTGTTCATCGGTACTTCCGCACCCGGCATCGTAACAAGAGAAATGGTGGCCACCATGAACCGGGACGCCATCATCTTCGCCTGTGCCAACCCCACTCCGGAGATCTTCCCCGACGAGGCCAAAGCCGGCGGCGCAAAGGTCGTTTCCACCGGCCGCAGCGATTATCCCAACCAGATCAATAACGTTCTGGCTTTCCCCGGCATTTTCCGCGGCGCTTTCGATGTCCGCGCATCCGACATCAACGAAGAAATGAAATTGGCCGCTGCCATGGCTCTGGCCGCCCTCGTGCCCGATGAGGAGCTGAGCGAGAATAACATCATGCCCGCCGCTTTTGATCCCAGAGTGGGTCCTGCCGTTGCCCAAGCTGTGGCTGACGCTGCCCGCCGTACCGGCGTCGCCCGGATCTGATCCTCACGATCCAAAAAAGGAGTGCTTAGTATGAAAAAACCGATCTCCCGTACCCAGTGGCTCGGCATCGCCGCATCCGTTTTGATGCTGGTGCTGTTTGTCATGCATTTTCTCCCCTATTGGCGCTACCAGGGCGCGTCCGTATCCATCGCCGGCTATGTGATCCGCCCCTACGAATACGCCACCTTCACCAATTTGTTCCGCTCTTACTTCGGCAAAAAATTCCGCATCACATTGCTGTTCGGCCTGCCCATGCTGCTGAGCATGGCGGGCAGTCTGATTGGCAGTGTGCTGTGCGTCCTCAAGTCCGGCAAGGCCGCCGTGTATTTGGTGCCCATGGCCTGCGGCGCTCTGGGTCTTTGCGGCCTGCTGATCAACCAGCCTTACAAGCTGGGCGGTATGTGGCTGCCCATGCTGATCCTCTTCGCCCTGGTGCTGATTCTGGGCATTGTGGGCATGATCCTGGCTGCCAAGGCACCCAAAAAGCCCGTCCAAACCCTCTGATCCCGTGACCCCATTTGTTATCAAATTTTAATACAGATTATCAGGAGGAAGCTTTATGAAAAAACTGAATCTGGCCATTATCGGCCAAGGCCGCAGCGGCAAGCGTATTCACGGCGGCTACTATCTGAGCGAACGCAATCAGTTCTATAATGTCAAATATGTTGTTGACGCTGACGAGATCCGCCGCGGCATTGCCAAGGAGCAGTACCCCGATTGCACCGTTTTTGCCGATTATCGGGAGCTGTTTGATCTGGACGATGTGGATCTGGTGGTCAATGCGACTTATTCCGAAATGCACTACGCCATCACTAAGGATCTGCTGCTCCACGGCTTCAATGTTCTGGTGGAGAAGCCCTTCGGCAAGACCCGCTATGAATGCGACGAGCTGATCAAGATCGCCAAGGAAAAGGGCGTGGTCCTGGCCGTATTCCAGCAGACCTTCCTGGCTCCGTTCTATATGTTTGCCAAGGAGCTGGCTGATTCCGGCAAGTTGGGCACCATCCTGCAGGTCAGCCTGCGTTACAGCAATCTGTCCCGCCGTTGGGACTGGCAGACCCTCCAGAAGAAGTGCGCCGGCGGTCTGTATAACACCGGCCCCCACCCCGTTGGCATTGCGCTGGGTCTGATGAACTTCGACGAGAACATCCACGTTGCTTACAGCAAGCTGGCCACCGCTCTGACCAGCGGCGACGGCGACGACTACTGCAAGATCCTCCTCAGCTGCCCCGGCCAGCCCCTTTCTGACATCGAGATCAACGCCACCGATGCCTACTGCGGCTACAATCTGAAGATCCAGGGCACCCGCGGCACCTTCAAGTGCACCCCCAAGGCCTGGGAGATGACCTACATCGTCGACGGCGAGAATCCCCCCCGTCCCGTTCAGGAGACCTTCCTGGAAGATGCCGATCACAATCCCATCTACTGCTCCGAGACCCTGATCAAGCACACCGAGCAGGGCACCTTTGACGGCACTGCCTTTGACATCGGTACCGCCAATCTGTATGAGCAGCTGTACTACGCCATCACCGAGGGCCGTCCCATGACTGTGACCCCCGAAATGGCTTCCCGGATCATCAACGTCATCGAAACCGTCCACGCCCAGAACCCCCTGCCCATCAAGTTCTGATCATCCCAAGAAATACCGGCCATGGAGGATCCTCCATGGCCGGTTTCTATATATAAAAACAGGGGTGTGGCGAACCGCACCCCATCAAATTTTTACTTGTACGCAGCGCACTTGGTGAAGAAGATCTGCGTATAGCCGGCGGGAGAACCCTTTTCCCAACCCTGCTTGATCCGCAGCTGCGGATCGGAGTTGGAAGAATCGCCCACAGGAACGATCATGTAGTAAATCACAGACTCCTCGCCGTTGTAGAACCAATCGCTGAAACCGCCGGAACCGGTGCCCCACTTTCTGTCGGCATAGGTGTAGTATTCCGAAGCTGCGTTGTTCTTAAACTCGCGCACGCCCCAGATACCGGCCTTCAGTTCCAGACCCACGATCACATACTCAAAGCCATCCTTCTTCAGATCCAGCAGCTTGATGTACTTGCTCAGCAGTTCCGTAGAAGTGGAGACCTTGGTAAAGGAAGCGGTATTCATATCCAGCTTGTGGGCCTCGATCTCCGTAGCAGTGGCATTTTCCAGATTGCCGCTGAAGTTCAGCATCAGCACATCCATCTTCTCCGGCAGGCTCAGATCCAGCAGGACCTTGATGTTGTCGCCGTCTACAGCCAGATAAGCGCCCAGCGCTTCCACGAACTTCTCTGCTTCCACATACCAACCGCCGTTGTGCCGGAAGGCAGATACCGTCGCCGTGGTTTTGCCGCCCTTGACGGTCATATTCACCCAGTCGGTGACCTTGATCGAACCACTGGACAGTTTTTCAAAAGCGGTAACATCCACTGTTCCGCCCAAGGTCACAGTGATCTGCTTGGAATCCGCGCTGATCTTATAGCCAAATCCCAGATCCGTTCCCTTCATCAGCAGAGCCAGATCGTTCAGATTCAGATAAGTCTTGGCCATGGCGGAGTTCAGCATGGATACCTGACCCTTGTTCGTGCCCTCCATGGTGATCTTACCCGTTTCCACAGTCACCTTGGTGGTATCGCCGATGGGCTCGTACTTGTCACAATCCGTGATGAAGATCTCGGAGTAGTTGTGGATACTGCCGGTGGTCCAGTTCTGGGCGATCCGGTACTGCGGATCCTTTTCCAGCACCTGACCCACAGGAACGATGGTATAGAAAATCAGATTCTTCTGTTCCTTATAGAAGCAGTTGGCATAGCCGCCGGAGGAGGTGACCCAGCTCCGATTCAAACCGGTCAGCTTATTGGTGCCGTAATAGTAATAATCCTGCATCAGGGTGTTCTTCCACTCACGAACGCCCCAGGTGCCTTCGCCGATGGGAATACCGATGACCACAAATTCCATGCCGTCCCGGATCAGCTCCTCAAAGCGGATCAGATGGGCCAGATCCTTGGTCTTCATGGTAATGATGTCAAAATTCTTCAGATCCGCCAGGGAATACTTGCCGTTGTTCGTGCCCACAGCGGTAAAGTCGCCGGGCAGCTTCAGCATATACACCAGTGTGGTCTCGGGCACATCCACGTGCTCAAAGGTTGTCTCGATCTGCAGGATATCCCCGTCATACTCATACTGGAACAATGTCTGGTCGCTCAGCGCCAGCATATCCCGCATGGTGTCCAGACTCACATAGAATTCGCCGTTGCGCTCATACAGTGCGCCTCTGCTGATACCCATGTTTGTAATGGACCAGCCACGGGCCATGTTGGCCTGGAGTTCGCCCTCCTTGGCATCGGGCTGGACGGTCAGGGTGGTGCCCTGGTAGGAATCATTCAGAGAAACATAAATAATGGGGGTGATGGTTCCATCTTCTTCCTCGTTGATGGAATGGCTGAACGCAAAGGGTGTGCCACGCAGCAGTACAGCCAGGTCATCCAGATCCACATAGTTCTCATACCGGTCCATGGAGTAAACCGGCAGCATCTGGTCAAAGATCTCGCCATCGATGCTGACCATATAGTTCTTCACCGAAATGTTGACCACGGGGCTGTATTCAGAAGGATGGACCGTGTTGCCCAGATCCAGCATCCGCTCCGGATCCAGCGGAGACGGGGTGTTGGTGCCGGGCTTGAACACGCAAACATTGGCGATCGGCGTACCATTGTAACCGCCGTAGAACTGATTATAGCGGACGATGTTGCCCACACTGGGCTCGGGCTCTGCTTCGCCTGCGCACCAGTCGGAAACATAGGCCACCACACCGGTGTTCCGGAAGGTGTTGTACTCAATGATATTGTTGCTGCTGCCCCGGCGAATACGGACGGGGTCAGGACGAATGTCCTCAAAATGGCAGCCCTGAACGATGTTGTTGCTGGAGAAACTGGAGATGTACACACCGTGAATGTTATTACCGGTAGTATAATCCCGCAGGCCGTCAAACACACAGTTCTTGATGGTGTTGTTGCTGGAACCCAGCAGCTGGATACCGGCGATGGCAGAAGACTCCACCCGGGTGTAATAACCGCCCAGTTCGGTGAAAGTCAGATTCTCAAACCAGGCAGATACGCCGTCCTGGGTGAGGGTAGAGCCATCAGAAGAGCAGCGCATAATGATGCCGTTGCGGAACATCCGGACCGTAAAATCCTTAAAAGTGAAGGAAGTGTTGTTGCAGCTTCCCACCTGCAGGAAGGTCACATCCTTGCCGGTAGGGCCATAGAACACAGTCTTGTCCTGGCCGGCGCCCACCACCGTGATCCGATAGCCGGGGTTAGCATACTTCCAGTGGGCATCCGCATTGATCTCGTACTCACCCTCCGCCACATGGATGGTAATATTGCCGACAAAGGGATCGTTCAGCAGCATATTGCTGGCGCCTTCCAACGATTTCAGCGCCGTCTTTTCTGTCAGGCCGTCATTGCTGTCCTTGCCCTTGGTGGAGATGTACAGATGCAGCTCCGGCTCTGTGGCGTCCGGGATCGGCTCCGTCAGATCCATGGGAGGTTCGGGTTCCGGGTCCGTGGGAGGAGCTGTAGGCTTCGGGTCCGTAGGTTTCGGATCTGTGGGCTTCTGATCCGTAGGTTTCGGATCTGTCACCGCAGGCTGGGTAGTGCCCTGGGTAGGCCCTGCAGGTTCCTGGTTGCAGCGCGTCAATACCACCGACAACACAGCGCACAGCGCTACCAACAATGCGATCACAATAATAATCGTCGTGCGTTTTTTCATCTTGCCATCTCCATTCTATTATTTCAGCAGCCGATTTTTGAGGTCAGCCGCCGTACCTCAGGATCATTGTACCAAACAGCGAAAAACAATAATATCAATATTGTTCACCGATTTAGTAAAATAGTAAACCTGCGCTTCAATCCGCCTTCATGCACTTTTTCCGGTATTCCTTTGGCAGGCAGCCGGTATGCCGCTTAAAGATCTTGGAGAAATAGGATGTGTTGCTGAAACCCAGTTTCTCGCTGATCTCCGTGATGGACAAACTCTGATCCTCCAGCATCGCCATCGCCGCCCGGATCCGCAGATCCGTCAGATACTCCGTAAAGGTCTTTCCGGTGATCAACTTGAACAAATGACAAAAATAAGTCTTTGAAATGGCGAAGTGCTTGCATACGCCACTCAGCGTCAAATTCTCATGGAAATTCTCGTCAATATAGCGGATCGCATCCGCCATCAGCGTCTTGTATTTCTCGTAGATCTGATCCGACCGCATCCGTTCCGACACCGATGCAAACTCCCGCATAAACAGCAGCAGCAACTCTCGGATCTTGATGCGCAGCACATCCTCAAAATAGCAGGACTCTTCCTCGTATTCATCCAGCAGTTCCTGCATCAACCGTTCAACACGACGCCTGGTCTTCTGTCGAAAACGGAAGCAGGGCAGTTCCGCCCTGGATTCCTCCAGGAAACTTGTGACCTTTTCCAGGGTCAGTTCTGTTTCGCCCTCTTCCTTCGGCAGCGTCAGCGCCAGGACCGCCTCCGGATCGAAGTCGCAGCAGATCACGCTGGTGTCCGGCTGCAGCAGGGTTTTGTGGGCCACATTGGGCGGAATCAGAAAACTGTCTCCCACATCCAGGTTGTAGGTCTTCTCCCCCACAAAATGCTCACAGCGTCCCCGGCGAATATACCAGATCTGCACAAATTCATGGCCATGGAACAGAGAGCCGGAGGGCGCACTGTCATCCACTTCAAAAACCTTGCAGAAGCTGCACTTATGGAAGAATCGCTCTTTTTTGTAGATCTCGTGATCCATTTTCGTACAACACCTGCCTTTCTCTTTGCTTTTATTTTACATGATGCCCTATAGTCCATACAAGTAGATGCAAATTATAATTTTTTGCAGCAACGGCTATTCCGGCCATTTCCGAACGCCGTCGCACCCTGTATCGATTATTTGCAAGCACTTCATTATTTTGCATACGCTTGATATCCCTTCCTCCATTTGCTAAAATACCAACAAAGGAAGGTGTTTGTTATGATTACCCGAATCACCAATGCCCGGCTGATCCTGCCGGACGAGATCTTGACCGGTTATGACCTGTATATCTCCGAAGGCGCCATTTCCCGGATCACACCGGAGATTCTGCCCGCCGATACCGTCATGGATGCCCAGGGTTTCTATATCTGCCCCGGCTTTATTGACATCCATGTCCACGGCGGCGACGGTTTCGAATTCATCGACGCTACCCAGGAAGCCGTCCTCGCAGCCGCCAATATCCACGGCCGCCACGGCACCACCACCATTTTCCCCACCTTGTCCGCTTATTCCGAAGCAGACACCTGTAAGGCCATGGACGCCATTCTTCAGTGCATGGATGATCCGGCCCTTCTGCCCCAGATCGGCGGCGTACACCTGGAAGGCCCCTATTTTTCCGTCAAGCAAGCCGGCGCCCAGGATCCCCAGTACATTCGGGACCCGGATCCTTCCGAATACCGCCGCTTGATCCGGCGCTACGGCGATCTGATCCGCCGCTGGAGCTATGCGCCGGAAAAGGACGGTTCCGAAGATTTTCAGCGTTTTCTGGCAGAGGCCGGCATTGTCGGTGCCGTTGCCCATTCCGATGCGGAATATGATCATGTGAAAGCCGTGTATGATCTGGGCTGCCACCTGGTGACCCACCTGTATTCCGGCACTTCCACCATCACCCGCAAAGGCGGCTTCCGCCACCTGGGCGTCATCGAGTCCGCCTACCTGCTGGATGACATGGACGCAGAGACCATTGCCGACGGCTGCCACCTGCCGCCCCTGCTGCTGCAGCTGATCTTCAAGCTGAAAAGCCGGGAGCATATGTGTCTGGTCACCGATGCCATCCGTTTCGGCGGCCGCACAGATTGCGACAGTGCCCTCAGCGGCACCGCCTCCGTCCCCTACATCATCGAGGATGGTGTCGCCAAACTGGCAGACCGCAGCGCTTTCGCCGGTTCCATCGCCACTATGGACGCCCTGGTGCGGGTCTGCGCCCAGCGTGCCAATATTCCTCTGGTGGATGCCGTTTACATGGCCACCGCCGTACCTGCCAGGATCATGAAGCTGTCCCGAAAAGGACGGCTTGCAGAAGGCTTCGATGCCGACCTGGTGTTTCTGGACGATGACCTGCAAGTCCGGCAGGTGTTCCGTTCCGGAAAAGCCCTCTGAAAATACGCAGGCCGCAGCAGGAGTTCCTGCTGCGGCCTTTTTGTTTTATCCAAACAGTTTTTGCAGCAGGTCGTTCAATCGTTCCATACTGATTTTGGAGGGCAGATAACCACCCTCGGAGAAAGCCGCGCCGCCGGGCCGCTTGAGCAGCTCCTCGTCGATCTGGCCTTCCAGGCGGAAATGGGGCTCCAGGGCGACCCATCCACCGTAACCGTCCTGGTGCAGCGCCCGGAACTGGCCTTCAAAATCCATCCAGCCATCCCCCAGAGCTACGCCTACCCCCTCGCCATTGACAGAGATCGCGTCCTTCACATGGACATGATAGGCAAAGGGCCGGACCGCCCGATATTCATCCGGATAGGGCGTCACCGCGCCGCCGCAGGTGTAAATATCATTGCCGGGATCCCACAGAATGCCAATACTGCGGAAGCTGTACTTCCCAAAAAACCGGGCCAGGTCGAAACCGGTTTTCAGATTCACGGAAGGATCGTTTTCCAGTACCAACCGCAGACCCTTCTCGGTCAGCAGGGCGTCATACTTTTTCAGATAGTTGGCAAATGCCTTGTCCGTGTAGTCCTCGCTTGCCCAGAAACTGAACCCGCGGAAGGTATTACACTCAAAGAACCGGCAGGCCTCCACGACCCGGTCAAACTTTTCCCGGTCATCCTTGCCCCAGTCCTCTTTCAAAAAGGACGACGCAATGGCAGAGATCTTCAAGCCGCGGGCCTTGGCCCCGTCCAGCAGGATCTGCTGCTTTTCCCGGGGCAGCAATTCCACCGGGGTATCCCAGGCAGACCGCAGTTCGATGCCATCCAGGCCGTGTTCCACAGCCAGATCCATGGCAACGATGGGATCCTGGGAGATCTCATCCGTAATAACGGAGATCAAAAAGGGATGCTTTTTCTTCATCTTTGTGTCCTCCTTGATTATTTGCCCGTCAGTGCGGCATAAGGCTCCTGATAGATCCGGCAGATCAGTTCCTGGGTCTTCAGCGCATCCCGGGCAGACAGTGCCAGAGGCTCTTCCCCTGCCACCGCCCGGTAGAACTGACCGATCTGGATCACATGCTGCTTGCCCCAGCACAGCTTACCGCCGGAGTACTCGAATTTCTCGGTTTCATTCTCCGCAAATTCCGTGGTGCCGTCATTGTAGCGAATGGTGATCTCATCGTAGGTCATCACCGCGCTGCCATTTTCGCACAGCAGCCGGATCTCCACCGTTTCGTCGCACAGATAATTGTTGGTGGCGTAAAATGCCAGCCGTGCGCCGTTTTCATACTGTACCAGACCCTCTGCGGTATCCTCCACCTTGATGTTGGGATGGAGCCGGTTGTGCAAAGAAACCTGCACATCGGTAATGGCGCTGTCGATAAACCAGTTGGCCAGATCCAGAATGTGAATGGACTGGTTGATGATCACGCCGCCGCCTTCCCGGTCCCAGGTGCCCTTCCAGTCGGTGCAGGCATAGTATTCCGGGGTGCGGTTCCAGGTCAGGATCGTGCGGGCCGCCAACACCCGGCCCAGCTTGCCGTCGGCAATACGGGCCTTCGTCACCTGCGCCGGCACATTGAACCGGTTCTGGAAGATGACGCCGTACTGCAGTCCCTTCTGCTCCGCCAGCTCCACCGTCCGCAGCACATCGTCATACAGAATGCCGGCGGGCTTCTCGCTGATCACATGGATCCCGGCCTCGAAAGCATCCCGGGCAACGATGGTGTGCAGATCATGGGGCAGACACAGATGAATGGCATCGGGCTTTTCCACCCGGAACAATTCCTTGTAGTCCACATAAGCGCGGGTATTGTACAGCCGCGCCTTTTCCTCCGCCCGCTCCAGGCGAATGTCGCAAACGCCGGCCAACTCCACATTTTCCAGTGCCGCAATGGCATCCAGATGCATGGTCGAAATACTGCCACAGCCAATAACGGCCGCTCTTAATTTTGCCATGATTTATCTCCCATATTCTTCAGATCTCGGGAACGGAGATCTCCACAGTTGTGTTTTCCTCAAACGCCCGGATGGTAGCATCGATCACATACACCGGCAGTACAAAATCCCGATAGGACTCCACACCCTTGCCGGTCCGGACCATGCGGCAGAAGTCGTTCAGCTCCGCGTCATAACAGCCGGCGGTGGTGACCGTCATGCTCTTGGCCTGCATGGGTGCCTTGTACACCGTTACGGAATAACCGGTACCGAAGTAGGCCGTAACATCCATGTTCTCATAATGATACACAGCAAATACGCCGTCGCCCTGCCGATGGGCAGAGACGCTCTTGATCTCCGGGCCAAACACGGCGATCACCATCTGTACCAGATGGCTGGAATAGAACCAGAAATTGCCGTAATCGTTGACCATATTTACCGGTGCCGTCACATGGCCGCCCAGGATCTTCTCACAGCCCCGGGCATATTCTGCCATTTCCAGGATCTCCTTGGAGAATACCAGGCTGGAACCGCCGGTGATGGGAGAGCCGGATTCCTTGGCCAGTTTCACCAGTTCCAGAACATCTTCCGTGCTGGTGCAAATGGGCTTGTCCACCCAAACCGGAATACCCTGCTTCAGATACGGCTTTGCAAAAGGAAGATGGAATTTGCCATGGCGGGATGTGATCATCACGGCATCCACTTTGCCCACGAAATCTTCCGCATTCTGCGCGAAATAATCGCAAGTGGATACTTCCCGCAGTTTCTCCGCGCCGATGCGGCTGTCCTCCCGGGTCATGTCGGCATAGAAGCCCACAAGCTCCAGGTCTTCGTCCACTCTGGTGCCGTCCTTGCCGGCCAGGCTCTTGGCAAAGCTCCATGCGTGGCTGTTTTCAATACCCAGGATCGCTACCTTTTTCATATCCATGTCTCCTTTGTCATTTTTGGTGTAGTTTCGCTTATAATGCATACAATATAAATATTATATATTACTTTTTTTGTCATGGAAATTATAAAAATCTCAAAATTATATTGCAAAATCCGTACAATTCTATTATTCTATACAAGAGGAGGTGCCCCCTATGCCCATTCTGTCATCCTTTCAGAGCGAGTCGCTGATCGCCGACCATCGCCATTACCATCAAGCCCCCACTTTTCACCCCCATATCCACGACGCCTACGAGATCCTCTTCCTGACCAAAGGAGAGGCCTCCTATACCGTGGAAGGAAAAACCTACCCCTTGCATAAGGGCAGTCTGGTCATCACAAGACCCCTCAAGGTCCACTGCATCACCCTCCCGCCCGACTCCGAATACCGCCGCTATGACATTCTGTTTGATACCGTCGTTCTGGATACCAACATTTGTGATCTGCTCCCACCAAAACTGGATGTGATCCACTTTGCCGGCAATGGCATGATCGCCGATCTGTTTAAGCGGATCGGTTATTACTGTACGCAGCTTACCGGCGACGAACTGCAAGTCCTGCTGGCCCACCTGGTGGAAGAGGTCCTGTTTAATGTGCTGATTGCCTCCCGGGATGCCCGGGAACGCAGTACCTATACCACCAATCCTCTGGTCAACCAGGCCGTCAAATATATCGAGCGTCATTTGACCGAGCCCCTGACCGTGGAGGCCGTGTGCCGGGAATTGCACATATCCCCGAGTTACCTGCTCCACCTTTTCGCCCAGCATCTGAATATCAGCCCCAAAAAATACATCATGTCCAAGCGGCTGGCCATGGCCCAAATGGCTCTTCGCTCCGGCGTCCGGCCTATAGAGGTATACCGCCAATGCGGTTTTGCGGATTATACCACCTTTTTCAGAGCCTATAAAAACTACTACGGCCACGCCCCGGCGCTGGAAGCAGATCTGCAGTCCCTGCGTGTCCTCAATTCCTAATTTTCCGAAAAAACGCACTTCCCTGCATTTTTCCGCAGGGAAGTGCGTTTTATGTTCCCATCCATCATTCAAAAACCGTCTTCCATTTTTTGCGCATCTTTCCGAAAAGAAACAATCATATTCACTGCGAAAAAGGCAAAGCTATGTTTGCGGAAAGAAAAAGTCGTTTTCCCGGCGGAAGGCGATTTGCTTTCCGGGAAAACAAAAAAGGAGAGAGCGATTATGAGCAACAAGAATAACAATCAGATCAATGTCCCCCAGGCCCGGGAGGCCATGGACAAGTTCAAGATGCAGGCTGCCCAGGAAGTGGGCGTCAACCTGCAGAACGGTTACAACGGTCACCTGACTTCCCGCGAAGCCGGCTCCGTCGGCGGCCAGATGGTCAAGAAGATGATCGAGGCTTACGAGCAGGGCCTGCAGTAATCCAAAGCAAATGGCCGGGGATCTCCCCGGCCATTTCATTATGCTATTTACAGTTTGGATACCGCTGCCCGGTCCAAAATCACCGTCACATCCGGATGGAACTGGAGAATGGAGGCCGGCACTTTGGGCGTTACAGGGCCCCGGAGGGCTGCATGGACGATCTCCGCCTTATCCGCGCCGGTAATGACCATTACGATCTTCCGTGCCCGCATGATGGTGCCGATGCCCATGGTGAACGCCGCCGTGGGCACTTCGTCGATGGAATCGAAGAACCGCTTGTTGGCCTCCCGGGTCATGGGGGTCAGCTGCACCTCGTGGGTATAGTTGGGAAAATCATCCGCAGGCTCATTGAAGCCCACATGGCCGTCATGGCCGATGCCCAGCAGCTGCAGATCCACACCGCCCCAGGCGGCGATCTGCTCCTCATATTCCGCGCACATCACTTTCGAATTGGGCGCCGTGCCCAGGGGCACGATGGTATTCTCCGGCTTGATGGAGATATGGTCAAACAGATTATCCTGCATAAACTTGCGGTAGCTCTGCTGATGCGTAGGCTCCAGACCCTTATACTCGTCCAAATTGGCAGTATGTACCTGAGCAAAGCTGATGCGGCCAGCTCGTTCCCGGGCGATCAGTTCCCGATACAGGGGCAGGGGCGTCGATCCGGTAGCCAGACCCAGCACGCACTGTGGATTGGACAGGATCACTTCTTCGAAAATATCGGCAGCCTTGGCGCCCATTTCCTCCGGGGTTTCCACCACAATGATCTTCATTTTGTCCATTTTGCATCCTTCTTTCTGTGGAATATAGTTCCATTATACTCCATATCCCCGGATTTTCAAGAGGGTTTCAACAATTTTTTATCATTTTCGATTATTCTTAAAAAACAGGCCTTTCTACTATTCATGCCTAAATTTAAGTTTTTTGCCCCGTTTTTCATAAAATCCTTGCATTTTTTCAAGGAATATGCTACGCTTATCAAGCTTCAACAATATGGAAAGAGGAGAAACTTTTATGAATAAGACCGAATTGATCGCTGCCGTGGCAGAAACTGCCGGCGTCAGCCGCAAGGATGCTGAGAAGGTCATCAGCGCCACTTTCAACACCATCGCCGCGGAGCTCTCCAAGGGCAACCGGGTGCAGATCTCCGGCTTTGGCATTTTTGAAACCAAGCACCGGGAAGCCCGGGTAGGCCGCAACCCCTCCACCAAAGAGACCATTCAGATCCCTGCCTCCACCGCCCCCAGCTTTAAGGCCAGCAAGGCGCTGAAGGACGCCGTCAGCAAGTAATATGCGGCTGGACAAGTATCTGAAGGTATCCCGCCTCATCAAGCGCCGCACCGTGGCCAACGAAGCCTGTGACAATGGTCGCATCAGCGTCAACGGCCGGGTGGTGAAGGCCAGCTATGAGGTGAAGATCGGCGACCGCATTGAGATCACCATGGGTCAGCGCACTGTGGCGGTGGAAGTGACCCAGATCGCCGAGACCGTCCGTAAGGACGACGCCGCAGCCATGTACAAGGAAGTATAACCAAAGCCGCCGGGATCTTCCGGCGGCTTTCATCGTATATCCCATCCCCCCACATCAGAGCGACCCTTGCGGTCGCCCACGCGGCGCAGCCGCCATGCCTTCCCCCGGGAGGAAGGTGCCGAACGCAGTAGGGCGGTTTGCCCTTAAACCGCCGAAATGATTTTGCACCTCGATGGGCCAAAATCATTCTTTTTCGGCATGATGAGAAAATTTTCCATCGATGTCAACTTTTCTGATGGCGGGCTGAGGGCAGCCCGCCCTACTGTAGTGCTTGTATCAATTTTGCCTTCCGTTGCCGCCTACAATCTCACCAGCAGTTTCCGCAGCGGCACAAACAGGGGGATCTCGATGGTCTTGCTGAATAATATTCGCCTGTGTAGGGCGGTTTGCCCTCAAACCGCCGAAATGATTTTGGCCCTCGATGGGCCAAAATCATTCTTTTTCGGCATGATGAGAAAATTTTCTTCGATGTCAACTTTTCTGATGGCGGGCTGAGGGCAGCCCGCCCTACTGTAGTGCTTGTATCAATTTCGCCTTCCGTTGCCGCCTACAATCTCACCAGCAGTTTCCGCAGCGGCACAAACAGAACACTGACGGTCACAAAGGTACAGACAGTCTGGGGGATCACCGCATACAGGGACTGAAAAAAGTAGACCTTGGCGGCATTCTGCCCAAATCCGTAGATCACCGGGGTGATCACATCGTCCAGCAAGGTAAAAAACACGGTAAAAACCATGGCCGACGCTACAACGATGCACTGCCGGAACAGCGTGATTTTCCCAGTAAACCGCGTTCCAAGCCATCCGAAAAAGAGGGCAAACAGATTATAGTAGACCAGATACAATACGATCACATTGATCTGAAATCCGAAGAAGAAGCACCTCAGCAGCGAAAAAGTGGTGGCAATAGCCAATCCGGTTCGGATGCCGTAGACAAAGCAAAGGCTCAGCAGCATCACCGTCACGATCTCCACGCCGGACACGCCGGTCAGCGCCATCTGCCCGCCGATCAGCAGGGCCACGGACACCGCTACCCGGGCGATCCATTTCGTTTTGCTCATCAGCTGAAGGACTGGAACACCCAGATATACAGCTGCCCGGCCTTCACAGGCAGGGTCTCTGCGCCGGAGATGGCAGAGCCGTACTCTGTGCCTTCATATTCCACCGTGCCCCAGGCGGAATTGGCATTTTCCGTATCGCTGGTGTAGAGCATCCAGCAGCTGCTGAAATCCGCGGGATTTTCGATGCCGTTGATGGATGTGACCATGCCGTCGCTGATGGCGCAGGTCAGTTCGCCGGAATCCACCAACTGGCTCATATAGTCGATCAGCTTCATATCGGTCTTGCCGCCGATGGACTCTTCGGTGGCCTTGATGACGATATAGGTGTCGGAATCCTTAATGACCAGGGGCTCGCTCTTGCAGCCGGTCATCAGGGAGCCAGCCAGGATCGCCAGGATCATCAGGCAGGCCAGGATGCTTCTTTGGTTCATTGCTTTCATGGTATTTCCTCCTAAAAAATGATAGGCTGCGGCGCCAATCATGACGCCGCAGCCGTTTTTCTGCGACAAACGCACTTCCCCGTAAACGCGCGGAGAAGAGGAAAAGTCCATTCCGTAGGTCTTCTGACTCGTGCTTTTCGTGGCTGGGATCCACGAGCCGCGCTCTGCCTTCCCAGGGTCTCCCCCAGTGACTGACTTTCGTCAAAAGAGCGCGGTATGGCACATACAGCGGCGGTACCGTCCGGGAGTCGCACCCGGTTATCTTGTTCAGCTGCGCCGGTTCATCGCCGGGGCAGCCACGGAACTTCTGTTCAGTTGTCCAGGTCATTATAGCACAGCCCCAAACGGCTGTCAAGGGGACGCCATTGCACAAAGTCATGCAACAAAAGGGGTCAAAAGAGGCCCGCTTTGGGCCTCTTTTCATCCATATTGTGCCCATTTGGATCTTTTTTGATGCCTCGTTTTTTGTAGAAACTCAGCAGCAGAAGAACCGGCCCCGGCAGCAAAACAGCTGGGCCAAATAGCAAAGGCACAAACTGGAGCAGGGGCTGCCGTGCATGGTAAAGCCCCGGAAATTGCCGGCCTGCCGCCGGTAGGTGGCGCCGCCGTTTTCCATGCGGCTGAGGGCCTGCAGATAGATCGGATTGTCCGGCTCCATGCTCACCGCCCGCCGGATATGCTCCAGCGCCGTCACCTGGTTGCCCAGGCCGTCATGGGCCAGGGCGCTGAGATAGTACCACCGGGCATTTTTCACCGGGCTGTTTTGCAGCACATTCAGCGCTTCCCGATAGCTGCCGTAGCGGATGTAGCGATAGGCCGCCTGCTGGTAGCTGTCACCGGCATCTTCTCCGGCGGTATACTGACGCTGATAGCCGCCGAAGCCGAAGGGATCGTAGTCGTAGCTCCCCTGGCCGCCGTAACCGCTCTGCTGTCCCTGCTGGCGGAATTTTTCCGGGTTTTTGATCTGCTCGTAGGCCGCATTGACCTCCTGCATTTTCCGGGCGGCTTCCGCATCGCCGGGATTGAGGTCAGGGTGATATTTTTTTGCCAGGCGCCGGTAGGCCTGCTTGATCTGCTCGTCATCCGCATCGGGACTGACGCCCAGGACTTTATAGGGATCTTGGATCATCGGCCTTCCTCCTGTCTGTCTTTTTTCCGAAAATTCGTCCACACGCCGCTGTACAGGATGTTATCCAGCAGCGCCTTGTCCTGCACCAGGGGCAATTTTTCATATTCCGCGGTGCAGCGGCCCATGGCCAGCACCAAATATTCTTCCCACCGGGGCCAATTTTCTTCCATGCCCATGGCGATATAGGGGTTATACTTCCCTTTCCGGCGATCCCGGGTATAATCCCGGGCCGCATCCCCCAGGTAAATGAACCGGCCCAATGCCATGCCCATTTGTCTCAGGGTATCCGCCCACAGATCCTCCCGGTAGACCAGCAGCTCTGCCATCAAATGGCCGAAGTAATTTGCCGGTTCATCGGGATTGGGGCAATTCCCCTTTTCCAAGGCGTTTAATTGGTGGATGCATTCTTCAATGGCGGCGCACTGCCTGGGCCAGCGCCGGGCGATCTGCTGATAATATGGACCAAACAGGCCGCTCACGGCCCGGGCAGTAACCTTGTGGTCATCCTGCCAATCATCCAACGCCTTGAAATAGGACAACGCCACATTCATATCCGCCGCGTAGCGGATATACTCGTTATCCACCCAGCCCTTGCTTTTGCAGGGGTGCAGGGCGCAGGCCCGGTCGCCGGAGTCCTCCTCCGGCTCGTAAAGGCTCATCAGCAGCAGGGCCAGGAAGGCCATGTCATAGCTCAGCGCCAGCCGGGCGACATTGGAAGATCGCTGGCGGATCTGGCGGCAGATGCCGCAGTAGATCCCATTATAACGCTGTTCCTGCTCCGGGGTCAACTCTTTCCAACTGGCGGTAACATATCCAAACATGACCATTCCTCCTTTTTTCTTTTATGGTAAAACTTGAATGTGAATAATGCTTAAACAAGGGGAAATTTTCTCACTTTTTGTAGGGAAACGAATCCCTCGACTTCGCTCGGGATGACAGAAACGGGGCGGTGTTGGCGGGCGACCGCAAGGGTCGCCCCTACGCAGGAATGTCATTCTGAGCGAGCCGAAGGCGCGTCGAAGAATCCGTATTGTCTGTATAAAAAGAGGAACGGATCCCTCGGCTACGCTCGGGATGACAGAAACGGGGTGGTGTTGGCGGGCGACCGCAAGGGTCGCCCCTACGCGGGAAGGCTTTGGGAAACGGATCCCTCGGCGACCCTCGGGATGACAGGGTTTTCGGCAAGGGGATCGCATGCTCTATTCTTCCAGCAGGTGGTTCAACGCGCCGCCGCAGAAGAGGATGCCCAGACAGAAATACAGCCACAGCATGGCCAGCGCCAGGGCATACACCGAGCCATAAATATTGGAATAGGCCGCCCAATGTTCCACATACCAGGAATACAGCGCCGAAAAACCCTGCCAGCCCAAGCTGGCCAGCACCGCTCCGGGCAGGCTGCCGGCAAAGGAATTATTCTTATTGGGCAAAAACATATACACCCCGGTAAACACCGCCGTCTGCAGCAGCAGCATCAGCAAAAACCGCAGGTCCAGCACCCCCGTCCAAAACCGCCCCAACTGGGGCAGCAGGTCCTGCAGCCCTTCGCCAAATACATTGACAGCCAAAGTCAGCAGCAGCACCAGCAGAAACACCAGCGTATAAAACACGCCGATGGCCCGGGTGTAGAACCATCCCCGGTCCTCCCGGGCATCATAAATGGCATTGAGTCCCCGCAAAACACTGGCCATACCCCGGCTGGCAGACCACAAGGCCGTCACCGCCGACACGGACATTACCGCCGGCCCGGTGCGGGCATAGGCCTGGATGACGATTCGCTCCAGAAACCCTTCCAGGGCATCGGGCAGGTAGGCCCGTACCAGGTCCATCAGATCCCGGGCATCCAAATGGGTATAGCGCAGGATGCCGATGACCAGCACCAGCATGGGAAACAGGGACAGAATGATAAAAAAGCCGGCATTGGCGGCGTGATCCGGGATCTGCATCCGGTGCAGCCGCCGAACCAGGGCCGCTGATTTCCCCAGCAGGCCGCCCTCCGGCAGACGCATATACATCAACTCCTTTTTGCTATGTATATGCGCGAAAAAGCAGCGCCCACCGCCCGGACGGGCAGTGGGCTGCAATGAAATTATTCCGCGGAAATCAGATAATAATACACGGGCTGGCCGCCGCGCAGCAGATTCACATCCGCATCGGGACAGATATCCGCAAACAGATCCGCAGCCTTCTGGGCGTGCTTCTCCTTCACATCCTCGCCGTAGTAAATGGTGACGAATTCCTTGCCGTCGTCCCGGATCTTCTCGGCCAGGGACTTGAGCAGCACCTTAATATCCTGGCTGGTGCCAAAGAGCTGGCTGCCGTACAGCGCCAGGTAGTCGCCCTCGTGGATGTCGTAGCCGTCGAAATCGGAGTTCCGGGCGGCGTAGGTGATCTGCATGGTGTCCACCGTGCCCAGCGCTTCGGTCATGGCATCGATGTTCTCCTCCACAGAGCCTTCGGGATTGAAGTTCAGCATGGCGGTAACGCCCTGGGGAATGGTCTTGGAGGGGATGACCACCACATTCTTGGGGGTCAGCGCATCCACCTGCTGGGCAGCCATGATGATGTTCTTATTGTTGGGCAGCACATAGACCGTCTCGGCGGGAACTTTATTCACCACCTCCAGGATGTCCTGGGTGCTGGGGTTCATGGTCTGGCCGCCGGAGATGAGGCCGTCCACGCCCAGATTGGAAAACACATCGCCGATGCCGTCGCCCACGCAGACGGAAACCACGCCCACGGGCTTCACGGGCTCTGCGATCTTGGGGGTTTTCTCCTGCTCGGTCATCACCTTCTCTGTGTGCTGCAGGCGCATATTCTCGATCTTGACAGTGACGAAAGAGCCGTATTCGATGGCTTCATGGAGGGCCTTGCCGGGATCGTTGGTATGCACATGGACCTTGATGATCTCCTCATCATCCACCAGCACCAGGCTGTCGCCCAGGGAATCCAGGAAGCAGCGCAGGGCCTCGGGATCCTTGTCATTCTCCCGGGAGATGATGAACTCGGTACAATAGGTGAAAGTGATATCCTCGGTATCGAAATCGGAGAAATCCGCTGCGTCCTTCACGGCCGCGTCGCTGTTTTCGGGGGCCACCACATCTTCGCCGCGCAGGGCCAGCAGCATGCTCTCCAGGGCCACCAGCCAGCCCTTGCCGCCGGCATCCACCACGCCGGCCTTCTTCAGCACCGGGTTCTGGTTGGTGGTATTGGCCAGGGCCACCTTTGCTTCGGCAATGGCGGCTTCATGGACAAACTCAAAGTAATTATTCTCCTGGGCAGCCTGGCGGGCCTTGGCAGCAGCCAGACGGGCCACGGTGAGAACCGTGCCTTCGGCAGGCTTCATGACGGCCTTATAGGCAGCGTCCACGCCTTCCTGCAGGGCTTCGGCCCACAGAACGCCGTCGCAGTCCTGGGCGCCCTTGAGCTTCTTGCTGATGCCCTTGAACAACAAGGACAAAATGACGCCGGAATTGCCCCGGGCACCACGAAGGGTGGCAGAAGCGGTCTGGGCAGCAGCCTTTTCCAGGGAGGGATCTTCCAGCTTCCGCAGGTCGGCGGCAGCGGCGTTGATGGTCATGGACATATTGGTGCCCGTATCACCATCAGGCACGGGGAACACGTTCAGCTCGTTCAGAGCCTGCTTGTGGATCTCAATGCCGGCGGCTGCGCTGATGATCAGCCGGCGAAAATCGGCGCCGTTAATTGTCTGTCTCAATTCTCTTCCCTCCGAATCAGCCGATCGCCATGGAATCGACGTATACATTGACGGCACGGACTTCGGTGCCGGTGCACTTGGTGACCACATAGCGGACCTCGCTGATGATGGATGCGCCCACGGCGTTCAGATTCACGCCCTGGTCCACCATGATGTGCAGGTCGATGGAAATGGTATCGTCCTCGTGGAACTCCACATGGACGCCCTTGGCGGCGGATTCCTTCCGCAGCAGGTGATACACGCCGTCGGTAACGCTGCGGGCAGCCATGCCCTTGACGCCGAAGCAGTTCATTGCGGCGGTGCCGACGATATCGGTGTACACGCTGGTGCTGACGCCCAGGGAACCGTTTTCATTGTTCTGACGGATCATAAAAATACCTCCAGTTTCAGCTGCGCCATGCAGCGCTTATACCATGCTCTCTTCCCAGCAATCGGGGGCGGTCAGGCCCATCATCTTGACGATAGTGGGGGCCACATTGGCCAGGCCGTAATGGCCTTCCTTGATGACCCATTCCCTGTCCTGATCGTGGATGATGAAGGGGACGGGGTTCAAAGAGTGGGCGGTGCGGACGGAAGTCTTGCCCTTCTTGGTCTCGGTCATCTGATCGGCGTTGCCGTGGTCAGCGGTGACGATGAGGGTGTAGCCATACTTCTCGGCGGCTTCCTTGATGGCGGCGATGCCCCGGTCCACGCACTCCATGCCGTAAACAACAGCTTCCATGACGCCGGTGTGACCCACCATGTCGCCATTGGGGAAATTGCAGCGCAGGAACTGGAACTTGCCGGAGGCCATGGCGGCCACCATCTTCTCGGTGATCTCCTTGGACTTCATGGCAGGTGCCTGCTCGAAGGGGATCACATCGGAGGGCACTTCCTCGTACACTTCCAGGTTTTCATCCACCTTGCCGGAGCGGTTGCCGTTCCAGAAATAAGTGACATGGCCGTACTTCTGGGTCTCGGACAGGGCATACTCGTGGATGCCGGCGGCGCACAGCACTTCCGTCAGGGTGTTGGTGATGACGGGGGGCTGCACCAGGTAGTTTTCGGGGATGTTCAGGTCGCCGTCGTACTGCAGCATGCCGGCGAACTTGACGCCGGTATAGCCGGGACGGTCGAACTTGTCGAAATTGGGGCGGTCGAAGGCCAGAGAGATCTCCTGGGCGCGGTCGCCACGGAAATTGAAGAGGATCACGCTGTCGCCATTGGCGATGGTCGCCACAGGCTTTCCGTCCCGGGCCACCACGAAGGCGGGCAGGTCCTGGTCGATGCAGCCGATCTCGGCGCGGTAGGTCTCGATAGCCTCTGCGGCGGAATTGAACTGCCGGCCCAGGCCCTGGACATGGGTACGCCAGCCGATCTCCACCATCTTCCAGTTGGCTTCGTACCGGTCCATGGTGACCTGCATACGGCCGCCGCCGGAAGCGATGGCGTAATCACAGCCCTCGGTATTCAGTTCGTCCAGCACGGTCTGCAGCTGGGCCACATACTCCAGAGCGGAGGTGGCGGGCACATCACGGCCGTCCAGCAGGATGTGGCAGTAGGCCTTCTTCACGCCTTCGGCGTGGGCCTGCCGCAGCAGAGCGATGAGGTGAGCGATATTGGAGTGGACATTGCCATCAGACAGCAGGCCCATGAAGTGCATGGCTCTGCCTTCGGCATTGGCCACCAGCTCCTTCCAGGTATCGTTGCGGTACAGGCTGCCGCTTTCGATGGACTCATTGACCAACTTGGCGCCCTGGGAATAGACCTGGCCGCAGCCAAGGGCATTATGGCCCACCTCGCTGTTGCCCATATCCTCATCGCTGGGCAGACCGACGGCGGTGCCGTGGGCCTTCAGATAAGTATGGGGGCAGGTGGCAAGCAGATGGTCCAGGGTGGGGGTGTTGGCTACCACAACGGCATCGCCGGGGCCGCCGTCGCCCTTACCGACGCCGTCCATGATCACAAGAGCAATAGGTTTTTCCATAATATAGAACCTCCAAAAGGATAAAATCCGAAATTCGCACAATATCAGTTGTATTATTTTACTACATTTTTACGCAATATACAAGTTGATTTTTTCATCTTTTCTTATTCTGTCAAAAATGATAAAGGGAGATACGCCCATTTGGGCATATCTCCCTGCGATTGTTAAAAATGTTTTAAGCAAAGAATAAAAAACCGCGGTGGCAACAACTTTCTGCCCGTAGGGGCGTTGCACAAGCATCTTCAGTTCATGGTGCCTTCGGCACGTGTGAACAGGTCGCCGATCCGGTCCCGGAGGGCTTTGGCTTCCGGGGTATCGGCCGCGCCTTCTTCATTGATCCAGCGGGCGGAGGCCTCCTGGGCATCTTTCAGGGTTTGCAGATCCAGGGAAAGGCTGGCCACTTTGAACACCGGCAGGCCCGATTGCCGGGCGCCGAAGAAATCGCCGGGGCCCCGCATCCGCAGGTCTTCCTCTGCGATCTTGAAGCCGTCGGTGGTTTTGCAGAAGGCTTTCATCCGCTGCAAAGTATCGGGATTGCGGTTATGGGAGGTGAGGATGCAATAGCTCTTATGGCCGCCCCGGCCCACACGGCCCCGGAGCTGGTGGAGCTGGGACAGGCCGAACCGGTCGGCATCCTCAATAACCATCAAGGTGGCATTGGGTACATCCACGCCCACTTCGATGACCGTGGTGGCCACCAGCACATCCGCTTCGCCCCGGGCGAAGGCGGCCATGGTTTCTTCCTTTTGGCTGCCCTTCATCTGGCCGTGAAGCAAGGCGATCCGCAGATCCGGGAACACGGTCTGCTGCAAGGTTTCCGCCCACACCGTGGCAGCGTGGAGACCCAGGTCCTCATTTTCCTCCACCGCCGGGCAGACAATGAAGCACTGGTGGCCTTCCGCCACCTGCTTGCGGATGAAAGCATTGATCCGGGGGCGGTAGGACTCATTGACCAGGAAGGCATCCACCGGTTCCCGGCCGGGGGGCAATTCATCGATGATGGACACTTCCAGATCGCCGTAGAGGATCAGCGCCAAAGTACGGGGAATGGGGGTGGCCGACATGACCAGCAAATGGGGGTCTGCGCCCTTGGCAGACAGCCGGGCCCGCTGGCCCACACCGAAGCGGTGCTGCTCATCGGTGATCACCAGACCCAGATCCGCAAAGGTGGTGGCTTCCGACAGGAGGGCATGGGTGCCGATGGCGAAGTCCACTTCCCCGGCGGCGATGGCCTCCCGCACCAGGCTCTTCTGCTTGGGCGTCATGGAGCCGGTGAGCAGGGCGGTGCGGATGCCCATGGGGGCAAAGAGTTTGGTCAAAGAGGCGTAATGCTGCTCGGCCAGAATTTCCGTAGGGGCCATCAAGGCGGCCTGCTTGTGGTTATTCACGGCGGCGTATGCCGCGGCGGCGGCCACCATGGTCTTGCCGCTGCCCACATCGCCCTGGACCAGCCGGTTCATGGGCACGCCGGATCCCAGATCCGCCAAGATCTCATCGATGGCCCGACGCTGAGCCCCCGTGAGGGCAAAGGGCAAGCTGCCGTAAAAGGGCTGCAGGTTCAAATTGGCATAGGGGGTGGTCTTTTTATCCTTCCGGGCCGCCCGCATCAAGGACAGACCGGCGGAAAAGACGAAGAATTCTTCGAAAATGAGCCGCTTTTTGGCCAGCTCCGCTTCGGCCATGGAGGCCGGCTCGTGGATGGCATAATAGGCCCGCTCCGCAGGCAGGATGCCGTAGCGCCGGCGGACGGATTCTGGCAGGATCTCCGGCGGGGTATCGCAGACCGCCAAGGCCTGCTTCACCGCTTTGAGCAGCACCTGGTTGCTCAGCCCCGCCGTCAGCGGGTAGATGGGCAGCACCCGGCGGGTGGTCACCGGGGCGGCATCCAGGGCCTCGAACACAGGGTTTGTCATGCTGTAGCCCACAAAATCTCCGGAAACTGCGCCGTAGAAGATATACTCCTGGCCATAACGCAGATTCTCGGCAGCAAAGCGGCTGTTGAAAAAGGTCACATTGAGCCGGCCGGTATGGTCCGCGATCTGCACCCGGGTCAGATCCAGGCCCTTGCGGACATGGTGGGTGCGGGGATTATTCATGACCATGGCCCGGAAGCAGGCCGGCACATCGGTCTCCAGCTTGTCGATGGTGAGGAGCTTGGTGCGGTCCTCATACCCCCGGGGGAAGTGGCAGATCAGATCCCGCAGGGTGAAAATATTCAAATTCTCGAACTGTTTCGCCCGGGCAGGGCCGATGCCCTTCAAAATGGTGATGGGATCGGATAATCGCGCCATACGCTCGCCTCCTTTTGGGGTTATTGTAGCATACCGGCAGTGGAATTGCAATTTCCCTTTTTTGATGTGAAATGATTGCTTTTTATACGGCGGCGTGGTAAAATAATATATTATTTGTAAGGAGGTTGCGGGATGCGCAAGATCTGGATCTTTATCGCGCTGGTACTGGTACTGGCCATGCCGGCTGCTGCTTTCAGCGGCATCACAGACGCCGAAAGCCACACCACCGCTGCCTCCGACGGCAGCTGCCAGGTGACGCTGACCATCCGGCTGGAACTGGATGAATTGCCCGGCGAACTGAAATACCCCCTGCCTGCCCAGGCCCGGGACATCACCGTCAACGGAGACGGCGTGGGCGGCAGCATCAGCGGTTCTGTGCGCAGCATTGATCTGCTGAAGGTGATCCACGCCGCCGGCAGCCACACCTTGGTGATCAGCTACACCCTGGACGACGCAGTGACCAGCGACAAAGACGACAATCTGACCTTGACCCTGGAACTGCTGTCCGGTTTCCGGCTGCCGGTGGAGCAGCTGGCATTCACCGTCAATCTCCCGGGGGACAACGATGTGATGCCCCAGTTTTCCAGCACCTATTATCCCGATACCATCGATCTGATGATGGATCTGCAGACCCGGGGTAATCAAATTTCCGGCAGGATCAACACCCGGCTCCAGGATCACGAGAAACTGACCATGACCCTGGCGGTGACGCCGGAAATGTTCCCCCAATCCGTGGCCAAGCGGTGGTCCATGGACACGCTGGATCTGGTTATGCTGTGCTTGGGAGCATTGGCGGCGCTGTACTGGCTGCTGTTTTTGCGGGGACTGCCCCCCAAGAAGGTGCGCCGCACCTATCCGGCCGACGGCATCACCGCCGGCGAGATCCCCTGCCGCCTCACCGGCCAGGGAGCGGATCTGACCATGATGGTGATCACCTGGGCCCAGCTGGGCTACATCCTCATCCAGCCCGACGAGGACGGCCGGGTGCTGCTGCACAAGCGGATGGAGATGGGCAACGAACGGGACGATTTTGAACTGAAGTGCTTCCGCAATCTGTTCGGCAAGCGGTCCGTGGTGGATGGAACGGCCTATCACTACGCCCAGCTGTGTCACAAGGTGCGGCGCATTGCGCCGGGTCTGCGGGAGCAGTATCTGCCCGGCAGCGGCAATCCCCTGATCTTCCGGGTGCTGACCGCCGCCATCGGCACCATGGCCGGCATTTCCCTGGCCACCGCTTACGCTGCCGACACCGGTTGGCGGGTGGTTCTGTCCATTCTGCTGGGTCTGGCCGGCAGCGTGGCGGCCTGGCTGATCCAATCTGCGGCCATGTCTGCCAACAGCCGGCACCGGTATCATGGGGTGGTTGCCATTGCCGCAGCCGTGGGCTGGTTCCTGCTGAGTCAGCCGGTGGGCGAATGGAATGTGGCCCTGTGCATCATCGCTGCGGAACTGATCAGCGGCTGGGCCGCCCTCTACGGCGGCCGGCGCACCGCCAGCGGCCGCTCCGCCATGGCGCAGATCCTGGGTCTGCGGCACTATCTGAAGACCATCAGCCCCGAGGAGCTTCGCCGGAATCTGGCCATCGATCCACTGTATTACTACGACCTGGCACCCTTTGCCCTGGCTTTGGGCGTGGACCGGGAGTTTGCCCGGCAAGTCAAAAAAGTCCGGCTGATCCCCTGCCCCTATCTGGCCACCGGCATGGACGGAGAACTGTCTGCCCAGGAGTGGAATCAGATGCTGCGGGACACGGTGGCATCGCTGGATGCGCTGCAAAAACGAATGGCCATTGACCGTCTGCTGGGACGGTAAGGAGGAACGGCTATGGGACGGGAACTGGAAGTAAAATTCATGGCAGACGCGGCCACCCAGGCCGCCATCGCCGAAGAATACGGCCCTTTCCGGGTCATTGAAATGGAGACCACCTATTATGACACCCCCGATGGGGCGCTGTCCGCCCGGCACATCACCCTGCGGCGGCGGATGGAAAACCATGTATCCGTTTGCACCATCAAGACCCCCCTGGCTGACGGCAGCCGGGGCGAGTGGGAAGTGGAATGGGACCAGCCGGAGACCATGGTGGGCGCATTATGCGCTGCCGGCGCGCCGGAGGAGTTGAAAATCCTCACGGCAGGGGGCATCGTCCCCGTTTGCGGAGCGAAATTCACCCGCAGGGCTGCGGATATTTGCCTGGAGGGCGGTACGGCGGAACTGGCGCTGGATCGGGGCATCCTCACCGGCGGCAGCCGGCAAATGCAGCTGTGCGAAGTGGAAGTGGAGCTGAAGTCCGGCGGGGACGAGGCCACATTGGCCTTTGCCCGGCGGCTGGCGGCCCGGTTTGGGCTGCAGGAACAGCCCCAAAGCAAATTCCGCAGAGCCATGGGCCTGGCAACAGGAGAAATCTGAAATTACAGGAGGCTACCATGTTTGACGCCTTATTTTCAAAATATGACCGGCTGGTGCTCTTCGACACGGAGACCACCGGCCTGGATTACAGCCGGGATGAGATCATCGAATTTGCCGCCATTGTGGTGGAAAACAGCCCCAACGGGCCGGTGGTACTGCAGGAATACGACGAGCTGGTGACCCTCTCCCCCGGCAACACCGTGCCGGCCAATATCGAGCGGCTCACCGGCATTTCCACCATGGACATCCGGGAGCGGGGCCTTGCCAAGACCCGGGTCTGCCGGGACATCGCGGAAATGATGGCCGGCAACACCTTGCTGCTGGCATATAACGCCCAATTTGATCTGAGTTTTCTATACTACATGCTGCTGCGGGACGGCGATCCCACCATCCTCAAAGGCAAGGACAAGCTGGATCTTCTGACGGTTTACAAAGACCGCCGCAGTTATCCCCACAAGCTGTGCAACGCCATTGATGCGTACCGTCTGACGGGAAAGGTGAAAAATTCCCACCGGGCGGTGGATGATGTGCTGGCCACCCTGGAAGTGATGAAGTGCATGGAAGGGGAAAAAGCGGATTTGGAGTGTTATGTAAACCTATTCGGATACAGCACCCGGTATGGCATCAGCGGCAAGCCCATCGGCTCGGTTACATACAAGCCCCAGGGATTTGATCCCGGAAAGCCCCTGTATTTGTAAGGAGTGTTTTTATGCTGAATGAACAAGCCCAGGCGCTGGGCGCTCAGCGATCGGCCATCCGGGAGCTGTTTGAATACGGCTGCCGCCGGGCGGCCCAGATCGGTGCGGAGAATGTGTTGGATTTTTCCATCGGCAATCCCTCTATCCCCACGCCGCCCCAGGTGGAAGAGGCCATCCGGGAGATCCTGGCGGAAAGCGATCCGCTTTCGATCCACGGATACACCACCGCCATCGGCGATCTTGCCACCCGGCAGGCCATCGCCGATGATCTGAACAGCCGGTATGATGCCGGTGTCCGGCCGGAGGAGATCTTCCTGTGCTGCGGCGCGACCCCGGCGCTGACGGCGGCTTTTGGCGGCCTGTTCGTGGAGGGGGCGGAAATTGTGGCCATCGCGCCCTATTTCCCGGAGTACAAGCCCTTTGCGGACCACGCAGGGCTGGATTTCCGGGTGATCGCGCCGGACATTCCGAATTTTCAGATCGATCTTGCTGCCCTGGAGGCGGCAATAAACCCCCACACCCAGGCGGTGATCATCAACTCTCCCAACAATCCCAGCGGTGTGGTCTACACCCGGGAAACTTTGGAGCAACTGGGGGATCTGCTTGCCGGAAAGAGCCGGGAATTCGGCCATCCCATCTACATCGTGTCCGACGAGCCCTACCGGGAACTGGCCTACGGCTGCGAAGTGCCTTTTATCCCCACCATTTATCCCAACACGGTGGTGTGCTACTCCTATTCCAAGTCCCTGTCCATGCCCGGCGAGCGGATCGGCTATGTATATGTGCCCGGCCAGGCCACGGACAGCAAGAAGCTGTACAACGCCATTGCCGGCGCAGCCCGGAGCATGGGTCATGTATGCGCTCCCAGCCTGTGGCAGAAGGTCATCGCCCGGTGCGCCCACCTGCGGCCGGATGTAGCCGCCTACGACCGGAACCGGCAGATGCTGTATGAGGCGCTGACGGAAATGGGTTACGAAATGGCCCGGCCCGACGGGGCGTTTTACCTCTTTATCAAAGCCCCCGGCGGCGACGCCATGGCTTTTTCCGAAAAGGCCAAACAGAAGGATCTGCTGCTGGTGCCGGGAGATGCTTTCGGCTGCCCGGGGTATTTTCGGATCTGCTATTGCGTCAGCGCGGAGCGGATCCAGAGGGGTCTGCCGGTATTCCGGGCGTTGATGGAGGATTGAACCGTCGAGCGGGCGACCGCAAGGGTCGCCCCTATGCGGGAAGGCCCTGGGGGCGGATCCTTTGGCTACGCGCACTTCATAAGAAACAAGAAAGGAACGCTGCGAAATGCAGCGGGCCTAAAGTATATCTAACAGATCAGCAATAGAAGTCCTTGATCTTCTTGGCGCGGCTGGGATGGCGCAGCTTGCGGATGGCCTTGTTCTCGATCTGGCGGATCCGTTCACGGGTGACGCCGAAGATCTGACCCACTTCCTCCAGGGTATGGGTACGGCCGTCGTACATACCGAAACGCATCTTCAGCACATCGGCTTCCCGCTCCGTCAGGGTATCCAGGATCTCCTTCAGAGCCTCGGCCAGCAGGGCATTGGATGTGGCATCGGCGGGGCCGGGGGTACGCTCGTCCTCCACGAAAGAACCGATGGAGGTATCCTCTTCATCACCCACGGGGGTATCCAGGGAGAGGGTATCGGCGGCGGTACGGTTGGCCTCGATGATCTTCTCCACAGGCAGACCCAGCTCGGCGGCGATCTCTTCCACAGTGGGCTCACGGCCCAGCTCCTGGACCAGCTTCCGGTTACAGCGGGTGGCCTTATTGATGACTTCCACCATATGCACCGGCACGCGGATGGTCCGCGCCTGATCGGCGATGGCACGGGTAATGGCCTGCCGGATCCACCAGGTGGCATATGTAGAGAATTTGTTTCCCTTTGTCCAGTCGAACTTGTCCACCGCCCGGATGAGGCCCGTATTGCCTTCCTGGATCAGGTCCAGGATATGCAGACCGCGGCCGGAATACTTCTTGGCGATGGACACCACCAGGCGGAGGTTTGCCTCCGTCAGCTTATTCTTGGCTTCCTGGTCGCCTTCCGCCACCCGCTTGGCCAGTTCCACTTCCTCTTCCGCCGTCAGCAGACGGATCTGGCCGATCTCCTTCAGGTACATCCGCACCGGGTCATCCAAATGGAATTCCGCCGCCAGGTCCACCGGGTCCACCAGTTCTTCTTCATCCAGGCCGGACAGATCGATATCGTCATCCAATCCGTCGCCCAGGTCCAGATCATCGCCCAGATCCAGGTCCAGGTCGGCGCTGACGATCTGAATGTTCATGGCCTCAAAACGGTCATAGATCTCCTCGATCCGCTCGGGACTCAGATCCATTTTTTCCAGCACGGCGTTCAGCTCGGCGGCCCGGATCATGCCGTCCTTCTTGCCCTGGGCGATCAGCCCCTGCAGAGCGGCCTGTACATCTTCAGCGGGCTTGCCCGCGGGTTTCTTGGTGTTGCTCAAAATCCATCTTCCCCTTTATCTTTCGTTCTTTTTCTCAAGCTGTTAGACTATATACCGATTTTCCGATTTTGACAAGGGTCATCAGGAAAAATTTTTGAAAAAAGAATCTTTCGGCGTTTTTTGTCGGGCTGTGATCACATTTTTCCCCGTTTTTTCGCAAAACATACAGTTTACAAGACCGGGATTTTTTTGTATAATAAGCAAAATGCAGTACTATCGGCAAAATTGCCGGCTGAATTCCCGGAAGAGGTAAACTGATATGACCGAACTTTCTCACATTCGCAACTTTTCCATCATCGCCCACATCGACCACGGCAAGTCCACCCTGGCGGACCGGCTGCTGGAAGAATGCAACGCCATCGAGAAGCGGGAGATGGAAGAACAGATCCTGGACTCCATGGACCTGGAGCGGGAGCGTGGCATCACCATCAAGGCCACCGCTGCCACACTGCACTACACCGCTGACAACGGCGAAACTTACGCCCTGAATCTGATCGACACCCCGGGCCATGTGGACTTTAACTACGAAGTCAGCCGCAGCCTGGCCGCCTGCGAAGGCGCGGTGCTGGTAGTGGACGCTTCCCAGGGCGTGGAAGCCCAGACCCTGGCCAACACCTTCCTGGCCACCGACGCCGGTCTGGAAGTGCTGCCGGTGATCAACAAGATTGACCTGCCCTCTGCCCGTCCCGCGGAAGTGAAGGCAGAGATCGAGGATATCATCTGCATCCCCGCAGAGGATGCGCCGGAAATTTCCGCCAAGAACGGCATCAACATCCATTCCGTTCTGGAAATGATCGTAGAGGGCATCCCCGCCCCCACCGGCGACCGGAATGCGCCGCTGCAGGCCCTGATTTTTGACAGTCAGTATGACTCTTACCGGGGCGTTATCGTATACACCCGGATCAAGCAGGGCACTGTCCGGGCAGGCCAGGACATCAAGATGATGGCCACCGGCGCTACTTACAAGGTAGTGGAAGTGGGCACCATGAGCCCCAAGGGCCTGATCCCCCGGGATGCCCTGGGCGCAGGCGAAGTGGGTTACATCACCGCCTCCATCAAAGTCATTGCCGACACCCAGGTGGGCGACACCATCACCACCGTGGAAGATCCCGCCAGCGAGCCCCTGCCCGGTTATCGGCCGGTGCAGCCCATGGTCTACTCCGGCATTTATCCCGCCGACGGCGCAAAATACCAGGATCTGCGGGAAGCGCTGGAAAAGCTGAAGCTGAACGACGCTTCCTTTGTATACGAACTGGAAAGCTCCATCGCCCTGGGCTTTGGCTTCCGGTGCGGTTTCCTGGGCCTGCTGCACATGGAGATCATCCAGGAGCGGCTGGAACGGGAATACAATCTGGACCTGATCACCACTGCGCCCAACGTCGTATACCGGGTCACCAAGCTCAACGGAGAGACCATCATGGTGGATAATCCCCTGGATTATCCCGACCCTGCGGAGATCCAGCTGGCGGAAGAGCCCTATGTGAAGGTCAATCTGATGGCGCCCCAGGAATATGTGGGCAATATTATGGATCTGGCCACCTCCCGCCGGGGCGAATTCAAGGACATGGTGTATCTGGACGCCCGCCGGGTGGAGCTGCACTACGAAATGCCTTTGAATGAGATCATTTACGACTTCTTCGACGCGCTGAAGTCCCGCACCCGGGGCTACGGCAGTTTGGACTACGAACTCATCGGTTACCGGCCCAGCCGGCTGGTGAAGCTGGATATTCTTCTCAACGGCGACATTGTGGACGCGCTGAGCTTCATCCTCTTTGCCGACAATGCCTATCCCCGGGCCCGGAAGATCTGCGAAAAGCTGAAGGAAAACATCCCCCGCGCCCAGTTTGAGATCCCGGTGCAGGCCGCCATCGGTGGCAAGATCATCGCCCGGGAGACCATCAAGGCTCTGCGCAAGGACGTGCTGGCCAAGTGCTACGGCGGCGATATCACCAGAAAGAAGAAACTGCTGGAAAAGCAGAAAGAAGGCAAGAAGCGGATGCGGACCTTCGGCACGGTATCCGTGCCCAGTGAGGCCTTTATGGCCGTGCTGAAGCTGGATGAAGATTAATTGTCTTCCCCTGGGGAAGGCTTTGAAAGGAGGCCGGTTATGACCTGGCTTGAAATTTGGAACAATTACATCAATTTCGCCCCCGGCATCGGGCAGATCGCCCTGCGGCTGGCCTGCGCCATGCTGATCGGCATTATCATCGGCCTGGAGCGTGAATTTACCCACCGGCCTGCCGGCCTGCGTACCCATATCCTGGTGGTCTTGGGCGCCTGCGTGGTGTCTATTACCGGTGAAATGCTTTTCTTCCATTACAGTGCCCTGGGTTCTTCTGCTGACCCGGCCCGGCTCAGTGCCCAGGTCATTACCGGCGTGGGTTTCCTGGGTGCCGGCACCATCATGAAAGAAGGTGCCAATGTCCGGGGTTTGACCACCGCCGCCAGCGTTTGGGCGGTAGCCTGCCTGGGCATCGCCTGCGGCTTTGGCTACTATATACCGGCGTTGCTGGGTATGGTGTTCATTATGATCACCCTGACTTTGCTGGAAGCCCTGCAGCACAAACTGATCCACGAGCATCAGGCCGATACCTGCTACATTCTGGAGACCTCCGACATCTCCGCCTCGCTGACTCTGCTCAACGAACTGGCCCAGGCCAACAATGCCACGCTGTACGATCTGACCGCGGAGCAGATCGCCCAGGGACATCGCATCTCCTTCCGGATCCATTTCAGCGGCCGGCGGAGCATGCAGCATCAGACCCGGTTTTTCGATACCATGGCTGCCGCTCCGGAAAGCCGGAACTTCAGCCGCAACGACACCAAAGCCGGCTCTGCCGTTTGACCCACAGTACCACCCCAAAAGGAGCGCCCCATGGCTATTTTAGGACGAAAAGATAAAATTCCTCTGGGCATTTACATCCATGTGCCCTTCTGCCGCAGCAAGTGCATCTACTGCGATTTTTACTCCCTGCCGGAAAAGAGCGACAAGTTGATGGACGGCTATCTGGATGCCATCTGCGCCCACATCCGGGAGGCCGGCGATCTGGCCCCCAACCATTTGGTGGACACCGTATATTTCGGCGGCGGCACCCCCAGCTATTTCGGCGCGGACGGCCTGGCTTCCATTCTGTCCACCATCCGCCGCAGCTTTGATGTAAGCCCCACGGCAGAGATCACCTTTGAAGCAAACCCCGACTCCGTTTCCCCCAAGCTGCTGCGCAGACTCCACAGCGAGGGCTTTAACCGGGTCAGTTTGGGCATTCAGAGCGACAATGATCACATCTTAAAGACCATCGGCCGCCCCCACAATTACGCCCAGGCAGTGGAAACGGTGCGGCAGATCCGCAAGGCCGGCTTCCGGAATCTTTCCGTGGATCTGATGTATGGCCTGCCGGGGCAGACCCGGGAAGGTTGGGTGGAGACCCTGCGCAACATCATGAAGCTGGAACCGGACCACATCAGCTGCTACGGGCTGAAAGTGGAAGAGGGCACGCCCCTGTGCCAGTGCCAGATGTATATGGATCTGCCCGACGAGGACGCCCAGGCGGATATGTATCTGACCGCCAGTGAGATCCTCCGCTCCAAGGGCTACCGCCAGTATGAGATCTCCAATTTCAGCCGGCGGAATATGGAATCGAAGCACAATCTGAAATACTGGACCGGCGGCGAATATCTGGGCTTCGGCCCTGACGCCAGCTCCGATTTTGCCGGCAAGCGGTACACCATGGTGCGGGATCTGAAGCGCTACATCGAAGGCGTTCTGTCCGGCGGCACGGTCATCGCGGACCTGCAGGAGATCCCCCAGCGGGAGCGGGCCGGAGAATATCTGATGATGCGGCTGCGGACCAATCTGGGCATCTGCGCCGCGGATTATGAAAAGCAGTATCTGCTGCCCTTCGCACCCCTGGAAAAGTGCCTGGAGCAGGCCAGCCAGCGGGGTCACGCGGTAAAGATGGATTCCGGGCACTGGCGGCTGACGCCCACCGGCTATCTTCTGAGCAACGATATTATTTCCGACCTGCTGCTGATCCAGGATCGGGCCGCGCCCCTGGCCAAGAGAAGATGAGTAAGTCCCACAGGAAGAAATTCCTGTGGGATCTTTTTATCCGAACTTGCAAGGGTTTTCGACAAATTTTTCCTTCCCCATCTGCTACCATGAAAGCAGTTGATCGGAAAGGATTGGTACATATGATGGTTTCTCTGGGTATCCGCCTGCGGCGGTGGCAACGGGTGCTGCGGCGGTGGGCCTTAAATCCCAAAACCCAGGCTTTGACCCAGACCGGCGGATCGGTGCTGTGCGGGATGCTTCTCAGCGCCGGCAGTTTATTGCAGCATCCTCTGCCGCTGACATTGGGGCTGCTGATGAGCCTGTCCGGCTGGCCGGCGGTGCTGATCGCCGCCGGCGGCATGGCCGGCTATCTGCTGTTTTGGGGCACAGCGGGGCTTCCGGGCGCTGTGTGGCTGCTGCTGGGTCTTCCGGCGGCGCTGGCGCTGAATCGCCGGGCATTGCCCCGGAGCACACCCTGGCTCATGCCGGCTCTGGCCGGCGTTCTGGTGGCTGCCACAGGCCTGGCAAGCCTGGTATGGCTGAAGCAGGACACCGCCATCGGCATCTATCTGCTGCAGATCGGGTTGGCCATCCTTTCCGGGCGGCTCTTCACCGCGGCGGCAGACCGGCAGGATTCGGTACTGGTATGGCTGGTTTGGGCCCTGGGCGTGCTGGCTCTGGCCCAGGTACGGATCCTGCCCTGGCTGGGATTGGGATTCATAGCCGCCGGTATTTTGGCATCCAAGGAAGCATTTCCGGCGGCATTGGCGGGCCTGGCCCTGGATCTGGCCCAGGTGACCCCGGTGCCCATGACGGCTGTGCTGAGCCTGGCCTATTTTCTGCGGCTGATCCCCGGAATGCCCCGGCGGATCACGGTGATCGTACCGTCGGTGGTGTACATATTCGTTATGGGCGTCTGCGGCATGTGGGACATCCTGCCCCTGCCGGGGCTGCTGCTGGGAGGCATCATCGGTTTCTTTTTGCCGCCCCAAACCCCTCTGCACCGGCGGCGGGGTGAGACGGGTTTTGCCCAGGTGCGACTGGAACTGGCATCATCGGTGCTGAATCAGACGGAAGTATTGCTGGAAACGGTGGAGGAATACCCCATCGATGAGGAGGCTTTGATGGTCCGGGCGGCGGAGCGGGCCTGCGGCAGCTGCCCCTGCCGCAAGAATTGCCGGGAAGAGCCGGCAAAATTGCCCACTACCCTGCTCCACAAGCCTCTGGGCAACGGCGGGGATCTGCCCATCAACTGCCGCAAGACTGGGCGGCTGCTGACGGAGCTGCGGCGAAGCCAGGAGCAGTTCCGCTCCATCCGGGCGGATCGGGACCGGCGGACGGAGTACCGGGCGGCGGTGGTGCAGCAATACCGGTTCTTGTCCGAATATCTGCAAAATCTGTCCGATGCCCTGTCCCGGCGGACAACGCCGCCACAGCAGCAGTATCAGCCGGAATTGGCGGTATGCTCCGCCAGCCGGGACGGCCACAACGGCGACCGCTGTTTCTGGTTCGCGGGGGTGGAATGCCGGTATTACATTCTGCTGTGCGACGGTATGGGCACCGGGATCGAAGCGGCCCGGGAGGGAAAACTGGCCGGGAATATGCTGAAAAAGCTGCTGTGCGCCGGTTATCCCCCGGAATACGCCCTGCGCTCCATCAACAGCTTCTGCGCCCTGCGGGGACGGGCGGGGGTGGTGACCATGGATCTGGCGGAACTGCAGCTGGACACCGGCAAGGCCACCATCTACAAATGGGGCGCAGCCCCTAGTTTCCTGCTGTATCGGGGAGAGACCATAAAAATCGGGACAGCCGCGCCGCCGCCGGGGCTATCGGTGACCGAAGGCCGGGAAACGGTGCAGCGGCTGTCCCTGCGCAAGGGGGAAACGCTGATCCTCTTAAGCGACGGCGCAGGGGGAGAGGAATCTCTGCGGGCGGCGCTGGAGGGACGGGGAGAACCCCCGGGAGAGTTGGCTGCGCGGATCCTGGAGCACAGCCGGCTGGAGGGTGCAGACGACGCCACTGTCGCGGTGGTGCGTCTGGGCTCCCTGAGCTCGTCTACATAATACCATAAACTTTTCGCGAAATCTGTCGAAACACAAGATGTAGACGAAGAAAAGGGCGAGAAACCACAATATTTTGGGGTTTTTCCCGTAATTTTGGAGTTTGGGGCGGCTTGAGGGCAAGCCGTCCTACGGAAGATGGCGCAAAAACCCGGCGGAGAGACCTCCGCCGGGATCTTCTTTTACTTTTTCTTCCGCAGCAGGATCAGCGTCACGATAAACACCGCAAGGGATCCCAGGAGCCACCAAAAGATAGAGGAGCCACCGACAAACCAGGCCAGCCAAAACAGGATCGTAGGCGTGTCCGCGCCACCGATAATGCCCATGCCGGACGCCATTTCCTGCAGCAACAGCACGATGCCCAGGATCAGGCGGATCAGGTTTGCCAGGGCGAAAAGGCCGGAAACGATGCACAGGGTCTTCAAGACGGTGTGTTTCATAAGATCTCCTCCTGATCAGTTCCGAAAATCGTCGTAGGCCGTTTCGGGATAGGGGGTGGGATTGCAGTCGGTCTTGCTGCTGTAGCTGCCGCCGCCGGTGACATTGCCGAATTCCTTGCCCCAGCCGCCGAAATAGTTCAGATATTCCACGAAATCATTGTAGTGGTTGAAGGTGTAGAACACATACACCTCGTCCGGTTCGTAAGTGCCGTTGTCATTTTTATCCTGGCGGGTGTAGACGATCCGGGCGGCGCCACGCTCGATGGATTTACCATCATTATAATACTGGGGGGCGTAGCCGGGGGTGGTGGTGCCGGTGGTGCCGATGTCCATTTCGTAATACTGCAAGCTGCCGCCGCAGCCGGAAATATCCGGCAGTTCCGGCTCATAGGGATAACGGCTGGTGTCCCCCTTGAAATAGGAATGGTTCACCCGGAGGTATTCGCCCCAGGGGCTGTTGCCCGGCCGGGTCTTTTTGGAGGAAGTATAGTTGGCCGGCAGGGTGCAATCCTTGCCGCCAAAAGCGTACATGTAGGCCGCCACTTCTTCCAGGGTGATATAGGCCGCGCCGTGATAGATCCGCAGCACTTCCCGGCCCTGGGCGTCCACCACCACATAAGTGTTGCCGTCATCTTCGTAGAAACAGGCGGTGTTGCGGATGTAGCGGCCGTCGTCGGTCATGGGGCGGCTTTCCGCCGGCTCATAATACTGGCCCGGCACTTCCAGAACGCCGGAGAGGAAGTGATGCGCCGTCCGGTAACAGGCGTCTTCATAGCAGCAGGCGGGGGTATAGTTGGCGTAAAAATCCTCTTTGGTCACATTGGCGTAAGGGTCGGAATCATGGCCCTGGCATTGGACCGGCTGAGTCGGGGCCGGATCGGTGGCCGGGAGGGTCTCGCCGGGCTGCACTTCACAGCCGGCCAGCAGGGACAGCAGAACCAGGAGCGTCAGCAGCATCGCCGCTGTGCGTTTGAAAATCATGGGCATAATGGGGATCCTCTCTTTTTATTCTTGGGTCTATTGTAGCGGATGGGGGTTGGATTGTCAATTGTTGCAGCGGTTGAAAGGGGCAGCTAAATATGGAAAGCCCGCCGCTCGAACCTGAGCGGCGGGCAAAAATGCAATTACTGGTTCTCCAGTTCCTTCAGAGCGTCCTTACGGCTGAAGTTGGCGCGGCCCTTCTCGTCGAAGCCCATGAACTTGACCCAGGTCATATCGCCCAGGTTCAGCACGTCTTCCACCTTTTCCACGCGGCGGTTTTCCAGCTTGGAGATGTGGACCATGCCGTCATGGCCGGGAGCGATCTCCACGAACGCGCCGATGGGCAGGATGCGCACCACGCGGCCGTAGTACAGCTTGCCCACCTCGGGCACGAAGCAGATGTCGTCGATCATCTTCTTGGCAGCGTAAGCGCAGGCGGAGTCCACAGCGGAGATGAACACGGAGCCATCGTCCTCGATGTCCACCTTGGCGCCGGTATCGGCGCAGATCTTCTGGATGGTCTTGCCGCCGGAGCCGATGATCTCGCGGATCTTGTCCACGGGCACCTTCATGCTGATCATCTTGGGGGCGTACTCGGAAACCTCGGCACGAGGCTCGCTGATGCAGGGCAGCATCACTTCGGACAGGATCTCCAGACGGGCCAGACGGCAGCGCTCCAGAGCGTCAGCGATGATCTCCATGGTCAGGCCCTTGTTCTTCAGGTCCATCTGAATGGCGGTGATGCCTTCGGTAGTACCGGCCACCTTGAAGTCCATTTCGCCGTGGAAGTCTTCCACGCCCTGGATGTCAGTGAAGGTTCTCCATGCGCCGGTCTCCTGGTCGGAGATCAGGCCGCAGGAAATGCCGGCCACAGGCCGCTTGATGGGCACGCCGGCGTCCATCAGAGCCAGGGTAGAGCCACAGATGGAGCCCTGGGAAGTAGAACCATTGGAGCTGAGGACCTCAGACACCACGCGGATGGCGTAGGGGAACTCCTCCACGGAGGGGATCACGGGCAGCAGGGCCTTCTCAGCCAGAGCGCCATGACCGATCTCGCGGCGGGAGGTGCTGCGGGCAGCACGGGCTTCGCCGGTGGAGAAGGAGGGGAAGTTATAGTGGTGGATATACCGCTTGGTCTCCTCGGGATAGATGGTATCCAGCTTCTGAGCAGCGGACAGGGTGTTCAGGGTGCAGATGGACAGCACCTGGGTCTGGCCACGGGAGAACAGACCGGAACCGTGGACTCTGGACAGGACGCCGACTTCGGCATCCAGGGGACGGATCTCGTCCATGCCACGGCCGTCCACACGCTTGCCGGCCAGCAGCCACTTCTTGACCACCTTCTTCTGCATCTTGTACAGGCAGACTTCGATGTGGGTCTCGAATTCCTCTTCGCCGTACTTCTCGACGAACTTATCCTTGAAGACCAGACGGGCAGCGGTCAGCCGCTCCTCGCGGACATTCTTGTCATCGGTATCCAGAGCGTACTCGATCTGGGGCAGGCCGTAGGCGATCAGATCGTCCAGCAGCTCGTGGTTGACGGCAGCCTTCTCGAAGGTGAACTTGGGCTTGCCGATCTCGGCCACGATGCCGTTGATGAACTTCACGATCTCCATATTGGTCTCGTGGGCGATGCGGATAGCCTCGTAAACGATGGCCTCAGGAGCCTCGTTGGCTTCGGTCTCGATCATGACCACCTTCTCGAAGGTGGAGGAGATGCACACGAAGCAATCGCAGGCTTCCCGCTCCTCAGCGGAGGGGTTGATGATATACTCGCCGTTCAGGTGGGCCACATTGGTGGTAGCCACAGGTCCGTTCCAGGGCACATCGGAAGAAGCGGTGGCGATGGAGGCGCCCAGGGAAGCCACGATCTCCACGGGGTTGTCGTGGTCGGTTGCCAGGACGGTGCAGGTAACAACGGTGTCGTTACGCAGCTCTTCGTCGAACAGAGGACGCATGGGACGGTCGATGATACGGCTGTTCAGGATGCCGCGCTCGGAGGGCTTGCCTTCCCGGCGGTTGAAAGAACCGGGGATGCGGCCCACGGAGTACATCCGCTCCTCAAACTCGATGGTCAGAGGGAAGTAGTCGATGCCGGCCTTGGGGATGGGGTTGCAGGTGCAGGTGACCAGCACCACGGTGTCGCCGTAACGGCAGATGCACTCGGCATTGGCCAGTTCAGCCACTTTGCCGGTCTCCACAGTGAAGGTACGGCCGCCGATCTCGGTTTCGTAAACATGATGATTGGGATACTGTTTGCGCTTGATCATTTGAAATTACCTCCTAAAGTAATGGTGTGTTCGGGAGGTTTAGCACTTGAAACTGGCGGCGAAATTCGTCGACACTTTCAACTGCTAAGTGGCTCCCGATTGATGTATAACGAACTGCGGCGAAGCCGCCGTGGCCCCCGCTTTGAAGAGGGGGGCAAGGGTTGGAAGCAAGAAATAAAGGGGCGACAGCAGTCGCCCCTCTCGATATCTTACTTACGGATACCCAGCTTGGCGATGATCGCACGGTAGCGGTTGATGTCCTTCTTGGCCAGATAGTCCAGCAGGCTGCGGCGCTTACCGACCATCATCAGCAGACCACGACGGGAGTGGTTGTCATGCTTGTGCACGCGCAGGTGATCAGTCAGCTCGTTGATGCGGGCAGTCAGAATAGCGATCTGGACCTCGGGAGAACCGGTGTCGCCTTCGTGGGTTGCGTTTTCCAGGATGACCTGGGTCTTCTTATCCTTCTGGATCATGGTTTTTTCCACCTTTTCATAAATTTACCCAGCGCCAAGTAAGGGGTCGGTGTCTTCCCCGAACCGAGCTGCGGGCATAATAATATCGTCTGGCCATAGCCAGCCCGAATATCTTATCACAAGTTTTCCCAAAAGTAAAGGGTAATTTTCATAATTTCAAAGATAAATTGCAACTTTTTCAAGGAGATACGTGATTGTTCAGAAGAACAAGCTCGCGTAGGGGCGACCCTTGCGGTCGCCCTAAATGGGAGATCTTTTGCGCCTTCGGCGAAGGGCGACC
>JAZNNP010000048.1:0-39496 GCA_045580365.1 Faecousia sp.
CCAACTTCTTCTGCAGCCAGTCCTTGCCGTCCACATAGCGGGAGACGATGAAGGAGACAACATAGTCGCCGGCGGCGTTGATCATGGTGGGGGGGGGATCCACAAGGTTTCCGATGGTCACCAGAATGGGGAAGGCCAGAGCCATCTGCTCGGGGAAGAAGATGGAGCAGATGATGTATTCGCCTATGTAGCCGCCGCCGGGAACGCCGCTCATGCCCACGGAGGACAGTACGGCAACCAGAATGACGGGGATCAGCATGCTCCAGGAGAAGTCCACGCCGAAGACGCCGAACACGAAGGCGATCTTAAGAACACAGGAGAAGCAGGAGCCGTCCATGTGCATGGTGGCGCCCAGTGGCAGAACCAGGTCAGAAACTTCCTTGGAGATGCCGGTATCTTCCGCAGCTTCCATGTTGGTGGGGATGGTGGCCACGCTGGAGCAAGTGCCCAGGGACACCATAGCAGGCTTCAGAATGTGGCTGAACATGGCCTTGGGGCCCTTCTTGCCGCCGCCGATGAACGCGAACAGGGGGAATGCGGTGAACACATAGATGGCGCACAGGGGGTAGTAAGCCAGCATCGCACGGCCATAGTCTGCGGTGATCTGGGGGCCGTAAGTAGCCACCAGGTCAGCAAAGAAGCCAAAGAACGCGATGGGGGCGTAATAAGTAACGATCTTGACAAACTTCATCATGACGCCGGACAGGTCCTCCAGCCACTTGCCGATGATGGAGTCCTTTCCGCCGTTCATGTTGACGGCAAAGCCAAACAGGATGGAGAAGACGATCAGCGGCAGCATGGCCCGGCGGGTCAGCAGACCCACAAAGTCCTCAGCCGTAAAGAAGTTGACGATCAGGGTAGAGAGGCTGGCATACTCGCCCATTTCCTCGCTGGGGATCTCCGTCCAGGGCTCCAGAACAGGAGGGAATGCCTGCAGGACCAAATACATGATCACCGCGGCGATAGCGCCGGTGATGACGAATGTACCAACGGTCACGCCCATGATCTTGCCTGCTTTCTTGCGGCTGCCCATGTTGGCCACCGCGCCGGCGATGGACGCAAACACCATGGGAACCACGATGCAGAACATCATGTTGATGAACAATGTACCCAGGGGCTTCAGTACGGTTGCACCGGCGGATGCGTCCGTTTTGGGGAAGATGGCACCCAAAATACAGCCGCCGATAATGCCGATCAGCATGAAGATGATAGAGCGGTAATTGGTCCAGAATTTTTTCATGAGATTTTCCTCCTCTTTTTTTCTTGCTTCATCATACACCGCAATACTTGCAAAATAAACGCAATATGTGCTATACTTATTGCAAATAGTGCTATCCACCCCAGGAGGAACACCCATGCAGCAAACGAACTACGAAAAACAAGGCTACTTGCTGGAAGATTTTCGCCTCTTCCACTTGAAAGGTCCCGGCGGCATCCGCACCGATTACCACTACCATGAATTCTGCAAACTGCTCCTGCTCCTTTCCGGCAGCGGCAGTTATTGGATCGAGGGTCAAAAATATGCCCTCCGTCCCGGCGATGTGGTGCTGGTGGGCAACGGCTGCGTCCACCGGCCGGATTTCGACCCGGAAACCCCTTACGAGCGGATCATCATCTACATCTCCCCGGATTTTCTGCGCCGTTTTTCTGCCGAAGATTGCGACCTGCGGGATTGCTTTTTCGGCCGGACCGGCCCGGTCCTCCGCTCCGCCCAGGGCAGCCGTCAGTTGTGGATCCTGGCCAAAGAGCTGGAAAAAGAGCTTTCCGGCGAAGAATACGGCCGTGTACTCCTAAGCCAGAGCGCTCTGCTGCGGCTGCTGGTGCAGATCGCCCGGGATCTGCGGCAGAATGATGCCCTCCGGCCTGCCCCTGCCCAGCCCCGGGACAGCCGGGTGGCCGCCATCATGGCCTACATCCAATCCCATCTGACCGAGGATCTGAATATCGACACCATCGCCGAGGAATTCTACCTCAGCAAATTCCATATGATGCGCCTGTTCCGCTCCTGCACCGGCAGCAGCATCAACACCTACATCACCCAGCAGCGGCTGCATCTGGCCCGGGAGCTGATCTCCGGCGGCATGAGCGCCACGGAAAGCTGTTTCCGCGCCGGTTTCGGCAGCTACAGTTCCTTCACCCGTACCTACGGCAAGTATTACGGCACGACCCCCACCGGCCGCCCCTACGCCGCCGAACTGCAGGACGACACCTACGAATAACGCCCCAAAGCCTTCACCCTCCCGCGTAGGGGCGACCCTTGCGGTCGCCCGCCAAACCTTTCTCCCTTCCCGCGTAGGGGCGACCCTTGCGGTCGCCCGCCACCGCAAACCCTGTCATCCTGAACAAGCGAAGCGCGCCAAAGGATCCGTCCCCCAAAAGCGTTTCTTACCCAACAAACAAGAGACCCGACAGGATAAGCCTGTCGGGTCATCTGTTAATCCAAAATATCCTTGATAATATCCCAGAATTTCTTCCGTTTGGGCGTCGAGCCCACATCCAGCCCCTCGTCCAGCTGCCGCAGCAGATCCTTCTGCTCCTTGGTCAGCTTTGTGGGCGTCTCCACCACCACAGTGAACCGCTGGTCGCCACGGCGGCGGGAATTCACCACCGGGATACCCTTCTCCCGCAGGATAAAACTGGTGCCGGTCTGAGTCCCCTCGGGGATCTCGTATTTCACCTTGCCGTCAATGGTGGGCACTTCGATCTCCCCACCCAGAGCCGCCTGGGTAAAGGAAATAGGCACTTCACACAGCACGGTGTAATCTTCCCGGCTGAAAATGGGATGCCGCTTGATGTAGATCTCTGCCAGCAGATCACCGTTGGGGCCGCCGTTGGCGCCCACATTGCCCTCGCCCCGGACGCGGACGCTCTGGCCGTGATCCACACCTGCCGGCACTTTCACCCGGATCTTCTGGACGCGGCGCACCTTTCCCTTGCCCTTGCAGGTGTTGCAGGGATTTTTCACGATCTTGCCCCGGCCGTTACACTGGGGACACACGCTGGTGGACTGCATCTGCATACCCATAAAGCTCTGGGTAGTCCGCACCTGGCCGGCGCCCCGGCAGTAGGAGCAGGTCTCAATGACACCGTCCGCGCTGCCCGTGCCGTTACAGCTGCTGCAGTTTTCGATCCGGGGCGCAGCGATTTCTTTCTCGCATCCGAAGGCCGCTTCTTCGAAGGTCAGCTCCAGCCGGGCGTATACATCTTCACCCCGCCGGGGGCCGTTCCGGTTGCTCCGGGGGCTTCCGCCGCCGAAAAAGCTGCCGAAAATATCGCCCAGATCTCCAAAATCGCCAAATCCGCCAAAACCGCCGCCGTAGCTGCCGCCCTGGCCTGCGCCGTAATTGGGATCTACGCCGGCAAAACCGAACTGGTCATACCGGGCCCGTTTCTCCGCATCGGACAGCACTTCGTATGCCTCTGCCGCTTCCTTGAATTTTTCTTCCGCCTCCGCGTTGTCCGGATTGCGGTCGGGATGGTATTTCATGGCCAGCTTGCGGTAAGCCTTCTTGATGGTCTCGGCATCCGCGCCCTTTTCAACGCCCAACACCTCGTAATAATCCCGTTTATTCTCTGCCATACTTTCACCTCAATGTATGCACCGTTTCTTGGCCCCCGCTTTTAAGAGGGGGCTGGCAAATTGCCGATATTAGGCAATTTGACTGGGGGAGTTCCCCAAAATGCACCATTCTCCCCCCGGCCCTTTCGGCCGTGCGCGCAGCGCAGTCGCCGCAATACACCAATAAGGGGCGGCAGGCCGCCCCTTAAAGATGACTTTATTACTCTACGGTCTCAAAATCCGCATCCACGACGCCGTCGTCGCCGGGGAAACCCTGGCCGCCCTGGCCGCCGTTGGGATTGGCCTGCTGATACAGCTTCTCGAAAGCCTTCTGGACATTCTCAATGGCTGCCTTGATGGCATCCAGATCACTGCCCTTGTTGACTTCCTTCAGCTGATCCACCGCCGCCTGGATCTCATTCTTCAGCTCTGCGGGGATCTTGTCGCCCATCTCATTCAGGGTCTTTTCTGCCTGGTAGGCGGTCTGATCCGCATGGTTGTGGGTGTCCACTTCGTCCTTGCGGGCCTTATCCTCTGCAGCGAACTGCTCCGCTTCCCGCACAGCCTTGTCGATGTCTTCCTGGCTCAGATTGGTGGAGGCAGTGATGGAGATGTTGGCTTCCTTACCGGTGCCCAGGTCCTTGGCGGAGACCTTTACGATGCCGTTGGCGTCGATGTCGAAGGTCACTTCGATCTGGGGAACACCACGGGGCGCGGGGGCAATGCCGCCCAGCTGGAAGCGGCCCAGAGTCTTGTTGTAAGCAGCCATTTCCCGCTCGCCCTGCAGCACATGGACTTCCACGGAAGTCTGTCCGTCAGCAGCGGTGGAGAAGATCTGGCTCTTGCGGGTGGGGATGGTGGTGTTGCGGTCGATGAGCCGGGTGAACACGCCGCCCATGGTCTCGATGCCCAGGGACAGGGGGGTCACGTCCAGCAGCAGGATGTCCTGCACATCGCCGGTCAGCACGCCGCCCTGGATGGCAGCGCCCACAGCCACGCACTCGTCGGGGTTGATGCCCTTGAAGCCGTCCTTACCGGTGATGCCCTTCACCGCCTCCTGCACCGCAGGAATACGGGTGGAGCCGCCCACCAGCAGCACCTTGTCCAGGTCGCTGGGCTTCAGGCCGGCATCAGCCAGAGCCTGGTTCACGGGCTTCAGCGTCCGCTGCACCAGATCGGCAGTCAGCTCATTGAACTTGGCCCGGGTCAGGGTCACATCCAGGTGCTTGGGGCCGGTGGCATCAGCAGTGATATAAGGCAGGTTAATGGCAGTGGAAGTCACGCCGGACAGCTCGATCTTGGCCTTCTCGGCAGCTTCCTTCAGCCGCTGCATGGCCACCTTGTCCTTGCTCAGATCGATGCCTTCCGCCTTCTTGAACTCGGCAACCAGATACTGCATGATCCGCTCGTCGAAGTCGTCGCCGCCCAGGTGGGTATCGCCGGAGGTGGACTTGACTTCCACAACGCCGTCGCCGATCTCCAGGATGGACACGTCGAAGGTGCCGCCGCCCAGGTCGTAGACCATGATGGTCTGCTCGGATTCCTTATCCAGGCCGTAAGCCAGGGCTGCCGCAGTGGGCTCATTGATGATCCGCTGCACATTCAGACCGGCGATCTTGCCGGCGTCCTTGGTTGCCTGTCGCTGGGCGTCAGAGTAGTAAGCAGGCACGGTGATGGCCGCCTCGGTGACGGTGGTGCCCAGATAAGCCTCTGCGTCCGCCTTCAGCTTCTGCAGGATCATGGCGCTGATCTCCTGGGGCGTGTAGTTCTTGCCGTCCACGGTGACCTTGTAGTTTTCACCCATGTGGCGCTTGATGGAAGAGATGGTCCGCTCGGCGTTGGTCACGGCCTGGCGCTTGGCCACCTGGCCCACCATCCGCTCGCCGGCCTTGGAGAATGCAACCACAGAGGGAGTGGTTCTGCCGCCTTCTGCATTGGCGATGACCGTAGCCTCGCCGCCTTCCAGGACAGCCACGCAGGAATTGGTGGTGCCCAGATCGATACCGATAATCTTAGACATAATGATTTCCTCCTATTTATAGTAACTAAAGTTTTTACAAATTTATGCGGCGGAGCCGCCTCGGCCCCCGCTTTTAAGAGGGGGGCAAGGAATCGTTAATTGGCCACCTGCACCATGGCAAAGCGGACCACCTTGTCGCCGATCTTGAAGCCCTTCTGGAACACGGCGGAAATGGTGTTTTCCTCCAGCTCTTCGGACTCAATATGCATCACAGCGTTGTGGATATTGGGGTCAAACGGTTCCCCCACCTGGCCAAAGATCTCCACACCCAGTGCGGTAAAGATCTTCACCAGCTCGTTCATGGTCATTTCCACGCCCTTTTTGTAGGCAGCGTCTTCCGTGGGCTGCAGCAGCGCCCGCTCCAGATTGTCATACACCGGCAGAAGCTTCGCCACCGCATCGGCCTTGCCGTTGCCATAGCTGGCTTCCTTTTCCTTCACGGTGCGCTTGCGGTAGTTGTCGTACTCCGCAGCCAGCCGCAGGTGGGCATCCCGCTCGGCGTTGTATTTTTCCTCCCAGGGATCCACCGCCGGTGCTTCCGGGGTCTCCTCCACGGTATTTTCCGTAACTTCCTCGGTCACGGGGTCTTTTTTCTCTTTATCCTTCTTCGCCACGATCGTTCCTCCAGTTTATTCTTCTTCGCCGTTTCCTTCCGGCAGGCTGGGCTGCTCCGGCTTGGCAAAAAGCTTGCTCAGGCTCTCGGCAAAATAGCTCAGCCGGGCGGTGACCTTGGCATAATCCATCCGGGTGGGACCCACCACGCCGATCATACCCTGCATGCCGTCGCCGATGTCAAATTTTGTCATAACCACCGATGTATCCCGCAGTTCCCGGGCCACATTTTCCGGGCCCACCAGCACTTTCGTGCCGTTTTCGTTCTGCATCACCGCCGGCAGATTGCTCAGCGCTTCTTCATCAATGGATTCCAGCAGCCGCTGTGCTTTGTCCACATCCCGGTATTCCGGCTGACCCAGCAATCTTGCCTGGCCCGCCACCGCCACATTGGTGGCCGCATGGTTTCGCAGGATGCCGGTGACGAATTCCACCACAACCGGTACTAATGTGGCCGCCGAACCGGCACTGGCCATGACCCGTTCCAGGATGGCCGCCGTAAAACCTTCGGCAGGAAGCGCCGTCATCGTGGCATTCAGCAGGGCTGTCAGCACCTTCAGATCGCTTTCCGTCACATCCAGAGGCAGCTTGATCAGCTTATTCACCACTTCTTCGCTGGAAAGCATCACCACCAGGATAGTGCTGCCCGGACCGGCCTGGATCAGATCGAACCGCTGCACCGTCAAGCCGCCCCGATGGGACGCGGCGGAGATGGCCGGCAGATCCGTCACCTGCGATACAAGCTTTGCCACCTTTTCCATCATTTTATCCACCCGCTGCATTTTTTCCTCCAGGGATGCATTGATGGACTTGGTCTCTTCCAGGCTCAGCCGGTAATCGCTCATCAGCTCATCCACATACAGCCGATAGCCGGCGGCGCTGGGCACCCGGCCTGCGCTGGTGTGGGGCTGTTCCAGATAACCCATGGCGGTCAGTTCCGCCATTTCATTTCGGATGGTAGCGGAGGAGTAACTCATCTCCGGCAGTTCTGCGATGGCCTTCGAGCCAACCGGTTCCGCCGTCTGAATGTAAAGCTCCACGATACACCGCAGCACTTTTTTCTTCCGTTCGGTCATTTCCATGGTACTCCTCCTTTCTTTAGCACTCCATCTCTTTGAGTGCTAAGCACACTATACACGAGAGTGCTAAAAAAGTCAATAGTTTAAAATATAAATTATTTTTGAACGAGCATTTTCCCCATTCATTTCCGCTTCTGCCGGCGCATACACTGCCCCGAGGAGGGATGGCCATGACCAACGACACCCTGCAGCTGCCCCACGCCATGACTTTGAAGGATCGCGCGCACCTGTCCATGACCGGCGTGACCGAAGTGGTGCGCTTTGACGAGAATATGGTGGTGCTTCGCACGGGCCTGGGCACCCTGGTGATCCAGGGCCAGAACCTGCAGTTAAAGACCTTGACCCTGGACGGCGGCCAGGTAGTGGTGGACGGCAGTATTTCCGCCCTGGTCTACGAAGAGCCACGGGCCCAGGGCGGCTGGCTGCGCCGCTTGATGGGATGACCGCCCCCACCCTGGCCGCCCTGCGGTTTGCCGCGGCGCTGCTGTTGGGGGCAGCTCTGGGGCCGGTGTATGACTTTCTGCGGCCCTTGCGCCCCCGGCTCACCGCCTTGTCCGACCTTCTGTTTCTGGCAGTTTCCCTGGCCGCCTGGCTGTATCTGAGCTTCGCCGTCTGCCTGGGAGACATCCGCCTGGGCTATACCGCCGGCCTTGCGTTGGGGCTTTGGATCTGGGAAAAAACCCTCAGCCCCCTTTTTCGTCCCATTTTTTCCCTTTTTTGGCTGCCATTTCAGAAAATTATGCAATTTTTCCGAAAAATTTTAAAAAAACTATTTGCATCTGCCAAAAAATAGGTTACAATATACTGTACGAAAAGATCCACCGTGCCAAAGAAGGAGGCAAGCCCCATGGAACGCATTTTACGCAAGCTCAAGCGGATCCGCCTGGTATATCGCCGCAGCAGCCCGCTGGTCAAAACTGTGGTGCTTTCAGCCATCGCCCTGTCCCTGGTGGCGTTGCTGACCCTGTCCCTCACCATCGGCGCTGCCCGCAGCCATACCGGCGATCTGGCCGACCAGGCCGCCCAGTTGGAGCAGGAGCAGCAGGATTTGAAGGATAAGATCGACAAGCAGGGCACATTGGACGGCGTCAAGGATTACGCCGAAGACGAGCTGGGCCTGGTAGACCCGGACACCGTCGTCATCGACCCCGAGGAAACCGAGTAATATTTTTGGAGGAAGCTATATAAACATGGAGTTTACCGTCGGCACTGTTTTAGAAGGAAAAGTCAAGTCTATCACCAATTTTGGCGCATTCGTTGCCCTGCCGGATGGCAAGACCGGCCTGGTACATATTTCCGAAGTAGCCAATGCCTATGTCAGTGACATCCGCCAGCATCTGACGGAAGGTCAGGATGTGAAGGTGGTCATCATCGGCAACGAAAACGGCAAGATCAACCTGTCCATCAAGCGGCTGGAGGCCAAGCCCCAGCAGCCTGCCGCGCCCCGTGGCAACGCCTCCCGGACACCTGCCCCCCAGCCCAACCGGGCTCCCAAGGCACCCACTCCGCCCCCTGCGCCCAAATCTGCCGACCAGCTGTTCGAGGAGCGGCTGAAGGCCTTCATGTCCGAGTCCGACTCCAAGCTGTCCTCCATCCGTGCCGACCACCGCACCAAAAACAGAAGAAGATAACAACCGGGGCTGCTGCACAGTGCAGCAGCCCTTTTCTCCAAACCCCTAAAAAACCTTACCTCTCCCCGTCATCCTGAGCGAGCGTACCCGCGTCGAAGGATCCGCCCCCTGCCAAATACCCCACACAAGGAGGACATTTCCCATGTCCCATGTCGTTATCACCGGCGGAAGCCGGGGCATCGGCGCTGCAGCCGTGGCGCTTTTCGCCGCCCGGGGTCACCGGGTCACCTTCTTATATGAAAAGGAGCACGCCGCAGCCGCCGCTGTGGCAGAGCAAACCGGCGCCACTCCCATCTGCTGCGATGTAGCCGACCGCGCCGCCGTCTTTTCCGCTTTCGCTTCCATTGAGGATGTGGACATCCTGGTCTGTAACGCCGGCATCTGCTATTCCGGTCTGATGACCGATCTGACCGAGCAGCAGTGGGACCGGATCTTTGATGTCAACGTCAAAGGCATCTATAATTGCATCTGCGCCGCCATGCCCGCCTTTTTGCGCAAGCAGGCCGGCTCCATCGTCACCGTGTCCTCCATGTGGGGGCAGGTAGGCGCATCCTGCGAGGCCGCCTATTCCGCCACCAAGGGCGCGGTCATCGCGCTGACCAAGGCCCTGGCCCAGGAACTGGGCCCCAGCGGCATCCGGGTCAACTGCATTTCCCCCGGCGTCATCCTGACGGATATGTGCGCCACGGTAGATCCTGAGATCATGGCCGACCTGGCCGCCCAATCCTGCCTGGGCCGTAACGGCACAGCCGAGGATGTGGCGCTGGCCATTGAATATCTGGCAAACGCCCCCTTTATCACCGGACAAGTCCTGCCCGTCAACGGCGGCATCATCACTTAAATTTTGAGGAGGAACACTTATGAAGATCGCATTGGGCTGTGACCACGGCGCAGTAGACATGAAGAACACCGTCAAGGAGCATCTGCTGAAGAACGGCTACGAAGTGGTGGACTTCGGCACCCATACCACCGCATCCTGCGACTATCCCGACATCGTTTCCCAGGCCGCCCGTGCCGTTGCCGCCGGCGAATGTGAAAAAGGCATCGTCATGTGCACCACCGGCATCGGCGTATCCATCGCCGCCAATAAGATCCCCGGCATCCGCTGCGCCCTGCTGCAGGATGTTTGGTCCGCCAAAATGACCCGTGCCCACAACGACGCCAATATGATGGCCCTGGGCGGCGCTGTCACCGGCAATCTGATGGCTCTGCAGATCGTGGACACCTTCCTGACCACCCCCTTCTCTTTTGAAGAAAAGCACGTCCGCCGCATCGCCAAAGTCGCCGCTCTGGAGCAGAAATAACCCCCAAAAAAACTGCATTTTCAAAACCGCAACCCCAGGTTGCGGTTTTTCCAAGTCCGATCGCTGTTCATCCGGTGATGATCCTGCTATGATAGGACCATCACAAAAAGGAGTGATTGCTATGACATTAGGTGAAAAGATCCAGGAATTGCGCCGTCGTTACGGCATGAGCCAGGACGCCCTGGCAGAGCGGCTGGAGGTGTCCCGCCAGGCTGTCAGCAAATGGGAACGGGACGAAGCCATGCCGGAAACGGATAAGATCATCCGCATCTCCCAAGTCTTCGGCGTGTCCACAGATTATTTGCTCCGCCCGGACGAACCTGCTCCGGAACCGCCCCATGCCCCCTGGGGTCCTCGCCCCCGCTCGTTGGAGCGAAACATCGAGCGGTTGGTCCGCCGCCACGGCTATAAGGTCGGCTATCTGTTTATCGCAGGCGGTGTCCTTCTGTGTATCATCGCCCTGCTGGTGATGGCGCTCATGCCGCGTTTTGGATCCGGAATGTTTGAAACCGCCGGAAATATGGGTGACCCCTTCGGCAATTCTTTTAATAACGGCATTTATATTGAAGACGATCTTCCGCCGGAAGTGCTGGAGCAGATCTATAACCAGGCCGGTTCCGGTATGAACAGCGGCTTGTTCGGTGATTCGATGTACGATCTGTATCAGCAGGAGGTCTCCCAGATGGGAAACGCTTTCAGAGGCACCCTGCAGACCATGTCCTTGATGTTCGGCATCCCGGTAATGCTGGTCGGCATTGCGCTGATCGCCTTGGGCATTTTCATTGTCCACAAAGGCAAAAAACTGTCCTCTGACATTTCCCAATAAGAAAACCCTGTCATCCCGCGAGACTGCAGGGAGCCGCCCCCTTGCCTCCCTCTCTGAGGGAGGTGGCGCAAATCTTTGATTTGCGCCGGAGAGGGCATCCCCCGTAGGGGCGACCCTTGCGGTCGCCCGCCAGCCCCCCTTCGCCTCCCGCGTAGGGGCGACCCTTGCGGTCGCCCGCCAAACTGTTAACTGTCAACGATCCCTTTCCAACTCCCCCACCGCACCCCACCCTTCGCGGTTTACATAACACCTTTTTCCGCCCACAAAAATGCAGGGAACGGCCAACGCCGTTCCCTGCTTCCTTTTTAAAATTGATAGCCTGCTTCCAGCAGCCGGGTCAATGCCTCATTGGCCTCCTCGTCGGTAAACAGCACCGTAAATCGCTTGTCCACCGCCAGAGCCTCAAGACTCCATTTCAGCATCCCCTTGGCCGCCAGGGCGTTAAATCCGTCGCTGAGCCGGGAGCCGGACAACACCCGCTTCGCGCCGGCCACATCCAGCGGCCGCATCCGCACGCCGATTTTCTCCGCCTCCGCCCGGTTCTTTTCCCAGGCCGCCACAAATTTCTGTTCCATCTTACTGCTCCAGAATGACAGGGCCGTTGTTGGCGCTGAGTTCCGCCCGGATATAGGCCGCCGCATCCGCCGGCGCCAGCTTCACCTGTTGACCGGTGACCATGTTCTTCACGGAGCACATACCCTCGGCGATCTCATCTTCGCCCAGCAGCACCGCAAAAGGCACACCCAGCTTGTCGGCATACGCCATCTTCTGCTTGAATTTCTTCTGCTCGCCGTAAAGCTGTACCCGCAGGCCGGTAGACCGCAGACTCTCCGCCAGGGCAATAGCCGGGCCGGCTTCCGCCGTCATGGGCAGCACCAGGGCATCGCAGGGGGCGGTAGGCAGCGCCGGATTCAGCAGGCCCTGCTCATCCAGCACATAGAACAGCCGGGTCAGACCGATGGAAATGCCCACACCGGGCAGCTTCTTTTCAATATAGTAGCCCGCCAGATCGTCATAGCGTCCGCCGGAGCAAACAGAGCCGATCTCCGGATGATCCAACAGAGTAGTCTCGTACACCGTGCCGGTGTAGTAGTCCAAGCCCCGGGCGATGGTCAGATCCACCGCAAAATTCTCTTCCGGCACGCCAAAGGCCGCCAAATTCCGGCAAACCGCCTTCAGCTCCTCCAGACCCAGATCAAAGATCTCATTCCGGCCGGTGTAGCCTTCCAGCGCGGCGATCACTTCCTCGTTGCTGCCGGTAATGGCAATAAACTTCAGGATCTCATCGGCCTGCTCTTCCGTGAGGCCGCACTCCTCACCCATGAGAATGGCCTTGACCTTCTCAGCGCCGATCTTATCCAGCTTGTCCACAGTCCGCATGATCTCGCCGGACTTTTCAGACAGTTCCAGCATAGCATAGAACCCGTTCAGGATCTTCCGGTTGTTCACACGGATCTGGAAGCGGCTCAGGCCAAAACCCCGGAACACCTTATAAATGATCGCCGGGATCTCCGCCTCATTCAGAATATCCAGCTTGCCGTCTCCAATGATGTCGATGTCCGCCTGGTAAAACTCCCGGAAGCGACCCCGCTGGGCCCGCTCGCCCCGGTAGACCTTGCTGATCTGGAACCGGCGGAAGGGGAAAGCCAGGTCGTTGCAGTGCAGCGCCACATACTTCGCCAGGGGCACGGTCAGATCAAAACGCAGTGCCAGATCGCTGTCACCCTTCTGGAAGCGATAGATCTGCTTCTCCGTCTCGCCGCCGCCCTTGGCCAGCAGGATCTGGGCGTCTTCAATAGCCGGCGTATCCAGGGGCGCAAAGCCGTAGGAAGCATAGGTTTCCCGCAGGATCTGCACCATCCGCTCAAAGCGGATCTGCTTTGCCGGCAGCAATTCCATAAAACCGGACAATGTCCGGGGCTTGATAATATCCATAAATAATCGTTCCTTTCAAAAAACGGGGATGCCATTGCGAGCCGGTGTCCTCACCGGCTCGCAACAACAGTATCTTCTCAATATCTGGGCTTGGTGTGCAGCATTTCACGCCAATCCAGGTCGCCCCGCTGCAGACCCATGATGCAGATCTCGGCAGCAGCCAAATTGGTGGCAATGGGCACATTGTGCTTGTCGCAGTGGCGAATCGTTTCGATCATCTGGGAATCGTCCCAGGGATCGGTGGTGTTGGGATCTGTAAACAGCAGCACCAGGTCGATCTCGTTGTAAGCGATCCGGGCATTGATCTGCTGATGGCCGCCCTGCTTGTGGGAAAGGAGCAATGTGATGGGCAGGCCGGTGTTGTCAGCAATAAGCCGTCCTGTGGTGGCCGTTGCAAAGAGATTGTGCTTGCTCAGAACGCTCTTGTAAGCGGTGCAGAACTGGACCATCAGTTCTTTTTTCTTATCGTGGGCCAAAAACGCGATATTCACTGTGGACCTCTCCTTTTCATTATTTCATCGTCAAGGGGATGTGATACCCCTGAATTCTGCTTGCGATGCGGCCGCAGGCCGCGGCAGCGCCTTTTTTGGTGTATGCGATCAAAGGCTTTTCGAAAGCCGCCGCCAGTACCACCGCCGGATCTTCCGGCACGATGCCCAGCAGCTGCATGCCGGTCTGGTCGATCACATCATCGACGGTAAATTTTCCCGCCTCATACAGCTTTTCGTTGATGCGGTTCACCACCAGCCGGACCTGGGTCTTGCCCATCAGCTCCAGCACTTCTCCGGTGCGGGCCGCATCCCGGATGGATGCCGGATCGGTGACGGTCACCACCACCACCCGGTCGGCGTGTCGGGCAGCCAGCATAAAACCGGCCTCCACCCCTGCCGGGGCATCCAGAAAAATGTAGCGAAAATGCTTCCGGGCCTCCTGGAGCAGCGCTCCAAAAGCTTCCCCGTCAATATCCGCGGCGGCGCAGTTCACCGGCGCGGTCAAAAACCGCAGGGTCGGATATAGCGGATGGGCCGCCGCCTGCTGCAGTTCGTAATCTCCCGTGTATACCTCCCGGAAGGACAGAGCCCCCTGATCGGTCATTGCCAGGGCAATGTCCAGATTCCGCAGGCCCACATCGCAATCGATGCACAGCACGCTTTCCCCCTGTTTTGCCAGGGATGTGGCCACCGCAGCGCATACGGAGGTTTTGCCCGTGCCGCCCTTGCCGGACAGGAACGCGATCAATTCGCCCATATTCCGCTGCCTCCTCGCACAATTTTTTTCATTGTATCGCAATTTCGCCCAAATTTCAAGAGGACGCAGTATTTTTTTGGTAACTTTTTTCATCAGTTTCACCAAAAACCGCCTCTGCCAGCCTCCTGCTGCTGTTTACCTTTCCCTCCCGCATAGGGGCGACCCTTGCGGTCGCCCACCAACACTACCCCAATGCTTCCATTCACAAATAATTTACGCATTTTTCCAAAATACCTCTTGCATTTTCGCCCATAATGGGTTATGATACTTTAGCACTCAGGATTAAAGAGTGCTAAACCCGTAGATAAAGGCGGGAAGGCCTGGCCGATACCCGCAGTCTAAATACATTTGTATGGAGGAACACACATGAAACTCAAACCCATGGCAGACAACATTCTGCTCAAGGCCCACGAGGCCGCTGAATCCACCGCCTCCGGCATCCTGCTGGCCACTTCCACCAAGGAAAAGCCCGCCATCTATGATGTGGTTGCCGTCGGCCCCGATTGCCACGATGTTGCCGTTGGCGACAAGGTGGTCGTCAGCAAGTTCATCGGCACCGACATCACATTGGACAAAGTAGAGTTCAAATTCGTCAAGCAGGAAGACCTGCTGGCCATCGTCACCGACTAAGGAGGTAGGGAAATTATGGCAAAAATGATCGTTTACGGCGAAGACGCCCGGAAGAAGCTCCAGTCCGGCATTGACCAGCTGGCCAACACCGTCAAAGTCACCCTGGGCCCCAAGGGCCGCAATGTGGTGCTGGGCAAGAAGTACGGCGCACCCCTGATCACCAACGACGGCGTGACCATCGCCAAGGAAGTGGAACTGGAACACCCCTTTCAGAATATGGGCGCCCAGCTGATCCGGGAAGTGGCTACCAGAACCAATGATATCGCCGGTGACGGCACCACTACCGCCACAGTCCTGGCCCAGGCCATCACCCGGGAAGGTCTGAAGAACCTCTCCGCCGGTGCGAACCCCATGGTCATGCGCAAGGGCATCGACAAGGCCGTGGCCGCCGCTGTGGCCGCCATCCGCGCCAATTCCGTTCCCGTGTCCGATTCCGCCGCTATCGCCCGTGTGGGTGCTGTTTCCAGCGGTGACGAGTCCATCGGTGCGCTCATCGCTCAGGCTATGGAGCGGGTAGGCACCGAGGGTGTCATCACCATCGAAGAGAGCAAGACCGCTGAGACCGAGCTGGAAATCGTGGACGGCATGCAGTTTGACCGGGGCTATATCTCCCCCTATATGGTCACCGATACCGATAAGATGGAAGCCGTCCTGGACGACGCCTTCCTGCTGATCACCGATCGGAAGATCTCCTCCATCCAGGAGATCCTGCCCATCCTGGAGCCTGTTGTCAAGGCCGGCAAGAAGCTGATCATCATCGCTGAAGATGTGGAAGGCGACGCCCTGGCCACCCTGCTCTTAAACCGTCTGCGGGGCAACTTCAATGTGGTCTGCGTCAAGGCCCCCGGCTTCGGCGACCGCCGCAAGGAAATGCTGCAGGATATCGCCATTCTCACCGGTGGTACTGTTATTTCCAGCCAGCTGAACATGGAACTGGCAGACGCCACTCTGGCAGATCTGGGCCGCGCCCACCAGGTGGTGGTCACCAAGGATACCACCACCATCGGCGACGGCGCCGGTTCCGGCGAGGCCATTGCCGCCCGGGCGCATCAGATCCGGGCCGCCATCGCCACCACCACTTCTGATTACGACCGTGAAAAGCTCCAGGAGCGCCTGGCAAAGCTGGCCGGCGGTGTGGCCGTCATCAAGGTCGGCGCTCAGACCGAAGTGGCCATGAAGGAGCAGAAGCTCCGTGTGGAAGATGCCCTGAACGCCGCCCGCGCCGCGGTGGAAGAAGGCATCGTCGCCGGCGGAGGCACTGCCCAGGTGGGCGCCATCGCCGCTGTGGAAGAGCTGATCGCCTCCCTGACCGGTGACGAGCAGACCGGTGCCCGGATCATCGCCTCCGCCCTCCAGGCCCCCATCCGCCAGATCGCGGAGAACGCCGGCGTGGACGGCAGCGTGGTCTACGAAAAGGTCCGCAACAGCGGCATCGTGGGCTACGGTTACAATGCCTATTCCGGCGAATACGGCGACATGATCGCCAGCGGCATCGTGGATCCCACCAAGGTGACCCGCTCCAGCCTGGAGTTCGCCGCATCCATCGCCGGGTGCGTTCTGACCACCGAATCCCTGGTGGTCGACAAGCCCGATCCCGCTGCCGAGGCCGCAGCAGCCGCTGCCGCTGCCCAGGGCGGAATGTACTAAAATTTGTCGAACGACCCTCCGGAGTGATCCGGAGGGTCGTTTTTTTGGTGCTCAAAACGGCCCAAAAAGGTCCATTTTGTACAAGTTTAGGGCCTATTTTTATCCAAAATGACCACTTTATTTTTGAAGAATTATAGGATATAATGTCGATATCATCCCCGGGAGGTATATCCATGAACAAAAAATTCGAACACTTCATGCACAAAGTCCTGCACCTGATCGAGATCGTCATTTCCCTATTGACCGTGGTCGTGCTGCTGGGCGGCCTGGCTCTGGAGATCTATCGGATCGTCACCGTATCCGGTTATTTTGCCGATATCAATAACTACCTGCACCATATTCTGACCATCGTGGTGGGACTGGAGTTTGTCCGAATGCTGGTGGATACCACCCCCTCCAATATTTTGGAAGTGCTCACCGTGGCTATCACCCGCCATGTCATTCTGACCCATGATGACCCTTGGAGCAATCTGGCCTGTGTGGCCTGCGTGGGCATCCTCTTCGCCACTCGCCGCTTCCTCATCCGCCGCAGCGAATTGAAGGAAGAACTGGTAGAAAACGAGTAAATCCGACATAAAAGTGCCGCCCAAACTTTTGGGCGGCACTCTCTTTTGGACTTATTCCGCGAAAATGACCTTCGCGCCTTCAAATTCCACATGGAGGGGCAGCATCTCCCACTTGGCAGTGGTGATAGAATCCAGCCGTTGGGCCAGTTTGTCCTCCAGGCCGGGATTTCGGGTGATGCACAGCAAGGTGGGACCTGCGCCACTGAGACAGAACGCCGCCCCGGTGGTGCGGATAAGACCTTCGATCCGGTCATAATCCGGGATCATGGCCTTGCGGTAGTGCTGATGGATCCGGTCCTGCATGGCGTTGCGCAGCAGCTTTTCATCGCCCAGTTCCAGCGCCTTCAGCACCAGGGCGCCGTGGGCGATGTTATACACCGCATCGGCGCGGCTGTACTGCTTGGGCAGGGCCTCACGGGCCACGGAAGTGGACAGAGTGAAATCCGGCACCAGGGCTAAAAATTCCCAATCCGGATGGAGGGGGAAGTTGACGCAGACCGGCAGGCCGTTATCCACCATGGAAGCCGTCAAACCGCCGAAAAAGGCAGGGGCCAGGTTGTCCGGGTGGCCTTCCATGGCATTGGTGATGTTCAAAAGGCCCTGGGTGGACAGGCGGTTGCCGTGGAGCACATTGGCACCCATGGCACCGGCCACCAGCAGCGCGGCGGAGGAACCCAGACCCCGGCAGATGGGGATATGGGCATCGATATGGATCTTCAGGCCCTTCACTTCCTCACTGAAGGAGGCCACCACAGCACAGTAGGCCACATAGGCCAAATTATCCGGGCCGGTGAAGGCTTCGTCACAGCCGGTGATCTCCAGACCGCAATCGGTCTCCTCAAAGGTCACATCGGTATACAGGCTCAAAGCACAGCCGAAGGCGTCAAAACCCGGACCCAGATTGGCAGTGGTCGCCGGGACACGAATGGTCACTCGTTTCATATCGTTCTCTCCTTTTGGTAGCGTAAATGGTTGCTTACAATCATGGAAAGCGTCTTGCCTCCCCCGCATTTATGAGGGGGTGCCCCGTAAGGAGCGGGGGGAGCAAAAATGCTGAAAAACCAAACTCCCCCATTCAAATTTGCCTGAATCGGCAAATTTGCCAGCCCCCTCAATGAGGGGGCCAAGGGTGCGATGCATCCTTGAACACTAAACAACATTTTATCTAAAAATAAACTCTGGCATTTCTTCTTTTTCGATGACAGCAGTGTGGCGTTCCGGCTTGCGCTGCAGATCCGCCAAATTCTTGGGGATGGGCACGCCGGTATGGGCATGAAGCTGCTGCATCAAGGCAAAGCCGTCGGCAGCCGGCTCTTTCAGCAGCGCCAAGGTGTATTCATGCAAAGGCAAAGCATCATCGGCGGTAATGGCCGCCATGACCGCCGCCGGGAATTTATAAGGAGAAGCGGTGGACAGCACCACCACAGGGCGGGCATCACCGGTGTGGTTTACATAATCTTCCGCAACCTGCCAGCCGGCGGCGGTGTGGGTATCCATGAGGTAGCCCTGCTCCCGCCAGACTTTGCCGATGGCCATCTGCCCCCGCAGATCGCCGCAGCAGCCGCCCCAGAAGTGATTGCGGATCCGGGCCAGGAGATAATCCGGCACCTGATAGCGGCCCTCCCGGTCCAACTGGGCCATCAGTTCCGGCACCAGGGCGGCATCTTCCGCCAGCAGATACAGCAGCCGCTCCAGATTGGAGGACACCAAAATATCCATGCTGGGCGACTTGGTCTTGTGCAGGGGACGCAGCCGGTTATACCGGCCGGTGGACAAAAATTCCGTCAGCACATCGTTATCATTAGAGGCGCAGATCAACCTGCCCACAGGCAGACCCAGCTTTTTCGCCAGGAAGCCGGCCAGAATATCGCCGAAATTGCCGGTGGGAACGGAGAAATTCACCTGATCGCCCATTTGGATCGCACCCTTGCGGAGCAGATCCCGGTAGGCGGTGAAATAATAGGTGATCTGGGGCACGAGACGGCCGATATTGATGGAATTGGCAGAGGACAGACCCCGGCCGGGATTCCGGGAAAAGATCTGCTTGACACCGGTCTGGCAATCGTCAAAATTGCCCCGGACGGCGCAGACCCGTACATTGCCGCCCTCCTGGCTCACCATCTGCCGCCGCTGGACATCGGACACGCCGCCGTGGGGATAGAATACGCAGATATCGATGCCGGGCACATCCCGAAAGCCTTCCAGCGCCGCCTTGCCGGTATCGCCGGAGGTGGCGGTAAGAATGGTGGTATGGTCGGTACAGCCGCACACTTCCTTGGCGGCCATCATGAGCCGGGGAAGCATACAAAGGGCCACATCCTTGAAGGCGGAAGTGGGGCCCCGGAACAGTTCCAGCACATAGCGGTCTCCCACCTGGGCCAAGGGTGTCAGTTCATCGGTCTCAAATTTGCCGCCGTAGGCCTGCCGTACCAGTTCCTCCATATGGGGAAGATCCGGGAAAAAAGCAGACAAAATACCGGTAGCGATAGCAAAGGTATCCCCCTCCAGCCGAGCCTGCCAATCCAGCCGGGGCAGCTCCACCGGCAGATACAGACCCCCGTCCGGCGCAAGGCCTGCCAAGATGGCGCTGCTGCCGGAAATGACCGGGCTGCCGCCCCGGGTGGAATGATAACGCATCGTAAGGTCCTCCATGACAAAAAATACAAAAATACTTGCTTTTATTTGTGTATATGATATACTTACAACCGTAAAAATGCAAGTATTTTATCCCCGTTTCAGGAGGTTTTACTATGAGAATTGGTTTGCTGGGCTTCGGCACTGTGGGAAAGGGCGTTTATGAACTGACCCAGAGCCGGACGGATATGACCGTTGTGAAAGTTCTGCTCCGCCGGGAGCTGGAACTGCCCGACGCCGTGGTGACCCACGACTTTAATGATATTCTGCATGATGACACCATCGACACCGTGGTGGAGACCATCGGCGGTCTGCACCCGGCCTTTGAATATGTAAAGGCCGCCATGGAGGCAGGCAAGAATGTGGTCACCGCCAACAAGGCCCTCATCGCCACCTATTATGACGAGCTTCTGCCCCTGGCAGAAGAAAAGGGCGTGCTGCTGCGCTGCACCGCATCCGTGGGCGGCGGCATCGGCTGGCTTTCCGAACTGGAGCGGGTCCGCCGGCTGGAGACGGTGAGCCGGGTGGGCGGCATCATGAACGGCACCTGCAACTACATTCTCCACGCCATGACCAGCCGGGGTCTTTCTTACGAAGATGCCCTGGCTCAGGCCCAGGCATTGGGCTATGCGGAAGCCGATCCTTCCACTGATGTGGACGGCATCGATACCTGGCACAAGCTCATCGTTTCCGCCAACATCGCCTTCGGCGTGAGCCTGGATATCGGCCGCATTCCCGCCGCCGGCATCCGCCGCATCCGCAAAGAGGATGTGGACACCTTCCGCAAGCACGGCCTGGTGTGCAAACTGGTATCTTCCGGCAAGTTTGAAAACGGCATCTACGCCGCCTGGGTCCAGCCCACGCTGTATCCCCAGGGGGCTCTGGAAGCGGCTGTGCCCATGAATTACAATCTCATTACCCTCTACGGCGATATTTCCGGCCGTCAGAGTTTCTACGGCCAGGGCGCCGGCCGGTATCCCACCGCCTTCAATGTGGTGCAGGACTGTGCCGATTTTCTCCGGGGCAACGGCTTCTACTGCCGTTACGGCCAAAAAGTCCATGTGTGCAACTCCGAGCGGCTGCGCTACTATGTCAGCGGCGAGAGCGACAGCTGGCTGGAGGCCCATACGGCGGAAAATTGGCACCAGGGTGTCATCACCGAGCCGGTATCCGTGGCGGATATGCACGCCTGGCTTTCCTGCCACCAAGACGCCTTTATCGCCGCCATCTCCGAGGAGATCGTATAAGGAGGAACAGCGCGTATGCTGAAAGTAACAAAATTCGGCGGCTCCTCCATGGCAGACGCCGGTCAATACCGCAAAGTCCGGGACATCGTTCTGGCAGACCCCAGCCGCAAGGTGGTGGTGGTTTCTGCCGCCGGCAAGCGGTTTAAGGACGATCACAAGATCACCGATCTGCTGTACCTGTGCTACGCCCACACCCAGTATGGCGTAGAGTGCAACCGGGTGTACGACATGATCACCTCCCGGTATCTGCAGATCCGGGATGAACTGGGGCTGCAGCTGGATCTGGAGACGGAATTTGCCCAGCTGAAAGCCCGGCTGGACAAGAAAAAAGTGACCCAGGATGAGCTGGTGAGCCGGGGCGAGTATTTCTCCGCCCGGCTGATGGCCGCGTTCCTCGGTTTCCGGTTTGTGGATGCATCCCAGTGGATCACCTTCCGGCTGGATGGCTCCGTGGACCAGGACGCCTCCTACACCCGGCTGCAGGAACTGATGCGCGACGGCGGCGTGGTGATCCCCGGTTTTTACGGCGCCATGCCCGACGGACGGATCCATGTATTCTCCCGGGGCGGCAGCGACATCACCGGCGCGCTGGCTGCGGCGGCGCTGAATGCCGATGTTTACGAAAACTGGACCGATGTTTCCGGCATTCTGATGGCAGACCCCCGGATCGTGGACGACCCCCAGACCATCCCCGAAGTGACTTACGACGAACTGCGGGAGCTGAGCTACTCCGGCGCCCAGGTGCTGCACGAAGGCTCCATCTTCCCGGTGCGGGAAAAGGGCATCCCCCTGAACATCCGCAACACCAACGCCCCGGAAGATCCGGGTACCCTGATCAAGGAATCCTTTGAGACCGACTCCAACCCGGACCGGTTTATCACCGGCATCACCGGCAAGAAGGATTTTACCATCATCTCCATGTTCAAGCGGGGCATGAGCAACGAAGCCGGCGTGCTGCGGCGGGTCTTATCCGTGCTGGAGCGGCATAATATTAGTGTGGCCTATGTGCCCAACGGCATCGACAATGTGTCCCTGGTGGTGGCCAGCGACGATGTGGAGCCCTGCCTGTATGCCATCCAGGATGAGATCTGGAACGATCTGCAGCCCGATTCTCTGCGGGTATACGATCAGATCGCCGTGGTGGCGGCGGTGGGCCGGAAAATGGCCTATTGCCCCGGCATTTCCGGCCGGATCTTTGCGGCGCTGGGCCAGGCAGGCATCAACATCCGCATGATCACCCAGGGTCCCGAAGAACTGAACATCATCTTCGGTGTGGAAAACAAGGATTTCAAGAACGCTATCCGTACCCTGTATGACAGCTTTGTAAAATAAGATCTCCCCTGAGGAGGGACGCGACATGAAAACATATACCGTTGCTGTCCTGGGCGCCACCGGCGCTGTGGGACAGGAAATGATCAAAATTCTGGAAGAGCGGAACTTCCCCGTGGGCCGCTTGTTGCCCCTGGCATCGGCCCGGTCCGCCGGCAAGACCCTGAAATTCCGGGGAGAAGATGTCACCATCGGATTGGCCTGCGACGAGGCATTCCAAGGGGTGGACATCGTGCTGGGCGCGGCGGAAAATGATATCGCAAAGCGCTTCGCAACCGCCATCGTGGCATCCGGTGCGGTGTTTGTGGACAATTCCTCCGCTTTCCGCATGGATGCGCAGGTGCCCCTGGTGGTGCCGGAGATCAATCCGGAGGATGTGGCGAAGCACCAGGGCATCATCTCCAATCCCAACTGCTCCACCATCATCACCGCCACGGCGGTCAACGCCCTGAACGCCATTGCCCCCATCCGGGCCATGACCGCCTCCACCTACCAGGCGGTATCCGGCGCAGGTGCAGGCGGCCCCATCGAGCTGATGGCGGAAGTGGAAGCTCTGCAAAAGGGCGAAGACTATGCGCCCCAGGTATTTTCCCACCAAATCGCCTACAATCTGATCCCCCAGATCGGCGGCGACACCGGCAACGGCTACACCTCCGAGGAAATGAAACTGCAGAACGAGGGCCGAAAGATCATGCATCTGCCGGATCTGAAGGTGAGCTGCACCTGCATCCGGGTGCCGGTGATCCGCAGCCACTCCATTTCCGTAAGCCTGCATTTTGACCGGCCGGTGTCCGTGGCGGAAGCCCGGGCCGTGCTGGAAAAGGCCCCCGGCGTGAAGCTGGTGGATGACCTGAGCAAAAAGATGTACCCCATGCCTCTGGACACCACGGACCAGGATCTGGTATTCGTGGGCCGGATCCGGCAGGATCTGACAGATGAGAACGGACTGTGCCTGTGGTGCTGCGGCGACCAGGTCCGCAAGGGCGCGGCCACCAATGCCATCCAGATCGCGGAGCTGTTGATCCAATAAAGGTAAACCCAAATCCGGGATCAAACATATTGACAAACCGATTTATTACAGGTATAATGGCCAAAAAGTAAATACAAACCGTTGAAGCGGAGATAACGGCAATGATGCCTTTACAGAGAGCCCGTGATGCTGAGAGTCGGGCAAGAAACAAGTTGTCAAATGGACCGCGGAGGGCGCAGTCAAATGTGCGAAGCACAGAGTATTCTGCGACGTTGCAGGCAGGCGTTATTTGCCGGGGATATGTTGGTATCCCGCTGAGCGCATGGGACATTCCCATGAATCAAGGTGGCACCGCGGAGCGTTGTATTATCCGCCCTTGACAGAATGTGTTTTTCTGTCAAGGGCGTTTTTTTATCGATTTTGCTGCAAAACAAAAGAATGTTGAACGGAGGAAATAGTAATGAAATGGAACGATGTGGAATTCAGTACCTACTTCAAAAACTACCCCGACGCAAACGGTTACTTCGGTAAATACGGCGGTTCATTCCTGTCTCCCGAATTGCAAAGAGCAATGGACGAGATCACGGAAGCCTATTTTACCATCTGCAAATCCAGAAAATTCATCGATGAATTGCGGCGTATCCGCAAGGAATTCCAGGGCCGGCCCACACCCATCTCTCATCTGGAACGATTGTCCAACAAGCTGGGCAATGTACAGCTTTATGCCAAGCGGGAAGATCTGAACCACACCGGTGCCCATAAGCTGAATCACTGTATGGGCGAAGCCTTGCTGGCCAAATATATGGGCAAGAAAAAACTGATCGCAGAAACCGGTGCAGGACAGCACGGCGTAGCCATCGCTACTGCCGCGGCCTACTTCGGCCTGGAATGCGATATTTATATGGGCTCTGTGGATATTAAAAAGCAAGCGCCCAATGTGGCAAAAATGAAGATCCTGGGCGCAAATGTGGTGGAAGTCACCCACGGTCTGGCCACCTTGAAAGAAGCGGTGGACGCGGCATTTGAGGCTTACGCCAAGGATCACGAAAACAGCATGTATTGCATCGGCTCTGTTTTGGGCCCCCATCCCTTCCCGATGATGGTGCGGGATTTTCAGAAGATCGTGGGCATCGAAGCACGGGAGCAGTTTGTGGGAATGACGGGCGAACTGCCGGATGCCATCGTGGCTTGCGTTGGCGGCGGTTCCAATTCCGCAGGGTTCTTTGCGGGATTCTTAAACGACCCTGTGGACATTTACGGCGTAGAGCCTCTTGGCAGGGGCCCCCGGCTCGGCGACCACGCGGCCAGCCTGAAATACGGCAAGGAAGGCATTATGCACGGATTTAACAGCATCATGCTGATGGATGACAACGGCGAACCGGCACCGGTATATTCCGTTGCCAGCGGCCTGGATTATCCCTCCTCCGGCCCCGAACACGCGTTCCTGCAGGAGATCGGCCGGGTGAAGTACGATGTCATCAACGACGAGGAGACCATTGATGCCTTCTTTGAACTATCCCGGATGGAGGGCATCATTCCCGCCATTGAAAGCGCCCACGCAGTGGCCTATGGCATCAAGCTTGCCAAACAGCGCAATACCGGCTCTGTGCTGATCTGTCTGTCCGGCAGGGGGGATAAGGACCTGGATTATATCCTGGAAAACTACGGTATTCGGTAAGCACCCGGGCGGTGCTGCAAAGCGGAACATTCTGCAGTGCAGAGATTTTGATATGAAAAAGCCGCCGGCTGTGCCGGCGGCTTGATCTGTTGTGGATAGTTATAGTCCCAGGAAGGTATTGGCGAAAAGGAAATAGACCACCAGGGACACGGCATCGACGATGGTGGTGATAAAGGGGCTGGCCATGACCGCCGGATCAGCGCCCAGGGCCTTGGCCACCATGGGCAAAGCGCAGCCCACCACTTTGGCGATGACCACCGTGACGCACAGAGCCAGGCTCACCACCAGGTCCACATACACGGTGATGTCCATATTGCCAAAGAGCAGCCGGTCCACCAGCCAGACCTTGGCAAAGCACACCGCCGCCAGGGCGATGCCGCACAGCAGGGCCGTCCGCAATTCTTTCCACACGACGATGCCCACATCCCGGAATTTCAGTTCTCCCAGGCTCAAAGCGCGGATGATGGTGACGCTGGCCTGGCTGCCGGAGTTACCGCCGGTGCCCATCAGCATGGGGATAAAGGCGGTAAGCACCACGGCCTGGGCCAGGGCATTTTCAAAAGAAGTAATGATCAGCCCCGTAAAGGTGGCGGAAAGCATCAAAATGGTCAACCAGGGGAAACGGCTCTTGAAAAGATCCCAGGGATTGCTCTTGAGATAGGGCTTTTCCGTGGGCAGCACGCCGGACATCAGTTCGATATCCTCGGTGGCCTCTTCTTCCATGACGTCCATGGCGTCATCAAAAGTGACGATGCCCACCATGCGGCCCTCATTATCCACCACAGGCAAGGCCAGGAAATTATACTTACTGAACATCCGGGCCACTTCTTCCTGGTCGGTACGGGTGTGGACGAAGATGAGGTTGGTTAACATAATATCCTCGATCTTCATCTCGTCATCCTCTGCCAGCAGCAGGTCCTTGACGGTGACCAGGCCGATCAGATGCCGGGAGGGGTCTGTTACATAGCAGGTGTAGATGGTCTCCTTATCCACGCCCTGCCGGCGGATGCGGAGGATAGCCTCCTCCACCGTCATGGTGGGCCGCAGGGACACGTACTCCGTGGTCATCAGCGCGCCGGCGGAGTATTCGGGATACCGCAGGATCTGATTGATGGACGAGCGCATTTCCGGATCCGCATTTTTAAGGATCCGCTTGACCACATTGGCGGGCATTTCCTCTACCAGGTCCGCCGCGTCGTCCACATACAGCTCGTCCAGCACCGCTTTCAGCTCCGCGTCGGAAAATCCCCGGATCAGCAACTCCTGGGCGTCGGGTTCCATTTCCACAAAAGTCTCTGCTGCCTGTTCCTTAGTCAGCAGGCGGAACATCAGGGGGATCTGTTTCTCATCCAGATCCACAAAAACTGCCGCCACGTCGCTGGGGTTCATGGTCACAAGAATGTCCCGGAGGGTGGTGTATTTCTTATCCTCCAGCATCCTGATCAACGCTTTTTCAACGATCTCAAACCGTTCTGCCATGATGCATTTCTCCTCTCCTTGTTAAAGTGAAACACACCGGTGAAGCAATAAAAGGTCCACCACGGAGGCGGACAGAAGTCTTCTTCTGCCGGGTATAGGGGTGCTACTGTCAGATCCCATGGTGTCACCTCCTTGTCTGTTGGTTTTATTTTACCTTTCTTTTCCGGTAAAGTCAATCTTTACAGCAGTGACTTTCTTCTTCGTAGGCGCCCGCGTGGCAAAAATGGCCGGAATTTGTGTACTTTTCCCCTTTTGGAAGTTTGTCCCTCGGATATATTGTGAAAAATGACGGAAACTTTTCCAATATTTTAGACATTTTGTCCCTTTCCTAAACGGCAAAAATATGATATGTTATGCGTGGAAACATAGGGGCATTTTGCGCCCATTTGCGGGCGGAATGAACCAAAGAATATGAACAAGGAGCTGTCAATATGTATTTTCAGAAGAAACGCTGCATTGCCATGCTGCTGGCCGGTGGCCAGGGCAGCAGACTGAAGGTTCTGACGGAGAAAACCGCCAAGCCTGCAGTACCCTTCGGCGGCAAGTACCGCATCATCGACTTCCCTCTGAGCAACTGTGTCAATTCCGGCATCGATACTGTGGGTATTCTGACCCAGTATCAGCCTCTGGAACTGAATGAGTACATCGGCAACGGCCAGCCCTGGGGCTTGAACAAGACCCACTCCTGCGCCCAGGTCCTGCCCCCCTACGAGCGCCACGACAAGAAGTCCGGCTGGTACAAGGGCACGGCCAACGCCATCTATCAGAACATCGATTTCATCGAGCGTTTCGACCCCGACTATGTGGTGATCCTCTCCGGCGACCACATCTATAAGATGGACTACGCCGCCATGGTGGCTTATCACGAAGCACACAATGCTTCCTGCACCATCGCCGTGCGGAACGTGCCCCTGAGCGAAGCTTCCCGCTTCGGCATTCTGAATACCAATCCTGACAACTCCATCTACGAATTTGAAGAAAAGCCCAAGGTACCCAAGTCCACCAATGCCTCCATGGGCATTTACGTGTTCAACTGGCAGGTCCTGCGGGAAGCCCTCATCAGCGATGAGGAAGATCCCAACTCCTCCAATGACTTCGGCAAGAACATCATTCCCAACCTGCTGAACGCCGGCCACAAGATGATGGCTTACAACTTTGACGGCTACTGGAAAGACGTGGGCACCATCGACTCCCTGTGGGAAGCCAACATGGAACTGCTGGGCAAGGAGCCCGAATTCCAGATCCGGGGCGAAAAGTCCAAGATCTACGCCCGTAACGAGGCTCTGCCCTCCTCCTTCATCGATTCCGACGCTAAAATTGCCAATGCCTTCGTAGCAGAGGGCTGTGAGATCTACGGCAGTGTGAAGCATTCCATCATTTCCGTGGGCTGCACCGTGGGCAAGGGCGCCATCGTGGAAGACTCCGTGGTGATGCCCGGCGTCATCATCGAGGACGGCGCCATCGTTCGGCACGCCATCCTGGGCGAAAACAGCGTCATCAAGGCCAACGCCGTTGTGGGCGGCACCAACAAGAAGAAGATCAGCGTCACCTCCAAGGGCGCGGTGGTGGAAACCGTGCTCCAGCCCGGTGACATGGTGTAAGGGAGGATATGACTATGAGTGTAATGGGTATTATTTTCGCCAATGATGTGGCCATCGATGCGTTGACCACCAAGCGGACCATGGCTTCCCTGCCCTTTGGCGGCCGTTACCGCCAGGTGGACTTCCATCTGTCCAATCTGACTGCAGGCGGCATCCATCACGTGGGCATCGTTTCCCGGGCCAATTACCAGTCCCTGATGAACCATGTGGGTTCCGGCGAAGAATGGGGCCTGGAGCTGGGCGAAGGCGGTCTGGAATTTCTGACCCCCTATGCCCTGGGCAATGACGACCGCTATCGCGGCAAGCTGGAAAATCTGAACGCCGTTCTGAATTTTCTGAAGTTTGCTGAAGAGGAGTATGTGGTGCTGACCGACTCTTCCATCCTGACCAACCTGGACATCAAGGACATCGTGGCCAGCCATGTCGCCAGCGGCAAGGACGTGACCATCGTCACCAAGGCCGGCGTGGCCAATGGCAAGAAGGTGCTGGACCTGGCCATGAAGCTGGAAAACGGCGAGATTGTGGACATGGTCGTCAGCCATCCGGCCGAGGAAGGCTATGTAGCTTCCATGGACATTTTCGTGGTAGGCCGTCAGTGGCTGATCAACAAGGTCGCCGAGTGTGTGGCACGGGATCAGTACCACATGGATCGGGATCTGATCCTGGGTCACTGGAACCGCAACGCCATCACCATCAACGTCTACGACTACCAGGGTGTGGCTCTGTTTAACGAATCCACCGAGGAATATTTCGCCAACACCATGGCCCTGCTGGACAGAGATGTCCGCAATGGCCTGTTCCACGGCCATCACACCATCTTCACCAAGGTCCGCGACCGGGTGCCCACCTTCTACGGCGAGAAGTGCGAAGTGGAAAACTGCCTGCTGGCTGACGGCTGTATGATCGGCGGCGAAGTGGAAGATTCCGTGCTGTTCCGCCAGGTCACCATCGCCAAGGGTGCAGAAGTGGAGCACTGCATCATCATGAACGACACCGTAGTCGGCGAAGACTGCGAGCTGGAGTATGTGATCCTGGACAAGAACGTGACCGTGACCCCCGGCACCCGTCTGGTGGGCACTGCCAAGAATCCCATCATCATCAGAAGAGGAGAAACCGTATGAGAATTGCCATCCTCGCTTCCGAGGGCGCGCCTTATGTGAAGTCCGGCGGCCTGGGTGACGTGATGGAGGCTCTGCCTGCCGCGCTGGCCCGGATCCCCGGCAACGAGGTGGTGCTGATCCTCCCCTACTACAAGAAAATCAAGGACAATCCTGCCTACGAAACCGAACTAGCGGCCCAGTTTGAAGTACAGCTGGGCTGGCGGCGGCAGTATGCCGCTCTGCGGCGGCTGACCAACCGCAACGACGGCGTCACCGTGTACTTCGTGGACAACGACTACTACTTTGGCGGCCGCGGCGGCGCCATCTACGGCGATCTGGACGACGGCGAGCGTTACGCCTTCTTCTCCCGGGCTTGTCTGGATGGTTTGTCCATCCTGGATTGGATCCCCGATGTGCTGCAGTGCAACGACTGGCAGACCGCTCTGGTGCCTACCTATCTGAAGGCGCTGTATCGGGGTCGTTTCCCCTACACCAAGTGCATGTACACCATCCACAACATCGAATACCAGGGCTGGGCAAACGCCGGTTTCTTCGATGATGTGCTGGGTCTGCCCTGGGAATACCGCCCCGTTCTGGACATGAACAACTCCGTGAACATGATGAAGGGCGCCATCGAGACCTGCGATCTGGTGACCACTGTTTCCGAGACCTATTCCCGGGAACTGATGTATCCGTACTACGCCCACGGCCTGGACGGCATCATCGCCAACGCAGCCTGGAAGCTGACCGGCATCACCAACGGCATCGACACCAATACCTTCAACCCGGAGACTGATCCTGCTCTGCCGGCCCACTACAATGCCGACACGCTGCACATCGGCAAGGACGCCTGCAAGGCTGCCCTCCAGGAAGAAGTGGGTCTGCCGGTGAATCCCGACGCTCCGCTGATGGTCATGGTGACCCGGCTGGCCGGCCACAAGGGACTGGATCTGCTGTGCTACATCGCCCGGCGGCTGCTGTGGGAAGAAAACTGCCAGCTGCTGGTGCTGGGTACCGGCGAACCCCAGTATGAAAAGTTCTTCAAGGATCTGGCCGAGGAATTCCCCGACCGGGTGGCTGCGAAGATCACCTTCAACCTGGGTCTGGCGGCCCGGATCTACGCCGGCGGCGACATCTACCTGATGCCCTCCAAGAGCGAGCCCTGCGGCTTGAGCCAGATGAACGCCATGCGCTACGGCACTGTGCCTGTGGTCCACGCCACCGGCGGTCTGAAGGACACCGTGCCTCCCTGCGACGAGCATGGCCAGGGTGGCCTGGGCTTCACCTTCCAGAGCTACAACGGTGATGATTTCTGCGGCGCAGTGAAGCGGGCGCTGAATCTGTATAACCACAACCGGGATGGCTTCCGGGCTCTGCAGCAGCACGAGATGCGCCAGGATTTCAGCTGGAATCTGCCGGCAGGTCGGTATATGGACCTGTTCCATCAGATGCTGGGCTGGTAAAACCAATATTTTTGACCGGGACGGATCTTCCGTCCCGGTTTTTCTTGCCTTATTGCGGTTTTTGTGATAGATTATGGTGGGAATTGCAAATTGGGGTTTATCGCGCGATCAAAGGCACTGCGGCAGAACGGACCGCCCTCAGCCCGCCGTCGGACATCAGCCGAAAAAGAAAAGATTTTGGCCCATTGAGGTCCAAAATCCTTTCGGCGACTTGAGGGCAAGCCGCCCTACCCAATTGGAGTTTGTCACACCGTCAAACGCGCTGCGGTAGGGCGGGCTGCCCTCAGCCCGCCGTCGGACATCAGCCTAAAAAGAAAAGATTTTGGCCCATCGTGGTTCATAATCCTTTCGGCGACTTGAGGGCAAGCCGTCCTACCCACGTGAACAAGGAACTGAAATTTGCAACGCAATACACATTAGGAGACATCTATGCGTATTTTATATGACAGCAAGCAGCTGATCCACAAAAATCCCTTTGGCACGCTGGTGCCGGGCCAGGAATGCAGTTTGAAGATCCACATTCCCTCCAATGTGCAGGCCACCCGGGTGGAGTGCATCGTGCAGCACCCCGACGGCAGCGAAGCCTTCACCTTCCGGCTGGATTACCAGATGAAAAAGGGCGCGTATGACATTTTCGGCGGAAAATTCGCCTTTGAGAATACAGGACTATACTATTATTGGTTTCGGGTGAACCAGCGGCACGGCGGTTTCCGCCTGTTCAAGCAGGGAGACCATACCAACATGGAAGCAGGCGACCTGTGGCAGGTCAGCTGCGTGCCGGCGGAGACCACCGTCCCCGAATGGGCGTTGGGGGCTACCATGTATCAGATCTTCCCGGATCGGTTCTTTCGCTCCGGCAAGTGCGATCTGACCGGCAAATTGGAACCCTACACCCTCCACGAAGATTGGTATGAGGAAGTGCATTGGCAGCCCACCGTCGACGGCCGGGTGCTGAATAACGACTTCTACGGCGGCAATTTCAAGGGTATCATGGAGCGGCTGGATTATCTGGTCAGCCTGGGGATCACGGTGATCTATCTGAACCCCATCTCCAAGAGCTTCTCCTCCCACCGTTACGACACCGGTGATTACAAGACCCCCGATCCCATGCTGGGCACCATGGCGGATTTCACCGCCCTGTGCAACGCCGCCCATGCCCGGGGCATGCGGGTCATCCTGGACGGGGTCTACTCCCACACCGGCTCCGACAGCCTGTACTTTAACCGCTATAACCATTTCCCCGGCAAGGGTGCCTATCAGAGTAAGGAATCGCCCTATTTCAGTTGGTATTCCTTCCACAACTGGCCCAATTCTTACCGCAGTTGGTGGGATTTTGACACTCTGCCCACGGTGAATAAAATGGATCCGGCTTTTGTGGAATATATCATCACCGGGCAGGACAGTGTCATCGCCCACTGGCTGAAAGCCGGCTGCGACGGTTTCCGCCTGGATGTGGCGGACGAACTGCCCAGCGAATTTCTCACCTTGCTGCGCCGTCGGGTCCGGGAGCTGAAACCCGATGCCCTGGTGGTGGGCGAAGTGTGGGAAGATGCTTCCAACAAAGTGGCTTACGGCGAGCATCGCCGCTACTTTACCGACGGGCAGCTGGACAGCGTGATGAACTATCCCCTGCGGACAGCCATCATCAACTTCCTCCGGGAGCGGGATGACGGCTACGGCCTGCAAAGCACTGTCATGACCCTGGCGGAGAATTATCCGCCCCAGGTGTTCCTGGCCAACATGAACTGCCTGGGCACCCATGACAGCCCCCGAATCCTCACCGCGCTGATGGACGATTTTGACGGCAGCCGGGAAGAAAAAGCCAAGCGGCGGCTATCCCTCCAGCAGCGGATGGTGGCCCAGGAGCGGCTGCTGATGGCCAGTTTCCTGCAGTATATGCTGCCGGGCATGCCCAGCCTCTACTACGCCGACGAGACCGGCATGGAAGGCTACCGGGATCCCTTCAACCGCCGCACCTATCCCTGGGGACGGGAAGACGCGGAGCTGCTGGCCCACCACAAAATGCTGGGACGGCTGCGGAAAGATCACAAGGCCCTGCGGCTGGGTGACATCCAGTTTTTCCAGGCCGGCGATCAACGGATCGGCTTCAGCCGGAATCTGGAGGGCAAGAGCTACCGGATCTACGCCAATCGCGGCCACGACAACTGGGAGATCCCCGGCGGCAAGGTGCTGCTGGGTCACAATCTGCACAGTGTGGCGCCGGAATGGACGGCGCTGTCCCCCATGGGCTTCTGCATCGTGGAGGTTGAGTGATGGACGAAAAGATCTTCACCGGCTATTGCCGCTGCATCGACAGCCACCGGATGGTCACCGCCGAATTGGAAAACGGTCAGTGGACAGCAGATTGCAGTTTTGGCAGCTGCCCCCATGAGCAGACTTGTCCCATCGCCGCAGCGCTGCGGGAATTGAATGCATAAATTTGACCCGGCAGAGGAAACCCCTCTGCCGGGTCTTGCTCGTTGCATGATGCTTGCTCAAGAAAATAGTAAGAGGGAGCGGAAAATTCCGCTCCCTCATGTTTTATATGGATGTTGCCGCAGTTGCGAACCGGGCGGTACCCAATGGTGTTTCGAATACCGGCCTGCTTCGTGCGCATCGTCTGCGGCGACTCGCCGCTTACATGTCGAAGGGTTCCATGCCCAGGACAGGGTGGCCCACTTCGCTCAGGAACTCCAGCAGCTGCTCGGGATCCTCGGTGCAGATGGTCTCGTCAGCCACCATGTCGGTGAAGTTCTCAACGCCGTACAGCTCCAGAGCGGTGGCGTCCAGGCGCTCACGCATCTGCTCCTTCAGCAGCTTGGGCATCCAAACGATACGGCCGGGGCCGCCTTCAGCGGAGATGAACTTCTTGGAGGAGATGAAGTGCTTGCCGTGGCCCATGAAGCCGGGGGTCTGAACACCGCCGCCGGTCATGGAAGCCATTTCGGAGAAGCTCATGCCCAGGGGGGTGATGCCGGCGTGCTCACGGCAGGTGATGACGACACCCATGGAGCAGGGCTCCACACCGCAGATACACTCGAAGCAGCCGCAGGAAGTCATGGGATCCTGGAACAGGGAGTACAGGGTCACGTGCTCCAGAGCGCCATGGGAGTACTTCAGGATGGCCTCGTCCACGTCCTCATAACGGCCCAGGGCCTCGTCGATGCAGCGCTCCTTGGGAACGATCTGGCAGGGACCCTCGGGATCCAGCTCCTTGGTGGCCTTGGCGTCCAGCCAGGACACAGCACCGCACAGACCCAGACGCTCGGGCGTGACGATACAAACGTGGCTGGGAGAGAAGGCCTGGCACATGATGCAGGTGTAGAACACATCCACAGACTCGTCGGTCATGGAGGACAGACGGGCGTCACGGGCATTGAAGACCTCGTTGGCGTGGGCGCGCAGAGCCTTGTTCTGCTCGGCATCCACAACGATGATGACTTCACACTTGTCCACAACGGCCTCGAACTCGCTCTTGACCTTGGCATACAGCACTTCACCGATGTGCTTGAAGCGGAAGCCGGCCTCGAAGTCGGCCTTGCTGACACGGACGCGGATCATATCACGCTGACCGGTGTGCATCACGCCCTCAATGCAGTTGATCCAGGAGTGGAACTTACGCTCCATAACGGATTCAAAGTCGGGCTGCATCGCCTTGCCGGCCACCTTGACGGTGTAGCTCAGGCTGATCTTGGAGCCCACGGGGATCTGATCGATCTCGGGGCCAATGACGGTGATCTTGTGATCCTCAATAGCGGAAGCTTCGCAGGTCTGCACCAGCTCGAAGCAGTCCACGCGGGAGCCGTCCACTTCCACCTGCATATCGCCGCGGCGGATGATCTCGCCTTCGAAAGCGGTGGCGAAGGCCACGGGAATGTCGATCTTGGTGATCTTCAGCTTGATGTCGCGGGCTTCCAGAGAGGTGGCATTCCACTTCTCGGTATCCAGCTGCTGGATCAGGCTCTTGGGCACCCGGAACATATTCTCGGTCTCGTTGGAGATGACGGGGAAGCCCAGGCAGATGGCGCCGGCGCCGTAGGAAACAATTTCGTCAGACAGGGGCTTGTAAGCATTGACGAACGCGCGGACGCGGTCCATGGTGTACTTGTAGAGGGTCTTGTAGTCACCGGGGGTCACGTTGCCGAAGATCAGAGCGGCACGGACAGCCACGGAAACCACGTGGATGACGGACTGCATCTCGAAGCCCAGGGGCACGACGCGGACATTCTCGCCCAGCTTCATGCCGGCATCAAAGCAATGACGGATGGAATCGCCGGTCAGGGTGACCAGGATACCCTGGGCCTGGTAGGACTTGGCCAGCGCCACAGTCTCTTCGGGATTCTCAGCGCCGCCGATGATGACCGCCACGCCGGGGATATCGCCGGTAACCAGGGGCACGCCCAGATTACGGACGAAGGCGTCGGTCAGGTGGCCCATTTCGGGCTCAGCATAGGGGGTAGCGCCATGCAGGTACTTCAGCACCTCCAGGAACTCTGCGCACAGGGCGGAAGCAACGCCGCTGTCGAAAGCATCCTGCAGACGCTTGTTGCGGGTCATCATGGGCTTGATGTCATTTTCCAGGGCGGCCTTCAGTTCGCCCAGGTTATTGATCTTCTTGCCGGTGATGCCGTAGTAGCAAGGCAGGTTATAAGCAGTGTCGGGGAACGCCACAGGCTCGCTCTCGCCGTAGGTGGCGATGGCCTGATCGATCGCAGCAACGGTACGCTGGTAGTTGTAGTCGTTACCGCCGAAAACTCTGTCAAAAAGTGTCACAGTATTTCCTCCTGTATTATTTAGTCACGATCCAGAATTTCTTTGATCTTCCGGATCTCTTCAATGGCCGCGGGGCAATGATCATAGGGAGACTGACCGTTGCGGTCAGCATCCATGATCTCGGGGTTATAATGGATGAAGCCCAGCAGATCCTCGGCAGGGATCACACTGCGGATGAAATCTTCATCCCGCTGATCCCGGATCTTGTTGGCCACCACCCGGACCCTCTTGACACCCAGATCCGAAGCCAGACGCTTCACATTGTGATAAGTCTGGACGCTCCGGGCGCCGGGCTCGATGACCACGATGAACTGGTCCATATTGGCTGCAGTGCCCCGTCCCAGATGCTCCAATCCTGCTTCCATATCCATGATGACCACATCATTTTTACGGTAAGTCAAGCTGGAAAGCACCGCCTTGAGCATCACATGCTCCGGACAGACACAGCCGCTGCCACCCAGGTCCACCGTGCCCATGACCAACAGTTTCACGCCGTTAATATCCCGGGCGAAAGTATCGGGGATATCCGCCACATAGGGATTGAGCTTGAAGAACTTGTTGGTAGCATTGGCGCCGGTGCGCTCCTCAACCAGGTCACGCATCCGGGAGATGGGGGTGATGGCATCCACTTCTTCCTGGGTCAAACCCAGGGCCAGGCCCAGGTTGGCATCCGGGTCCACATCCGCCGCCAGGACGGTGCGCCCTTCGTCGGCATAGAGCCGGGCCAGTGTGGAGGACAGGGTGGTCTTACCCACGCCGCCCTTGCCGGTAATCGCTAGTTTCATTGAATAAACCTCAAATAGTTAATGTGCATCCGGGAACAGATCCTTCAATGCAATCGGCAAAAGATCCACCGATCAGATGCCCAGAGCGTCGCGCTTGGCCTCGATGCAGGCGATCATCTTGTCGCCCAGAGCCTCGATATCGGTATCCACGACGAACTTGGCTTCGACCCACTGGTTGATGCCGTCCTCGCCCTGGAGCAGGCGGGTGACTTCCTCGGAGCCCTTGGAATAGGGATCCACGCCCAGGAAGGTTTCGATACCGGTAGCCACAACGTAGTTACCGATGGAAACGGCCTTCTCGGACATCCATTCGGGAGCGCAGCCAACCACGGGAACCTGGGAAATGTTGATGCCCCAGTCCTTGGCGATATCGGAAGCCAGGACCATCATACGGGAGATGTCCACGCAGGAGCCCATGTGCAGCACAGGAGGAATGCCTGCCAGTTCGCACACGCGCTTCAGACCGGCGCCGCAGTATTCCTTAGCCTTCTCGGGATCCATCAGACCGGCCTTGGCAGCAGCCTGGGCGGAGCAGCCGGTGGTAATGACGATGATGTCATTCTCCAGCATCTTCTTCATCAGGCTGATGTGAGCGGTGTCGGGACGGACCTTGGGGTTGTTACAGCCGACCATGGCCACAGCGCCGCGGATAACGCCGGAGTGGACACACTCAACCAGAGGCTTGGTGGTGCCGAACTCATCCAGCTGGGAGTTGGCAACGCCGTCCAGAACCTTCTTGATGGCTTCGACAGAGTAACCCACCCGGGCCTTCTGCTTCTGGTTGGGGATATTGACCAGATCCTGATTGCGGTTCTGGAAGTTCTCAATAGCCATCTTCACGATCGCCTTGGCAGACTCACCGGCGGACTCCACGGAGAACTGGATGAACTCGGAGTCGGGGATCCGGGCGATGGGAGAAGTGGTGATGAACTTGGTGTGGAAGCACTTGGACAGGGGGCCCAGTGCAGGGAAGATGCACTGCACGTCTACGACGATGGCTTCGCAGGCGCCGGTCAGAACCACGTTCCCCTGGTTCAGATAGTTCCCGGCCATGGGGATGCCGTGACGCATGGTGACTTCGTTGGATGTACAGCAGACGCCGGAAACGGTGATACCCTTGGCGCCCAGGCTCTTGGCGTAGGCGATCATCTCGGGATCGTTGGCGTAGTGGACGATCATCTCAGACAGGGAGGGATCGTGACCGTGGACCACGATGTTGACGTTGTCCTTCTCCATGACGCCGATGTTGGCCTCGGTGTCGATGGGACGGGGGGTGCCGAACATGACGTCGGAGAACTCGGTGCCCATCATGGAACCGCCCCAGCCGTCGGACAGGCCGGCACGGAGGGACTGACGGATCAGCGCCTCTGCCAGGGAAGAGTTACCCATGTGGGTCATGTGCATAGCAGTGGCGATTTCCCGGTCAATGGCCCGGGGCATGATCTCATGCTCTCTCCACAGCTGCTTGGTGTGCTCAGGGGCACGCTGGGCGAACTTCTGCTCGCCGAAGGGGAAGCCGTACTCCAGCAGGCCGATCTCAGCCATCTCATGCGCCAGATCGTAAATGTCCTTGCCTTCGGTCTCCACGCCCCACTCCTTGGCGATGCGCAGCAGCTTCTCAGCATCCTTGATCTGATAGTTGCCGCCCTCGCGGGTCTGGTGCAGGGTATGCATGATCTCACGGCCGTGGTCAGAGTGTGCAGCGGTGCCGCCCACAGTGAAACGCAGGTAGTTACGGGCGACGATGCCGTGCACATCGCAGCCGCAGATGCCGCGGGGTGCCTTCTTGGTGATGCGGCAGGGGCCCATGGAGCAGATTCGGCAGCAGGTACCTGCTTCACCGAAGCCGCAGTGAGGAGTCTGGTTCTTGACGCGCTGCTGCCAGGTGTCAGCGCCAACCTTGGTTGCGGTTTCCAGCAACTGGTTGGTTGCAGCTTCCATCTCCTCGATGGTCGTTGTAAATGCCCAATCCTTCAAACTTGTATCCTCCTAATTGATAGAATTGCAATGCGCGCCCAGCAAAAGCATACGAGCGCATAGTGTATCGATAATATTCTACCCGTTTACTAGTCGAATGTCAATTAGGATTTGTCGGTTTTTGCCACGAATTTTCAGATATCCCCTCCCCGGGGATACCGGCGTTTCAGAAATAACGCTGGAATCCATAACAACATTTGACATTTATACACTTTTTCGGTAGAATGGTTTTATCCGGAAGAAAGAAGGGAAACGATCATGACCAAACGCACCAAACCGGCTGTATGGGTCCGTATTTTGACCTTTTTGCTGAGTCTTGTCTTATTCTGCAGCGCAGGCGCTGCCCTGCTGCTGGGTACGACCCAGATGATCCTTCAGAAGGACAATATGACCACCCTGATCCGCCAGAGTATCCTGGCCCCCGACCAAAGCGACGATCTGCTGGTTCAATTTCTGTATGATACCGTAATGGCCGAATTTGGCGACCGGCTGGGCGGTGAAGAAACCTTCGGCCTGGAGGATATGCAGGCCTTTGTGGATGAATCCACCATCAAAGACGCTGTGGCAGAGCTGGGTGCCTGCCTGATCAGCGATCTGCTCCACGGGGAGAACACTGCCACCATCAGCGGTGAAGCGGTCTCCGCCCTGCTGAAAGAGAATACCGAAGTGATCAAAACCCACTTTGAAGCAGAACTGACCGATGAGGTTTTGAACGCTGTAACAGCCATGGTCAACGAGCATGAATTTGTGGGCCAGGTTCAGGAACAGGGTCTTGCCGCTGTGGTTATGGGTACTGTGACCGACGAGACCGCTCTGCAGGTCATCGATCAGCTGCTGGCGAAGCTGCGCACCTGCGCTTCCGGCACGCCTGTGCTGATCTGCCTGGCGGTGAGCCTGGTTTGCATTGCGCTGATCATTGTGCTGAATTTGAAGTGGCTGGCCCGGGGCCTTTACAGCTGCGGCATGCCCCTGCTGCTGGCTTCCCTGCCTGCCGCACTGGTCACCGGCTGCGCCCTGGCCATGGGTGAAGCCTGGCTGGCTCTGTTCACCGGCGACACGGCACTGATCGGCCGGGCTGTGACGGCTGCGCTGACCCAAAGCGCTCCCATGACTCTGGGTGTGTTTGGCGGCAGCCTGGCGCTGCTGATCGCCGCCCTGGTGGTCAAGCTCGTCACCGGCGGCAAGCGGAAGGACGAAGAGATCATCAACGCCCTGTCCGACGCGCTGATCGAAGAAGAGCCGGTTCTGATCTCCTCCATCATCGAGGAGCACGCCGACGAATAATCCCAACGAAATCCGGCCGCTGCCTTTGGGCCGCGGCCGGGTCTTTTTATACATCAAAATCGGGAAAAAAGGCGGGGGGAGGGGGGGGATCCTCCCGGGCAAATCCTTCCAGGTCATTC
>JAZNNP010000049.1:0-19195 GCA_045580365.1 Faecousia sp.
CATATCTTCCTCGGGCAGGACCCGGGAAACGACGCCCTTGTTACCGTGACGGCCGGCCATCTTATCGCCCACGGAGATCTTTCTCTTCTGGGCAATATAGACGCGGACAGACTTGGTAACGCCGGGAGCCAGCTCATCGGAATTCTCCTTGGTGAAGACCTTGACATCCACAACGATGCCGCTCTCACCATGGGGGACCTTCAGAGAAGTATCGCGGACTTCGCGGGCCTTTTCGCCGAAGATGGCCCGCAGCAGGCGCTCCTCGGGGGTCAGCTCGGTCTCACCCTTGGGGGTGACCTTACCGACCAGGTAATCGCCGGAATGGACCTCGGCGCCGATACGGATGATACCGTTCTCGTCCAGATCCTTCAGGGTATCTTCGCCCACATTGGGGATATCACGGGTGATCTCCTCGGGTCCCAGCTTGGTATCCCGGGCTTCGGTCTCGTGCTCCTCGATGTGGATGGAAGTAAAGACGTCTTCCTTCACCAGACGCTCGTTCAGCAGAATGGCGTCCTCGTAGTTGTAGCCTTCCCAGGTGACGAAGCCGATGAGAACGTTCTTACCCAGGGCCACTTCGCCGCCGGAGCAGGAAGGACCGTCCGCAATGATCTGCTGGGCTTCCACGTGCTCACCCACCACCACGATGGGACGCTGGTTGACGCAAGTGCCGGCGTTGGAACGGGCGAACTTGGTCAGCGTGAAGGTCTCCACCTCGCCATCGTCATACTTAATGGTAATGTTGGTGGCGGAAACGGCGGTAACGGTACCGGCCTTGGTGGACTTGATGCAGACCTCGGAGTCCAGAGCGGCCTTATGCTCGATGCCGGTGGCAACGACAGGAGGCTCGGTGGTCAGCAGAGGCACGGCCTGACGCTGCATGTTGGCGCCCATCAGTGCGCGGTTTGCGTCGTCGTTCTGCAGGAAGGGAATGAAAGAAGTTGCGATGGAGATCATCATTCTGGGAGACACGTCGATATAATCGATCACATGGCGGTCCACTTCGATGATCTCATTGCGGTGACGGCAGGTGATACGGGCATTTGCCAGGCAGCCGTTTTCGTCCAGGGGCTCGTTGGCCTGGCCGATGTAGAAGTCATCTTCCACGTCAGCGGTCATATACTCGACGATATCGGTGACCTTGCCGGTGGCCTTGTCCACCTTGCGGTAGGGGGCTTCCACGAAGCCGTACTCATTGATCTTGGCGAAAGTAGCCAGATAGTTGATCAGGCCGATGTTGGGACCTTCGGGGGTCTCGATGGGGCACATACGGCCATAGTGGGTGTAGTGAATATCACGCACATCGAAGGAGGCGCGGTCGCGGCTCAGACCGCCGGGGCCCAGAGCGGATAGACGGCGCTTGTGGGTCAGCTCGGCCAGGGGGTTGTTCTGGTCCATGAACTGGCTCAGGGGGCTGGAACCGAAGAACTCCTTGATGACAGCGGTGACCGGACGGATATTGATCAAACTCTGGGGGGTGACAGCATCCAGATCCTGGACGGTCATACGCTCGCGGATGACGCGGTCCAGACGGCTGAAGCCGATGCGGAACTGGTTCTGCAGCAGCTCGCCCACGCAGCGCAGGCGGCGGTTGCCCAGGTGGTCAATATCATCAGCAACGCCGACACCCATAGCCACGCAGTTCAGATAGTTGATGGAGGCCATGATGTCGTCCACGATGATGTGCTTGGGGATCAGATCGTCGATACGCTCAGCAATGGCTTCTTCCCAGCCGTCAGCGGGAACGGTGTCCAGCATTTCCTTCAGCACGGAGAAGCGGACCTTCTCTTTGATGCCGAACTGGGCGGGATCAAAGTCCACAAAGTTGGCCATGTTGACCATGCCGTTGGACAGGATCTTCACGCTCTTGTCGCCCACCTTGACAGAGGCTTCGTTGACGCCCTTGTCGCTGAAAGCGTGGGCCATATCCCGGGTGATGAAATCGCCGGCCTCGGCCAGAACTTCACCGGTCATGGGATCAACGATGGGCTCAGCCAGCTCCTGGCCGCTCAGGCGGGACCAGATGTCCATCTTCTTATTGAACTTGTAACGGCCAACCTTGGACACATCGTAGCGGTGTGCGTCGAACAGCAGACCTTCCAGATGCGCGATGGCCGTCTCCACCGTGGGAGGCTCGCCGGGACGCAGGCGGCGGTAGATCTCCAACAGAGACTCCTCCCGGGTCTTGCAGGGATCCTTTTCCAGAGTAGCCAGGATACGGGCATCCTCGCCGAACATAGCCTTGATCTCCTCATCGGTCTGCACGCCCATGGCGCGGATCAGACAGGTGACGGGCAACTTGCGGTTCTTGTCGATACGGACCCAGAACACATCAGAGTTGTCGGTTTCATACTCCAGCCATGCACCGCGGTAAGGGATAACGGTGGCGGTGTAGGTATGCTGATCGGCCTTGTCCACCTCGTGGGTATAGTACATACCGGGGCTGCGGACGATCTGGGAAACGATGACACGCTCGGCGCCATTGATGACAAAGGTGCCGCCGTTGGTCATGATGGGGAAATCGCCCATGAAGATTTCCTGTTCCTTGATCTCGTCGGTCTCGGTGTTGCGCAGGCGCACACGGACCTTGATGGGCTTGGCATAGGTGGCGTCCCGCTCCTTGCACTGCTCAATGGTGTACTTGGGGGGCTCGTTCATGGAGTAATCCAGGAAGCTCAGCTCCAGTTTGCCGGAGAAGTCGGTGATCGTACCGACATCCTTGAATACCTCCCGCAGTCCCTCATCCAGGAACCACTGGTAGGAATCCTTCTGGATCTTCAGCATGTTGGGGATTTCCAGGATCTCCTCATACTTTGCGTAAGATTTACGCATGGTCTTGCCGAACTTTACGTCCTTGACCATTTCCATATGGATCATCACAGCCTTTCTTTCGGCTTTCGCCGTAGTGTGTGTTGCTTACTGGTTTTTGTACGCCCGGCGCAGTTGCCGATTTTATTCAACTTCCTGCTTGACAGGCGTTCCAAGATGTGCTAGAATGGCCTCGTTGGATAGGATGGCACAGTAGGGCATACTAACACACTATGGAAAGCCATTTTATCATACCTCTCCCCTTTTGTCAACCCCATAATGGATATTTTTTCCGAGGCTATGGCCTCGGTTTTTTATTTTGATACTACAAAAATGCCGCCGTCTTTTCAGACAGCGGCATTCATTTTATGATCGGTGCTTACAGCAATGCGTAGCCGTGGGAATTGACCAGGGCATCCAGTTTCTGACCGGCCTTGCAGAAGGGGCAATCCCGGTAGTCATAGCTCTGGTAATCCGGCAGGTCATTGACGGAATAGATGGAGCGGACGGGATAGCCTTCCACTTCATCCACTGCCCGGTAGACACCGGCCACGCCGGCTACATGGCCGCCGTAATAGCCGATGGCCTCGATGGCCCGCTTGGCAGTAAAGCCGGTGGTGACGGAAGCGGCCAGGATCAAGACATGCTTACCCCGGATCATGCCGATGGTATTATCCCGGAAGATCATCTGGTTATTGATGCCGTACTCCGGCTCCAAAACATAAATGGTCTGGTGGGCATTGATGGTGCGGAAACCGCTGCGGGTCAGTTCCTCTGCCACGCAGGCGCCGATGACGGCGGTGCCATCCATACACAAGATGGTATCCACAGGGGTATTATTGACAAAGTGAGACACCAGCTCCTGGGCGGTATCCTTAGCCTCGCTCATACGGGTCTTGGGGAAGGTGATATCAATATAATAATTGATATGGCTGTGATTGGTGGCAAAATGGCCCCGGGCGATCCGCAGGGGGGTCTTACCATGACGGATGGGCAGGTTCATCAATGCGATCATAGAGGGTTCCTCCTATTCTTGTAAAAAGAAAAAAGGCGTTAGGGCTATTGCACCCAAAACGCTTTTTTTCATTATAACCGAAAAGGAGCCGGATTTGCAACTGCAAATCCGGCTCCAAATGTCCCAAAATTTATCGTTTAATCTTGTGCAAGCTGCCGAAGGAGGGGCTCCTGCTTGCGGAACTGGTTGGCGATGATCCGACAGATCTGCCGGCGGCGGATCATATCGTGAACTTCCGCAAAGGTGGCCCAGCGCACATCGTCGGTCTCACCGGGCAGCAAGACGATATCCGCAAGATCCACCTGCCGCTTCAGGGCGTAGAAATCATAGATGGCATGGCCTTCCCGATCCTGGCACAGCAAGGTGAACTCCGATTCCTCAGCCTTGATGCCCGTTTCCTCGTAAAGTTCCCGGGCGATTGCCTGCAGGCTGGTCTCCCCTGCCTTGGCCGCACCGCCGGAATTCTCCCAGGTGCCGGCAAAGGACTTGCCCTTGGCCCGGCGGGTCATCAGCACTTTGCCCTGACCGTCATAGACCCAGACGCAGACTACCAGGCCATACTCCCCCGGTCGCCAGCTGCTGCCGCGGCGATGGACACGGCCGGTAAGGTGGCGATGCTCATCATATATATCATTGTATTCCATGAGGTTCGCCCCCTTTCCACTATTTACCGGTTTATTCTACCACAACTGCCAAAATATGCAAGCCCTGGGCGGCAGATTATTAGTCCAGGCTCTCGCCCCGGTCCCGGTAGGGACTCTGCAGGGGGCTGTCCGTATTGGCTTCGGACTGGTAACGGCCCACGACCTTGGCCGCCAGATCCACCGGCAGCAGCGTACCCGCGCCGGCCACACAGCCGCCGGGGCAAGCCATGCCTTCCAACAGGCAGCCGTCGTACTTGCCGGCCTTGGCCAAAGCCATCAGCTTCCGGCATTCCCGCAGCCCCTCTGCACGGGCGGTCTTGACCTGGGCATCGGGGTTGGTCTGGCGGATCAGATTCTCCACCGCGCCGGCAACACCGCCGGCCACCGCGAAGCCGCGGCCCGCAGCGGTGCCCTCATTCAGCGCCGCTTCCCCTTCAATGGTCTCAAAGTCGATATTCTTGGCCTCGAACATACCCTGCAGTTCCTCAAAGGTCAGCACGAAGTCCACATCGGAGCGAATATCCGCCCGGATGGCCTCCAGCTTTTTGGCAGCGCAGGGGCCTACGAAGACCACCTTGCAGCCGGGATGATCCTTTTTCATCATCCGGGCCGTGAAGACCATGGGGGTCAGGGTCATGGAGATCTTGCCCATCTCCGAAGGATAGAGCTTCTCGATCATGGAATGCCAGGCCGGGCAGCAGGAAGTAGCCATGTAATTCTGCTGGCTGGGGACTTTTTCCATAAAGTCCTTGGCTTCCTCGATGGTACACATATCGGCGCCCACAGCCACTTCCACCACCCGGTCGAAGCCCAGCATCTTCATGGCTGTGATAAACTTTTCCGGGGTGGAATGCTTACCGAACTGGCCGATGAAGGCCGGCGCCAGGATGGCAATGACCTGGTCGCCCTTCAGAATGGACTGGATCACCTGGAAGATCTGGCCCTTGTCCACGATGGCGCCGAAGGGGCAGGACACCAGGCACTGGCCGCAGGCCACGCACTTGTCCTGGTCGATCACGGCACGGCCGAGGGCATCAGACTTGATGGCATCCATACCGCAGGCGGCGGCGCAGGGACGCTCCAGATGGTTGATGGCATGATAAGGACAGGCCTTGGCGCACTTGCCGCACTTGATGCACTTTTCCTGGTCGATATAGCTGCGGCCGTTGACGAAGGAAATGGCCCCCTTGGGGCAGACCTTCTGGCAGGAGGCGGCCAGACAATTCTGGCAATGATCTGTCACCTCATACCGGTTGGTGGGACAGGCATGGCAGGCATAGGGGATGATATTGATCAGCGGGGGCTCATAATACGCTTCCGCCACGGCGGCTTCATCCATACCCTCCGTCATCAGATGGCGGCTCTGCACCGGACGGATGCCCAGGCCCATAGCCACACGGACACGCTCGCCGGCAATGGCCCGCTCCAGGAAAATGGACTCCCGGTGCAGGGGCTGATCGCCGGGGACGATAATATAAGGAAGATCTTCCGCCCGGGCGTAATCACCGCCGTCATAGGCCATCCGGGCCACTTCCGTAAATACTTTTTTCCGAATGTCGGTAATCAAAGAAGGAATACCACGCATAACGTTTTTTCTCCTTAATTCTAGCATTTCTCCCCTATTATAGTCAAAAGGCCACCATTAGTCAAGGCACAGGAATTTCATATTTCCACTTGTAATTATTTCTGGCTGTGGTATACTGTTGGCAGAAAAATGCTCTTTGGAGGGCAGCGATGGAATATTCAAAATTGCTGGATCTGGCATCGGATCTGGGCTATGAGCTGGCCATGTGCGGCGCGGAGACGTTCCGGGTGGAAGAGACCGTGTCCCTGGTGCTGAAGGCTTACGGCGTGGAGGCCGAAGTGTTTGTGATCCCCAACTGTATGCACATCAGCATCGAGCCGGTGCCGGGTCAGCCCATGACCCGTATGCGCCGCATCGGTTACCACGGCAACGATCTGGAAGGTGTGGAAAAATTCAGTGGATTGAGCCGTGCCATCTGCAACCGGAAACCGTCACCGGAAGAAGGACGGCAATGGTTGGAACACACCAAGGGGATCTGCCGGACCTATTCCCTGCCCTGGTATTTGCTGGGTGATTTCCTGGGGGCGGCGGGATTTGCCGTGTTCTTCGGCGGTAACTGGATGGATGCCCTCTGCTCCGGTGTATGCGGCATTGCCGTGGGCCTGATCCTGAAACTGATGGACCGGCTGAAGGCCAATCAGTTTTTCTCCACCATCATCGCCTCCTTCCTGATGGCAGTTTTGGCATACCTCATGAGTCTGCTGGGTCTCAGCCCCAATCCGGACTCCACCGTCATCGGCGCGCTGATGATCCTGGTGCCGGGTCTGCTGTTCACCAACGCTATGCGGGACATCATCTACGGCGACACCAATTCGGGTATCAACCGGATCGTGCAGGTGCTGCTCATTGCCATGGCCATCGCCCTGGGCACAGCCACGGCCTGGAGCGTCACATCCTTCCTGGTGGGAACACCGGCCAGCGCTCCGGATCTTGCCCATCCCTGGTATATCATGGCGGTGGCCTGCCTGGTGGGCTGCGTGGGTTTCACCATTCTGTTCAACATCCACGGAAAGGGCAGCACATTATGCGTGTTGGGCGGCTTGCTGACATGGGCGGTGTACGCAACCACCACCAAGCTTCTGGGCGACGAATTGATGGGCTTTTTCTGGGGCAGCGTCTTTGCCTCGCTGTATTCCGAGACCATGGCCCGGATCCGCAAATATCCCGCCATCTCCTATCTGGTGGTGTGCATCTTCCCCCTGATCCCAGGCGCCGGTGTATACTACACCATGCACCATGCTGTCCAGGGCAACATGGCCCTGTTTACGGAAACGGGGATATATACCGCCTCCACGGCCGGTTTGATGGCGGTAGGCATCGTGCTGGTATCCACAGTCTTCCGTCTTTGGGCCAACTGGCGCAGAGAACACAAAAAAGCATAACCCAAGGGCACCTCCCGGCGGAGGTGCCCTTCCTCATTTATAGTTGAGAGAATATTTCGCCCAGGCTGTCATGGAACACCAGGTCCGCTGCATGGTCGTAGGGTGTCGGATCCCGGTTGATCAGTACCAGGCGGCTGCCCTCATACCAGCGGATCAAACCCGCAGCCGGGTACACCGTCAAACTGGTGCCGGCAACGATCAAAAGGTCCGCCTCGCTGATGGCTTCCACGCTTTCGTCCATGGTCCGGCTGTTGAGATTTTCGCCGTAAAGCACCACATCCGGCTTGACGATGCCGCCGCAGGCGCAGGTGGGCACACCTGCCGCATCCCGGATAAATTCGGCCGAATGGGACTTGCCGCAGCGGGTGCAGTAATTACGCAATACCGAGCCGTGGAGTTCCAGTACATTTTTACTGCCGGCTTTCTGATGAAGGCCGTCGATATTCTGGGTGATCACCGCCGAGAGCTTTCCCTCCCCTTCCCATCGGGCCAGGACCCGGTGGGTGATGTTGGGTTCAAAACCCAGGGGCAGCATCTTCTCCCGGTAGAACCGGAAGAAATAGTCCGGATCCTGCTCGAAAAACCGGCGGCTGATGATGGTTTCCGGGGGATATTCAAATTTCTGGTTATACAAGCCGTCCACGCTGCGAAAATCCGGGATCCCCGATTCCGTGCTGACGCCGGCACCGCCGAAAAAGACGATACGGCTGCTTTCCTCCACCCATTGCTGTAAGGTTTCCAGTTTATTCATAGCGATCCTCCTCGGCAGCACGAATTATTGTTTACAACGCCGAAGGCGCAAAGGCTTCTCCTCAAGGAGAGGGCTTTGGAAGCATAAACAACAATTGATCTTTTTCTTATTTTACCACCAACCGACAGTAAAAGCAACACCCACCGATCAATCGGTGGGTGTATCTTCCTCTTCCATTTCCTTCAGCAGTTTTTTGTCCTGCTTGGAGGAAAGGTCCAGTTTGGCGTACATATCCGGCCGTCTTTCCCGGGTACGGCGCAGGGATTGCTTCCGCCGCCACTGGCGGACTTTTTCATGGTTGCCGGAGGTCAGGATCTCCGGGATGGCACGGCCATGCCACACCGCCGGACGGGTATACTGGGGGTATTCCAGCAGGCCGTTGAAATGGCTCTCATCCTCAAAACACTCCGGATCCGCCAAAACACCGGGGACCATACGGCACACCGCATCGGTCACCGCCATGGCCGCGATCTCGCCGCCGGTAAGGACAAAGTCGCCCAGGCTGATCTCTTCATCCACGCATTCGTCGATGAACCGCTGGTCGATGCCCTCATAGTGGCCGCAGACGATGATGATATTCTCCATCTTGCTCAAACGGATGGCATCGGCCTGGTTGAAGGTATGGCCGCAGGGGGACATATAGATGGTATGGACCGGGCCGGAAGCCTCGTCGCACACCGCCTCCCAGCAACGATACAGCGGATCCGCCGTCATCACCGCGCCCCGGCCGCCGCCGTAGGGGTAATCGTCGGTCTGGTTCTGCTTGTTGGCGGTATAATCCCGGATCTGGTGGGTCTCAATGCGGATGATGCCCCGGTCCTGGGCTCGGCCCAGGATGCTTTCCGACAGCACATCGCCCAGGGTTTCCGGGAACAAGGTCATAATATCAATTCTCATCGGTTCTCATACCCTCAATGATCCGCACCTGCATCTCATTCTTCTCCAGATCCACGCCGAGGACGAACTGCTTCACCGCCGGGATCATGTATTCATGCTCGCCCCGCACCACATACACGGAGTTTCCGGGGTAATCCAGCACTTCTTTGATCTTGCCGATCAGCTTTCCGTCGCTGTAGACTTCCACACCGATAAGTTCGGCGGCGAAGATCACTTCGTCGTCGATATCTTCCCGGTACAGTTCGATCACCTTGCCTCGCATGGCCTGGGCGTCTTCCATGGTATCGACACCGGAAAGTTTTACCAGGTTGCAGGTCTTCTGGACGCGGCAGGAATCGATGGTATATTCTTTTCCGCTGATGCGGCAGCGGTCAAATTCGCAAAGCATTTCAGGATCATCCAGCCAGCACAGCACCTTGACCTCTCCACGGACACCGTGGGTGGTGACGATCTCACCGGCTTCGATATATTCGAGTTTCATAGAATACCTCTTTTCGTTACAAAACGGAAAATGCGTGGCATACGCCACGCAAAATCCATCAGTCCACGATTTCGACGGTGACCTTCTCGCCGGTGCGCATAGCCACAGTCTTAACAATGGTGCGGATCTCCTTGGCGATCCGACCCTGGCGGCCGATCACCTTGCCCATGTCGCCTTCGGCCACACGGAGCTCCAGCACCTTGCCGTCCTCGGAGTCGAGTTCGGTAACGGTGACGGAATCGGGATCATCCACCAGATTCTTTGCCATATACAGCAAAAGTTCTTTCATTGCGCTAAACTCCTTACAGGGGATTACAGCACGCCAGCCTTCTTCAGCAGAGCACGGACAGTGTCAGTGGGCTGAGCACCGTTCTTGATCCAAGTCTGAGCCTTCTCAGCATCCACAGTGATGTTGTTGGACTCGACCATGGGGTTGTAAGTGCCGATCTCCTCGATGCAACGGCCGTCACGGGGGGAGCGGGCGTCAGCAACAACGATGCGGTAGAAAGGAGCCTTCTTTGCACCCATTCTTCTCAGTCTGATCTTAACCATGAGTTTCACCTCCAAAAGTATTTGAAAAATTTTTATATCGCAAAGCGAATTGCTTTTAACGAACCAACTCAGAAGCCGGGGAATCCTCCGCCGAAGCCGCCCATGCGGCCCATACGCTTCATTTTCTTACCGGCGCCGGGGCCGGAGAACTGCTTGATCATCTTCTGCATTTGCTCAAAAGATTTCAGCAGCTTGTTCACATCCTCCACCTTGAGACCTGCGCCGGCGGCGATACGCCGTTTGCGGGAGGCAGCAATGATGTGGGGTTTTTCCCGTTCCTCGGGAGTCATGGACAGGATAATGGCCTCGGTGTGGGCCATGGCCTTGGGATCCAGCTTGACGCCCTTCAGGCCGGCGCCGCCGGGCATCTGGGCCAGCAGGTCCTCCATAGAACCCATGCTCTTCAGCTGCACCAGCTGATCGTAGTAGTCCTGGAGGGTGAAGCGGCTGGATTTCAGCTTTTCCTCCATCTCGGCGGCTTTCTTGGCATCGAATGCCTTTTCGGCCTTCTCGATGAGGCTCAGCATATCGCCCATACCCAGGATCCGGGATGCCATACGGTCCGGATGGAAGGGCTCGATGTCCTCCAGCTTTTCGCCCATACCCACAAACTTGATGGGCTTGCCGGTAATGGCGCGCACAGAAAGCGCCGCACCTCCACGGGCATCGCCATCCAGCTTGGAGAGCATGACCGAATCGATGTCCAGCCATTCGTTGAAGCTCTGGGCGGCGTTGACCGCGTCCTGGCCGGTCATGGCATCCACCACCAGCATGATCTCGTTGGGCTTGACGGCGGCCTTGATATTCTTCAGCTCGTCCATCAGTGCTTCGTCGATGTGCAGCCGGCCGGCGGTATCCAGGAATACCATGTCATGGCCGTGCTGACGGGCATAGAGCAGGGCTTCCTTGGCGGTTTCCACAGGGTTCTGGGTGCCCCGGTCGAAAACGGGGATGCCCAGCTTTTCACCGCAGACTTTCAACTGGGTGATAGCGGCAGGACGATAGATATCGCAAGCCACCAGCAGGGGGTTTCTGCCCTGGCGCTTCATCAGACCGGCCAGCTTGGAGCCGTTGGTGGTCTTACCGGCGCCCTGCAGACCCACCAGCATGACAACGGTGGGGCCATTGGGATTGATATTGATATGTTTCAGATCGGAGCCCATGAGCTTGCACAGCTCTTCATTGACGATCTTGACGATCATCTGGGCCGGGGTCAAAGATTCCAGCACATCCGCGCCGATGCAGCGCTCAGTGACGGCTTTGGTGAAATCCTTGCAGACCTTATAACTGACATCCGCCTCCAGCAGCGCCATGCGGATCTCCCGCATCGCCTCCTTGACATCGGCCTCTTTCAGTCGGCCTTTGCCGCGGAGCTTTTTGAAAGTGGCGGAGATCTTTTCAGTTAAGCCTTCAAATGCCATTGATTACTCCTCCATGCTCCGGGCAGCGGAGAGGATCTTCTCTGCCAGAGCGGACACAGCGGGGTCATCATTCTGCTGCAGCGCCATGGCCGCTTCCAGAATGGTGCCTGCGGCTTTCCGGCAGGCACGGTCCCGGCTGACACAGCCGGTTTTGGCTTCCATATTCCGCAGCAGCGATTCTGCCCGGCTCAGGTTTTCATGCACACCCTGGCGGCTGATGCCCAATTCCGCGGCGATCTCCCCCAGGGACAGATCCTGATAATAACGCAGCTCGAAACATTCCTTCTGCCGGTCGGTGAGCAGATCACCATAATAATCATACAGCAGAACGATCTCGATGGCGTCCATGGATAACCTCCTGTCAAGCCTTTTTGCTTGATACCTGCGGTAGTATAGCACAGGGATCACCGCTTGTCAAGTGTTTTTTATTGACAGGAAGTAAATTGCTGTTTAGGAGAACAAGCCCGCGTAGGGGCGACCGCATAAACAACCATTTACCGCCCTTGTTTTTTTGTCAGGCGGATGACGCCATAGATCAGCCACACCAGGCCCATGGCCGCCAGCAGAACAAACAGCAGCAACAGCAAGATCAGGTAGCCCCAATTCGTCCAGCCGCTAACGGCATAAGCGATCACGCAAAACACCATCAGTCCAACATTGATCAGGGTCGGGATCAGGCGGACCCAAACCTTCCCGGCAAACAAACAGCCGATCTGGGCTGTCAGCAGCACCAGCATACTGATGTACAGATACAGATCTTCCATACCCTTCCTCCTTATAATACACGATACCACCGGGACAGTTCCTTTACCTTTATAAAGCCCATCCGTTCATACAGCCGTACTGCCCGGGTATTTTCCCCGGCCACCATGAGGTTGACCGTTTCTTCCGTCAACAAACTGCACAGGGCCAGCACCACCGTTTCACCCATGCCCTGTTCCACGGCAATGACGGTGTCGATAAAATCTCCCGCGGCTTTGCCGATGCCCAGAAGTTTCCCATCCCGGTGGATAAAATAGCCATCGCCGGAATGCAGCAGTTCCCGGCCGTCGGCGCTGTCCATGTAGGCGGCATTGGGTACATCCGACATACGCGCGTTATAAATGTCCAGCCAGGTCTTTACATTTTCCTCTGTCACCGGGAACAGGCAGGCATCCGTTTCGCCCAGGCCCTCCCGGGAACGCTGCATCCGGTACAGCGTTGCGTTCAAGGGATAGCGGGTCAAGTAATCGTGCCCTGATGCGTCGATCCATTCCGCGCCGCACATCCGGCAAAAAGCGACGCATTCTTCCAAAAGTTTTTCCGGATCCTGAGAGGATCGGATCTTAATATGCGCCCGGCCGCGGTACGGAATTTCCCGCAAAAACAGGCTGGATACGCCATGTTCTGTGTCGAAAACTGGGATATCTTTCATGTGATCAACTCCTGGTTTGATGATACCATATCCCCCGAAACATGGCAAGAGGGGATATTATTTATGCACAATGCACAATGCGCAAAGGAAATATCCCGTGATAATCTTTACAAACCGTAGGATTTTGCTCGAATAGTTCTATTTTTTCGGAAATTTTACTTGATTTTTGAACCAAAAGATGTATAATACATGCATTGCTTGCGCGAAAGGAGGTCCATCTGATGAAGAAGATCATTTGCAAGAAGGAGTACGATACTGAGACCGCTACTCTGATCAAGAAGCACATTGTTGGCGCTTACGGCGATCCTGCCGGTTACGAAGAGGATCTGTACCAGACCCCCGGCGGCCTGTATTTCCTGCATGTTGGCGGTGGCGAAGCCTCTCCCTATCCCACTGAGGATATCATCCGTCTGGCCAAGACCAAGGTCAACGAGTGGATCGAGACCCACTAAGAATTGTACATCCGAAAGCGGCTGCTTTTCGCAGCCGCTTATTTTCTTGACAAATATGGTATGATGGAAGTGTGAATTGTCGTTTACGCTTCCAAAGACCTCTCCTTGAGGAGAGGGTGGCCCGTAGGGCCGGGTGTGGTGTAGCCGCCATAGGCGGCGTTATTGACGGCTGCTACGCAGCCTACACCACATCGGTCACCTTCGGTGACAGCTTCTCCTCAAGGAGAAGCCTTTGTGCCTTCGGCACTGTATACAACAATTTCAATCACCACAAAGGAACCATGCTATGAAGCGAATCTTTGCCCTTTGGGGGCTTATAGCCATATTGCTCTGCGGCTGCCAACAGCCGGCAGAGCCGGCGGATATTGCCGCCACTACCCTGCCGGTCTATGAATTCACCACATTTCTGTGCCGGGATACGGGCCTGACAGTGACCCGGCTGGTGACAGAGAATGTCTCCTGCCTCCACGATTATTCCCTGAATGTGGGACAGGTTCGGGCCGCGGAAGGGGCGCAGCTGATCATCCTCTCCGGCGCAGGGCTGGAGGAGTTCATGGAAGATGTGCTGGAAGACAAAAAGATCCTGGATGCATCCCGGGACATTCCCCTCCTGGAAAGCTGCCACGATCATGACCACGGCCATGGTGATCGGCACCTGCATGAGTTTGATCCCCATATTTGGCTGTCCCCGAAAAATGCCCGGTTGATGGCCATCAATATTTGGATCGGTCTGACGGAGGAGTATCCGGAGCATCGGATCACAATCACACAAAATTTGCAGACGCTTCTGGACCAAATCGATGCCCTGCAAGCCTACGGCGAAACCCAGCTTGCGGATCTGTCCACCAATGAATTGGTGACCTTCCACGACGGTTTTGGCTATCTTGCAGAGGCTTACGGGCTGACCATCGTCAAAGCCATCGAAGAAGAATCCGGCGCGGAAGCCAGCGCCGCGGAACTGAAGCAGATCATCGGCATCGTCCGGGAGCATGGCATGGCCGCCATTTTTACGGAAACAAACGGCAGCTGCTCCGCAGCGCAGATCATCGCCGCCGAGACAGGCGCTGCCATTTACACTTTGGACATGGCCATGTCCGGCGACAGTTGGTTTGATGCCATGTACCACAACATTAACACTTTAAAGGAGGCGCTGAAATGAGAACATCCCTCCACGGCATGAACTGCGGCGACTCCTGTTGTCTGCAGGTAAAAAATCTGCGGGTGCGGATCGGCAGCGACCAAATTCTGGAGGACGTGAATCTGCACATCCACTGCGGCGAACTGATGGCCCTCATCGGCCCCAACGGCGCGGGAAAAAGCACTTTTTTGAAGGCTATTTTGGGTCAGCGGGATTATGAAGGCGTCATCGTCTTCTCCGCCCCCGGTCAGCGGGGTCAGAAGCCCAAGATCGGCTATGTGCCCCAGAGCCCTGCCTTCGATCCCGGTGATCCGGTGTCGGTGGCGGATCTGTTTGGATGCTGCATGAGCCATCGGCCTGTTTTTACCGGCCATTCCAAGGCCATGCGGGCCAAGATCCTGGAATGTTTGGACCGGGTCCACGGCAGGGAATTGATCGACAAGCGGGTGGGCACCCTGTCCGGAGGCGAATTGCAGCGGGTGCTGCTGGCCCTGGCCCTGGAGCCCATGCCCAACATTCTGATTCTGGACGAACCCCTGTCCGGCGTGGATGTGGAAGGCCAGACCGGCCTCATGGATATGCTGGACGAGATCCGTAACGCCTATGACCTGTCCATTTTGATGACCACCCACGACTTCTCCATGCTGGAAAAATACGCCGATCAAGTGGCCCTCATCGATCACCGGGTCTTGAAACTGGGCACGCCCCGGGAAGTGCTGGGATCGGACGAATTCCGGCAGGTATTCCACTACGGAGGAGGTGCAGGCAAATGAGTATCTGGTACGCCATCTGCCAGGCGCTGCCTTTTGAAATGCTGCAATGGAATTTCATGCGGAACGCTTTCCTGGCTATTTTGCTGATGGCCCCTCTGTTCGGTCTGCTGTCCACCATGATCGTTACCGGGCGAATGAGCTTCTTCTCCGATGCCCTGGGCCATTCGGCCTTTACCGGCATCGCCATCGGCTGTTTGTGCGGCATGACCATGCCCATCTGGGCCGCGGTGATCTTCAGCGTGGTGTTTGCTCTGCTGTTCTCCTGGGTTCGCAGCCGCTCCAATCAAGCGGCGGATACCCTCATCGGTGTATTTTCCAGCGCCGCGGTGGCTCTGGGCATTTTCGTGGCCACATTGGGCGGCGACAGTTTCACCAAATACAATAAATATCTGATCGGTGACATCCTGTCCATCACCCCCGGGGAGATCGGTCTGCTGGCCGTTGTTCTGGCAGCAGTGCTGGTGCTGTGGGTATTTTGCAGCAACCGGCTGACCCTCACCGCCATCCATCCCCAACTGGCATCCTCCCGGGGCATCCCGGTGGGCCTCAGCCAGACCCTGTTCACTGTGGCCATCGCCGTGGTGGTGACGCTGACCATTTCCAGCGTGGGCCTTTTGATCCTCAATTCTCTGCTGATCCTGCCGGCGGCTTCCGCCCGGAATGTGGCCCGGAATCTGAAGCAGTATCATCTTCTTTCGGTGCTGTTTGCGTTGGTTTCCGGTATCGCCGGCCTGGCGATGTCCTATTATTTGGGCAACTCTGCCGGCGCGGCCATCAGCCTGGTACTGGCGCTGATCTTTGTGGTCTCCTTCTGTTTTCGGAAAGTGAGGAATTGATATGCAGGATGTAACGATCCAGGTCATTGCCCGGATGCATTCCGATTTTTTCACCAAATTCGGCATCCCCCGGCAATCCGGATTGGTGGAAGAACTGCGGTCCACCATCGTATTCGAGCCGGAATTCCGCAACGCCGACGCTCTGCGGGGCATTGAGGATTTTTCCCATCTGTGGCTGATCTGGCAATTCTCCGAAGCGGTGCGCACCGGCTGGTCCCCTACGGTTCGCCCACCCCGTTTGGGGGGCAATACCCGGATGGGCGTTTTCGCCACCCGCTCCCCCTTCCGGCCCAACAATTTGGGTCTTTCCAGCGTGAAGCTGTTGGGTGTGGAGCATACGGCAGAATACGGGACCGTTCTTCATGTGGGCGGCGCGGATCTGCTGGACGGCACCCCTATTTTCGACATTAAGCCCTACATCCCCTACGGCGATTGCCACCCGGAGGCCACCGGCGGCTTCACGGACACCGCCGGGGAATTTCTGCTTCAGGTGGATTTCCCCCCTGCCCTGCTGGCGCTGCTGCCCCAGGAGAAACAGCAGGCCGCCATCGGCGTTCTGCGCCACGATCCCCGGCCCAGCTATCAGCGGGACCCGGAACGGATCTACGGGCTGACCTTTGCAGGGTATGATATCCGCTTTTCAGTAAAAGAGGATATGTTGACCGTCCGATCCGTAGAGAAAGCATAAAAAAGTGCTGTGGATTCATTTCCACAGCACTTTCATTATTCATCAGGAATATACTCCGCGATCTCCTCGATCTTGCACTGCAAAATCCGGCAAAGCGTATTGATGGTATACATATTGACATTTTCGTTTTTCCGCAATCGGTCCAGCTGGCCATTGCTGATGCCATACTCTCGGGTCAGTTTGTATTGAGAAATACCCTTTTCCTTCATGGTCTTCCAAAGTCTATTGTATACGATCATAACACATACTCCTCTTCTGTATGTGTTTAGACTATTTCATCCTCCGCATCTTGACAATTGCCCGTGTTCGGGCTATACTCGATATATGTACGCAAAGGAGGTCGCCTATGGAAATTACAACCAGTATCACCGTTCCCGACTATGTCTATTTTTTCTATCGCAAACTGGCAAACCAAATGGACAATGCAACAGCTGAGCAGGTTATGGCTCAAGCACTGCTGGTTTATGCCGGATCAGCCGCAGCGGAAGTCATCAAGAATCATACAGAAAGCACAAAGGCGTGAGGAAATTCCTCACGCCTGTTCTTCTTCGTCTTTGGGGCGCTTGTAGCGTCCCTGGGGTCCCCATTCCGGCAGGGGCAGCCGCTGCATCGCGCCGAAGATCCGCTCTTTCAGATCCGGGTAGGTCTTGCTCAAGTCATACACCAGCTGCTTGATCTCTGCCCGCTTGGTGGTCTTATCCACCGGGCAGCGGTTCTCCACCACCGGCAGCCCCATCCGGGCAGCGAAATTGTCCACCGTCTTCTCATGGACATAGAGCATGGGCCGGATCTGGGTCACGCCCATCCGGTCCAGGTCCGTCACCGGCTGGAAACAGCTGATGCGGCCTTCATAAATGAGGGACATGACAAAGGTCTCCACCGCATCATCAAAATGATGGCCCAGAGCCAGTTTCCGAATACCACGGTCCAAAATGGCCTGGTTCAGCGCGCCCCGGCGCATTTTGGCGCACATGGAGCAGGGATTCTTCTCTTTCCGATGGTCAAAAATGATCGGGCCGATCTCCGTTTTGACGATGGTATAGGGCACTTCCAGCTGTTCACAGAAGGCGGTCACGCCGCTGTAATCCATGCCCAGACCCATATCGATGGTAATGGCCTCCAGTTCAAAATGCATATACGGCCGCAAGCCCGCCAGGATCTGCAGCAAAACCAGCGAATCCTTACCGCCGGAAACGCCCACGGCGATCTTATCGCCGGGGTCGATCATATGATAGTCCTCCGCACAGCGGCGAACCAGGCCCATCAGTTTCTGCATCAGGGATATTCCTCCAATTATTTTTCAAAATGCCGCGTGAGCATTCGTGAGATTTCAAGAGCTTTTGAGAGTATTTTGAAGTTTACATAGGATTTTCAAAAATAATTCCCAAAAGTTGTTGACAATTGATTTTGAATGTGATATAAAATCCTAGCGATTTGAGGTCATTGTACCCCAAACACTTGAAATTGTCAAAATATTTTAACCAATAAATTGGAGGAACACCGAATGTCCACTACTCTGCTGAAGAAGGAGACCCTGGAGCGCAAGTGGTACGTCATCGACGCTGCTGACAAGCCCCTGGGCCGCACTGCTGTTGAAGTTGCCAACCTGCTGCGTGGCAAGCACAAGGCTGACTTCACCCTCAACGTTGACTGTGGCGACTACGTCATCGTCATCAACACCGACAAGGCAATCATGACCGGCAAGAAGCTGGATCAGAAGATCTACTACCGGGTTACCGGCTGGATCGGCGGCCTGAAGGAGACCAAGGCTCGCACCATGATGGCTAACCGCTCCGACTACGCCATGGAGCTGGCTGTTAAGGGTATGCTGCCCAAGAACAACATCGGCAAGACTGCCCTGACCCGTCTGCACCTGTACAAGGGTGCTGAGCACAACCACGCTGCCCAGAAGCCCGAAGCCTGGACCCTGGACTAATTTGGAGGTAACTTAGAATGTACGAGAGCAAGAAGAAGTATTTTTACGGCACCGGCCGTCGTAAGTCCTCCGTGGCCCGCGTTCGCGTCTACGAGAACGGCACCGGCTCCATCATCATTAACGGCCGCGACATCGACGATTACTTTGGTCTGGAGACCCTGAAGCTGGTCGTCCGTCAGCCCCTGGTCACCACCGATCTGGTTGGCAAGGTTGACATCGTTGTTACTGTCGCAGGGGGCGGCGTTTCCGGTCAGGCCGGCGCTATCCGTCACGGCATTTCCCGTGCTCTGGTTCTGCTGAACCCCGAGTACCGCGCTTCCCTGAAGGCCGCCGGCTTCATGACCCGCGACCCCAGAATGAAGGAAAGAAAGAAGTAAGTCGGAGGCCAAGCCGGTCTTAGGAAGACAATTAGGGGCTACAAC
>JAZNNP010000050.1:0-63482 GCA_045580365.1 Faecousia sp.
TTCTCCCCAAATGCCGATCTGCGGACTTTCCGGCACTTCAATGTCGGGAAGTAGATAATCTCCCACTTGCCGGTATGTACCGCCCAGCTTTTCAAAAGTTGTTTGCATACGCATTTCCTCCTTGTGTTTATTTCTGACTTCATTTTAGGAGGAAAGCAGCATCGCTTCAAATGTGTGGATAAAACAAAAAATGCCCAGAGGACGGGAAAATCCTCTGGGCTGCAACATCAATATGTAATGTCTTTGATATAAACAAAAAATCCGAACGCACTTCCTATTGTGAAGTAGTTCGGATTTTTCATGTATGGTGGACGATATAGGACTCGAACCTATGACCCGACCCACTGCAAGCGGACTTACGCTTGACAAAAAAAGACAGCCACCTTTCGGTGACTGTCTTTGGTGGACGATATAGGTCTCGGGCCTATGTCCTGACCCACTGCAAGCGGACTTACGCTTGACAAAAAAGACAGCCACCTTTCGGTGACTGTCTTTGGTGGACGATATAGGTCTCGAGCCTATGTCCTGACCCACTGCAAGCGGACTTACGCTTGACAAAAAAAGACAGCCACCTTTCGGTGACTGTCTTTGGTGGACGATATAGGACTCGAACCTATGACCTTCCGCACGTCAAGCAGAGTCATCACGAACGGCGCGATGTGTCTGTCGCAGGCGGAAAGAGATCATCGCGCATCCCGGCAACCGCTTTTTGCATAGTATCCATACTTGGATGCGTATACCGGGAAGTCGTTTTGATGTCCGTATGTCCAAGAAGCTGCTGTACTACTCGGAGATCAGCACCGGATGCCAAGGTAAGAGTCGCGAAGGAATGACGGCAGCAATGGGTAGTGAGGTCACGAACGTTGGGATACACATCCCGCAAAGCCTGGAAAAACTTGTTGTAGTCCCTGGAGAAGTTCCTGGGATGCCACAGATTGCCGTTGGATGCCCCAAACACGAATTGACCAACGCGGGGCAAGGTGGCGATTTGGTGGGCGATCTCGGGCACCAGGGGAACCGTACGCAGGCTTTGTGGCGTTTTGACTACATAGTCCTCTACACAAGCTTTGCCGTGTTCCTGGTAGACGCCGCGGCGGATGGTGATGGTGTGATCGTCCACATCTTCCCATTTTAGTCCCAGCAGTTCACCTCGGCGAATTCCGGTAAAGAGCAGCACCAGGACAGCAACAGCGATCCGGCGGTATTGGTAATCCAGGGCAAAGTTCACAATCTGCTTCACTTCCTCATTGGTGAAGCTTTCCCGGGGCTTCTCGATGATCTGCGGGATCTTCAGCCTGGCAGAAGGATCCTTTTCGCAAAGATCATTCTCCACTGCATCCGCAAATAGCGAATGAATGAGTACGCGCATTTTGTCCATATAGGACTTACTTGCACCCTGGGAAAACTCGTTGATGAACTTTTGCAGATGCATCGGTTTGATCTCGTTCAGTTCGGCATCCAGCAGGGAGTCCGGGAAGTGACGAACCAGGATTTCAAGCTGATGGTAGGAATGCACTTTGATCGTGCCAAGCTTGTAGGCTTCAAGCCATTGAGGGATCCATTCACGAAGTGTCACGAAATCACCTCCGGTCGAAGGTGAGCCGTGGGCAATTCGGCGATGTAGGCACGCGCGTAGGCTTCGATCTTCTCGATCTGATCCTCGGTCGGCGCGAAGAAGAAACTATTGTCATGGGGGTGGTACCCCTTTAGCAATCGCTTGTATTCCGTGCGGGTGTTTCGGCTAACCGATTGCATCATGCGTTCATAAAGGTCGGGATGGATGATGATCGCTTGCACAATCGGAGGTAGCTCTTCAAAGTCAAGAGAAAGCTCCAAAGGGGCAAGGGAAATGATGTCGGGCATAAGCTGCTGCAGACTCTTAAACTTTCCCTTCTCAATGGTGATCTCCAGCCGCGTCAAGGGAGCAGAAAGCTGCAGATCGGCTGCCTTGTCGTAAAGCTTCACCGCTGCGTGGTGCGAGCGTTCTCCGGTGTACTCGGTCTTGACATAGTCTGCATCGCTGAGAAGTTGATACCTGGATCCTGGACGTTGTACAAGTTGCAGGTTGTTTCTCAAGATTGGGAAATCAAGCGCAAGATCAAAACGCAACACGGAAGCACTAACCGCTTGCGCTGCAAGAATGCCAATAATTCGCTGCCATACGGGTGCAGGGATCTTATTGGGGTTAAAGTCAATAACCGCTTCAGCAGCGATCTGTTTGTTAGACTCCTTGTAATCAAATCGACCGACCAATACCGCGAAAGAGAAGTCCTCTCCATGCTTATATGTAATCGTGTGAGCGTAATTGCCAACCTTGAAGTTACTGGGGCAATACCGGATATCAAAAAGCCCCTCCATGTACAAAGATGTCGAGGTAAGATCGGAAAGCAGATTTTCGATCGTGTCGATCCGAACGTTGTCAGCGAAGTTGTATACAGATCTTGTGTAGACAAACTTCATGCGAACATTATCAATGGAGGCAGTGACCCCATCAAGGCGCAGTGGTCTGTAATAAGGGGGTGTGCACAAAAATTGTGCAGGCAAACCCCTGTTAGAAATAGGGGTTTTTGTAGTTGCGCTCATCGGGATCATCACCTCCTTTGTGGTTATTCCGGAGAGCAAGGCTAGAACCGCCGTGCCGCTGATGCGGCCGGATGGTACTGCGGTGGTAGTCGCTACCTGGGCGCAGGGGCGCATGGTGGACAAGGTGCGAACGAAGCCGGGTGATAGTCGGACATTGGGCAGCCCGCATTTCAACCTGGTCGGTAATCGTAGGCTTGCAGGGGTGCGGTGGATCCCTTTGGGTGCGGTTGGACCGCGCGGGGAACCTGGTCGCGTTGTCTTTGGCTGGTACCGCGCGCTCCCATGCGAGCCGCTTCGCTCTCGCATCTCCGTCCTTTGGCTGGGCGGAACCAACCTACCTGGTCGGTCATCTCACATTCGCCCTTTTGTTGTTTTTTGACGTTTCGTTGTATTTACGTCTTTATGCTAAAATACACCATTTTATCGGCATTGTCAACACCTTTCGCCGTAAATACTACGTTTCGTTGAATACTTTTTGTTGATTATTCGTCGAAACGTAGTATAATGATCGCGAGGTGAAGTTTATGGATCAGAATGCACTGCCCTATAACAACATATTTACTGTTGAAGATCGCAAGAAGATCATCGCCCAAACCATGCGGGAGCTGCGAAAGGCACGAGGTTTCTCCCAAAAGGAAGTTGCAGCGCAAGTCGAGATCAGCCAGGCAACTTATAGTGCCTATGAGCGCGGAAGGAACGAACCGCCCGCTGAAATTCTTGTCCGTTTGTCCTACGTGTTCAACTGCCCGGTCGATGTATTGATACAGCGGGATCGTCTGTACAGAAACGCAGGCGATGCTTTGAAGATGTTTGCAGCAACCCAGGCACAGATTGTCGAATTGGAAACTGCTCTTGCCAGTGGCGAACAAGACAACCCGGCCGTTAGGGAAATGCTTGCAGCTTTGAAGAAGATGCTCGGGATGATGGAGCAGACGATGCAGCGGGCAGATATTGCCCAAGCCCTGGATGAACCCTTGGACTAAAAAACACCCCCGGAGGCGGATCACGTCCGCATCCGGGGGTGTATGTTGTTTCGTATATTCTTCCACTTTCGGGCACAAAAAAAGCCCCGTCATCCGGTTAAGGATAACGGGGTGTCTTTGGTGGACGATATAGGACTCGAACCTATGACCTTCCGCACGTCAAGCGGATGCTCTAGCCAGCTGAGCTAATCGTCCAGGCGCATGATGCATTATACATGGGGCTTTCCGTTTTGTCAAGAGCTTTTTTCAAAAAAGCACAAAATTTATCCAACGGCCCCATCCACTTCCTGGGATTTCTCAAAAGTAATGACCAGTTTATTGGGTAAACACACGATCGGTGTGCCGCCGGCACAATACCCCCTGCCCATGCAGTGATGATCCGGGCAGGTAGCCGCCGTCACAGCGATCTTCCCATCCCGGACGGTGACAATATTGCTGCCGCCGCCCGGTGCGCTCACCGTAAATTCCCGGTCGATCCGCAGATCCACCGTGGCCACCACATCGCCGCCGGAGGTAATGACCGCAGTATCCGTGGGTTTCCCGCTGTACAGAAAGATGCCGGCAACCAAACAAATCGCCACAACAGCGCCCAAGATCAGCGCCCAGTATTTGCTTTTCATTGCGACACCTCCCCGTACCCTTTCAGTGATGGAATTATAGCAAAAAACCCGCAAAAAAGCAAGAAAAATACGCAAAATGTTCTTGACTTTTCTTTCCTGGGGTGTTAAAATGGACGAGCCGCATTGAAGGGGCTTAAGTTGGTGCGCGCAAAAGCACCCGCCCTAAGAGCGAGACTACACAAAATAAAGTAGGTGAAAACAAATTATGAAGGCAATCATCGTAACCGGTGGCAAGCAGTACACCGTCTCCGAGGGCGACATCCTGTTCGTCGAGAAGCTGGGCGTCGAGGCAGAAGAAACTGTCAAGTTCGACACCGTTCTGGCTGTGCTGGACGGCGAAAACACCACCTTCGGCACTCCCGTTGTGGAAGGCGCTGTGGTCGAGGCTAAGGTCGTCAAGAACGGCAAGGGCAAGAAGATCCACGTCCTGCGCTACAAGGCTAAGAAGGGCGAGAAGAAGAAGATCGGTCATCGTCAGCCCTACACCAAGGTGGAGATCACCAAGGTCGCTCTGTAATTGAAACTATGACTAGATGCGAATTTTTTACCGAAGGCGACAGAATCACCGGATTCTCCGTCAGCGGCCACAGCGGATACAGTGAGGCCGGCAGCGATATCGTCTGCGCCGCCATCTCCGCTGTTGTAGCCATGGCTGAAGCCACCATCAATGATGTGTGCGGCGCCAAGGCAAAAGTCAGGGTCAAGGACGAAGGTGCCCGGATCACCCTGATGCTCCCCGTTTCCTGCGACGAGGAGGACAGTGTCCAGGCCGTTCTGGCCGGCATGATGCTGTATCTGGCAGGTCTGCGGGACGAATATCCCGATTATATCGAAGTTTTGGAGGTGTAATACCATGCTGAAGATTGGTATTCAGTTTTTCGCTCACCATAAGGGCGGCGGTTCCACCAAGAACGGCCGTGATTCCGAGTCCAAGCGCCTGGGCGTAAAGCGTGCTGACGGTCAGTTCGTCCTGGCCGGCAACATTCTGGTTCGCCAGAGAGGCACCCACATCCATCCCGGTGTCAACGTGGGCATCGGCAAGGATGACACCCTGTTTGCTCTGGTTGACGGCACTGTCAAGTTCGAGCGCAAGGGTAAGGACCGCCGTCAGTGCTCCGTTTACGCTGAGCAGTGATTGTGTATTAAGAACGAAGGGCTGTTGCAAACTACCTGCGACAGCCCTTTTTCTTAAGACTTTTGCAGTGCGATAAATGGTTGTTTATGAGAACAAGCCCGCGTAGGGGCGACCCTTGCGGTCGCCCTAAATGGGAGATCTTTTGCGTCTTCGGCGAAGGGCGACCGCAAGGGTCGCCCTTACACGAAGACTGCATAAACAACAATTTATGACACTACAATCCCCTTATTCAGGAGGTAGCTACTATGGAAATGTTTGTAGATAAAGTACGCATCACCGTGATCGGTGGCCGGGGCGGCGACGGCGCTGTTGCCTTCCACCGGGAAAAATATGTGGCCTCCGGCGGCCCGGACGGCGGTGACGGCGGTCACGGCGGCAGTGTGATCCTGCGGGTCAACGACAATATGTCCACCCTGCTGGATTTCCGCTATAAGCGCAAGTATACCGCCCAGGCCGGCGTCAATGGTTTGGGCCGGAAAATGGCCGGCAAGCGGGGCGAGAACCTGATCATCGATGTGCCCCGGGGCACGGTGGTCCGGGACGCGGACAGTGGTGCCATCATCGTGGATATGTCCACCGGCGAAGATTTCGTCATCGCCCGGGGCGGCCGCGGCGGCTGGGGCAACGCCCATTACGCCACCCCCACCCGGCAAGTTCCCCGTTTCGCCAAAGCCGGTCTGAAAGGCCAGGAGCGGAACATCATCCTGGAGCTGAAATTGCTGGCAGACGTAGGCCTGGTGGGCTTCCCCAACGTGGGCAAGTCCACCCTGCTGTCCGTCACCTCCAATGCCCGGCCCAAGATCGCCAACTACCACTTCACCACATTGTTCCCCAACCTGGGCGTGATCTATGTGGATGAAGGCGTGTCCTTCGTCATGGCTGATATCCCCGGCATTATCGAAGGCGCTGCCGAGGGCGCAGGCCTGGGCCACGATTTCCTGCGGCATATCGACCGCTGCCGTCTGCTGGTCCATGTGGTAGATGTTTCCGGCAGCGAAGGCCGGGATCCTGTGGAAGATTTCCACGCCATCTGCGAGGAACTGCACAATTACTCCGTGGATCTGGGGGACCGTCCCATGATCGTGGCCGCCAATAAGACCGATCTGCTGCCCCCGGATTCCGATAATCTGCAGCGGCTGCGCCAGGTCGTGGAGGAAGCCGGCTGTGAGCTGTACGAGATCAGTGCCGGCACCACCCAGGGCACCCGAAACCTGATGCGGGTGGTGGCTGAGAAGCTCCGCACCCTGCCCCCGGTAACCATTTACGAGCCGGATTATGTGGAGGTAGTGGAGATCGCCGCCGATCCCACAGAGTTCGAGATCGAGCACTACGGCAGCACTTGGGTCGTCACCGGTGTGTGGCTGGAGCGGCTGATCCAGAATATCAATTTCGACGATTATGAAGCCCGGAATCACTTTGACCATCTTCTGCGCAAGAGCGGCCTGTTTGCCCGTTTGGAGGAAATGGGCATCAAAGACGGAGATACCGTGGATATTTATAATTTTGAATTTGAATATCAGCGATAAAGCATTTGCATTTTTCAACTTTTTTATATATAATAATGGAGTCACTACAGTGACTCCATTTTTCTATTTCAGGGGGTCCAAAATATGATCCGTAATCTGAACCCTTTACATTTTTCCGGCTTCGGCACGGTGGCTTCGGAACGTTCCAAATCCGCTCTGCCCAATCTGCCCCGGAAGCCCCTCACCGCCACGGCAGATGCCGCCCCGGTGTACCGGGCGGTTGGGAACACCTGGCTGTTCTGCACCGCAGAAATGACGGTGCTGTCCGTCAGTAAGGATGGGCAGCAGTTTCAGGATTTCTATCTGGATAAGACGGTCTGCCTCCACCCGGATGTCTATTTCTGCATCTGCCCCTTCCGGCAGAATCAGGCCCAGGCAGATTATGCTGCGGAGGAAGAACCGCTCCTAGTCTCTCCCGCCGGGCAGCTCCGGGATCTGCGGACCTGTCCCTCTTTCAATGTCACCGCCTTGTATACCTTCTTCTACCAGGAAAAGGAACAGGGTTTCTGCTTCCCCGGCGAATCTCACTCCGCATGGGAGCTGACCTATGTGGACCGGGGCACGCTCCACTCTGTGGCAGACGGCCTGGATCTGACCTTGTCCGAGGGCGACATGGTGCTCTACGGCCCGGATCAGTGGCATATGCAGTACGCCGATATCGGTGTCGCCCCCCGGTTTGTGACTATTTCCTTTGATCTGGAGGGCGCATCCCTTTCCTCCCTGCTAAACCGGAAGCTCTCCCCGCCTCAGACCGCTGTCACGCTGCTGCAGCAGAGGCTGCGGGAGCAGGAGCGGATGAGCCCCTACTCCAACGATCTGATCCTGGCTCAGCTGACCATGCTGTTGCTGTCCCTGCTGAGCCAGGCTGATGGCCCTGCCGAGAAACTGAAGGCCTCCAATTCCCTCCATTCCGACAACGAGATCATTCGCCGGGCCCAGCAGTACATTAGCGCCCATATCCGGGAAAAGCTGTCCGTACCCAGCGTAGCTCAGGCCATCAAGGTCAGCCCCAGTTATCTGACCGCCCTGTTCCACAAACACCTGCAGATTTCCCCGGGCGAATATATCCGCCGTCTGAAATTGCAGGAAAGCAAGCAGATGATCCGGGAAAACTCCATGAATTTCACCCAGATCGCCGCCGCTTTGCAGTATTCCACAGTCCACCATTTTTCCCGGCAGTTCAAGGAGAAATTTGGCATGACCCCCTCGGAATACGCCCGCTCCGTGCAATGATCACCGGAAGGAGAACCCTTTATGGACTTTAAAGTATTATGTGTCGGCGATGTGGTAGGCAATCCCGGCCTGGACCGGATCAGCCGTTCCCTGCGGTATCTCAAGCGAAAGACCGGGGCGGATTTCGTCATCGTCAACGGTGAAAATGCCGCCGTGGTGGGCATCACCCCCGACCAAGCCGAAGAGATCTTCGATGCCGGTGCCGATGTGATCACATTGGGCAATCACAGCTTCAACCGTCGGGAGATCGTGCCATACCTGGAAGAAAACAGCCGCATCCTCCGGCCTGCCAATTATGCCCCCCAAACCCCCGGCAGAGGCTGGGCCATCTACGATACCAAAGCCGGCCCGGTGGCCGTGGTGGATCTGATCGGCCGGTGCAGTATGGATTTCACGCCGGATAATCCTTTTTTGCTTATGGACAAGATCCTGCCCCAGTTGGGGGATGCCCTCACCCTGGTGGAGATCCATGCCGAAGCCACTTCCGAAAAGCTGGCCATGGGCTATATGCTCAGCGGCAAGATTGCCGCCCTGTGGGGCACCCACACCCATGTGCCCACTGCCGATGCCCAGATCCTTCCCGGCGGCACCGGCTATGTGACGGACCTGGGTATGACCGGCCCCCAGCACAGCGTTTTGGGCATCCGCCCGGATCTGTCTGTCGCGAAATTCCGGGGAGATCTGTACCAGCGTTATCAATGGGCAGGTGGCCCTACAAAAATGGAAGCGGTGCTGTTCACCATTGACACCGCAACAAAAAAATGCCGCAAGGCAGAAAGGGTGGATCTGTACGATGAAACTGCTTCACAGCGCTGACTGGCATCTGGACGCGCCCCTGTCCGGCCACAGCGCAGAAAATGCCCAGGCCCTCCGCCAGGAATCCCTGAAGATCCCGGAAAAGGTGGCCAAGCTTTGCAAGACCGAACATTGTGACCTGCTTCTTCTGTCCGGCGACCTGTTCGACGGCCCTTACAGCCGTCAAAGTCTGACCGCCGTCCGTTCCGCTCTGGAAAGCCTGGAGATCCCGGTATTCATTGCCCCGGGCAATCACGATTTCTGCGGTCCAAATTCCCCTTACCTCCAGGAGGAGTGGCCCCAAAATGTCCACATTTTCAAGGACGCCCGAATCACTTCCCTTGCCATCCCGGCCCTGGATTGCCGGATCTACGGCGCAGGCTACGAAAGCATGGACTGCCCGGGCCTTCTGAAAGATCTGCTTTTGGAAGGTCACGAGCGCTGGCACATCGGCCTGCTCCACGGCGAAGTGGCCGCTTCTTCCCACTACTGCCCCATGACCAAAACCCAAATCGGCCAATCCGGCCTTTCCTATCTGGCCCTGGGCCACATCCATAAGGGTGGCTCCATCCGCGTGGAAGACACCCTGTGCGCCTGGCCCGGCTGTCCCATGGGCCATGGCTTTGACGAACTGGGTGAAAAGGGCGTGATCGTCGCCGAATTCGGCGACGGCGTCAAGGCCAGTTTCGTCCCTCTTGATACCATCCGATTCTATGACGAAGCCGTGGAAGCCGGCGACGATGCCGCTGCCGCCCTTACTGATCTTCTGCCCACTTTTGGCAGCAACGATTTCTACCGGGTCACCTTCACCGGCTACAGCGATCCTCTGGATCTGACCGTTCTTTCCGCCCAATTCCCCCAGTTCCCCAATCTGACCCTGCGGGATGAGACCCAGCCCATGCCGGATCTTTGGGGCTGCGTGGGAGAAGACACCCTGGAGGGGGTCTTCTTCGGCCAACTGCAGCAACGCGCTGCCTCCGAAAGTGACACCATCCGCCGCCGGGCGAAACTCGCCGCCCGGATCTCCCGCCAGATCCTGGACGGACAGGAGGTGAAGCTGCCGTGAGAATTTACAAAATGACCGCCACCTTCGGCAAACTGGAAAACGCCACCTTGACCCTGGAGCCGGGGCTGAACATCATCCACGCCCCCAACGAGTGGGGCAAATCCACCTGGTGTGCCTTCCTGGTGAATATGCTCTACGGCATCGACACCCGGGCCCGTACCACCGCCGCCGCCATCGCCGACAAGGAGCGCTACGCCCCTTGGTCCGGCGCGCCCATGGCCGGCCGCATCGACTTAAACTGGAACGGTCGGGACATCACCATTGAGCGTTCCACCCGGGGCCGGGTGGTCTTCGGCAATTTCCGGGCCTATGAGACCCACACCGGCCTGGATGTTCCGGAACTCAACGGCACCAACTGCGGCCAGCTGCTGCTGGGCGTGGAACGGAGCGTCTTCGTCCGGGCCGGATTCCTGCGGCAAAATGACCTGCCGGTGACCCAGGACGATGCCCTCCGCCGTCGGCTGAACAATCTGGTCACCACCGGCGACGACAGCGACGATGGCGACCGCTTAAGCGATACGCTGAAGGCCTTGAAAAACAAATGCCGGCACAACCGCACCGGCCTGCTCCCCCAGGCAGAAAGCGACCGGACGCAACTGCAGAAGCAGCTTTCCGACCTCCACGATCTGCAAAACCGGGCGGAGGAACTCCAGGCCGCCAAGAACCGGCTGGAACAGCAGATGGCCGCTCTTCGAAACCACGAAGCTGCCCTGCGCTACCAGGCCTCCCTGGACCAGCAGGCAAAGCTTGCCCAGGCAGAAGAAGATCTGCGCCAGGCAGAAGCGCGTTTCCAGGCTCTGGAAAATAATTGTAAAAATCGGATTCCCCGGGCAGAAGCCCAAAGCTGCCTGGACCGAGCCCAGGCTCTGCAGGAAGAACTCCTCCAAAACCAGGATCATCCCCTGCCTCAGCTGCCCGACCCCCCTGCCCCCCCCCGAACCGCCGGCGACCCGGAAAAAGCCCGGGCCGACGCTGCCCAATACGCCGCCCTGGAAGGCCAGAAAAAGAAAAACGGCCTGCTCATCGGCATTTACGCCGCCCTGGCGGTGGCTACTTTGGCCTTTGGCATCTGGCAAAGCCAGTGGCTTCTGTGGTGCGGCTTGAGTGTGGCCGTCACCGGCGTTGCAGTCATGGTGGCCTGCATCCTGCGTACCAACCGCATCCACCAAGAAGTGCAGACGCTGTTTGACCGCTACCCCGGCCTGCCCGCCCGGGAGTGGGAACATTCCGCCCGGCGCATCGCCGATGAATGGGCGCAGTATGACCGCATTTTCTCCGATGCCCAGGCCCAGCGGGCAGACCAGGATCGCCGCCAGCAGGATCTGCAGGAGCGCATCCGGGCCTTGACCGGCAACGCCTCCCTCACGGAGTGTCTCACCCGCTGGAACGAAGCAACCGATACCTGGGATGCCCTGGACCGGGCCCGGATGGATGTGGAACGGTGCCGGCAGCTCCACCAGATGCTCCAGGGCATGGTCCATCCCGTTCCCGCCCCGGAAGCACCGGATCACCTCCATTATACCGCCGAGGAAACTGCCCGGCTCCTGGAGGAAGGACAGTCCCAGCAGCGCCAGCTCCATAAACAGCTGGGTCAGAACCAGGGCCAATCCGAAACATTGGGCTCTGAGACCCAGATGCGCGCCCGGCTGGACACCCTGAACCGCCGGATCCAGCGGTTGGAGGATACTTACTACGCCCTGGAAATGGCCCAGGATGCTCTCCGAAGCGCCACCCAGCAGCTGCAGCGCCGCTTCGCCCCCCGGATCTCCCAGCGGGCCCAGGAGCTGTTCAGCCGCATGACCGGCGGCCGCTATCAGCGGATCACGCTGGGCGAAGATTTTCTCCTCAGTACCTCCGCCGATGGCGAGATCAACCTGCTCCCTGCCCAGTGGCGCAGCGACGGCACGGTGGATCAGCTGTATTTCGCCCTGCGGCTGGCTGTTGCCGAAGAACTGACCCCCGACGCCCCCCTGGTGCTGGACGATGCTTTCGTCCGCTTTGACGATGCCCGCCTGGCCGTTGCCATGGACATCCTCCGGGATTCCGCAGAAGGCAAGCAGGTCATCCTCTTCACCTGCCAGACCCGGGAAACGGAACTTTGATACAAAGAACGGACACCCTCGAAAGAAGGTGTCCGTTTTACTCTTTTTCGTAGCGGATAATATCTTCCACTCTGCAATCCAACGCTTCGCACAGCGCATCCAGGGTTTTGGTGCTGATATTCTTCCCCTGGCGGATCCGGTGCAGGGTATTGGCAGAGAATCCTTGTTTGTATATCAAATTGTATTCGGTTATGTTTTTCCGAAAAAGTGTTTCATAGAACGGCTTATAACTGATCACTTTTCATCACCGCTCTTATTTTCCATGCTCAAGTTCTTGACTATGCCTAATTTATTGAGTATAGTGTGGCGGAGGTGATTGCTTATGCCCAGTCAAGAAGCGGCACTTTTAGTACAACTGACCCGACGTGATGGGGTATATCAGACACTTTTAGCGGATTGCCTGGCTCTTGAAACCGAATACCGACGAATCCTGGAACAGCTATCCCCGGAAGACCGCACCCTTCTCGAACGCTACATTACCCTTTGTGAGGAGCTGGAATATCGCCGCACAGAGATCGCCCTTCAAACAAGAATGGACTCCCTCATTTGAGGGAGTCCAAATTGCTTATAGGGGTCAATCAGGCCTTGCCGGCGCAGCCCAGGACATGGATCAGCTTGTGGCGGACGATCTCCTTGATGTTGGCGCGGGCGGGCTTCAGGTACTGACGGGGATCGAAATGATCGGGATGCTCGTCGAAGTACTTACGGACAGTGCCGGTCATGGCAAGACGCAGGTCGGAGTCGATGTTGATCTTGCACACGGACAGACCGGCGGCCTTGCGCAGCTGCTCCTCGGGAACACCAATGGCGTTGGGCATCTTGCCGCCGTGGGCATTGACCATAGCCACATACTCCTGGGGAACGGAGGAAGAACCGTGCAGAACGATGGGGAAGCCGGGCAGACGCTTGGTCACCTCTTCCAGCACATCGAAACGCAGAGCGGGAGGCACCAGGATGCCCTGCTCGTTGACGGTGCACTGCTCGGGGGTGAACTTGTAAGCGCCGTGGCTGGTGCCAATGGCGATAGCCAGGGAGTCACAGCCGGTGCGGGAGACGAACTCCTCCACTTCCTCGGGACGGGTGTAGGAAGCGCACTCAGCGGAAACATTGACCTCATCCTCGATGCCGGCCAGGGAGCCCAGCTCGGCCTCGACCACAACACCGTGATCGTGAGCGTACTCGACAACGCGGCGGGTGATCTCGATATTCTCCTCGAAGGGCTTGCTGGAAGCGTCGATCATGACGGAAGTAAAGCCGCCGTCGATACAGGACTTGCAAGTCTCGAAGCTGTCACCGTGGTCCAGGTGCAGCGCAATGGGGATCTCGGGGCACTCGATGACCGCGGCCTCAACCAGCTTCACCAGGTAAGTATGGTTGGCATAAGCGCGGGCACCCTTGGAAACCTGCAGGATAACGGGAGCATGCTCCTCCTTGCAAGCCTCGGTGATGGCCTGGACGATCTCCATGTTGTTGACGTTGAAAGCGCCGATGGCGTAGCCACCGTTGTAAGCCTTCTCAAACATCTCCTTAGTAGTAACAAGAGCCATTGGAATCAATCCTTTCTTATTAGCGGACCAAGTCCGCATTTTTTCGTTTATCATTATAACACATTTTCTGCGTATTTCAATACAAATTTTTCGATTTAACTATTTACCTTTTCCGGAATATGGAGTATAATCTACAGCGTAGTAACCTACGGAAATAAACATAAGGAGTGTTTTAAATATGAAACTGTCCCCTTTGCAGATCGCCCGGTATCAGTACCAGCCCAAGCTGCCCGGCATGCTGCGCAACGGCATCGCCGAGATCTCCGTTAAGAACGGCAACCCCACCGAAAGCGTTGCTGACCAGGAGAAGATCCAGGCCCTGTTCCCCAACACCTACGGCAAGAATGAGATCACCTTCCAGAAGGGTCAGAACACCTCGGAAGCCAAGAAGCAGGTCGTGGGCGTGATCCTCTCCGGCGGCCAGGCCCCCGGCGGCCACAATGTGGTCTGCGGTCTGTACGACGCCCTGAAGGCCACCAACCCCGAGAATGTTCTGTACGGCTTCAAGGGCGGCCCCAGCGGTCTGCTGGATGACAACTATCTGATCTTCGACGACGAGTATATCAACCAGTTCCGCAACACCGGCGGCTTCGACATCATCGGTTCCGGCAGAACCAAGCTGGAGACTGAGGAGCAGTTCGCCATCGTGGCTGAAAACTGCAAGAAGCACGGCGTCAACGCCCTGGTCATCATCGGCGGCGACGACTCCAACACCAACGCCGGCGTGCTGGCTGAGTACTTTGCCGCCCACAACACCGGCATCCAGGTCATCGGCTGCCCCAAGACCATCGACGGCGACCTGAAGAACGAGGATATCGAATGCTCCTTCGGCTTCGATACCGCCACCAAGACCTACAGCGAAATGATCGGCAACATCCAGCGTGATGCCAACTCTGCCAAGAAGTACTGGCACTTCATCAAGGTCATGGGCCGTTCCGCTTCCCATGTGGCTCTGGAGTGCGCTCTGGAAACCCAGCCCAACATCTGCCTCATCGGCGAAGAAGTGGCTGCCAAGAAGATGTCCCTGGCGCAGATCGCCGACTATATCGCCGACTCCGTGGCTGCCCGCGCTGCCAAGGGTTGGAACTTCGGCGTTGCCATCATCCCCGAGGGCATCGTGGAATTCGTTCCCGAGTTCTCCGTGCTGATCGCCGAGATCAACGAACTGCTGGCAGGTGCCAAGGCTGATGCCTTCAACGATCTTCCCTCCTGGGCTGAAAAGTATGCCTTCATCAAGAACGGCCTGACCGCCGAGTCCTCCGCCGTCTTCGCCATCCTGCCCGAGAGCATCCAGCAGCAGCTGTTCCTGGAGCGGGATCCCCACGGCAATGTTCAGGTCTCCCTCATCGAGTCCGAGAAGCTGTTCTCCGCCATGGTCAAGGAAAATCTGGCCGCCCGGAAGGCCGCCGGCACTTACAAGGGCAAGTTCTCCGCCCAGCATCACTTCTTCGGTTACGAAGGCCGCTGCGCTTTCCCCTCCAACTTCGATGCCGACTACTGCTACTCCCTGGGCTACAACGCCTTCATGCTGATCCAGTACGGCTACACCGGCTATCTGTCCAAGGTTTCCAACCTGCACCGTCCCGCTGAAGAGTGGGTGGCCGGCGGTATGCCCATCACCAAGATGATGAACATCGAGCGCCGTCACGGTGCCGATAAGCCCGTGATCCGCAAGGCTCTGGTGGAGCTGGACGGCAAGCCCTTCCAGTATTTTGCCGAGCATCGTGCTGAGTGGGCTGTGGAGACCTGCTACACCTACCCCGGTGCCATCCAGTACTTCGGACCTGCCGAAGTCTGCGACCTGACTACCCGCACCCTGGCTCTGGAAAAGGCTTGATCCCCAAAAATATGCGCCTGTCCCTCGGGACAGGCGCCTTTTTGCATTCTCCTCCCCCGCGTAGGGACGGCCCTTGCGGTCGTCCGCTCGGCCCCTGGCCGCCAGCCCTTTTCCCCTCTTGCGTAGGGGAGATTCACGAATCACCCACTGTTGCCATGACCAACCACAGCCTCCGATGATCCATTTCCTCACACAGCGAAATATACCGTTCTAAAACAGTCCGCTCCTCCTCAGTCAAGCCCTTCAATATTCGCTCATAATCCTCTTCCAGTTCTTGACACCGTTGTTTCAGTTGCTTGCATACCATATCCCGCTCGGTCAAACTGCGTACCCACAATGCCTGTTCTCGGGTCATATTTCTCACCTCCACTCATAATATAGATGTTTTCCGTCTAAAATGCAATAGAAAGTTACTGTCTATGATACATTGGCCTTGGTGATGAAATATGGAAATGACCTTTGGTGAGAAAATCAGATTGCTCCGGGAAAATCGGGAACTGAATCAAACAGAATTGGGGAAAGCGGTCAATATGACCCAGCGGAAAGTTTCCTATATCGAATGCGGTAAATACGAACCCAGCACGGAGGATATCCGCTTGTTTTGCGAATTTTTCAATGTTTCTGCTGATTATCTTCTGGGTTTCCCCAAGCACCTGCCCTATCCCAAACGGCACAGCTGATAACAAAAATATGGGCGTGTTGCAGTATTTTGCAACGCGCCCTTTTTCGGCAGAAGAACTATGAAAGGCGGCTGCAGTGCAGCCGCCTTTTCTGTTTGGTCAATCCTCGAAAGTCAGAATATCCTTATACCGTTCCTTGAAGATGCCGTACACCGCATTGAGGATCTTCTCGTCCTCCACGGCCAGGTAATCTTCCGTTTCCTCGTCCACAGGCTGGATCTCCAGGATCAGGATCTCATTGCTCTGCTCATCAGCAGGCATCAGAACCAGATACTCCTTGCCCTGGTACTCCACGGTATCCAGATATTCAAATTCCACATCCTGGCCGTTGCCGTCGGTCAGCACCAGGATATTGGACTCTTCTTCCTGCAGCAGCTCGTCGTTCGCCATGAGCCGCCTCTTACCGCTGGATACGGCCGGAGCCGTCGCCGCCGGCCAGCTTCTCCACTTCGGCCACGGTGACCATGTTGTAGTCGCCGCCGATGGAGTGCTTCAGTGCGGAAGCAGCAACTGCGAATTCCACAGCCTCCTGGGTGGACTTGCCGCTCAGCAGGGAGTAGATCAGGCCGCCGCCGAAGGAGTCACCGCCGCCAACGCGGTCGATGATGTGCAGGTCATACTTCTTGGAGAAGCAGTAGTTCTCGCCGTCGAACAGCATGGCGGACCAACCGTTGTCGAAAGCGGAATGGCTCTCACGCAGGGTGATGGCCACCTTCTCAAAGCCGAACTTGTCAGCCAGCTGCTTGGCCACGGACTTGTAGCCCTCGTGGTTGATGGTGCCGCCGTATATATCGGTAGCCTCGGCCTCGATGCCGAACACGTCCTTGGCATCCTCTTCGTTGGAGATGCACACGTCGATGTACTGGGCCAGCTTGGTCATGGCCTCATTGGCCTGGGCGCGGGTCCACAGCTTGCCGCGGTAGTTCAGGTCGCAGGAGATCTTGATGCCCTTGGCCTTGGCAGCCTTACAAGCCTGCTCGCAGATTTCCACAACATTGGGGCCCAGAGCCGGGGTAATGCCGGTGAAGTGGAACCAGTCAGCGCCTTCAAAGATCTTGTCCCAGTCAAAATCCTCGGGCTTGGCCAGCTGGATGGCGGAATGTGCCCGGTCATAGATGCACACGGAGCCACGCTGGGAAGCGCCCTTCTCATTGTAGTAGATACCCACACGGTCGCCGCCGCGGACGATCAGAGAGGTATCCACGCCGTAGCGGCGCAGGGAGTTGACAGCGGCCTGGCCGATGGCGTGGGCAGGCAGCTTGGTGACGAAAGCGGCGTCCATGCCATAGTTGGCCAGGGACACAGCAACGTTTGCTTCGCCGCCGCCGAAGGTGAATTCCACGCTCTGGGCCTGGACGAAACGCTCATAGTTGAACGGCTGCAGACGCAGCATCAGTTCGCCAAAAGTAACGATTCTTGCCATGATGTATATTCCTTTCAAAAATAAAATTTACAGAGTGATCCTTATTCGCCCTTGGCAGCCTTCCGGGCATCCAGGCACAGCTGGGTGATCTTCTCCCAGTTGCCGGCAGCGATGTCAGCCTTGGGGCAGACCCAGCTGCCACCCACGGCGTGGATGAAGGGGGCGTCGATGTACTCCTTGATGTCGCCGGCGTTGACACCACCGGTGGGCAGGAACTTCACGCCCACAAAGGGAGCGGACAGGTTCTTCATAGCGTTCAGACCGCCGTAAACATTGGCCGGGAAGAACTTGATCACCTTCAGACCGTGGTTCAGGGCAGCCATGATCTCGGTGGGCGTCACGCAGCCGGGGGTCACGGGAATGCCGTTTTCCACGCAGTAAGCCACCACTTCTTCGCTGTAGCCGGGGGAAACGATGAACTTGGCGCCCATCTCAACAGCCAGTTTGCACTGCTCCAGATTGATGACGGTGCCGGCACCCACCAGCACTTCGGGGCAATTTTCAGCCACAGCCTTGATGCATTCGGGAGCGCAAGCGGTCCGGAAGGTGATCTCCATGGTATCCACGCCGCCGGCAGCCATAGCCTTAGCAGTGGGGATGGCGTCTTCCACCTTGTCCAGAACGACAACAGGCACGACGATGGAATTTGCAAGTCTGGTTAATACATCCATTTTAATAAACCTCCTGTGGCTGAAACAGCCAAAATTGTATTGGGAAATGCAGATTTTTGCATGGTATTACGACTATCATTATAGTTACTTTTTTATGCTCTGTCAATGGCAAAAAACAACAGAAACAGCCCCTCCGCCTTGTGCAAAAAGCTCCTGCCCGAGGGGGCAGGAGCAGATCGAATGATTCTTTTATTCGGCAGTTTCTTTACAGGGGATGATCTCCACATAGAAGTCGATACAGATGTCCTCAGGGCATCCGTCATCATCCACCGCCGTGGTCCATACGCTGATGTTGTACACCTTGCCGGGGTACACATCGTATTCTTCGCCGCTTTCCCGGTCTTTGAAGCGAACGCCAATGGCCTCACCGGCTTCATTGCGGATGGTGTCGCTCACGCCCAGATGCAGACTCCAGAAATTGCCCAGGGGCATAAACTCCTCAGGGCGGCCGCCGCTATCCACATAGCCGTGTCCGGAGAAATGTTCAAAGGTGCGGTTGCTGACCCGCAGATAGAAGTTGTCTTTTGCCATGGTTTCCTTCCTCCCGTTACTTTGGTATGGTCATTATACCAAACTGCGGAAAAAGTGTCAACAAGGCTGTCAGAAATTCGCCACTTCCGAAGACTTTAACTGCAGCTGCAACTTGTCCGCAATCAGGGCGATGAACTCCGAATTTGTGGGCTTGCCCTTGGTGGAATTGACGGTGTAACCGAAGAACCGCTGGAGGGTATCCAGATCCCCTCTGTCCCAGGCCACCTCGATGGCATGGCGGATGGCCCGCTCCACTCTGGACGGCGTGGTGTCGAATTTTTTGGCCACCATGGGATACAGCACCTTGGTGATGGCGTTGATCACATCCATATCGTTCACAGCGATCATAATGGCTTCCCGCAGATACTGGTAGCCCTTAATGTGGGCCGGCACGCCGATCTCGTGGATGATGCCGGTGACCATGGCCTCAATGTTGGTGGGATCCATACGGCGGCCGGACACGACCCGCAGGCTCTCCCCGCCGCGAATCTCGTTCATCCGCATCACCAGCGCAGTCAGATCACAGGGCTTCAGCATCAGATACCGCACCCCCAGCGCCGCCACTGCGCCGGACACATAATCGGTAATAAAGCAGGATGTAGCCAGCACCGCCGGCTTCTTGTCCAGCTCATTGACCGCCTTCAGCACGCTCAGGCCGTCCTGCTTGCTCAGCATCAGATCCAACACCAGCATATCCGGCTTCCACTTGCAGATCTGGGCAATAGCCTGCTCGCCGTCTGCGGCGGTGCCGACCACCTTATACCCGCCGGTCTGCTGCAATGCGGCAGTCAGACTGGCGCAAAAATCTTCGTTGCTATCGGCAATAAATACAGTTAACGAATGCTCCATAGTTTCCTCTCCTGTCATTTGAAAAGTCTTCCCCTTGCATAAAAGTGAGGCACCGGGTGCCTCGCTGCGACATGTATAATTTAGCATGGTTCTTGGCTTTTTGCAACAAAAAACCAAAACAATCGCTCGTAATTTATCGACATAATTCGACAAATCAAAGGGAATTCGACAACTTTTTTCAGAATTTGCCCGTGCCGCAAAAGACGCCCGGCCGCACCGGGCCGGGCTCATAGGTTAATTCGTTGCGAAACCGTTTTCCGTTGCCGTCACCGACAGGCTGTAGAAAGTTTCCATCGCCTGCTGCAGCTCCAGCGTGTCCTTCACACCGGCCGTTTCGTAGCAGGAGTGCATGGCCAGCTGCGGCAGACCGATATCCACAGAGGGCACTGCCACCTGGCTCAGGCTGATGTTGCCCAGCGTAGAGCCGCCGGCCATATCCGCCCGGTTGCAGTAGGTCTGCACCTGCACGCCGGCCTTTTCGCAGACTTTCCGGAACAGCGCCGCGGAAGTGCCGTCGGTGCAATAACGCTGATTGGCGTTAAATTTCAGCACCACGCCGCCGTTGACCACCGGCGCATTGTTGGGGTCAGCCAGTTCCGGATGGTTGGAATGGATAGCGTGGGCATTGTCCGCAGAGACCAGGAAGGAATTGGCCAGCATGATCCGCCGGTCCAGGCCCATGCTGTCGCAGATCCGGGCGATGGTAGTCTCCAGCAGATTGGAAGCCGCGCCCTGCAAAGAGGAGGAGCCCACCTCTTCATTGTCAAATACACAGGCAATGCCGATGCTGTTGCCTTCCCCGGCGTTCAGGAGGCCCTGCATACAGCACCAGGCGCACTGCAGATCGTCCAGGGCCCCAGAGGAAATGAATTCTTCCTCCATGCCCCACAATGCCGCTTTCTGGCGGATATACAGATAGAGATCGTGTCCCAGCACCCGGCCGCCGGCCGCTTCTTCCAGCATCGCCGCAAATTTGCCCTTGGCATCCTTGCCGCCCAGCAGGGGGATGGTATCCACCGCGGGATTCCACTTATAGCCGTCATTGGCAGCCCGGTTCATGTGGATGGCCACATTGGGGATCAGCAGCAGATCCCGGTCGATATTCACCAGCCGGGTCTGGATGCCCTCCTCCGTTTCCACCACGCACCGGCCGGCCACAGACAAGGGCCGATCCAGCCAGGGGGCGATGAGCATACCGCCGTACCGCTCCACCGCCAGCCGGGTGTACGGGCCGCCCAGCTCTGGATTCTCCTTCACCTTGAAGGTGGGGCGGTCCGAATGGCTGGCGCTGATCATAAATCCATTGGGCGCAGTCTGGGGCACGCGGAAAGCCACGATGGCGCTGCCGCCCCGGATCAAGTAATATTTGCCGCCGGGGAGGATCTCCCAGGGCTGATTTTCCAGCAGCCGGGTGTAGCCCGCAGCCCGCAGTTCCTGCTCCAGATTGGCCACCGCATGAAATACGCTGACCGCCCCATCCAGAAAATGCATCAACCGTTCAATTCTCTGATCCATAAAACATCCTCCCATTACTGCTCCACCAGCTGGCAGAACAGATCGATCTGGTCTGCGATCATCTGCAGCGCGCTGCGCCAGAAATTCTTATCCGTCAGGTCGATGTCCGCCACCTTGGCCACATCTTCCGCCGTTGCCACCGTGGTAGTGTGCAGCAGCTTCTTGTACTTGGGCACGAAGGCTGCCCCTTCCTTCTCATACTGGGCATACAGGCCCCGGGCGAACAGACCGCCGAAGGCGTAGGGGAAATTGTAGAACGTGGGGCCGTAATAATGGCTCTTGCAGACCCACATGTAAGGATGCAGGCAGTTGTGATTCAGGCCATCGCCGTAGGACTGCTTCTGGGCCTCCAGCATGAAATTGCACAGCGTGTCCGCATTCATAAACATCTCTTCCCGGTTGGCAAAGACCATGGTCTCGAACCGATAGCGGGAATAGATGTCGCAGATGATCTGGGTGGCATCCTGGAGCTGGCTCTCGATGAGGGCGATCTGCTCGTCCCGGTCTGCCGCCTTGGAAATGGCGGAAGCCATCACCACGCACTCATTGAAGGTGGAAGCAGTTTCTGCCAGGGGCATGGAATAGTCATGATTCAGCGGCCGATGATCGGCGATGCACTGATTGTGGAACGCATGACCCAGTTCGTGAGCCAGGGTCACCACGTCGCCGAACATGCCGTCAAAATTCGTCAGAATGCGGCTCTCGCCCAGGCACTCCACACCGGCGCAGAAAGCGCCGCCGGCCTTGCCGTCCCGGGGATAGAAGTCGATCCAGGCATTATCAAAGGCCCGGGCCACCATGTCGGACAGTTCCCCATCAAATTCCGCGAACAGGCCCACCAGATAATTCCGGGCATCCTCGGCAGTGAACTTGGTGGAAGAAGCGCCCATGGGAGCAAACAGCTCGTACCAGGGCAGGCCGCCCTCGTAACCCAAAGCCTTGGCCTTGGCCTTCAGATACTGCCAGAACTTGGGGGCATACTCGTCCATGGCCTCCAGCATGGCCGTCAAGGTCTCCATTTTCATGTCGTTGTTGTAGACCGTCCGCTGCAGGGGGGATTCATAGCCCCGGAGCTGGCAATCGGAAATGGTCTCCAGCTTGATGGAGTTCAGGGCATAGGCCACGGCGTCCTTGATCCGGTCGTAGCAGGCGATCTCCGCCTCGTAGGCGTCCTTACGGACCTGGGGATCGGCATCATAAGCAAGATTCCGGATGGAAGACAGATTGGTGGTGGTGCCCCGGTAAGAAACGGGCACAGTGGAAGTCAGATACTGCTGCATATCGCTCCAGGCGTCGCCGCCGGACATGCCCATCTTGGCCATGATGGCTTCGCCGATGCCGGGCAGCAGATACTTGCTGGAATCCTTCATATTGTGGAACAGGAAGGTGTACTCCTTCAGTTCCTCGTCGCCCTTCACCAGCTCCATCAAATTCGGCAGCTTGGTGGCCCAATCCTTGAAAGCGGCAAAGGGGGCGGCCACGCCGCTGTACAGGGCCATGACCCGGCCCATCTGGGAGCCTGCCTCGGGATTTTTGGTGTCCGCGGACTGACGCAGAGAGGCATAACCTGCCAGCTTGCCCACCAGGTCCGCAAACTGCTCCTGCAGCGCGATGCCCTGCTTCAATCCGGTCAGGGGATCGACCTGGGCCAGGGTGTCGGCAAAGGCGTTGATCTTGGTCACCGCCTCTTTCAGCGCGTTCATATCCGCCTCAAAAGCGGGATCGTCAAAGCCCTTGTAAATCGGGTCCAAATTCCATACAGCGTTCATATTTCGTCCTCCTCATGGTGCAAGATGGGTTTATTTTACATCATTCCCATCCATCCGTCAAGGCACAGGATTTTTCTCTTTCCCTCTTGTAACTTTTGGGGAATTGTGGTAAAATAAATTGGTTTGAAATATCCAATTTCTCATTCAGGAGATCGAAATATGTCTACTTTACACGAAGAGATCAGCCGTCGCCGGACATTCGCCATCATTTCCCACCCCGACGCCGGTAAAACCACCCTTACCGAAAAATTCCTGCTCTACGGCGGCGCCATCGCCCAGGCCGGTGTGGTCAAGGGCAAAAAGAACTCCCGGGCCGCCACTTCCGACTGGATGGAGATCGAAAAGCAGCGTGGTATTTCCGTCACCTCCTCCGTCATGCAGTTCCAGTACGGCGGTTTCTGCATCAACATTCTGGATACCCCGGGCCACCAGGATTTCTCCGAAGATACCTACCGCACCTTGATGGCAGCGGACTCTGCCGTCATGGTCATCGACGGTGCCAAGGGCGTGGAGCCCCAGACCCGGAAACTGTTCAAGGTCTGCGCCATGCGGCATATCCCCATTTTCACCTTCATCAATAAGATGGACCGGGAGACCAAAGATCCCTTCGACCTGCTGGATGAAGTGGAGCGGGAGCTGGGCATTGAGACCTACGCCATGAACTGGCCCATCGGCTGCGGCAAGGATTTCCAGGGCGTTTACGACCGGGAGAATGCCGAACTGCTGTTCTTCTCCGGTGTCAATGGCCGGGCCAAGGCCGACAAGATGACGGTGGATCTGTACGATCCCCAGGTGGCCCAGCTGCTGGACAGCGAGAAAAAGCATCAGCAGCTCATCGATGATGTGGAGCTGCTGTCCGCCGGCCGGGAGATGGACCTGGAAGCCGTCCGCTGCGGTCAGCTTTCTCCCGTATTCTTCGGCTCCGCCCTGACCAATTTCGGTATTTAGCCGTTCCTGGAAGCCTTCCTGAAGCTGTCGCCTCCCCCCCTGCCCCGGGTCTCCGACCAGGGCCTGGTGGATACCTTCAGCCCCGATTTTTCTGCCTTCGTCTTTAAGATCCAGGCCAATATGAACAAGGCCCACCGGGACCGGCTGGCCTTCATGCGGATCTGCTCCGGCAAATTCAGCCGGGACACCGAATATTACCATGTCCAGGGCAAGAAGAAAATGCGCCTGTCCCAGCCCCAGCAGCTTATGGCCGCAGAGCGGGAGATCGTGGACGAAGCCTACGCCGGCGACGTGATCGGCGTGTTCGACCCCGGCATTTTCTCCATCGGCGATACCATCTGCACCGCCGGCAAAAAATTCACCTATTCCGGCATCCCCACCTTCGCCCCGGAGCATTTTGCCCGGGTGTCGGCCAAGGATTCCATGAAGCGCAAGCAGTTCGTCAAGGGCACCGAGCAGATCGCCCAGGAAGGCGCCATCCAGATCTTCAAAGTACCCAATTCCGGTATGGAAGAAGTCATTGTGGGCGTTGTGGGCGTTCTGCAGTTTGAAGTGTTCCAGTACCGGATGAAAACGGAATACGGCGTGGATCTGCGGATGGAGGGCCTGCCCTACGAAGAGATCCGCCTCATTGAGGAATACCCCGGCGACCTGCAGGATCTGAACCTGGGCAGCGACGCCGAACTGCTGGAAGATTACCGGGGCCGCAGCCTGCTGGTGTTCTCCAGCTACTGGGCCATCGACTTCACCTGCCGCAAGAACCCCGGTCTGAAACTCCGGGAAATTGTTGTTGAAGAAGGCTAAAACATGAAAGAAAAGCTGAAATTTCTGCTGTGTACCCTGGTGGGCAACGCCCTGCTGGCTTTCGCTGTGTGCGCCTTTGTGGTGCCTAACGGCATCATGCTGGGCGGCAGCAACGGTATTGCGCTGTTTCTGCAGCAGTTTATCCCCCTGCGGCTGTCCGTGATCTCCGCGGTGGTGAATGTGGCGCTGTTTTTGCTGGGCCTGGCCTTTTTGGGCTGGAAATTCGCCGCCAACAGCCTACTGTCCACCATCATCTATCCTGTGATCCTGAGCGTATTTGAATTTTTTCCTCTGAATACGCTTTTTGCTGAGAATATCGTCATTTCCGCCCTGGCCTGCGGCGTGCTGTGCGGCCTGGGCATCGGCATGGTGATCCGGGTGGGCGGCTCCACCGGCGGCATGGATATCCCTCCCTGCATCCTGCAAAAGTACAAAGGCATCCCCGTGGGCAATTCCGTGATGTTTTTCGACATTCTGGTGGTTCTGATGCAGGTGGTGATCAAAGGCATGGATGGTTTGCTGCTGAGCGTGCTGGTCATCGCAGTCATGTCCTTCACCATCAACAAGACCATCCTCTCCGGTGAAAAGAAGATCCAGATCATGATCATTTCCCCCCAGTTCCAGGCCATCCGCCAGGAGATCCTGGAAAAGCTGGATTGCGGCGTGACCATGCTGGAGATGGAAGGCGGCTACGAAGGCGAAAAGCGGCAGGCCATTCTGACGGTGGTGTATTCCAACAAGTATACCGCCATCCGGGACACGGCACTGAAGCATGACAAGCACGCCTTTATCGTGGCTTCCGATGTGACCAATGTCAACGGCATCGGCTATACCATTTCCCGATAACAGTCAAAAGCTCTCTCATTCCGAGGGAGCTTTTTCATGCCTAAATTCACCATCTTGAACTTCTTTTAGGAAAAAACAGATCATTTTGGGCCTTTTTTCACCGTTGTTGCACGCAAGGGGGCAACTTTTGTCCCATTTGAGCATAGGGGTGAAGGAGGTTGAAACCAAATATGATCATTACACATTATCTTCAAGCAGATCTCACCGCTGCGCAGCAGCAATTTTCCCCCATCCGGGTGATGCAGGGCGACAATGACAGCCGCGCCATCGCCATCTCACTGTACGACGGGGCCGCGCCTTACGAGATCCCCCAGGATGCGGAGGCTGTGGTCCGTTTCCGCCGGGCAGACGGCAGCGGTGGCGTCTACGACACCCTGCCCAACGGCGATACCGCCTGGTCCCTGGAAGAAAACACCGTGACCGTGATGCTTGCGCCCCAGGTCATGGCCGCCTGGGGTTCGGTGGCTGTTTCTGTGGCCCTGGTTTACCGGCAGCAGATTCTGGGCATCGTGCCCTTCAGCGTCACCGTTCTGCCCGACCCCGCCGTGGGCACTACTTCCGCAGAGGATTATTTCAATTACAGCGTTCTCAAGCGGGTGGATGCCGCCCTGGAAAACCAGGTCATGCCGGAATACTGGCAGCAGCATCTGGAAGAAAAAGTGCCCGAGGTCCGCAGCGTTCTGGCCACCGCCGGGCGAAACCGCTCCGCATTTTTCTGGTACAACGATTGCTACTTCGATCACAGCTCCAAAATGGCGCCGGCGCTGCTGGCCTACCTGTCCCGGCATACGCCGATCCACAAGACCATCTTCGGCGGCGACGCCCTGCCTTCCCGGTCTAATCCCAACAGTCTGTATGGATGGCACAGCGCCCTGCGGAATGTGCCCAATCATCACAGCGTGGTGGGCGACGCGGACCGGCGGTTGGATGATCCGACGCTGTACACCATGATGCTGGCGGCGGAAGAGGACAGTTCCATCGTCCGGGGTGGAGATTTCAGTTATTACATCGATGATCCCAATGAACAGACCCGGTATCTGTACCTGGACACCAGCAGCTACACCGCAGAATATACACCATTAAACGACAAGGATTTCCTTTTTGCATTGCAGGCTTTGCAGTCTGCGCCCCAGGGTTGGCACATTGTGGCCATCGGCCACATCTGGTAATCGCCCTCTTCCCCGTCGGCCTACATCGTCGGGAAGATCCCCATGTGCTGCCAGATGTATCTGCAGCTTTTCGGGGCGCTGAATAACCGCAGAAGCGGCTCTTACACCCTGGGCGGCACTGCATATAATTACGATTTTACCGGCTCTACTGCCCGGGTAGAGTTCTGCATCGGCGGCCACGCCTACGGCGATCACAGTTTTATTTCCGACGAGGAGATCCCCGTGATCCTGACCGAGGCCGAGAATTATTTGTACGGCGCCTTGCCCTACCATACCGGCACTGTTACGGAATCCAGCATCAACGCCATCGTGGCAGATTATGCCCGGGGCGTGGTGGAGATCATCCGCATTGGCCGGGGCGAAAGCTGGACAGTCGCCCTGTAAAACGGAAAGAAGCAGCCCCCTTTCACCGTCGGTGAAAGGGGGCATTTTTCATATTTCGTGGTGTTTCGCCGGATTTTGACAGACCATTTTGGGCCAAAAACGGCTCAAAACAGGTCCATTTTGGCCCTTTTCGGGCCTTTTATTGTCCCTCTTGTACTTTGTCCTTTTTGGCCTTCAGCACCAGCACCGCCGCAGCAGCTGCCGGGATCAGCAGCAGGAGCAGCCACCAGGCACTCGCTCCCTCTCCGTCTGCGCCGGGCGCTGCAGGAGCATCCGGTTGGGTCGCCACCGGGTCAGAAGGCGCAGGGTCTGCCGGATCGGTGGGGGTAGGCTTGGTCGGTGTGGGATCTGTGGCCGTCGGATCGGTAGGCGCGGGGTCTGTAACGGTGGGGTCGGTGACCGTAGGATCTGTGGCCGTCGGATCCGTGGGTACGGGATCCGTACTGCCCGGCTCGGTAGGTTTCGGATCGCTGGGCGCAGGATCGGTAGATCCGGGTTCGGTAGCTACCGGATCGGTAGGCGTGGGGTCGGTAGGCTTCGGATCCGCGGGATTCGGATCTGTGGGCTTGGGATCCGTAGGCTTAGGATCCGTAGGCTTGGGATCTGTGGGCTTAGGGTCCGTGGGCTTGGGATCCGTAGGTTTAGGGTCCGTGGGTTTGGGGTCAGTAGCCTCCGGCACAGTGGGATCCGGTTCAGTAACAGGGGGATCTGTGGGTTTGGGTTCGGTAGGTTCAACAGTCTCCAGATCCTTGGGGTCCCGGTAGACATAGGTGCCGCCGCCCCACTTCTGTCCTGCCTGGACGCTGCAATAGTAGCCGGTGCCGTCCACCAGGGGGATCAGATCCATGGTCTGGGTATCCACGCCGTTATTGAAAATGATGCCGGTGGCAGTAGCGGGAACGGTGACGGAATAGATGTCCTCGTTATAATCGTTGGTCTCCACAAAGGTCATCAGCTTGCCGGGCCAATCTCCCAGCACCTGGCCGTCGGGGCCCCAGGCATAGGCATAGACCTTGTCCCAGAACTTATTGTTGGTGAAATACAGGGTGATGGTCTCCCCATCGGCAACCTCTTCGCTGCGGGTCAGGATCATGGCGGAAGTGCCTTCCACCTGGACCTGGTTCTTCACGGTGGCCAGGGTCTTGGTGCCGGCGTCATTCTTATTGACGCAGACGTTCCAGTTGCCCCAGGGCAGAGTCACATCCACAGCGGTGGTATTGGCGTTGAAAATGATGAACACATCGTCGTCATTCACACCGCTGCCATCCAGCAGGAAGGTGACCACACCGCCACCCACCACGCCGGCATGGACATAACTGCCCACATCCGCGGCGTTATTCAGCCGCAGCACCGGGTGGGCCTTGCGGAATGCGATGAGGCCCTGGTAATAGGCAGAAGTATCGGCATATTTGGCCTGGGACAGCTTGCCCCACTTGATGGCATTGACAGAGTCGGGGGAGCGGTAGCTGTTTTCGTCCCGCTTGCCGTTGGAGGTCAGTTTTTCCCGGAGCATCTCCTCGCCGGCATGGATAAAGGGAACGCCCTGGGCGGTCATATAGATGGCGGCGGTGAGGTTGTTCATGCTGATGATCTGATCCGTAATGCCGGAAGCGCCGGTGGAGATGATCAACTTGTCTGCCAGGGTGTAGTTATCATGGCAGGAAGCATACTGGATGATCTGGGAGGGATTATTGGTCCAGCCGGGCTGGGCCAGGAAATTATAGACAATGTCCCCTTCCTTGCCGGCTTCGCCGGAAACAAAGCCCTTGGTAGAGCCGTTGGATCCGGCCAGCAAATTGCGGATGGTATCGGAGAAATAGGCAAAGAACGGCGTTTTGGAAGAATTCTGCTGGGTGGCCATGGTATTGCCGGGCTCCACATTGGTGCCCAGGGTCCAGCCTTCGCCATAGAAGATCACATCCGGCCGGGTCTTGTGGACCTTGTTGACCAGTTCGTTGATGGTATCCGCGTCGATGAGGCCCACCAGGTCGAAACGGAAGCCGTCGATGTGGTATTCCTCAGTCCAGTACAGGACGGAATCCACGATAAACTTGCGGACCATCTCCCGCTCGGAAGCCGTATCATTGCCACAGCCGGAGCCGTTGGAATTCTGACGGGAGAAATAGCCGGGAACGATCTGATTGAAGCAGTAAGTTCCGGCATCGTACACATGGTTATACACCACATCCATCACCACGCTGATGCCGGCGTCATGGAGGGCCTTGACCATCTGCTTGAATTCCGCCACCCGGACTTCGCCCTTATAGGGATTGGTGGAATACGAGCCTTCGGGGGTGTTGTAGTTCTGGGGATCGTAGCCCCAGTTGTAGCCGCCGGTACGCTCATCCACAGAGGCATAGTCATACACCGGCAGAAGGTGCAGGTGGGTAATGCCCAGGGATTTGAGGTAATCGATGCCGGTAGCAATACTGCCCTTGCCGTTCACGGTGGTGCCGGTTTGGGTCAGGGCCAGGAATTTGCCCCGGTAATCTTCCAGAATGCCGGAAGAAGAATCCATGGAGAAGTCCCGGATATGGAGCTCGTAGATGATGGCATCGGTATAGGAGGTGCTGGGGTTGGGATTTTTGTCATTGTTCCAGCCGGTGGGGTTGGTGGAGGACAGGTCCAGGATCATGCCCCGGTTGCCGTTGATGCCGGTGGTGCGGGCATAGGGATCCACGGCCTCCACGGTCTTGCCGTCCCGGGTGACTTTATAGGTGTAGTAAACGCCATTGTAGTCACCGCCCAAAGTCAACAGCCAAGTGCCCTTTTTGTCCTGTTTCATAGCATAGGTGCCCAGGGTCTTGGCGCCGGCTTCTGCGTTACTGCCGGTGGAATAAAGCACCACTTCCACTTTGCTGGCGGTAGGTGCCCATACCCGGAAGGTGGTGGCGGATTTGGTCCAGGTGGCGCCCAGGTCCGTGCCGGTATAGGTATAATCCTTGGCGAATTTATCGGAAGCGTAGGCGGCGGTGGCATCGATGGCATACTCGTAGTCCTCAAATACCACTTTATACTGGTACAGTTCCGACAGTTTCAGGGTCTTGCCGGGGGTGAGGGTATAGCCTGCGGCGCCGGCTTTGCCGGTGGTCTGGACGGTAGTGCCGTTTTGCTTCAAGGTGAACCGGGCATCGGTGACCGGCTGGGTGGTGGTGACGGTGATGGCATTATTCTGATAATCCAATGTCACGCCGGACAGCTTGGTGCCCGTCACCAGGTCTTTACCCGGCTCTTCCCGGGATCCGGCATCGGCGGTGATGTAATAGTCGATGGTGCCGGAGAGCACCCGGCTCAAATCGATGCGGAAGGAACCTTCCTGGTCGGCCCACTGGTTATCGGATGTGGATTTGCGGGGGATCACATTCAGCTCCAGGATGGACCGGGCATTGGTGAAGGTCACGGTCTGGACCAGCTCGCCGCCGGTGACGGTGGCGTTGCTTGCGATGTTGCCCGTATTGTTCCACATCCAGAAATTCCAGCCGGAATAATTCTGATCCGGGCGGATGTAATGGATGCGCAAGGTGATCTTATTCAGATCCTTGGCGGTCTGGTCGGCAATGGTAAAGCCGCTGTTGCCGTCACTGCCCATGACCCAGCTGTTCATGGGGTCCTGGATCCAATCCTTGCCGTTGACGAAGAATTTATACTGATAAGTGCCCACAGCCAGGCCTTTCAGCGTCAATGTCCAGATGCCCTGGGCATTTTTGGTCAGCGGGGTCTCGCCCCAGTTGTTCATAGAACCCCGGAGGGAAACGCTGGTGGCAGTGCTGTCATAGTAATTGAAGGTGACGGAGCCATCGCTGTTGAGCACAGGGCTTTTGACGATGGGGAAGGCTTTGCTGAGAACCTCGGCGGTCCATTTTTCCTCGGATTTACCCCCCAGACGCACCCATTTTTCCACATCGGCATGGATCGTACCCAGGGAAAGGTCCACGGTCTGCTCGGTGCCGCCGCTGAAAATGATGTTGACCTGCTCCCCGGCAGGGACATCAAAGCTATGGGAATAGTAGCCGTCGGCATCGGCGGAAATGGCCTTACCCGGCCAAGCGCCCAACAGCAGATCGCCGGCGGCATTCCAGGCGTACAGGTAAACATTGCTCCAACCACGGCTGTTGCCGAAATGGAGGGTGACGGTATGTTTCGCTCCCGCCGCAAACACGGAAAGGGGCAACAATGTCAGCAGGATGGCCAAGGCCATCAGCAGACTCAAGAGCCGCTTGAAAGTGGTCGTTCTTGTCATATCCTACTTCTCCTTTCTACGAAAAGGCGGTCTTATTCCAGCAAAAATGCCATGGCGCGGCGGTATTTTTCGGCACGGGCCAGGGCGTAGTCATCCACCTCGTCCAGACGGGTCGCATCGCTGTTATGGCGCAGGTCCGCCAGTTTCACCGCCCGGGCGATGGGGTTCGGCTTCAGCGCCGCCACATAGTCCATATAGGGCACCTGGGGATCGTGGGTCAGCAGGCGAAGAGCCTCCAACACCGGGGCGGGATAACCCATAGCCTGCAGGTCTTCGAAGGTGTAGGGAGAATCCTCCACCACATCATGAAGCAGGGCCACCACAGTGGTATATTCATCGGTCATCTGCTCCGCCAGATGGAAGGGGTGGAACACATAGGGAAGGCCGGTCTTATCCACCTGGTCTTTGTGGGCATCAAAACACAGCCGCAGGGCCCGTTTGGTCAAGGGGGTATAGATCATCACGCTTCTCCTTTTTCATAACGGAAGGAATCCCAGGGGATCTCCACCGGGGCCTTTTTCGTCAGGATCTCGTCGATGTGCAGAAGCAGGGGGAAATCCTGCAGGTCCAGCAGGCCCTCTTGGGCGCTGATGCGGACGGCACGGGCCACCCGCTCCGCCACCACCAGAGATTCCAGCGTTACGCCGCTGAGTTCTGCCCGGGCTTCATCGATGTCCAGGCCTCTGCCCAGCAGGATGCCGATGAGCCGGGTGCGGCCGCCATAGACGGTGACATACAGATCGCCGATGCCCACTGCCAGATTATCCAGGGTATCCGCGCCCTGGAATTTCAGCAGTTTGGCCATTTCCCGGAGGCTTTGGTAGAACACGGCGGCCTGGGAATTGAAATGCAGTTCGCTTTCCAAGCCGAAGGCCCGCTGATTCAGGCCAATGGTCAGGGCCACGCCCAAGGCATAGCCGTTTTTCAGCGCAACGGCGCTTTCGATGCCGGTGACATCGGTGGTGATGCTGATGTGGTAATAGTCCGTTTCCATCAAGGAACGGATGAAGCGGAGGGTCTCCAGATCCCGGCCGCAGAAGGCCACTTCCGTCTGGTCGTGGGCCACCAGCTCATAGCTGGTGCAGGGGCCGCCGATGGCATTGAGGGACAGCTTTTTCCCCAGGGTATCCAGTTTCTGCTGCCAATAGTCGGGATAGGTGATGAGACGGCCGTCGGGGGTATCCATCAAGCCTTTGGTGACGGTGATCAGAGGGACCCGTTCGTCCAGGATCGGCAGGATCTGCTCGGCAAACCACTCCACGCCGAAACTGCTGACGCCGCCGATGACCAGGTCCGCATCCGTCAGCGCCCGGCAGACCTCCTCGATATGGTGATAGGTGATGCCGGCGGGAAAATCCCGGGTGAATTTGGGGTGGCGGCCGGTTTGACGGCAGGTATCGATGATGTCCCGGTCCAGGTGGGTGCCCACCAGACGAACCTGGTGGCCGTTCTCCCGGGCAGGGAACGCCAGCGCAGAGCCCATCATGCCCGCGCCGATAATGGTGATGATCGCCATAATGTCCGCTCCTTTTGTTTTCTTTTTATTTTACCATGTCCGGGCATATTGTCAAGGTTTTCTCCCCTGGGGGTGGCGGGCGGAAAATTCGCGTTCGCTGTTGCAGTTTTCGGGGGAAACCGCTATAATAAAAGAAAATGCGGCAGGAGGACCCCCTATGAAATACGATTTTACTTCCATTTTGGACCGGACTGGCATGGATGCCATCGCTGTGGAGGCTCTGGGCAATCCCGGCGTGCCCGGTGCGCCGAAGGAAGGCTTTGATGCCATTCCCATGTGGGTGGCGGACATGAATTTCCCCACCGTGCCCACCATTCCCGAAGCCATGATCCGGCGGGCCGGCCATCCGGCTTACGGCTATTTTGAGCCCCGGAAGGAGTATTTTGACGCCATCATCGATTGGCACCGCACCCGCAACGGCATGGAAGGTCTGGAAGAAAAGCATATCGGCTACGCCAACGGCGTACTGGGCGGCGTGGTGGCGGCCATGAATGTGCTTTGCTCCAAGGGGGACAAAGTGCTCCTCCATTCCCCTACCTACATCGGTTTCACCCACTGCCTGGAGGACAACGGCTACCACATCATCCACTCCCCCCTGGTGCAGGATGAATGCGGCGTATGGCGGATGGATTTTGCGGATATGGAGAAAAAGATCCTGGAGCACAAGATCCACACCGCCGTGTTCTGCTCCCCCCACAATCCCTGCGGCCGGGTTTGGGAACGCTGGGAGATCGAACAGGCCATGGAACTGTACAAAAAGCACGATGTATTCGTGATCTCCGACGAGATCTGGTCCGATCTGATCCTGGGCGATCATCGGCATATCCCCACCCAATCCGTTTCTGAGGATGCCAAAATGCGCACCGTGGCCATGTATGCCCCCAGCAAGACCTTCAATTTGGCGGGTCTTGTGGGCAGTTACTCCATCGTGTACAACACCTGGCTGAAAGACCGGATGGAGAAAGAGATCAGCCTGTCCCATACCAACGCTATGAATGTGCTGAGCATGTACGCCCTGCTGGGGGCATACACCGACGAGGGCCACCAGTGGCTGGACGAACTGCGGCAGGTTTTGACGGAAAATGTGGATTTTGCCTGCAGTTTCATTGAAAAAAACTGGCCCGGTGTCACCGTCAGCAAGCCCCAGGGTACTTACATGCTGTTTGTGGATTGCACCGGGTGGTGCGCCGCTCACGGCAAAAGTCTGGATGAGGTGCTGAAAGCCTGCCACGATGTGGGCGCGGCGGTGCAGGATGGGCGGCCTTTCCATGGAGAATGCCACATCCGCATGAATCTGGCTCTGCCCCACAGCCGGGTGCAGGAGGCCTTCCGCCGGATGGATCAGTTTGTTTTTAATGTATAAAAGATGGGTGCGTTGCAAAAATTTGCAACGCACCCTTTTTAATAGAGCATGGGGCTGGGATGGACAGGCGATTCATCAAGCACAGGGACAAGCCCCCATTTACATATGGGCCTTGATGGTGGAAATGAGGATATCGCCGGCCACCACCCGGTCTTCCGCGGCAAAAGCCTCCGCAAAATTATCGGAATAGATGACCTGGGCATTGGGTGGGAATTCGTCATCCCCCTGCCAGATGAGGATCTGGATATGGAAACCGGGGAGGAGTTCCAGCTGATAACCGGCATCGCCATGGTTCAGTCGGATGCCGCCCAGCTTTTCACAAGCGGCAGAGAACTGGGCCAGCTTGAAGCTGAAGGTATAGGCCGCCCGGGTCAGCACCCGGCCGGTATAGGGCTGGATGTACATTTCGCCCCAGGGCATTTCCCGGAAGGTCTTCCACTGCCCCATCCAGCGAACATTTTTGCCCTCCAACAGCCACCGCAGGAGGAATGTCTGGGTGGGCAGGGGCGGCACAGCGCCGCCATCCAGGGGGCGGATGGCATATTCCGGGTGGGAAATGGCAAATTCCCGGCCCAAAAGGTTTACATAAAACTCTTTTCCGTCCCATTTGACGCCGGTTCGGGTGGCCGCTTCGTCAGCATCCAGCCGGCGGAAGGCTTCCTCATAATGGGCAAAGGGGACTTCCTCTTTGTGATTTTCGATGTGCATATTGTTACTCCTGAACAGAATTGGGGAACAGGCTGCGGTCGGTATGGGGGATGAAGCAGGCGGCCACGAAGGAATCCATGTAACCCGGGTGGGTACTCAGCTCCAGATAGGTCATATTGGCCATGAGCTCATGGCATTTGGCCGTGGCTTCATCGGAAAGCACCATGGCATAAGCGCCGGTAAGGCTGGAATTGCCGATATAGCGGTACTTCTCCAGCTCCACATCCGGCAGCATGCCGATATTGACGGCGTTTTTCATATTGATGCCGCTGCCGATGCCGCCGGCCACATAGACCTTGTCGATGCATTCCGGGGTCATATCCACCGCCTGGAGCATGGTGTCGATGGCGGAGAAAATGGCGCCCTTGGCGCGAATGAAATTATCGATATCCACCTCGTTGATGGACACTTCCCGGCCGGTTTCCGTTTCGTGGGCATCGGCCAGCACATAGCGGCCCATGCCGTGGGCATCCCGGCGGACCCGGGCGCCTTCCCGAACAAACAGGCCTTTGGCATTGATGATGCCGCAGCGGTACAGCTCGGAAATGATATCGATGATGCCGCTGCCGCAAATGCCCACGCATTTCTGGCCGGCGTCGCCCACGATGGTGAGGGTGGGCTCCATGGTATCCTTATCCAAAACGCAGGCTTCCACGGCGCCGTCGGTGGCCCGCATGCCGCAGGAAATATCGCCGCCCTCAAAGGCCGGGCCGGCAGAGCAGGCGCAGCTCATCAAAAAGACGCTGTTACCGAACACGATTTCGCCATTGGTGCCCAGGTCGATGAACAGGCTCATTTCTTCCTTATTCCAGAAACCGGCGGCCAGGGTGCCGGCGGTGATGTCGCCGCCCACATAAGAGCCGATATTGGGGGCAATGATGACGGGGGCGAGGGGGTTGGCGGGCAGTTTCAGATCCCCGGCCAGAAGTCCCTCCCAACCGAAGAAGCTGGGGATGTAGGGATCCATACGGACGGACTGGGCATCCACGCCCACCAGCAGGTGGTTCATGGTAGTATTGGCGCCCACGCTGATACGCAAAATGGAATGGGCGGAAATGCCGGCCGTTTGGCACAGCTTGGCAATGATGGGGGTCAAGGTCTCCTTGACGATGGCATCCTGCAGTTTTTTCTTGCCGCCGGGCTTGCCCTGCTCGATGATGCGGTTGATGACATCGGCGCCGAAACGGATCTGGCCGTTGCCGGAAGAGCCCTTGGCCAGGATCTTGCCGCTTTCCAGGTCCACCAACACCATGGACACGGTGGTAGTGCCGATATCAATGGCGCAGCCGACAATGGCCGTATCCTCCGGGCCGCAGATCTCCATGCAGCGGAAGATATGGTCGCGGCGTTCACCCTTGACGCAGACAGAGAAATTGTGCGCACGCAGAGTGGATGCCAGCTTGACCATGACGGCGTAGGGCACTTCCACCTTTTCTGCGCCGGTCTCGGCCTGGATGGCCCAGGTGAGTCGCTCGATATCGGGCATGGTGTCGTCCACGGTGGGCTCGTCCATGGTCAGCCGGAGGCAGGTATAGCAATTTGTAAAGGCGATGCCGCTTTCCCGGAGCTGGGCCTGGCAATCTTCAAAGATGGCCACTTCCTCGGGAGAGGAGAGGTCGGCGGTCTTCATGCGGCTCTGGTAGGCGCTGGCGATATCCGGCACCAGGACGGTGCAATCGCTCAGCACTTTGGTATTGCACGACAGCCGCCAGCCGGCATTATATTCCTCGTCGGAGATATGGCGGGAGGGAATGGACTCCACTTCTCCCTCGATGAGCTTCACGCGGCACTTGCCGCAGGAGCCGTTGCCGGAGCAGGGGGCGTCGATGGCCACATTGGCCCGGCGGGCCAGCTCCAGCAGGTTATCTCCGGCGTTGCATTCGATTTGAACGGGGCTTCCGCCCTCGATTTGGAAGGTTACTTTCATGTGGGAAGTTCCTTTCGGAAATGATAATGCCTTCCCCCGAGGGGAAGGTGGCCCGTAGGGCCGGATGAGGAATGGCGATTGCTTTCCTCATCAATTGGAGTTTATCGCACTGTCAAACGCATTACGGTAGGGCGGGCTGCCCTCAGCTCGCCGTGGGAAAAATTGGCGCGGCACAGCACATCTCATATCCGGAAAACTTTGGTTGGGGCGGACTTGCGTCCGCCCCGGAAATTGTTTACATCAGAGGATCCAGGCCCAGGACGGGGTGACCCTTCTCGGTCAGCCAGCCCAGCAGCTCTTCGCAATCGGTGGTGATGGTCTCATCGGCGATCATGTCGCAGAAATTCTCGATACCGTACAGCTCCTTGGCGGTGGCGTTCAGCCGCTCGCCCACGTCGTCCTTCAGTTCCTTGGGCATCCAAACGATTCTCTGGATACCGCCCTCGGCGGAGACGAACTTCTTGGAGGAGATGAAGTGACGGCCGTGGCCCATGTAGCCGGGGGTCTGGACACCGCCGCCGGTGCAGGATGCCAGCTCGCCGAAGGTCATGCCGGAGGGGGTCATGCCCTTGTACTCGCGGTTGACCACGATGACACCGTTGGAAACAGGCTCGATGCCGCAGATGCACTCGAAGCAGCCGCAGGAAGTCATGGGATCTTCCAGGATGGAATACAGGGTGACATTTTCCACAGCGCCGTGGGTGGCTTCGTGGATCATCTTATCCACGCTGGCGAAACGGCCGGTACGCTCGTCGGTGCAGCCTTCCTTGGGGATGGGCTGGCAGGGACCGTTGGGATCCAGCTCGTTGGTCGCCTTGGCATCCAGCCAGGACACCGCGCCGCACAGACCCAGACGCTCGGGAGTGACCACGCAGCAGTGGGCAGGGGCGAAAGACTGGCACAGGATGCAGGTATAGTAGCGATCCACGGATTCGTCGGTCATGGAAGCCAGGCGGTCATCACGCTGGGCGTAACGGGGCATGGCGATCTCATCCCGGAACTTGCCGGCCTCGGCGGCATCGGTGATGATGGTGACCTGGCACTTATCCACAACGGCGTCGAACTCGTTCTTGACCATAACATAGAGGACTTCGGCGAAGTCCTTCAGCCGCAGGCCGGCTTCAAAGGCGGCATTGCTGACGCGGACTCGGACCTGGTTGCGCTGGCCGGTGTGCATGACACCTTCCATGTAGTTGAACCAGGCATGGAACTTCCGCTCGATGACGGACTCGAAGTCCACCTGCATCTTCTTGCCGGCCACTTCCACGAAGGTGACCAGAGCCAGTTCCTTGGCCTGGTCAAAGTCGGGGCCGACGATGGTGATCCGGTGATCCTCCACCTCACTGAGCCCGCGCATCACCACCAGCTCCGCGGTGGGATTCTTACTGGACCAGCACTCGTTGTGCATATCGGCCTTACGGATGATCTCGCCTTCGAAAGCGGCGGCGAATGCCACGGGGATGGGCAGTTCGGTGACCTTGATCTTGATGTCCCGCAGTTCCAGAGAGGTCTTGACGGTGTCATTATGATCGCAGACGGAAACCAGGGCGCCGGGCACCTGGTTCTCACCCAGGTCGATATCCACGATGACGGGGAAGCCCAGAGCGATGGCGCCGGCACCGGCGGAAACCACCACGGCATCAATGGCGCCGAAGGTATTGACGAAGGCAGGGACGCGGTTCTTGGTGTAATCCAGCAGGCCGGCCAGGTCGCCGGGCTGGACATTACCGAAGATCAGCGCGGCACGGATGGCCACGGTGACCACGTGGATGACAGAGGTGACATCATGGCCCAGGGGCACCACGCGGTACTCCAGGCCCATCTTTACGCCCTCGGCCACCTGCTCGATGCAATCGCCCACCAGGAAGGTGAGGATGCCCTTGGACTGGTAGTCCTTGACCACCTTGATCACATCGGCGGCATTGTCGGCCTTGCCCAGCACCACGGCTACGCCGGGGATATCGCCGGTGACCAGGGGCACGCCCAGGGAGCGGATGATGGGATCGGGCACGAAGCCGATGCCGGACTCATTTTCATAGGGATTGGCGCTCTCGGCCCACTTCAGGCCTTCGATGATCTCGGCGCCCACAGCGGTGGCAAGGCCGGCGTTCAGGGCCTGGCCCAGTTCTTCCTGATTGGTGATGAGGCTCTTCAGCACACCCACGCAGGCAGTCAGATCGCCCAGGGTCTTGACCTTCACGCCGGTGGCGGCGTAAATGGTGGGGAAGAAGTATGCAGTATCGGGGAAGGCAATGGGGTGGTCTGCGCCATGCTTTTCGATGGCCGCATTGACCGCGCCCTCGGTCAAACCGGCAACAGCGTTGCTGCCGCCATAAATGAGATCGGTTAATACACTCATGATGTTTTCCTCCCAATAATAAGTTGTTACAAAATTTATATAGAGCCCTGTGGGCTGAATATACGATTTTATGCGCGCAGCAAAAAGCAAAATCCGGGAGGGAGGAAATCTCCCTCCCGGATCGATTACGGGATGAATGTCCTATGCTTACAGATCCAGGTAGGAATCGGAGTACAGGACGTGGTTCTTGAAGATGTCGCAGGACTTGATGGTTTCCATCAGCCGGCGGTCGTTGGGGTTAACGATAGCGGAGGTCAGACCCTGCATCATGCACATAGCCACCAGAGCGGAGTCCATGATGGGACGGACATCCTTGGGTGCGCCGTTGGAGTTATTGGACAGACCACCGGTGGACTTCAGACCCTTGTCGGAGAACATCTTGATGGCTTCCAGAACTTCCATCTGCTTGTCCTGCATGCCCTTGACGACCAGGAACAGGGGGTCGAACCACAGATCGTCGGAGGTCATGCCCAGGGACAGACCGCGCTCGAGCATGTTGTCGCAGTGCATCTCGCGCTCGGCGTTGTCCTTGGCGATACCGTCAGCGGAACACAGAGCGATACAGATGGCATCGTTGGCAGCAGCCAGGTCGATGTAGCTGATACGGGAGCCGGCGTCAGCAGAGTTGCCGATGGGCTTGCCGTTGGTACGGTTGTAAACCTTGATACCGGCTTCGATGGCCTTCTTGTTGGCGGTGTCCAGAGCCAGGGGAACATTGTTGAAGTTCTCCTGCAGCAGCTTGACAGCCCACATCATGCGCTCGGGACCGTCCTTCTCAGCAGGTCCGATGTTGACGTCCAGGTAGGTAGCGCCGGCAGCGATCTGCTGAGCGGCACGCTCCAGGATGGGCTTGGGATCACGCTCGTCCATAGCCTTGCGGATGGAAGGAGCGATGCAGTGGATACGCTCGCCGATGGTGACGAAGGTCTTGGACTCGGGGTTGTGGCCCTTGTAGGTAACGCCCATGTCCACGATCTCGATCTTGGGCACTCTCTGCTCCAGCAGCTCCTCGAAGGTCAGCTCCTTGGTCTCCACAACAGTGGCAGCCTTGGCGGCATTCTCGGCAGCAGCAGCCTTGGCAGCGGCTTCGTATTCCTTATCCTTCATGTACTTGGGCAGCTGAACAGCTTCCAGGGGGCCGACGACCACGTTCCAGCCGGGCAGCTTCTCCTGGATCTCGCCCTTCATAACGGCGACCTTGCCGGGGATGATCAGGGTGCGGTTCTTGATCTTGTTCTCGATATCCAGCTCCTCGAAGGTCTTCTTGACGGTGGTGGAGGAGAACTTACCGGCAGCCCAGGCAGTCAGAACGGACATACCGGAAGCATCGGTGATGATCAGGTTGCAGGGCTGGTTGCTGCGCTCCAGTTCGCCGGAGACCAGGAAGTAGGTCAGCGCGAAGTCCACAGTCAGCAGGCAGGGGCTGTTCTCGTCAGCGCCGTTCAGGGGGTAGATCTTGGACTCCACCTTCATGGGCTTCTGAGGATCGGTGAAGATGTTCTGACGCAGGCCGTACAGAGGCAGAGCCTGGGCCATGGTCATGTTCTCCATCACGATGATGGAAGCATACCTCTCAGTGAACATGGAAGCATAAGCGGTCTGCAGGTGGGCATCACCCTTGGCCAGCTTGGCAACATTGACGATGGAGGGATAGCCGAAGCTGCGGTCGCCATCCTTGATGGCGGTGCGGCGGACCAGAACGGCATTGGCCAGGGTCTCCTTGGCGGTGTTGCCGGTGACATCCAGGACCAGGTTCTTGTTGCCGGCGGCTTCCAGCTTCTTGACGGTGTCGTACAGGTCGGAGATGTTCTCAGCCCAGACGCCCAGGGCGATGCCCTTGGCGGTGGCCAGCGCGTTCATAGCCTCCCAGTTCTCGGGGGTAGCGCCGTCCAGGATCACATCAGTGCCGCAAACTTCCAGAGCAGCCTTGGCGCACTCCACATCCCAGCACTGCAGCACCAGGCTGCGGCCGGTAGCGGCGGCCTTCTTGACCAGCTCGGCATAAACAGCGGGATCGCTCTGCTTGTTGGCAACGAACACGAACTCCACGTACATTCTCTCGCCGATGCGCTCGTAGTCCACCTTCTGCAGGTCGGCCAGCTTCTGCTCGGCATTGTCGCAGCCGGTGCAGACGCATACGGCGTACAGGTTCTTATTGACCAGGGTCTTCTCGTGACGGAACAGAACAGTTTCGCCGCCCAGCTTGTGGCTGCCCACGGAGATGGTCTTCATGGGAGGAGCGGTCTGCTCGTTCAGCATTGCCTTTGCATCGTCAGAGAAGTAGGGGCACTTGTCGATGGACACTGCGCCCTGAGCCACCTTCATGCAGAATGCCATACAGGTGGGGCTGCCGCACTCCTTACAGTTCTTCTTGGGAGACAGCTTAAAAATGTCAAGACCTTTCAAAGCCATGGTATGTATCCTCCTTCCGATTAGACAAGTTCAGCGATGAACTTCTTGATGGTAGCCACAGCCGCAGGGTGACGCATGATAACAGCGTCAGCGCCGCCCACCAGATTGGCAGCAGCGGTGGAGGCTTCCATGTTGATGGCACGCTCTTCAGCGTTGCCCCAAGTGGGTTCGTCTTCCTCGGTAGCGGTGGATTCCTTCACGCCCCAGGTATCGGTGGACACCGGGGAGATAATGGGCATCTGCAGGTCGGCATCGGACTGGGCCAGAGCGGCCAGACGGATGCGGTCCAGAGTAGAAGCCACGTACTCATAGCCATAGCCAACAGCGGCGGTGCCGATGTTCATGACGATGTTTTCGGGCTTGATAGACAGGCCCTTGAGCATGATGTTCAGCTGCTTGGCCAGGTTGATGTCGTCAGCGGTCTCTGCGCAGACCTTCTGGCCGTAAGCCAGAGCGACGGAAGCGCCGACGGTCTTGTAATCCTCGTTCTTGGCAGACATCACCACGATGTTCTTGCCCTGCAGAGCATCAGAGATCTTGGCGAACAGCTCGCCGTCCTTCTCCATGTTCTTGCAGCCCATGATGACGATGGGCTTGGTGACCACTTCGGCAACAGCCTTGGCATCGGCCACGCACTCTTCAACAGAGCGGTTCAGGCCGTTGGGATCGGCAGATTCGAAGCTCAGTGCGATGAAATCGCAGCCGTCCATGGTCTCGGCCTTCTTGGCGCGCTCAGCCATGGTGGCGCAGCCGGCGTAGAACTCTACCAGGCCGGGAGCAGTCCACTCGTGAGCCAGGTCGGAGATCTCCACACCGATCTTGGGTGCGTTTTCGATGGGTGCATCGAAGGTGTAGAAGGGCAGCACATTCTGACCACCGATGACGATTGCCTGGTCACCGGTACCCAGCGTTACAGCGTTGATCTTGCCGCTGTAGGGTGCCGTCTTGGGTGCGAAAGACATAGTTGGTTTCCCCCTTAAAAATAATTAATAAATTGATAATTGAAAATGGAAAATTGAAAATACTGAAAGCGAAAATGGGAATTTTCAACTTTCAACTTTCAATTTTCAATTTTTACAATGTTCATTACAGTCCAATGGACTGCATAATGCCCTTCAGGGCCACTTTCACCGGATTGCTCTCCGGCAGGTAGGCGGACGGATCGCCGTCGCAATCGCAGCGGTACACCGCTTCGTCCTGGGGCAGGACGCCCAGCAGGTTCAGGCCGTGCTTCTCGATCTCCTGGCGGATGCCGTCGTCCAGCCGGCCGTTGGGTGCCCGGTTGACGATGAGGCCCACGCGGCCGGGCTTTAAGTCCATCTCACCGATCATTTCGGCGATGCGGGCCACCGCCTGGATGCCCCGGCGGGAGCAATCGGAGATCAGCAGCATGGTATCCACATGGGGCAGCGTGCCGCGGGCCACATGTTCCAGGCCGGCTTCGTTATCCATGACCACATACTTGTAGTTGGGTACGTATTTATCCATCTGCCGCTTGAGCATGGAGTTGACATAGCAGTAGCAACCCTCGCCCTGGGTGCGGCCCATGATGAGCATATCAAAATCATCGTCTTCGATGAGGGCCTGGCTGAATTTCATTTCGGCATAGTCGCCCTTGGTCATGCCGGCGGGAATGGTCTTTTTCAGTTCCGCCTGGGCCATCTCTTCCCGGATCTGGCCGAGGCTGGTCTCCATCTCCACGCCCAGCACCTCGTTGAGGTTGGCGTTGGCATCGGCGTCTACCACCAGCAGGGGGCCTTTGCCGCTTTTGCACAGGTAGTCAATGATCATGCCGCAGGTGGTGGTCTTACCCACGCCGCCCTTGCCGGCAACTGCAATGGTATGAGGCATAGCAGGTCTCCTTCGTTTTGGGATCGCTTGTATCGCCATTTGGGCGCACTGCGCCCATATCGATACGACGATATCGTATCACATAATCGGCGTAAATTCAACCCATAATTTGTGGGAAAATGAAAAAAAGCGAAAAATAAAAAGCACCCCGCAAGAATGTCAAACAGGCGCCGTTATCGGCCGGGGGGAGTTTTCCGGCAGGCAACTCCCCCAGTCTTTTTGCTCCGCAAAAATCCAGCCCCCTCTGGAAAGCGAGGGCCAAGGGCCGTTCCCAAAAAACCGGCCCGGCAGAGGATTCCTCTGCCGGGCTGAATGATACATTTTTACTCCGCTTTTTGCAAAATGGTGATGAAGCCATCGTGCTGTTGCGTGATCTCATAGCCGGCCTTTTGCATGGCCCAAAGCAGGGTCTGGTCGATGTCGTACCGGCCGTCAAAAACGATATAGTCCACATCCGGCTCCACCACATATTGGCCGCCCTGTTTGGTGTAGTGGTAGCGGATCTCGTAGACCTCCTCCCGGTCAGCCACATGGGGCAGAAGAAAATTGGTGGTAGCCACGGAGGCATCTTCCGGAATGGTGTCCAGGATCTGCTCCATCTGCTGATACTGCTCTCTGCCGAAAACCCAGCGCTGGGTATAATACCCGGCCGTGGGCAAAATGTTGGCCATGTAGAAACAGCAGCAGGCCGCCACCGCCACGGTGACGAGATTCCGCCGCAACGGCCGCTTCAGTTCCGGCAGGTTCATCACCGTCCCATAGACCAGGAAGGCGGTGATGCCGAAATGGTACTGGAAACCGGTATCATACTGATATTGATACTGGGTCAGCAAATTCATCAGCACCGGCACGATCAGCAGCCAGCGGGTAGGCTTTTTGCTGAAGAAGGGGATTAGTCCCAGGGGCAGGAACATCTGGGCAAAGTAAACGACCTTACCCCAGCCGTTGTCGGCGGTGGTAAACAGTTGGGTCAGCAGATAGCCGGGGTTAAACAGAGCTGTCCGCACCACGCCCACCAAACCGTCCGCCGCATCGAAGATCAGATTGTTGAACCGATTGATCATGGGGCCGTCGATGCCGGGGTTGGGGGTGGCGTTTTGATACAGCTCTCTATAATAGGCGCTGTACTCTTCCAGGATCTTCAGCGCCAGGCCAAAATACAGCAGCGCGCCGCCGGCCAGAATACCGCCGTGGAGATAGTCCTTCCGGCCCAGGATCACATACACCGCAAACAGCAGAATATAGACCGCGGCATCCTCCTTGACCAGCAGGACCAGGATGGCGAACAGGTACATCCAGGGCATTTTCTTCCGCTCGTAGAAATAGAAGACCCACAAAAGCAGGGGCGTAAGGAAGCAATTCTCATGGATATCGTAAAAACAGCCGCTGGACAGGGCCGGGTAGAAAGCATACAGGGCCGTCAGCAGCAGACTCATCCGGCCGGACAGTTTGAAACGGCGGCACAGCAGCATCACCGGCACCACGCCGGAAGCCAGCACCACAGCCTGGCCGATCTGCAGCGTCAGCGGAGAGGGAAACGCCATATATGCCGGCAGAAGCAGGTAGTAAATGGGCGACAGATGGACCGCAAAATGGGACATGAGCACATCCCGCTCCGCGCCGGTGACGGGCAGGCCCGTTTTCTTCATGTTGTGGAACATATTCACAAACAGGCCGAAATCGAAATTATGGGTAGAAAAGGTCACATGCCGCAAGCAGGTGATCCAGGCGATCACACCGGCGCAGATCAAGCCGATCAGCGCGGCGCAGACCCACAACCCACCGGGCCGGAATTCCAATCTGGACCACAGTGCTTTATTCTTCTGCACAAAATATACAGCAAACAGGGTGAACACCGCGATCACCGCCAAAGTGAACAGAAATTCATTCCGGGGATCGCTGTATCGGGCCAGCCATTGACCGACGCAGGCAAATGCCCCCAGCATCAAAAACCAGCTGTCGGTCTCATACTGATGCAGGGCATATTTCACGGCGCTCATGGCAGCAAAGCACAACAGCACCACCAAAAGCAACACCAAGAAGGAAGTATCCTGGGCAAAGGACAGATCGGTAAAGAGTCCCTGCCGCAGCATATTGAAGGCCGCAAAAAATGTCCAGGCGGCGATGAGCCGGCAGATCACCGACTCCCGACTCCAAAGCCCGGGGAGCTGTTTTTTGAATTCGTTGGATCTTTCGGGCATGACCGCGCCCCCTTCTCATTGATGAGCCCATTCTATACCAAAAATACCACTTCGTCAAGGCTGAGGCAAAGCACGCATCCGTCGACAAAAAATGGTTGCTTTTTACAATCCGCTCTGCTATAATACCCTCGTCGCAGGGTTCGTATATCGGTAATACAACGGCTTCCCAAGCCGTGAAGGCGGGTTCGATTCCCGTACCCTGCTCCAGAAAAGAACCCACATTTGTCTACGACAAGTGTGGGTTCTTTTCAATGAAATAAATCCCTTGCGGGATTTGTGAAATAACGCTTCGCGTTATGAAATAGCTGACGCTATGAAATACGCAGCGGCGTATAAAGGATTTATTTTATTTCACATTCGGTGGCACACCGAATATTTCACAATGACCGCAGGTCATTATTTCACATCCGAAGGATATTTCACTTCACATTTTGGCATTGCTGATATATAATTATTGCTGTAAGAGGTGGTTTTATGAGATTATATAGACCCGTTGGACAAGTAGAGTTGGATTTGATTGCAAGCACTAATTATAAGGAATATCCTCCAAGACTTCCTGAACAACCTATCTTTTATCCTGTTCTAAACGAAAAATACGCCCGAGAAATTGCGGAAAAATGGAACAAGGAATCTGCCGATTCGGGATATGCAGGTTATGTTACAACCTTTGAAATTAACGATGCCTATATTTCTCAATTTGATATTCAAACAGTAGGGGCAAGTTATCACCAAGAATTCTGGATTCCTGCGGAGGATTTGGCGGAATTTAATCGTCATATCATAGGCAAGATTGAAGTCATTTGACTATTCAAGCACCTTTTCGCTTTTCTTACCTACATTTACGCACCGTTATACTGCTCTTTTTCAAGCGAAGTGTGCCTTACGGCACGTTAAGCGATGCGCACGCATCGTGAAGTCGCTTCGCAGTGAAGTTTGCTTCGCAAGTGTTATGGGGCACTTCGCTTCACTTTGCGGCAAAGCCGCAATACTTCACAATGATACAAAATAGCCACCTCCATTTACGGATGAAGGTGGCTTATTTCGTATACAGTCAAAAGCGGCTGTGTTCGGTGCGGTATTGCTGGGGCGTTTTGCCCGTGATGTCCCGGAAGGCTTCCGAAAAATGGCTGGAAGAAGCAAAGTGCAGGGCATCGGCGATCTGAGCGATGGGCAGGCTGGTACTGACCAGCATCAACTTGGAACGCTCCACCCGGACCACCTTGATATAGGCGCTGACGGAAATACCCATCTCCCGCTTGAATTTCCGGGACAGATAGTATTCGGAATAGCCCACCTGCCTGGCCAGATGCGACAATTTCAGTTCCTGCTCGGCGTGAAGTTCAATATAATCCCGGCAGGAGCGGACCTGGGAAGAAACCTTGGGGCTGGTACGGTGTTTGCGGACCCGGAAGACAAAATCTTCGTACATAGAAAGCGTCAGGGAGGTCAGCTCCGACACGGACTTGCACTGGGCCATGCTTTCGATATAGCCATCGCCCACAGCATAGGCGGCATCGGTAGAAATGCCGGCGGTGATGGCCTCCCGGATGCACAAGGTCGCGAAGCCGGTGGCGCTGATAATGGCCGACTGGAACGACCCCCGGTGCCGGGGATACAGGGCATTGAACAGGTGATCGGCCTGGGCGATGGCCTGCTTGTAATTGATATCTCCTTCCCGGAGCATCCGAAGCAGCGTTTGCTCCGCGGTGTAGGTATGAGCCCAATCCAGCGTGGGATGTTCCATTTCGGAAGAAAGGGGCGTGATCATTTTATTCCGGGGCTGGAACTGGATGTCACTGCGGTTGAGCTTTTCCCCGGTAACGCAGTAGTGGAGCATCAAACCGTACTGCTGGAACATGAGGCCCGCCACCACCGGGATGCCCTTCATCATGGATACATACTGCTTGCGAAATGCCGGATCGATATGATAGCGGCTGGCGCTTTCCGCCAGGTAAATGTCGGAAACTTCCGCATTGTACACCGGGCCGATGAGATAGATGCTCTTCAGGGCATCCTTTTCCGATCCGAAGACCGCACACCACAAAAGGCCCATGTCGCTTCCCAGCATCAGGGGCTTTCTGCTTTTTTCGGCGTATTCCAGCATATATTTGGTGCCGCCGATGAAGCCGAGGATCTTATCCAGCACCAGATGCTCCGCATTGGTGTAAAGAAGGTGGCCGTCGGCATCGTAATGCCAAAGGGGAATATTCGTGCCGCACTTTAACAGTTCCTGCATCATGGCGATGGGAGTCATCTCCATACGCTCACCTGCCTTTCTGGGTTTCACTATATCACAAATCCGCTCGGAACACAATATATTTGTCATTTGCAAAAAGATGACAAATATATGATATTGAGAGCGAATTTATATTCGCCCTTCCGGCGGGAATACAATATAATGCGTATTAGAAAGGGAACTGTTCCCAAAACAAAGAAGGAGTGCGTATTATGGCAAAGAACAAGACCCCCAAGGGCGACCGTTTGCCTCTGGGCAAATTCCTGGCGTGGAAGTCGTCCGACATCACCAGCGCCGGCGTTTTTCTGATCGTCACCACCTATATGTCCATGTTCTGCACGGACCATTTGGGCATGAAGCCCTCCACGGTGGGCAACATCATCCTCATCAGCAACATCATCGACTTTTTCACCGACTTGATCGCCGCTTATGTCATCGACAACACCAAGACCAAGTGGGGCAAAGCCCGTCCCTACGAGTTGGGCGCGGTGGGCATGACCATTTGCACCACTTTGATCTTCCTGACCCCCAGCGGCTGGAATGATACCCTGAAGATCATTTGGGTGTTCTGCATGTACACATTCCTGTTTGGTGTGTTTAACACGGCCCGCACCTCCGCCAATGTGCCTTATCTGATCCGCGCTTTCGACAACAACCGCACCCTCATCGGCAAGGTGTCCTCCTACGGCGGCATCGTCACCACCATGGGTTCCATGGTCGTTTCCCTGACCTTCCCCAAGCTGATGGACAAGCTGGCCACTTCCGACGGCGGCTGGGCCACCCTGATTCTGATCTACATGGTACCGCTGACCGTTCTGGGTCTGCTCCGCTTCATTTTCGTGAAGGAAAATCCGGAAGTGGATGCCCGTCAGATCCGGGACAAGGTGAATTTCAAGGACATCTGGATGATGATCCGCAAGAATGGCTACGCATGGCTGTACCTGCTGATCATGTTCTTCTTCCAGACCATCCAGTCCATCGGCGCGCTGTCTTACTACTTCAAGTACATCGTCGGCGACCTGGATTCCGCAGGTCTGCTGAGCATCATGAGCTTCGTGCTGCTGCCCACCATGTTCCTGTTCCCCCTGTTCCTGAAGAAGCTCAGCGCTTCCAAGATCATCGCTCTGGGCGCTGTGCTGTCCTGCTTCGGCTACATCGTCAACTACTTCGCAGGCGCCAGCATGACCATGCTGATCATCGGCTCCATCATCACCGCTTTTGCCATGCTGCCCATTTCCTACCTGGGCAATATGGTGCAGATGGATCTTTGTACTTACAACCAGTATCTGGGCCTGCCCAGAATGGACGCCTCCATCGGCGCGCTGTTCAATGGCTTCGGCACCCAGCTGGGCCAGGGCTTCGGCGGCTGGCTGCTGGGCTTCGCCCTGACCATGGCCGACTATGTGCCTTCCAGCGAAGATGTCGTGGTGGAACAGCCCGAATCCGCCATCACCATGATCCGGCTGCTGTACAGCCTGATCCCCATGGCGCTGATGGTGCTGCTGGCCGCAACGGCATTCCTCCTCAGCAAGCTCAACAAGCAGATGCCCGAGATCGAGGCAAAGCTCGCCGCAGAGCAGGAAGCAAAGTAAAATTCAAGGGGCAGCAGCAACGTTTGCTGCTGCCCTTTACACATTGAAGGAAATCGATATGAAAAAAGCAGTACAGCAATTTATGCTGGGGACCGTTATGAATAACGAACAGCAGGCCCGGGAAACACTGGCGGCCATGAAAGAAGCAGGCTATGACGCCATTGAGCTTTGCGGCTTTATGATCCACCCCATGGGCATGCTGGTCCGGCTTCTGACCCGGGCCGCAGGAATGGGCGTAGGCCGGGGCAGAAATTTGGATTGGCACAGGCTGATCCGGGAATCCGGGTTGGAAGTACTGGGGCTGCATCTGGACCTGGGGACGCTGGAAAAGGATCTTCCCGCCTGCGCAGAGGAAGCCCGGTCCTTCGGGACGAAGTACATCGTCATTACCGGGATGTACCGCTTCGACTACGGCAGTGAAGAGGCGGTCCGCCATCTGGCCTGCCGGCTGAATGCAGCAGGCAAAGAGCTGAAAAAGCAGGGCATCATGCTGCTGTACCACAACCACAACTGCGAACTGCGGCCCACCGAAAGCGGCAAAAAAGCCTACGAGATCCTGCTGGAAGAGACCGACCCGGAATATGTGGGCTTTGAATTGGACACTTACTGGTTTGCCGAGGGCGGCGCCGATCCCCTATACTGGATGGAGCGGCTTGGCCCCCGGATGAAACTGTGGCACATCAACGACCGGGGAAGCCGGTGTAATGGCCCATCCATGACCCCCATCCTGAAATCCGACTCCATGGAGCTGGGCACGGGCAATATGCCCCTGGACCGGCTGATGGCCCGGGCAAAGGAGCAGGGTTGCCAGGGCGTGATTCTGGAAAGCCACCGGAACTGGGTGGATAAGAGCCCCGTCAAAAGTTTTCAGCTCAGCGCAAAATACCTAAGCGAGAGGGTATGATATGGAACTGCGAAACCATTTTATCACCACGAACCGGCCTTACAAAGAAGGCACCGTGGAAGTCTTTCAGCAAAAACTGAAGGGACACAACATCCGCAAGGCCACCCTGGCCATCACTGCACTGGGTCTTTATGAAGCGGAATTGAACGGCAAAAAGGTGGGCAACGCCCTGTTCACCCCGGGCTTTACCTACTACCCCACCCATCTATACTACCAAACCTATGATGTGAAGGATCTGCTCACCGGGGAGGACACCTTGACGGTGTACCTGGCCCAGGGCTGGTACTGCGGCCGCTTTACTTTCGAAAACAAGGCGCAGATCTACGGATCATGCCCGGCCCTGTCCTGGGTGCTGACGGTGGAAGATGACCAGGGGACGCGCACCTTCTGCGCCGATGATCCGTCAGTGGAAGCCATCCCCTCCCCCTATGAATACGCCGGTTTTTATGACGGCGAAATCTACGAGGAAAACAGAGCCCAGGAGGTCTTTCCGCCCGTGAAATTTGACGGCCCGATCCCGGCCGTGATGGAAGAAGGAACGATGTCCGTCCGCATCCGGGAAGAAATGCCCATTCGGTCTGTCACCAAGCGGGGCGATGTGACCATTCTGGACTTCGGACAGAATTTCGCCGGCTTTGTGACCATCGATCCGGCCAAAATGGCGGGTGACGAACTGAAACTGCGTCACGGCGAGATCCTCAACGGCGACGGAAGTCTGTACACCGCCAATCTGCGCAAGGCCAAGGCGGAGACCCTGTACCGCAAGGGCACAGGAATCTACCGCCCCCGTTTTACCTACATGGGATTCCGGTATGTGGAGCTTTCCGGGGTGGAATACGAAGAGGGTCTGCTGAAGGCTTACGCCATCTATTCCGACATGGAGCGGACCGGCCATTTCACCTGCGAAAACCCTCTGGTGGATCAACTGTACCGCAATCAGATCTGGGGACAGAAATCCAACTACATCGAAGTGCCCACCGATTGCCCCCAGCGGGATGAGCGGATGGGCTACACCGGCGACGGCCATGTTTTCGCCCTGACAGGCGCCTACAACTTCCAAACAGAGGCCTTCTGGGCCAAGTTCTTGAAGGACATCCGCTATTCCCAGGAGGCCAACAAGGAAGGCTATGTGGCCCCCACCGTCCCGGCGCCGCCGGGGGAGCAGGGTATCGGCTTCATGAGCATGCTGGGCTGGGGCAACTGCATCTGCATCGTGCCGGAGATGCTCTACCTCCAGTTCGGCACGGACCGGTATATTCGGCAGTATTATAACTCCATGAAAACCTTTGCGGAGTGCGAGATCCGCAAAATGGGAGGTCTGTTTGGCAAAAAGGATCTGTGGATCGCCCCCAGTTTGGGCGACTGGCTGGCCACGGGTCGGGATGTGAAGTACATGGCCATGCATAACGGCCCAGTGTCCAACGCCTTTATCGTCAACGATCTGCGGATCATGGTCTGGGCGGCAAATCACCTGGGCAAAACAGAGGATGCCGCCCGGTATGCCGCCCAGCTGGAAAAGACTCGCAAGGCCTATATCCGTGCCTTCGTCAAAAAAGACGGCACCATGAAAGATGACTATCAGGGCGCTTATGTCATGACGCTGAAAATGGTGATCCCCCAGGGCGCACTTTGGGACAAGGTCTACGCCCAGCTGGTCCATCGGCTGAAAAAAGACGGCATGCAGACCGGTTTCTTCGCCACGGAGCATCTACTGCCCCTTCTGGCAGATCACGGCGACGAAAAACTGGCCTTCGATCTGTTGCTGGATGAGCAATGCGGCGGCTGGATGTACCAGGTCAAAGCCGGCGCCACCACCACCTGGGAGCGTTGGGACGCCCTCCGGCCCGACGGCACGGTGAATGAGACCCGGATGTCCGGGGACAACATGGTGTCCTTCAACCATTATTCCTTCGGCTCGGTGGGACGGTTTTACTATCAGTACATTCTGGGCATTCAGCCCGTGGAACCGGGCTTTGCCAAAGTTCGCATCCACCCCCACATAGACCGCCGGGTCGGTCCGTTCTCCGGCAGTTACAGAGACATCCATGTGTCGTTCGACGGAGGGCGTCTGCACATCATCACCCCGGTGGATGCCCGGATCATTCTGCCGGACGGAACGATCCGCGATGTTTGCGCCGGCACTTACGATTTTGCGGCAAAGGAGCAGTAATATGACGAAATTTCCCGAACAGTTCCTCCTGGGCGCGTCCACCGCGGCGCACCAGGTGGAAGGCAACAATATCCACAGCGATTACTACACCATGGAACTGATGAAGTCCACCAGTTTCGTCGAGCCCAGCGCCGACGCGGTGGATCACTACAACCGGTATGAAGAAGACATCCTTCTTCTGAAAAACGCAGGGCTGAACTGCTACCGCTTCTCCATTGAGTGGGCCCGGATCGAGCCGGAAGAGGGACGCTTTGACGAGGCGGAAGTGGAACACTACCGCCGGATGATCCGCTTCTGCAAGGAGCAGGGCGTGACCCCCATCGTGACCCTCCACCACTTCACCTCCCCCAAGTGGCTCATCACCAAAGGCGGCTGGGAAGCGGAATCCACCGTTGAAGATTTCCGGCGGTACTGCGCTTACATTGCCGAAAAATTGGGCGGCGAGCTGGCGTACATCGTCACCATCAACGAAGCCAATATGGGCCTGCAACTGGCGGCCATCGCCAAGCGGTACATGAAGGAACTGCTGTTCAAGAAAAAGAAAAAGCAGTCCGACGGCAACGACGGCAAGGCCCAGGTGGGCATCAATCTAAAGCAGATGCTGGCCAACCAGAAGATCGCGGCCCGGGAAAATCTGGAAGTCTTCGGCACAGAAAAACTTCACACCTTCGTATCCCAGAGAACGCCGGAGGGGGATCTTCTGATCATGCGGGCTCACACCGCCGCCCGGGATGCCATGAAGGCGATCTGCCCCCATTTGAAGATCGGCCTGTCCCTTTCTCTGCATGATATGCAGCCCCAGCCCTTCGGCAAGGGCCACGCCGCCAAGGAATGGCACGCGGAATTCGGCCACTACCTGCCTTACATCAAAGACGACGATTTCCTGGGTGTCCAGAACTACACCCGCAGCCGCTTCGGTCTCTTCGGCCAGATCGATCTGCCCAAGGGTGCGGAGCTGACCCAAATGAGCTACGAATTCTACCCGGAGGCGCTGGCCAATGTGATCCGCACCGTCCACAAGGAATTCAAGGGCGATCTCATCGTCACCGAAAACGGTATCGCCACCACCGATGACAGCCGCCGGGTGGAATTTATCCGCCGGGCCCTGGCCGGTTTGCAAAGCTGCATGGATGAGGGTATCCCCGTCAAGGGCTACTGTCACTGGAGTCTGTTGGACAATTTCGAGTGGCAGAAGGGTTTCTCCATGACCTTCGGTCTCATCGCCGTAGACCGCGCCACCCAGAAACGATATCCCAAGGAAAGCCTTCGCTACCTCGGTTCTTTCCGATAAGAAATGCCGCCGATGCTTGACGCATCGGCGGCTCGTTTTTTTGCTGTGATCCCTAAAGATTTACTGCAGGCATTCGTAATCGGCGTAGCAGACCTGCCCGTGGATGCCCTCCAGACCGCCGGGGATCAGCTCTTTGACCATCATGCACTCCACCGCAGGAATGCCTACGGATTCGTGGGCGGTGATACCGAAAGGCGCAGAGGTCACAAAACCCCGGCTGCGGTAGTTCATGGGGTTGCCCTCCACGATGACAGCTTTGTAGCCCAGGGACTTGGCTTTTTCAAAGCCGTATTCGATCAGCTCCTTGGAAATGTGCTGCCGCTGCAGTTCTGTCTTCACTGCCACCGGGGACAACAGCAGCAATTCATTTTCATACTTACCATCCAGATGGAATCGGGAGAAATTGACATAGCCGATGACCGCATCGGTATAACTGTCCACCATGATCAGTTCCATTTCCGGCAGGTAAAACCGCTTGCTGCGGATCTCTTCCACCAACGAGCGAACCAACTTTCCTTCCTCGGCATCGGAATGGGCGGTGAACACTGCCTCCACCAGTTCCAGGGAGGGAACTAAATACTTTTCTTCCATAGATTTGATGATTCTCATTTTCTGATCTCCTTCTTTCTCTGTTTTGTAAATTTCGCAACGCCTTTGCTCCACTGCTGTTTCCGGCGGAGCATCTCTGCCTTGTCTAGGGATTCCTCTTTCAGCTTTTGGTAGCTTTCCCAACGCTGCGCGTCCAGTTCTCCGGCGGCGATGGCGGCCTTAATGGCGCAGCCCGGTTCACTTTCATGGCGACAGTCGGAGAAACGGCATTTGCCCAGGAACTTCTCCACATCCGCAAAAGCATCGCCAAGGCCATCCGATACCTCCCACATGCCCAGTTCCCGCATACCGGGGGTATCGATGATCATCACGCCGCTTTTCAGTCGGATGAGCTGTCGGTGGGTGGTGGTGTGGCGGCCTTTGCTGTCATCCTCCCGGATGGCGCTGACCGACATGATCTCCTCCCCGGCCAGGGCATTGACCAGGCTGGATTTGCCCACGCCGGAAGAACCCAGAAAAACCACGGTCTTCCCCGGCTGCAGATAGGCATTCAGCCGTTCCAGGCCATAGCCCGTATGGGCGCTTACCACATGGGTATTGACCCCCGGCGCTACCCGTTCCACCTGGGTCAGATAGTCCCAGTAGTCCTCTACGAGATCGGCCTTGGTCAGCAGGATCACCGGCGTTGCCCCGGACTGCCACGCTAGGGTCAGATACCGCTCCAGCCGCTTGGGATTGAAGTCCATATTCAGCGACTGCATGATGAACACATAGTCAAAATTGGCCGCCACCGCCTGGTCTCTTGGCACAGGCCCCGGCTCCCGGCGAGAAAAGAAAGTGCGCCGGGGCAGCGTGGCAATGATCTGACTATCACCATTGGGAATGTAGTTGATCATCACAAAGTCGCCAGTAGTGGGGAAATCCTGGGTATCTACATAGTATTCTTTGGTTTTCAGTCGGGCATGGGTGATGCCATGCCGGCACACGATCTCATACCGCTCTTTATGCTGGGCGGTGATCCGCGCCGGGATGCCTGGCAGGTTTTCATAAGGGGGCAAAGTGCCATAATCGTTTATATTCAAGTTTCGTTTCCTCCAAATTCAGTAATGGTTTATATCGCTAACTGAAAATGGGCAAAAAGGCGCAAAAATACCGCAGCCAAGCAGCTCTCGTCATGGCTGCATCCTGCGGTTACCATATATCGAAAGTTACTTCAAAAACGGCGCACTAAAACCAGGGGTCTGAACCCCCATTTTTATTCGCGCCCTATTCAGTTAGCCGGTAGCGACCTCGCGAACAATCATACTTGGAAACTCCTTTCCCGTCTGCTTGGACAGACATCTTATAGAAAAACTATACCACTTCCCTATTCGGCTGTCAATCCAAAGATAAGAAGTATTTGCAACTGGGGCGGTCCTGTGATACAATCAAAGCAAGAAAAATGGCGAAGGAGGGCGCATATGAAAAAGATCCTGCTGATCCTTTTGGTGCTGTTACTGCTGTGCGCCTGCGGCTCCGATCCGGCGTCTCCGCCCACCCAAAGCGCCACTTTGGCAGCTACGACTCCGGCAGAAACCACACCGGCCACCGTACCCGTTTCCCCAACGGAAACCATCCCCGCCCCGCCGATAACCATCTACGAAGGGGCTGTGGAAGATCTGATGCTGCCCCTGGAAGAACATTCCACACCCCGGCTCTACGACCCGGAATTTGTGGTGATCCATTTCACCAGCGCCGTGGTGAACCACCGGGACGATCCGTACAATATAGAACTGATCCGAGACATTTTTCTGGAATACAAGGTCAGCATCCATTACATCATCCAGCGTGACGGCACGGTCCGCTGCTATGTGCCGGAAGACCGGGTGGCCAAGCACGCCAGCAAGGGCAGCTGGAACGATGATCCCAAGTATGATAACACCATGAATGAATACGCCATCGGCATCGAACTGGTGGCCATCGGCTCGGAACGGGACATGTCCATTTACCTTTCCGGCGCGGAATACCGGGCCCTCGACAGCAGCCTCCCCGGCTTTACCGATGCTCAATACGCCGCCCTGCGGGATCTGGTGGCGGATATTTGCGTCCGAAACACCATTCCCATGGACCGGCAGCACATTATCGGCCACGAAGAGTACGCCCCTCACAAGAATGACCCCGGCGAATTATTCGATTGGAGCAGGATCATTCCCGAATAACAGATAAAGGCTCAAGGGATGACCCTTTGAGCCTTTTTGCTTATCCAAATTCGTCCAGCACCAGCTTGAATGCACCATAAGCGCCGGCATCATTTCCCAGGGACGCCAGAGCAAACCGGATGCCCCGGGAGGCGTGGAAGATGTAGCGGTCGAAATATTTCTTGGCACCGTCCAGCAGAGGCTGACCGGCCCGGCTGACGCCGCCGCCCAGCACCACGATCTCTGGGTCCACCACGCAGCACACATTGGCCAGGAACCGGCCCAGGTACTCATACACCCGCTCCAGGATCTCCAGGGCCAGGGCATCACCGGCCGCGCCGGCATCGAATACATCCTTGCAGGTCAGATTTTCGATTCCCCGCAGGCTGCTGGGGGCATCGCTGGCGGCCAGGGTTTTTCTGGCGATCCGCACCACGCCGGTGGCGGAGCAATACTGCTCCACGCAGCCTTTCTTGCCACAGCCGCAGCTTTCGGTCTCCTCCGGATCCAGCACCAGGTGACCGATCTCGCCACCGGCGCCATGAACGCCGCTGATGGGCTTGCCGTCGACGATGATGCCGCCGCCGACACCGGTGCCCAAAGTGGCCATGACCATATTGTCGCAGCCGTTGCCGCCGCCCTTCCAGGCTTCGCCCAGGGCGGCCACATTGGCATCATTGCCGGCCCGCACCGGGAAGCCGCTGAGGGCAGCCAGCTCCTCATGGATATTGAACACGCCCCAACCCAGGTTGACGCACTTGTTTACCACGCCCTTGCCATCCACCGGGCCGGGGACACCGATGCCGATGCCGATGATCTGATCCCGGTCCAGTTCGTGATCTGCCATGTAGCACTTGATGGACGCGGCAATATCCGGCAGGATATGGCTGCCGCCGTCGGCGGTCACTGTGGTGATCTCCCACTTGTCCAGCAGGTTGCCTTCCTGGTCAAAATATGCGATCTTGACGGTAGTACCGCCCAGATCCACACCAAAGCCGTATTTCATATTGGTTTCCTCCCATTGGTTTTTCCTCATTATACATCCCCCGGCGGAAAAAGGAAAGGATTTTTTCATAATTTGGCAAGTCTTTCCTATACATGTATTGACAGCTATGTATCTTTGTGTTAGTATACTAATACAATAGATCAAAAGGAGGACTGCTATGAAATGGAATCTTACCGGCAGCGAGCCGGTATATCTGCAGATCGCCGACCACTTCCGTGGGGCGATCCTCTCCGGCGAATTTGAGGCCGGCAGCCGCATCCCCTCCGTCCGGGAGCTTGCCACCCAGGCCCGGGTGAATCCCAACACCATGCAGCGGGCCCTGACGGAGCTGGAACGGGAACATCTGCTGGTGAGCCACGGCACGATGGGCCGCTTTGTCACCGGCGATCACACCGTGCTGGACGGGCTGCGGCAGCAGGCGCTGCGCCGGACGGTACAGCATTGCAGCGAACTTCTGGCCCAGGTGGGGCTGACGCTGGAGGAAGCTGCCCAACTTCTGAAGAAAGACGAGGTGTAAGCATGGATACTGTATTGAATGTGCAAGGTCTGACCAAAAAGTACGGCGCGTTCCGCGCCCTGGACCGGGTGACCTTTTCTCTGGCCAAGGGCCGCATTGTGGGACTTTTAGGGCCCAACGGCAGCGGCAAGACCACTCTGCTGAAGCTGATCGCCGGCGTTCTGACCCCCTCCGAGGGCGAGATCACCGTCTGCGGCCAGCCCATTGGCCCGGAAACCAAGGCCCTGGTGTCCTATCTGCCGGACCGCACCTATCTGAACAACAAGCAGACGGTACGGCAGCAGTTGGATCTTTTCCAGGATTTCTATGCCGATTTTGACCGCAGCCGGGCAGAACAGATGCTGCAGATGCTGAATATCTCCACCGATGCCCGCTTTGGCACGCTGTCCAAGGGCAACCGGGAAAAGGTGCAGCTGGTGCTGGTCATGTCCCGCCGGGCAAAGCTGTATCTGCTGGATGAGCCCATTGGCGGTGTAGACCCCGCTGCCCGGGATTACATTCTCAACACCATCATCAACAACTACGACCCCGAGGCCACCGTGCTGATCTCCACCCACTTGATCTCCGATGTGGAATCGGTGCTGGATGATTACCTGTTCCTGCACAACGGCCACATCATCCGGGGCGGCCTGGTGGACGAAGAACGGGCTGCCAGCGGCAAATCTCTTGACGAATTGTTCCGGGAGGTGTTTGTATGTTTGGGAAGCTGATGAAACACGAATGGCGCGCCACCGCCCCCACCCAGGGTATTCTGACTCTGGCGGCCCTGGGCGCAGCAGCGCTGGCAGGCGTCATGCTGCGGCTGCTGTTTAGCGCGGACGATCAATTACCGGATGCGCTGACGGCCAGCCTGGCCGCTTCCATGGGCTTTATGCTGCTGGCCATGGTGGGCTGCGTTGCCGCCATGAGCATCCTGCTGCTGGTGCGGTTTTATAAGAACAAATTCACCGACGAAGGCTATTTGACCTTCACCCTGCCGGTAAACAGCCACCAGATCTTCCTGTCCTCCGCCCTGAATATGCTGATCTGGACGGCCATCGCCACCGCGGTGGTGCTGTTGGGCGTCTTCGCATTTCTGCAGATCGGCCTTTCCGGCGATCTGCCCTTCGATCCGGAAGATCTAAGCATGATCGGCCAGGAACTGGATGACCTGGGCTTCGGAGATGCCATGGGCCTGCAATTTCTGGTGAGCCTGCCTTACAGCGTGGTAATGACCATGACCTGCATCACCGTCGGCGCAGTGATCGCCAAAAAGCACAAGATCCTGGCGGCATTTGGCATCTACTACGGCATTTCCTACCTGTCCGGCATTTTCAGCAGCATTCTAACCGCGGTGCTGACTGCCGGCATCATGAATACCCCCTTCGAGTCCGTTGAGGCAGAGATCGCAGCCATGTCCAACATGATCACCACCGCCTCCATCCTTTGGGAAGTGGCGCTGATGATCGGCGGTTATCTGCTGTCCACCCATTTGATGAAGAAGAAACTGAATCTCCCCTAAATCATTCCGGGCAGCGGCTGACCGCTGCCCGGAATTTTCAAGCAGCCATGACTCCGTACAGCGCCAAAGCCTCCCCTGTGTAAGGGGAGGTGGCAAAAATCTCTGATTTTTGACGGAGGGGTTGTCGAAGAAACAATCCCCCAGTCTTTTTGCTTCGCAAAAATCCAGCCCTCTTTACACAAGGGGGCCTTTATTCCTTATCCGAGCAAGCATCATCTGCCACCGGGTTGCATCTTTACATTCGGCCCAAAATCTGATATTATACGAACTTGAAAGGCGGTGGGCGACATGAAAACAAAAAAGTTGGTACTGCTGGCGCTGTTTACCGCCATTGCATTGACCATCTTCATGGTGGAAGCCCAGATCCCGGCCCCGGTGCCCATTCCGGGGGTAAAATTGGGCCTTGCCAACATCGTCACCGTGTTTTTGGTGTTTGCCATCGGCCCCTGGGAGGGGGCGGCGGTGCTGGCCTGCCGAATCTTTCTCGGCGCGGTATTCGCCGGCAATTTCAGCACCATCCTCTACTCCGCCGCCGGCGGGATCCTCTCTATTTTGACCACCGTGGGTCTGCGGCGGATCCTGACCCATAAACAACTTTGGGTCTGCGGCGCATTGGCCGCCATCGCCCACTCTGTTGGACAGATGGCCGCGGCCATCGTCATCTCCGGCACCCCCGCTTTGGCAGTCTACCTGCCGATCCTGGTGGCGATCTCCGTCGTCACCGGCACGTTCACCGGCCTGTGCGCCCAGCTTTTACTGAATCGAGGAGAACGATTTTGGAAAACCTTTTTGAAATGAACATGGACAAAGGGCAGATCGACGCCATCTCCAATCTGGGCCTGGCCCACATCGGCGACGGCGTGTACGAACTGATGTGCCGCAGCTGGCTTTGCGCCCGGGGCGGACAAACGCTGAAGCGGCTGCATCTGGATTCCGTCCAGTTGGTGAAAGCCCCCACCCAGGCCAAATTTGCCGACAAGCTGAAGCCCCATCTGACGGAGGAGGAATATGCCTATTTCCGCCGGGGCAAAAATGCCCACACTCACGCCGCCCCCAAGTCTGCCACTCCCCAGGAATACAGCAAGGCCACCGGCCTGGAGACGTTGTTCGGCGCGCTGTACCTGGCCGGCAAGACGGATAGACTAAACGAATTGTTTTCCCTGATGATTGAAAAATAAATTGGGGTTTATCTTACCGATGTACGCAGTACAGTAGGGCGGGCTGCCCTCAGCCCGCCGTCAGAAAATTTGTCCCCCATGGGCAAATTTTCTGCACATCGTCCCCAAAGAGGAATGCTTTTGGCCCATCGAGGTCCAAAAGCATTTCGGCGGCTTGAGGGCAAGCCGCCCTACCCGAATGAACGATAAACGGAAATTTGAATTTGGAGACACACCATGGCCTTTGATGCGTTTTATTTATCCTGCGTGCTGGAGGAAGTCCGGGCGCTGCAGGATGCCCGGATCGAGAAGATCCATCAACCCAGCAGGGACACCCTCATCCTGCTGCTGAAACACCGGGACGGCCGGGACAAACTGCTCTTTGCCGCCAACCCCGCCGCGCCCCGGCTCCATCTGACCGCCGCCAGCCCGGAAAATCCTCCGGAGCCCCCCATGTTCTGTATGCTGCTGCGCAAGCATCTGTCCGGCGCCCGGCTGGTGGATGTCCAACAGCTGCCCATGGAGCGGTGCGCCGCTTTCGTATTCGACTGCATCGACGAACTGGGCGACCGGGTGCAGAAAAAACTGGTAGCGGAACTGATGGGCCGCACCTGCAATCTGTATCTGCTTGCTCCCGACGGCCGCATCCTGGATTGCCTGCGGCGGATCGGCCTGGACGAGACCGCCAAGCGGCCCGCCCTGCCGGGTATGTATTACCAAGACCCCGAACCTGTTACAAAAGCTGACCCCCGGGATCTGGACGAAGCTGCCTTCCAGGCCATGCTTTCCGGACCGGGCGCCGATCTGCTGACCGACCGGCTGATGGACCGTCTGGGCGGTCTTTCTCCCCTGGTATGCCGGGAAGCAGCCCTCTTTGCCGCAGGCAGTGTAGATGCCCGGGTTGACGGCTGCGACTGTGGCGCTGTTGCCGAAAAACTGGCCCTTTGGTTCCGGGAGAATATGGGCCACCCCATTCCCAGCTACACCACCGCTGACGGCACACCCAAACAATTTGCTTTCTGTCCCATCCGGCAGTATGGCCCCTGCCACCAGGCGGAGGGTTTTTCCAAACTGCTGGACCTATACTACACCGTCCGGGATCGCCGGGATGCCATGCGGCAAAAAAGCCAGGCCATCCGCAAAACGGTGCAGAATCTCTGCACCCGATTGACCCGGAAATTGGCCATCCAGGAAAAGGAACTGGAAGAGACCTATGACCGGGAGCGGCTGCGCCAACTGGGCGACATCCTCACCGCCAATATCCACCGGGTGCAAAAGGGCCAGACCCGCATCACCTGCGAGGATTTTTACGACGAAGAAATGAAGCCGGTGGAGATCCTCCTGTCCCCCCTGCTGTCCCCCCAGCAAAACGCCGCCAAATTCTACAAAGATTACGGCCGCATGAAGACCGCCGAGAAGGAACTGAAACGGCAGCTGGAACTGGGCCGGGCCGAACTGCACTATCTGAAAAGTGTGCTGGAAGAACTGGACCGGGCCCAGACCGACGCAGATCTGGAGGAGATCCGGCTGGAACTGCAGCAGGGCGGCTATCTGAAGGCCGATACCGGCAAGCGGAAGATGAAGACCGGCCGCTCCAGCCCCATGCGCTTCCAATCCACCGACGGTTTTCCCATTTATGTGGGTCGCAATAACCGGCAGAATGAGGAGCTGACTTTCCGCTCCGCCCGGAAAGATGATCTGTGGCTCCATGCTCAGAAAGTCCACGGCAGCCATGTGATCATTGCCTGCGCCGGCCAAAGCGTGCCGGACGACACTGTGACCCAGGCCGCCCAGCTGGCAGCCTACTACGCCGAGACCACCGGCGGCAAGAATATCCCCGTGGATGTGATGCCGGTGAAACAGGTGAAAAAGATCCCCGGCGGCAAGCCGGGTATGGTGATCTATCACAGCTACCGCACCGTCATCGTCAATCCCTATGCTGACATCGTGGTAGACCCCTTAAACGCCATGCCCAAGCCGGAAGAGGAATAAAAACAGGCCCCTGCTTCATTGAAGCAGGGGCGAATCTTGTTGTAATCTAAAATTACAGAGCAGCCTTGGCCTTCTCCACCACGGCTGCGAAAGCAGCGGGCTCGTTGATCGCCATTTCGGACAGGCTCTTGCGGTTCAGCTCGATGCCGGACTTCTTCAGACCGTTCATGAACTTGGAGTAGTTCAGACCGTAGGGAGCGACAGCGGCACTGATACGGGTGATCCACAGGCGGCGGTAATCACGCTTCTTCAGCTTACGGCCAACGAAAGCGTAGTTGCCGGACTTCATGACCTGCTGCTTGGCCATCTTAAAGTGCTTGGACTTGGAGCCCCAGTAGCCCTTGGCCAGCTTCAGGGTAGCATTTCTTCTCTTGCGCGTCATCATTGCGCCTTTAACTCTTGCCATTTTTTATATCCTCCTCTTCGACTTACTTGTAAGGAATCATTTCCTTGATGGCGCTGACATTGGTCTGGTCAGCGTAAGCGGTAGCGCGCAGATGGCGGGTACGCTTGGTGGTCTTCTTGGTCAGGATGTGGCTCTTGAAAGCGTGAGCTCTCTTAACCTTACCGTTGGCGGTCAGGTTGAATCTCTTCTTTGCACCGCTATGGGTCTTCAGCTTGGGCATAGGTGGTTCTCCTTCCAGTTATCTTTGGTACTTAATAAAAACTTACTTGCTATTCTTGGGGGTCAGGAACATCGCCATGAAGCGGCCTTCCAGCTTGGGATTCTTCTCCATGTTGGCGATCTCGGAACAGGCATCGGCAAAATCCATCAGCAGCTTTTCGCCCAGATTGGT
>JAZNNP010000051.1:0-9501 GCA_045580365.1 Faecousia sp.
AATAATAGAAGAAACACCCGAGAAGACACCCTCTCGTACTTTTCTGGCAGGGGCACTAGGACTTGAACCCAGAGCCTACGGTTTTGGAGACCGCCGCTCTACCAATTGAGCTATACCCCTATGTAAATATAAAGGGCGTTGCCGCCCGTTTTTTAGGTGGTGGGCCCTCAGGGATTCGAACCCGGGACTATCCGGTTATGAGCCGGAGGCTCTAACCAACTGAGCTAAGGGCCCATTTAGTCACAGGTGCCTGAGCACCATCAGCGGTTAGTATTCTATCATGGTCAAACCATTCTGTCAAGAGTTATTTTTCCGGATTATCAAAATCGGGAGGGTCTCCCCTCCCGATCCCCTTTATTCCTGGACGATCTTCGGCTCGTGCTGCTCACTGCGGCGGCGGCGACGGCGACGGTGGGTCGGCCGCTGGGCCAGCTCCTCCGGATCTGCCTTTTCCGCCCGACGGGCATAAGCCTCCGCAGCCTCGGATGTCGCTTCATAAGTCAGCCGGCTGACGCGAGTCAATCCGTTGGGCTGCTCGGAAAGCCGCACCCGGATCAGAAATTTACCGTGATCCGCACAAGTAGCCAGATCCATATACCGGTGTCCCTGCTGAGAAAACCATCTGGAACCCAGCATCCGTCTGCCGCAAACAGGGCAAAGATTTTCTTCGCCGGCCATGGCTGCCAAGGCTGCCCGCTTGTCGGCATAATCATAGTACACCTTCCGGGCAATGCAGCCGGGGATCTCCGCGCCGTGGAAGCCGTTCTCGTGACTGCGCAGAGCGTGTTCATACTCCGAAATGCCCCGCTGCAGATCCAGCCGCGCGCAGATCAGCGCCGTGTGGTAAGCATCGCCCAAGGCGTCATGAGCGGGCCGAGTGGCCTCGATGCCAAAAATCTCCAAAGCGGTTTTCAAGGCTTTCTGCGCCGTAGAACTATCGGTCTGGGCGTTGAAGATCATCTGCGCATTAAACCACCGGTCTGTCCAGCCGGTCTCCATGCCGAACAGCAGCAGGTTTTCCTGCAATATAGTGATGTCGTCAAAACCCCAGGTCAGAAAAACAATATCTTCCCCGCACCAGGTTTTGAACTGCTCCATAGCCTCCGGAAAGGGAATGCCCTCGGCCTTCAGCCGGGATTCTTTGATGCCGGTCAGTTTGCTGACTCTGCGGTTCAAGCTGCGATAATATTTCGGTCGGATCAGGACCTGGAATTCATCCGTCACCTGCTGATCTTCCGTGACACGGACAGCGCCGATCTGGATGATCTCGCCCCGGATCTGTACCGGCAGCACCTTCTTGGAAGAGGGCGATCCGGGCCAGGGCTGATTCCATTCCATATCCAAAACAATGTAATTCATGACATAACCTCTGTTTTTAATCTATCTTGTATCATAACACACTTGATAGCCTTCTGTAAACACCCATTTCGTCTTTTCTGTTCCGAACTTGCAAAACAGTGGCCGGCATCCGCAGATGCCGGCCAATAATTACATTTATCCGTTGGGGAACAGGGAACGGAAATAATCTGTTTCCAGTACCAGTTTGCAGTACTGCACTTTGCTCTTCACGATCTGCTTGATGGCGCTGACATAACCATCCGGGATCTGAATATCCTCGCTGACGGGATAGAACTTGTTTTTGGAATTGATAAAGGTGCCATACTCCGTCTTCCAGTCATAGTTCATGTTGAACACCAGCACCGGCGCATCGGAGAACACATCCCGTCCGGGGAACAGCCGGGAGTCAAATTCTGTACCAAACAGGTTGGACAGTGTGGGCAGGATATCCAGCACGCAAGTGGGCTCATCCACCACGATGGGCTCCCGGTCCTCCAGGCAGCCGCTCCAGATGATCAGTCGGTTGTGGTCCCGGTCAAACCGGTTGTTGACCTCAAAGCCGTACAGCTCCTCCAGATAAGGCTCATCCAAGCCATAGGGATAATGGTCGGTGGTCAGTACGATCACCGTGTCATCGGCGATACCGGCCAATTCCAGCTGCTCCACCAGGTGGGCCAGGGCATCCTCCAGACCCAGCTGGGCGGCAAAATAGCCCTTGACTTCGTCAGAACAGGTCAGATGCGCCACCCGATCCCAGTTCTGCTTGACGATGGTGTTGCCGGTCTTGGTGTAGTTGCTGTGGCCGCTGACGGTCATATAGTAAGCGTTGAAGGGCTGATGATCGATATACAGCGGCAGCGTGCCCTTGACCATCTCATAGTCACTCTGGGGCCACTGATTGCGGACGAATTCTTCCATGCCGTTGCCGTAGCCCATGAAACCGGCGCTGTAACCCAGATTGATATGGGTCTTATGGCGGTCATAATAGGTGTAGGAGTTGTTGTGGAACGCCTGGCCATAGTAACCCAGGCGATTCAGCTGGCTGCCCATGGTGAAATAATTCAAATGCTTCTGGGTATTCTTCACCGATTGGCCGCCGGCAGTGGGCAGCATGCCGAAAATGTGCAGGTATTCACCGCCGGTGGTGCCGCCGTCCGCAGTCTGATAGTAGTCCGTAAACTGGATGCCGGAATGGGCCAGACGGTACAGTGTGGGAGTCAGCACCGGATCGATCACTTCACCGGCAAATGCTTCCGCAGTGATCATGATCAGATTCTTACCTTTGAACAAGCCGGTATACTCATTTTTCATGGATGCGGTGAGGCTGGCAACATAGGCGTTGAGTTCCTTGATCTTGCCGGATGCATCAGTATCAAACTGCAGATCCATGATATTGGGGGTATAAACGATGGGTTCTGTCTCCGTGGGCTGAGGATCCGTATTCATCGGGTCGGTATTGCCCGGCTGTGTGGGATCGGTGGGTTTTGTAGGGATCACGATCTGGGGAATCGTGGGCACATCGCCGTTCAGTTCAAAATTGCCCTCGTCCTCGCTGAACATATTCTGCACATCCAGCCGGAAGGCGCTCACAAGGCCCAGGCCTTCCACAGAGCCGTTAAAGGTGTACTGGTCGCCCAGCAGGCCGTCCAGGAACGGAACGCCCATAATACCCAGTAGCGCGCCGATATACAGAATCACCGCCGCGGAGGCCGCGCCGATCCGATACAGTGCGCAGGAGGTCTGCTTCCCCGCAAAATTCCGGCCCAGCAGCGCATACAATGCCGCCGGCAGCAGGAACAGAACGATCTTCGTAAAGCCGTCCCAGGAGAAGATCATCCGCAGAATGTCCTTATAGAACCCACCGACAGCATCCGCGCCGTTGCTGAACATGGAGCCGATGTCATAGAAGGTCTTAAACTGCTTGTAGATGAAAAACTCGATCAAAAACGGCATGGCCGTCAGTACCAGCAACACGATATTTACGATATAATTGGCCTTTTTATTCTTCAGGATCGTAGACAGCAGGTAGCCCACCACGCCGAATGCGATAGAGAACAGCACCATAAAAAGAGTACCAACATTCCAAAAGCCCCCGACTGTCGAGAGCTTGAATACGATCTCAAAATAAACCAAAACCACCGGGAACAAAGCAAAGGACCAGATCTGATCCGCCAAGCTCCGGTTATGCGCCTTTCTGCGCATACCATCGCCTCCTTCATGTTTTTACATTTTCACTCATTATATGACATCCTTCGACGAATGTCAATTTGCCCGCCCGGTAATTTCTGCAAATTGCCGCTTGTTTTCCGGGAAAATCATGCTATAATCTGTAGTATCCAATTTTCACAAAGAGGGTTTTATTATGACTTATCCCAAGATCCTTACCATTCAGGATATTTCCTGCGTTGGTCAGTGCTCCATGACCGTGGCACTGCCCATCATTTCTGCCTGTGGCATTGAGTGTGCCGTGCTTCCCTCTGCAGTACTTTCCACCCATACCGCCGGCTTCACCGGTTTCACTGTCCGGGACCTGACCGAGGATATGCCCGGCATCCTGACCCATTGGCAGAAGGAGCAGATCACCTTCAACGCCATCTATACCGGTTATTTGGGCAGTACCCGGCAGATCGACTATGTGGCTGACATCTTCTGCCACGCCGCCGCTCCCGGCTGTTTGAAGATCGTAGATCCCGCCATGGCCGACAACGGCAAGCTCTACCCCGCTTTCGATCAAGAGTATGTCCAGGCCATGAAACGGCTGTGCGGCATGGCAGACTTTGTGGTCCCCAACATTACAGAAGCCTGCTTCCTGACAGGCGCAGAATACCGCACCTCCTACAACCGGGCCTATATCGACAATCTGCTTGCCGGGCTGACCGCTCTGGGCTGCAAAAATGTGATCCTCACCGGCGTTTCCTATGAGCCCAACACCACCGGCGTGGTAGTGCTGGAAGATGGTGTCTACCAATATTATGCGCACGATCTGCTGCCTAATTCCTGCCACGGCACCGGCGATATTTACGCATCCGCTTTTGTGGGCGCCCTGATGCGGGGCAAGTCCGCTTTTGATGCCGCCCGGATCGCTGCGGATTACACCGTCGAATGCATCCGGCTGACCGCCGGGATCCCCGGCCATTGGTATGGCGCCGCATTTGAGCCCGCTCTGGGCAAGCTGATCAGCCTGCTGCAATAACACCAACGCCTTCCCCATTCGGGAAGGCGTTTCCTTTTGCTTTACATTCTTATTCTGATGTGTTACCATAAGAAAAAGTCCATCAGGAGGTCAATTTATGTCTATTCAAAGCATTCTCTTCCGCATCGGCGCCGGTAAAAGTGACCGCCGCCGGGACAGCCTCATCCCCCTGCCCGCCGGCGTAACGCAGTGCTGTGATATTTCCTACGGCCCCCACGGTAAATGGAATCTGCTGGATGTATACTGGCCGGAACATGCCGAATGCTGCCCGGTGATCGTCAATGTCCACGGCGGCGGCTTTGTATACGGCACCAAGGAGATCTACAAACGCTACTGCATGGACCTGGCCCGGCGTGGTTTCACCGTGGTAAACATCAATTACCGCCTGGCGCCCCGGTGGAAATTCCCCACACCCCTGGAAGATATCCATAACGCCCTCATTTGGCTCAGCAAAGATCCCCGCCGGTACCACGCTGATAGGAGCCGCGTGTTCATGGTAGGCGACTCTGCCGGCGGCCAGCTGGCCAGCCAATATGCCGCCATGCTGACCAACCCGGAGTATATGGCCCTCTTCGGTCTTCGTGCAGAGGATCACGGCCTCCGTTTGTCCGCGGTAGGGCTCAATTGCGGCCTTTATGATATGCGATCTGTGGCCACAAGCCACCGCCAGGGGCTGGAACTGGACTATCTGGGCCGCAAGATCCCTTCGGACGATCCCCGACTGGCCGTGATGGATGCCATCACCGCCCAGTTCCCTCCGGCCCATATCACCACCGCCTGCCACGATTTCCTGCGCACCGCAGCCCAACCCATGGCGGACCTGCTGACCGCCCGGGGCGTCCCCTGCCAGTGCGTATGCTACGGCAGCGAAGAGGACGACACCATCGGCCACGTATTCCATGTCAACATCCTCAAACCGGAAGCCATCCGCTGTAACGATGACCAATGCGCCTTCTTCCGCCAATATCTGTAAGCAAAAAGACCTGCCCGGCCGGGCAGGTCTTGTCTCTTTTGTTGATCAGATCCTTCCGCTGTAATCAAATTCACAGTAGGGACATTTCGGATAGTCAAAATCATGTTCTTTTCCGCACCGGGGGCATTTTTTCTGCGGCAGCGCATCATCCACAATGGCCGCCCTCTTATGCAAGGGAATACACAGTCCCAAGACGAAGGTGATGATGCCTGTCACGAAGCAAAAAGCCGCAATGTCCATATTGTAGTGATCTGCTGCATATAAGAATGTACCGATCAGCAAGAGCATCATGCCGGTCAGCATCACCTTGACGCAGCTGATATCCACGGGCGTTTCCTTGGCCGGCACATAGTCCTGCACCATCTCTCCCGGGATGAGGTCATCCATAGGGATCCCCAGTACCAGGGCGATCTTCTTGGCCATCACCAGATCAGGGCACCGGGTCCCGTTTTCCCAGCGGCAAACCGTCTGCCGGGACACGAACAGTTTTTCCGCAAGCTCCTGCTGTGTCAAGCCGATCTGCTCCCGTTTTTTCTTCATTGCTTCTCCAAAAGTCATGGATCGCACCTCCTATTTTTTATGATCATAGCACTTTCCGCCGGAAAATGGAAGCATTCTGACCAAAACAGGCTGTTTCCAATGTGGTAACATCCCGGAAACACAAAAAGACCTGCCCGTCTTGGGCAGGTCTTTCATTCTTATTCGATGATCCATTTTCCGGGATCCCGGTCATAGCTGAACACATCCGGATGGCCCAGTTCCCCATTCTCTTCCACTTCATAGGGGATATCGCAAACCATATAAGTCCGCCCATATGTGTCCGTAACCATCAGCGCTGCCACGATCAAATCTCCCGGCTCCAGATCTTCTGCCACCATATTCGGAATTTTAAAGAATCGGTGGCTGTCATCAAAGCCCTGATAATTTGCCGGGCGGTCGGTAGGCTCCGCCCAGGCGATCAATTCTTGATTGCAAAATAGCCCCAACCGATATTCTGTGATCCCTGCGCCGCCTTTGCCGGGGTGCAGTTCCCGCGCATACAGCACCATATTCCCCATCGACAGCCGTCCATCTTTCACCTGAGCGTTCCACAAAGCGTGGGCGTCAACAGAAAACTCCGCATAGCTCTCCGAAAGCAAATACCGGTAAGTATCCATAAGCTGCGTCTGCCGCGTTCCATCGGACGACAAAAATACCACAGACACAGTGATACGGTTTGTCAGCTCCACCGTAGCCTCTGCCGTAAATGTGCGGCCATCTTCCAAAGTTGCCAGGAATTCCACAGGACCATTTCCGTGATCCACCACAAAAACCGCCTGCAGCCCTTGGGTGTGGGTCCTGGGCACTGCCGTCATTTGGATGGTGACTTTTCCGTTTTTGTAGTCTGTTGAAAGAATGTTGGTGTCATATTCTGCCGTCAGGTCATTTTGAGCCTTCAGAATTTCCTCCACTCTGCCGGCGATGCCGTTGATCTGCGTATTTACAGAACTTGAAATAACGCCCACTGCGTTTTGGAGATTGTTGTAGCGGCTGTTCAGCTGATCCATCTCGGTAAACAAATTGTACAGAACAATAGCAGCCACGCATACCGCCAACACCCAGGGCCATTTCCGCCGGGGTTTGGGACGGGGCATGGCATCAATATACCGACGGGCGATCTCCTCTGCCAGTTTCATCTGCTGCGGTGTCAGCTCTTCCCCCTCGGCAAGGGGCTGTTCCCCGTCATCCTCCATACCCAGGAGCCAATCCACTCGGACATCAAATAACCGGGCCAGTGTCACCAGTTTTTCAATCTCAGGCAGGGCGGCATCGGCCTCCCATTTATAGATGGCCTGCCTGGAAACACCCATCCGCTCTCCCAAAGACTCCTGGGAAAGCCCCAGCTCCTTTCGCTTCTGCGCAATACGCTGCCCAATGGTCACGCAACCACATCCTTTCCTTTTGATGGCACTATATTCTCACTATTTCATTCAAAATGCCACCAACCGCTGCCTTTCTTTTTGTCAACCTGCGGTTAACAATGCAAAAAGCAGGGGACCTCCATCGGAAGTCCCCTGCTAAAGCACAGAATTACACGCCGGAGTAAGCAGCGAAGCCGCAGTCGATGGGCAGCACCACGCCGGTGATGGCGGAAGCAGCCTTGTCGTCGGTCAGGAAGAACAGACCGCCCAGCAGTTCCTCGGAATCCACGAAACGGCCCATGGGGGTGCCGTTCAGGATCTTGGCGGAACGGGCAGTGGGGGTGCCATCGGGGTTGAACAGCAGGGCGCGGTTCTGGTTGGACACCAGGAAGCCGGGGGCGATGGCGTTGCAGCGGATGCCGGAGCCTGCAAAGTGGGTGGCCAGCCACTGGGTGAAGTTGGAGATGGCGGCCTTGGCGCCGGAGTAGGCGGGGATCTTGGTCAGGGGGATATAGGCGTTCATGGAGGAGATGTTCAGAATGTTGCCGCTCTTCCGGGCAACCATATCCTTGGCGAACACCTGAGTGGGCAGCAGGGTGCCCTGGTAGTTCAGCTTGAACACAAAGTCGATACCGGCAGCATCCAGGTCGAAGAAGGTCTTGCAGCCTTCCCATGCTTCATGGTGATACTCGTTATCGGTGGTAGCACGGGGATTGTTGCCGCCGGCGCCGTTGACCAGAATGTCGCAGGGGCCCAGATCCGCCAGGATCTGCTGATGGACAGCCTCCAGAGCCTCCAGCTCCAGAACATTGGCCTTGTAGCCGATCATGGTGAAGCCTTCAGCGGTGACCTCAGCGGCCAGCTTCTTGACAGCATCTTCGTTCAGGTCCAGGGCGGCAACCTTTGCGCCGGCCTGGGCATAAGCGCGGGCCATATCGCCGCACAGAACGCCGCCGGCACCGGTGACAACGACGACCTTACCGGTAAAATCGCAATTTAAGGGCAGATTGATCATTTGAATAACCTCCAATTATTGGGCCCGGTTTCCCGAAACCCCATTTTGTAACGGATACATTATATTCGATTTTTCCTGCTCATGCAATAGCCAAATAAAAAAAACGACCCAAAACCTGCCGATTTGTGAAAATCAGCAAATCCGTCCGTATTTTTCTGTAGAAAACGCAAAGGGGAGTGGGTCTCCCCACTCCCCTATTTGGCATTCTATCAGTTGGCGTTGGCCACGGTGACCTTGCCATCCAGCTTGTCCAGCATATCCCAGACGCCCAACATGTACATGATACCAAGGGCGCGGTCATACAGACCATAGCCGGGGCGTACGTTGCCGGGGCCTTCGTCCCACAGATGACGGCCATGGTCGGGGCGGATGTATCCTTCGTAGCCGTTGTCGTGATAGGCCTTGAGAATGTCCAGGATGCCGGTTTCGCCGTCGCAGTCACGGTGGCTGGCTTCGGAGAAGTCGCCGTTCTCGAAATGCTTGACGTTACGGATGTGGGCAAAGGCAATGCGGTCGCAGTGCTTGCGGACGATCTCAGCAACGTTGTTGTTGGGATCGGCGTCCAAGCTGCCAGAGCACAGGGTCAGACAGTTGCAGGGATGGTCGACCATCTTCAGGAATCGGTCGATATTCTCCGCGTTGACCAGCAGACGGGGCAGACCAAAAATATCCCATGGGGGATCGTCCATATGGATGGCCATTTTGATGCCGGTCTCCTCACAGGTGGGCATAATGGCCTCCAGGAAGTACTTCAGGTTGGCCCACAGCTTCTCGTGGTCAACATCGGCGTAGTCCTTGAACAGCTGATCCAGCTTGGCCATACGCTCGGGCTCCCAGCCGGGGAAGCTCATGTTGTACTTCTCGGTGAAGTCCAGGATGTACTTAGCCATGGCGTTGTAGTAGTCCTGCATCATGCCCTTCTCGTAGAACAGGGCGGTGGAGCCGTCGCCGATCTCGTGGAACAGGTTGGAACGGGTCCAGTCGAAGATGGGCATGAAGTTGTAGCAGATGACCTTGACGCCGAACTTGGACAGGTTGCGGATGCACTGCTTGTAGTTCTCGATCAGAGCGTCACGGGTGG
>JAZNNP010000052.1:0-2117 GCA_045580365.1 Faecousia sp.
ACGCCGACGTTTTGGAGGCCGGATAACCACAAAAACCGCCGGGGGGGCTTCCCCCCCGGTCTTTTTCTGCTTTTAGGGGTTGGTCAGAATGGAAATGAGCATCTGTACGCACTTTTCCATATCTTCCACCGGGATATACTCAATCCGGCCGTGGTAATTCTCGCCGCCGGTGCACAGGTTCGGGCAAGGCAGGCCTTCGTAGCTCAGCCGGGCGCCGTCCGTGCCGCCCCGGATGGGCACTTCCACCGGGTCCATGCCGGCCGCCAACATGGCCGCCTTGGCCTTGTGGACGATGTGCATCACCGGCTCGATGTGCTTTTTCATATTGAAATAGCTGTCTTTCAGGGTCAAGCGGCAAGTACCTTCGCCGTATTTGGCATTGATGAAGGCTTCCGCCGCCACCATCATGGCCTTCTTCTGTTCAAACTTGGCCATGTCGTGATCCCGAATGATATAGCGCAGGGTGGATTTCTCCACTTCGCCGGCCATATCCGTCAGATGGATGAAGCCCTCATACCCTTCCGTATGCTCCGGCTTCTGGGCCGCCGGCAGCAGGGACTGGAATTCCATGGCGTTATACTGGGAGTTGACCATCTTGTCCTTGGCAGAGCCGGGATGGATGTTCAGTCCAAAAAACTCCACCACCGCCCCGGCAGCATTGAAGTTTTCGTATTCGATCTCGCCGATGGCGCCGCCGTCGGCGGTGTAGGCATAATCCGCGCCGAAACCGGCCACATCAAACCGGTCCGCGCCCCGGCCGATCTCCTCGTCGGGGGTGAAGCCGATCTTCAGCGTGGCATGGTCGCAGCGGGCGGTCAGCAAAAATTCGGCGCAGGCCATGATCTCGGCAATGCCGGCCTTGTCATCGGCACCCAGCAATGTGGTGCCGTCGGTGACGATCAGGTGCTTGCCGTGGTGATTGCGGAGGCTGGGATAATCCCCTTCCCGCAGCCAGATCCCCTGCTCCTCGTTCAGACACACATCGCCGCCGTCATAGGGAACGATCCGGGCCTTCACATTGGCGCCGGAAGCGTCGGGCGAGGTGTCCATATGGGCGATGAGGCCGATGGTGGGCAGATTGGGATTGCCGGGCACTGTGCCGTAGACATAGCCATGCGCATCCATGCGGGCATCGGCGATGCCCATTTCCTGCATTTCCTTCACCAGTTCCGCACCCAGCAGCTTCTGCTTGTCCGTAGACGGGCAGGTCTCGGAAAATTCATCCGACATGGTGTTGAAGGATACATAGTGCAAAAATCGTTCGGTAACAGTTTTCATAATTGCTCCTTTCGAATGGAAAGGAGCCGCCGCAGATGCGGCGGCTCCGGATTCGATCCTGATTACTTGGCAGCATTGACCAGCTCAGCGGTATCCTGGGCGATCATCAGCTCTTCGTTGGTGGGCACGATCCACACTTCCACCTTGGAGTCGGCAGCGGAGATCTTGTGCTCGCCGCGCTGATTGTTCAGCTCGGGATCCAGCTTGACACCCAGGAAGCCCAGGTACTCGCAGACGGCAGCGCGGACATTCTTGTCGTTCTCGCCCACGCCGGCGGTGAAGGTCAGCACGTCGATGCCGTTCATGGCAGCAGCGTAAGCGCCGACGAACTTGGCCACTTCGTAGCAGAACTTCTCACGGGCCAGAGCGCAATCGGCATTGCCCTCGTTGGCGCCGTTCTCCAGATCACGGAAGTCGGAGGACACGCCGGACATGGCCAGCATACCGGACTTCTTGTTCAGCATGTTCAGGCACTCGTCCACATTCATGCCGTACTTGTTGCAGATGAACTGCACCACAGCGGGATCGATGTCACCGGAACGGGTGCCCATGGGCACGCCGGCCAGAGGAGTCAGACCCATGGTGGTATCCTGGCACTTGCCGTTGAGAACAGCGGACATGGAAGAGCCGTTGCCCAGGTGGCAGTTGACCATCTTGAACTCCTTCTTGCCGACCAGCTCAGCGGTGCGGCGGGCCACATACTTGTGGGAGGTGCCGTGGAAGCCGTAGCGGCGGATGGAGTCATTCTCGTAGTACTCAGTGGGGATGGCGTAGCGGTATGCCTTGGGGGCCATGGTCATGTGGAACGCGGTGTCGAACACGGCAACCTGGGGGGTGGA
>JAZNNP010000053.1:0-4760 GCA_045580365.1 Faecousia sp.
GCGGGAGCCACCCCCTCCGCACGATTTTTGTGGATATCAGCCTTCAAAATCGTTGTCGTCAGCAACGGGAGCGCCTTCCTCGACCACCACGGTCTCATCGGCGGGCAGCTCTTCGGCCACGACTTCTTCCACCACTTCTTCAGCGGGGATCTCTTCTTCAATGTCTTCCTTGCCGCAGTTGCACTCGCCGCCGCAGCAGCAGTTGCAGGAGCCCAGCAGGTTCTTGGCCCAAGCAACGATCTTGTCACCATAGGTGGCAATAATGTAAACGATGCCGGCGATGGCAGCCAGAGCGGCCAGGACCTTGGCAATGGTTGCAAAAGTCTTCATAACAGTTCTCCTCCTGTTTTTATATTTCCAATATCAGTATAACCAACTATTGGGAAAAAAGCAATGAAAAAAACATGAATTTTTCTCAAATATAGCCATACATGCCCCGAATGCTCACTTCTCCGGAGCGGACGGTCTCCTGGTGGCCGTCGGGGAAGCGTACCACCAGGCCCCCTTCGGCATCGATGCTTAAGGCGTGGCCGTGGCGGATCTCATCGCCCCGTACCAGGGAAATATCCCGGCCCAGGGTGATGCAGTCCCGGCGGTAGCGTTCCAGCATGGCTTCGGCGTCCCCGGGCAGGGCGGAAAAGGCGGTCATCAACGCCGCAGCTACGGCGGCGGTGGAGATCTCTTTGCCGGTCACCATGGCCAGAGAGCCGGCCATATCCCGGATCTCTGCCGGGAAATCCTCTTCCTGCTGCCGGCAATTGATGCCGATGCCGATGACGGCGCAAACTTCGCCGGGCAGCAACACCAGTTCCGTCAGGATCCCGGCGATCTTCCGCTGGCCCACTACCAGGTCGTTGGTCCACTTGATGCCCGGGCGGATGCCGGCGGCCTGCTCTACGGCATCGCAGGCGGCCACCGCCGCCGCGCAGGTCAGATGCATCAATTCCTGGGGCTGGCATTTTAGCCGCAGCAGAACGCTCATATACACGCCCACGCCCCCGGGGGAGTGGAAGCTGCGGCCCATCCGTCCCCGGCCGCCGGTCTGCCGGTCAGCTACCAGCACCGTGCCGTGGGGCGCACCCTGGGCGGCCAGTTCCTTGGCCCGGGTGTTGGTGGAATCGATGGTGTCAAAATAATGCAGATGATCCTTCCAGGGGTGATCCGGGGGCAATAAGGACAAAATCTGTTCGTTCATTCCAGCCGCCTCCTTACGCCAACAGAGCCTGCAGTGCGGCGATGTGGGCCGGGGTCGTGCCGCAGCAGCCGCCCAGCAGTGCGGCCCCGTTGGCGCTGCACTGGGTCATCACCTCTGCCCAGGCGGCAGGAGCCATGGAATAAACCGGGATCCCATCGTCGCCGATCACCGGGATGCCGGCATTGGGTTTGCACACCAGGGGAATGCGGATACTGCGGCGGAGTTTGGTGACGAGATAGGGGGTCATCCCGTCCGCTGCCACGCAGTTGAAGCCTGCGGCTGCCGCGCCGCCCGCTTCCAGTTCCTGCAGTACAGGCCCTGCATCCCGGCCGGAAAACAAACTGCCGTCGGGCTGCATGGTGAAGCTGTACAGCGTCGCACCTGCTCCTTCCAATTCGGCTGCGGTGAGAATGGCCTCCGCCTCGGTGGGGTACATCAAGGTCTCCGCGGCCAGAAGATCCACACCGCCGTCCATCAGACCCCGGATCTGCCGCCGGTAGTTTTCCACCAGCAGATCGAAATTGGCTTCGTCCCAGCTGTCGCAAAAAGCGGCCAAAGTGGTCAGATCGCCGGCAATCAGACATTCCGGCGCAGCACTGCGGCTCAAAGCCGCCAGATGGGCGTTGACAGCCTCTGTCTGCCGATCCAAACCCACCCGGGCCAGGGCCATGGGCTGAGCCTGGAAGGTGGGGGCGTAGAGGATCTTGCTGCCGGCGGCGGCATAGGCTCGCTGCAGCCGCACCAGTTCCTCGGGATGGTGCAAGACCCATTCTTCCGTGCAGCAGCCCTTGGGCATGCCTGAGCGCTGCAGATTGGAGCCTGTGGCGCCATCCAGGAGGATGGGGCCGCTACGGAGCATATTCTGAAATTCTTCTTTTGTTAACATGATCGTCATCCTTGCTGTGAATGGTTGTTTACGCTTCCAAAGCCCTCTCCTTGAGGAGAGGGTGGCCCATAGGGCAGGGTGTGGTGTAGCCGCCATAGGCGGCGTTATTGACGGCTGATACGCAGCCTACACCACATCAGTCACCTTCGGTGACAGCTTCTCCTCAAGGAGAAGCCTTTGCGCCTTCGGCGCCGTAAGCAACAATTCATTATTTTACCTCAGATTATACTTTAAATTTGAAAACAATGCAACGATTATTGACCTTTTGGGTAAAATCTGTTACGATAAATGAAATTCTTTTAAGGAGAGGAAACATTATGAAGAAAACCATCCTGCGTGAATATGCAAAACTGATCGTCCGCTGCGGCGTCAATGTCCAGAAGGGTCAGACCGTCATCGTCTATGCCGGCCTGGATCAGCCGGAATTTGTCCAGCTGGTGGTGGACGAGGCATACAAGGCCAAGGCCAAGGAAGTCATTGTGGAGTGGAGCTATCAGCCCCTGGCGAAGCTGCACTACCGTTATCAGAGCGTGAAGACGCTGGGCGGCGTCCATGACTGGCAGATCGAGCGGCAGAAGCATTACTGTGACATCATCCCCGCCCGGATCCACCTGTCCTCTGCCGATCCCGACGGTCTGAAGGGCATCAATATGCGGAAAATGGCCCAGGCCCGGCAGATGAGCTACCCCATCCTCAAGCCCTACTCCGAGCAGCTGGACGGCAAGCAGCAGTGGTGCATCGCCGCGGTGCCCGGCAAGGCTTGGGCTAAGAAAGTGTTCCCCGGTGAGCGCACCAGCGTGGCCGTGGAGAAGCTGTGGGAGGCCATCTTGTCCACTTCCCGGGTTTGCGAGGACTCTCTGAAGGCATGGGAAGAGCACAATGCGGATCTGGCTGCCCGCTGCGCTTATCTGAATGACCTGGGCATTGAAAAGCTCCATTATACCGCCGGCAACGGCACCGATCTGACCGTGGGCATGATCCCCGAGGCCATTTTCTGCGGCGGCGGCGAGACCACCAAGTCCGGCGTATTCTTTAACCCCAACATCCCCACCGAGGAGTGCTTCATTTCTCCCATGAAGGGCCAGGCGGAGGGCATTGTGTATTCCACCAAGCCTTTGAGCTACCAGGGCCAGCTGATCGAGAATTTCTGGATGCGTTTTGAAAACGGCAAGGTCGTGGAGACCGGCGCCGAAAAGGGCGCAGAGCTGCTGCAGCAGATGGTGAGCATGGACGAAGGCGCTGCCTACCTGGGCGAGTGCGCCCTGGTGCCCCAGACCAGCCCCATCAACCAGACGGATCTGCTGTTCTACAACACCCTGTTTGACGAGAATGCCGTGTGCCACCTGGCTGTGGGCCGCGGTTTCAACGATACCATCCGGGATTGCCACAACAAGACCAACGAAGAGTGCAAGGCTCTGGGCATCAACGATTCCATGATCCATGTGGACTTCATGATCGGCTGCGATACCATGAACATCGACGCCATCTGTGCCGGTGGCAAGATCGTGCCCATTTTCCGCAACGGCAACTGGGCATTCTGAGATGACTGAACAGGATAAACTGCACACCGGGGAGATCTATTTCCCCGGTGATCCCGAGATCCACAAGGAGCAGATCGCTTGCCAGGAGAAGCTTTACGACTTTAACCAGACCCGGCCTTCGGAGCTGGAGAAGCGGACAGCGATGCTGCAGGAGATGTTCGCCGAGATCGGGGAGGGGAGTTACATCGAGCCGCCGCTCCATGCCAATTTCGGCGGCCGCCATGTTCACTTCGGAAAGTGGATCTATGCCAATTACAACCTGACGCTGGTGGACGATACCCACATTTATGTGGGAGATCACACCATGTTCGGGCCCAATGTAACTATTGCCACGGCCGGGCATCCCATCTGCCCGGAGCTGCGGGAACAAGGGCTGCAGTTCAATATGCCGGTGCGCATCGGTCGGAATTGCTGGCTGGGTGCGGGGGTCATCGTCCTGCCCGGTGTGACCATTGGCGACAATGTGGTCATTGGTGCCGGCAGCGTGGTGACCAAGGATCTTCCGTCCAACGTGGTGGCGGTGGGCAACCCCTGCAGGGTGCTGCGGCCGGTTGGGGAACAGGATCGGCAGTTCTATTACAAAAACCGCCGGATCGATCCGAAACTTTTTGAAAAATAATAAAAAAGTACTTGCAATCTGAGATTTATTGTGCTATTATATCCGAGCGATTGAAATTGCTGGGGCAATTATGCCCTTTTACATGATAAGAAAGAGGTGAACAAAATGAAGGAAGGTATCCATCCCAAGTACGAACAGACCACGATCCGTTGCGCCTGTGGCAACACTTTTACTACCGGCTCTACCAAGAAGGACATTCGTGTTGAGATCTGCTCCAAGTGCCACCCTTTCTATACCGGCAAGCAGAAGCTGGTTGACACCGGTGGACGTGTTGATCGTTTCAACAAGCGTTTCGGCCTGAAGTAAGAACTGAAGTCCGCACTACGGATTCCCGTGGTGCGGACTTTTTTATGCTTCTTTGAAAGAAACTGTTGTCCCCGCCGCGGTGCTGTGGTATACTAAAAGATGATGTTGTAAATGGTTGTTTAGGAGAACAAGCCCGCGTAGGGGCGACCCTTGCGGTCGCCCTAAATGCGAGATCTTTTGCGCCTTCGGCGAAGGGCGACCGCAAGGGTCGCC
>JAZNNP010000054.1:0-51403 GCA_045580365.1 Faecousia sp.
GTATCTGTATTCCGTTATGCGGGCATTTCAGACCATTATTGGTGTGTCCATCGCCTGGTTTATCAATGTCAAGTTGCTGCCTTATCCTCCCAGACCAGGAACACTCAGTTATTGGCTGATGGAACGAACAAAAAAGACAAGTGAATAATAACATGGCTCCTGCACAGTGTGTGCAGGAGCCTTTCTGGATGCGGTCGCAGGAGAACTGGATGGACAGACCTATCTGTGTCAGACGGTCTCACCCACATACAGCTGTGTTCTGGAATACACAGCCGGAAACATATCGGAAGCGGATATTTTCCGGATGGCAGAAAATGTATAACATTCACCGCAAAATGCTTTGACAGGCATTAACTGTCCAAGAAGTATTGATGCGCGAGGAAACTTTCTGTGGCGGACAAACGGTAAAATTTTATTCGCCGATTACAACAGAAAGATAAAAATTTGCCATACAGCAGTGCTGATGTGAATAGGGGACAAGTTATGGTCTGGGTTTCCTTGATGGATAATCTGGGCCAGTTTTATGGGTATTCGACGATTGCGCTTTCCATCATGCATGAAAAATCCAAACTTATTCCCAATCGGGAGTGCGTTCGGATTTTTTGTTTATATCAAAGATATCACATATTGATGCTGAAGCCCAGAGGATTTCACTGTCCTCTGGGCGTTTTCTCCTTACCACGCCTTACTGTGCTGCGATTGTTTTTCCCTGTGCAATAGCGGTGGTTCTTTATCAAATAATCGGAGAAATAATTATGTAAGGGCATCGTTTCTGCGTTGCCGATCAGAAATGCTGGTATGTGATAACGTCACGGAATGGAATGAATCCGCCGTATATAATACAATAAAAAAAGATAAACAGGAGATACGGACGATGAAAACAATTTTGCCGATTTTTATAGCAGTTCTTTTGGTGGGGTGTGCTGTGCCTGCGGAGCAGGGAGTCAGCTACCGGCAAATTACGATGGATGAGGCTGTTGCCATGATGAAAGAAGAAAGAGATTACATCATTCTGGATGTTCGCACTGCTGCGGAATTTGATGAGAAGCATATCCCCGGTGCGATCAATATCCCAAACGAGACCATCGGTACCGATGCGATCCCGGAGCTGCCGGATAAGGATCAGCTGATCCTGGTATATTGCCGCAGCGGTAACCGGAGCAAGCAGGCATCTGAGAAATTGGTTAAATTAGGCTATATCAATGTTGTCGAGTTTGGCGGCATCATTGATTGGCCCGGAGAAACAGAGACGAACGAAGGAGGACCGCTATGAGTATTTTTGACTTTTTCAAACAGCCTGACATCAATAACGGGCTCGAGGAATACGCTGAAACCGAAAACGCCGTCCTGCTGGATGTGCGTACACCCCAGGAGTACCGGAAAGGCCATGTTCCCGGAAGCAAAAATGTTCCGCTGCAGACTATTGACAATGTGATGTCCATCACGGAGAATAAAGATACGGCACTGTTCGTTTATTGCTACTCCGGTGCCCGGAGCCGGCAGGCCACAGCGATACTGCAGCACATGGGCTATACCAAAGTTCAAAACATCGGCGGTATTGCTACTTATCGGGGAAAGGTGGAACACTAATATGAAAGTTGTGATCGTAGGAGGTGTGGCAGGAGGAGCAACTGCCGCAGCAAGAATCCGCAGACTGGATGAGCAGGCTGAAATCGTCGTATTTGAGCGGTCGGGTTTCGTTTCCTATGCCAACTGCGGTCTGCCTTACTATATCGGCGGCGTGATCGAAGATTCAGAGGATCTGACCCTTCAGACCCCGGAGCGTTTCTTTTCGAGATTTCGCATCCACATGAAAGTACATCATGAAGTCACTGCAATTCGCCCGGACCGCAAGACCGTTTCTGTAAAAAACTTAATAACCGGCGAAGTCTTTGAAGAAGGCTATGACAAGTTGCTGCTTGCTCCCGGCGCAAAGCCTGTCTGGCCTGATTTGCCAGGTATGGATTGTGATAAGCTGTTTGCCCTGCGTACCGTAGAGGATACCTTCCGGATCAAGGAATTTGTGGATCATAACAAACCGAAATCTGCCGTGATGGTGGGTGGCGGCTTCATCGGTCTGGAAGTCGCGGAGAATCTGCGGGAGCTGGGTATGGATGTGACCATTGTCCAGCGGCCTAAGCAGCTGATGAATCCTTTTGATGCAGATATGGCTTCTTTTATTCACGCAGAAATGCGCAAGCACGGCGTGAAGCTGACATTGGGTTGCAGCGTGGAGGGCTTTGCGGAGCGTGACGGCGGCGTGGATGTGCTGTTGAAAGATCGGCCGTCCATCCCTGCGGATATGGTGGTGCTTGCCATTGGTGTCACACCGGAATCCACGCTTGCCAAGAATGCCGGCCTGGCCCTCGGTATCAAAGGCAGCATTCTGGTGAATGACCGGATGGAAACCTCTGTTCCTGACATCTATGCCGTGGGTGATGCGGTGCAGGTTAAGCACTATGTCACCGGGCAGGATGCACTGATAGCGCTGGCGGGTCCTGCCAATAAGCAGGGACGGATCGCTGCGGACAATATCTGCGGCGGTGACAGCCGGTACTTCGGTTCTCAGGGAAGCTCCGTGATCAAGGTATTTGACATGACAGCAGCCACCACCGGTATCAACGAGACCAATGCCCGAAATTCCGGTCTGGATGTGGATACGGTGATTCTGTCTCCCATGAACCACGCAGGCTATTATCCCGGCGGCAAGCTGATGACCATGAAGGTGGTTTTTGAAAAGGAAACCTACCGCCTGCTGGGCGCACAGATTGTGGGTTACGATGGTGTTGACAAGCGCATTGATGTGCTGGCTACCGCCATCCATGCAGGGGTGAAGGCAACAGCTCTAAAGGACCTGGATCTTGCTTATGCACCGCCGTACTCCTCTGCAAAAGATCCTGTAAACATGGCTGGCTTCATGATCGATAACATTTCCAAAGGACTGAAGCAGTGGTATCTTTCCGATGCCGCCAAGCTCCCCCGGGATGGCAGTGTGACGCTGCTGGATACCCGGACGGTGGAGGAATATAGCCGTGGACATATCGAAGGGTTTAAAAATATTCCGGTGGATGAACTGCGGGAGAGAATCGGAGAAATCGGAGCCGGAAAACCTGTTTATGTGATTTGCCAGAGCGGTCTGCGCAGTTATATTGCTACTCGGATTTTGGAGGGTCACGGCTTTGATGCCTATAACTTTGCCGGTGGATTCCGGTTTTATGATGCGGTAATGAATGACCGCGCATTGATCGAAAAGGCAAGCCTGTGTGGCATGGACAGTTAAAGAAAAAACACGCTTTCTGCTTTGCGCTTTGGAAGAGTGGTTTTTTGTGATATTATCACAGAACATATACCGCAATAAGGTTATACTATGGGTGTGATCAAAAAAACCAATCAGCAGAAAGGTGGTAATAATATGAAACTGAACGGAAAATCTGTAGTTGTGACCGGTGCTTCCTCCGGCATGGGAAAGGCGATCGTTGAACGGTTTGCCAGAGAGGGCGCAAATATTATCGCAGTTGCCCGCCGCAAGGAACGGCTGGATGAATTGGCGGCGTCGCTGAAAGATGCACCCGGAAAGGTCATTCCCTTTGCCGGGGATGCTTCCAAAGAGGAAACGATGGTATCTGCTATTGATCTTGCGGTGAAAGAATTTGACCGCTTGGACATTCTGATCAATAACGCCGGAATCATGGATGATATGAGCCCCATTGGCGATGTGAAGAATGAGAAGATCGATCAGGTGTTTGCAATCAATGTTTACGGCCCCATGTATTCCATGCGTAAAGCGGTCCAGGTGTTCCTGGAGCAGGGAAATGGCGGCAATATTATCAATGTGGCGTCCTTTGGCGCACTGAGAACTGCTGCCGGTGCTGTGTACGGCGCATCTAAGGCGGCGCTGGTGTCTCTGAGCAAAAACACCGCATACATGTATATGCCCAATGGGATCCGCTGCAACGTCATTGCACCTGGTGGTATCGCAACAGAGATCAGCACCTCCATGGGGATGCCCAATATGAATGGCTATAACCGGATCAAGAATGTTATGGCGACTGCACCCGCTCCCGGAACCCCGGAGCAGATCGCATCCGCTGCGCTGTTCCTGGCAAGCGATGAATCCAGCTATGTAAACGGTGACGTGATGCTGGTGGATGGCGGCTGGGCAGCAGGCTAAAACAGATAGCCCGGTGGATTGTTGGCCCCCGGAACAAACAGAAGTATCCATAATAGAAAATCAGATCCTCCTGCACAGATTGGTGCAGGAGGATCTTTGGCTTGTTGATCGGATTTGCTGATCAGGCTGCTTTCGGAATCCACTGTGGTTATTATGCCGCAATCTTATTGGTGGACCATCGACTGAAGTTCAAATTTTGTTGAAGTTTGGTTGAGAAAAGATGCTATAATAGAAGTAATATGCTCTGATTGGAGGGATTGCAATGCTGAAGATATTGATTGCGGAGGATGACCGGGAACTGCGGCAGCTGTTCTCCCGCGTGCTGAACCGCCACGGATATACGGTCACCGGTGTTTCCAACGGACAGGAAGCACTGGATGCTATGGATAAGGATTTCTTTGATATGATCATCTCCGATATTATGATGCCGGTGATGGACGGTTATGAACTGGTGCGGCAGCTACGGGATGTGGGAAACACTACCCCCGTACTGATGATCACAGCCAAGGATGCCTTTGACGATATGCGGCTTGGCTTTCAGACCGGTGTGGACGACTACATGGTCAAGCCGATCAATGTGAACGAGATGGTGCTGCGGGTGCAGGCGTTGCTGCGCCGCGCTCAGATGATCAATGACCGGCGGCAGACCATTGGCGACACTGTGATGGAGTGCGATTCTCTGGCCGTTACCGCAGCCGGTGAAAGCATGATTCTGCCGCAGAAGGAATTTATGCTGCTGTACAAGATGGCGGCCTACCCCGGCAAGATATTTACGCGGCAGCAGCTGATGGACGAAATCTGGGGTTATGATTCCGAGAGCGACCCCCATACCGTGGATGTACATATCGGCAGACTCCGGGATCGCTTCCGGGAAAACAAGGACTTTAAGATCGTTACCATTCGTGGTGTCGGTTATAAGGTGGTGAAGCTGTGAATACCAGAGAGCGATTTGAAAAAGTACGGCAAGAACAACGAAACCGATTTAGCCTGCGTACCCGGTTGACTGCCTTGGTTACCATGGAAATGTTGGTCTGTGTCCTGATCTCCTACGGTGTGGACCAACTTCTGAACAAAGTGTTTCCTTGGGAGGTTCCGCTGGAACTGGAGCTGGTAGGTGTGTGCCTGTTGGTGGGAATTTTGGTTACAAGCCAGTTGTCCAAATTTTTCTTCAACCCCATCAAAAAGCTTCGAGGTGCAATGGATAAAGTGGCAGAAGGTGATTTCTCTGTGCGGTTGGAAGAGAAATCCAGTTCTAAGGAAATCATGGAGATCTACACCGGTTTCAATCTGATGGCTCACGAATTGAACGCCACAGAAATCCTGCAGACGGATTTCGTTTCTAATGTATCGCATGAGTTCAAGACACCCATCAATGCTATCGAAGGCTATTCCACCTTGTTGCAAGACAGCGAAAATTTGGATGAGGACCAGCGAGAGTACATCGACAAGATCCTGTTCAACACCCGCCGGCTGTCCTCTCTGGTCGGAAGCATTCTGCTGCTGAGCAAGTTGGAGAACCAGCAGATCCCTTCTCATCAAGCAGAGTATCGTTTGGACGAGCAGATCCGGCAGTCGATCGTGGCGCTGGAGCCTGCCTGGGAGCGGAAGGATATTGAATTTGACGTGGAACTGGACCGGGTCAGTTATTTGGGCAATGAGCCGATGATGCGCCATGTGTGGGATAACCTGATCTCTAATGCGATCAAATTCAGTCCTAAGGGCGGAATGGTCAAAATCCATCTTGTCAAAAAGCTGAAGAAACTGATCTGTACCGTAGAAGATCAAGGACCCGGACTTACAGAGGAAGCCCAGAAACACCTCTTCGATAAATTCTACCAGGCAGATGCTTCCCACAAGCAGGAGGGCAACGGTTTGGGCCTGGCGCTTGTTAAGCGGATCTTGACTATAGAAAAAGGTCAGATCAACGCGGAAAATATTCCGGAAGGCGGCTGCCGCTTTACCGTAACACTACGTGCAAAATAAATAAGCTACATACCGCAGGGGTATCCGAAATAATCCGGATACCCCTGTTTTTTCAATTCCTGTTGAACCTAAATTGAAGTTTAGTTGTAAATCGAGCCCTATATTAACTACATAAACTGCGTATGGAGGATGAAAGGCATGGAAGAAAAGTATAAGCATAAAATTTTGACGATTCCGAATATTCTCTCCTTGTTCCGGCTGCTGCTGATCCCGGTGATCGCGTGGCTGTACATCGTGAGGAAGGATCCTCTTTGGACGACGACCATTCTGGCTCTTTCCGGTGTCACTGATATTGTGGACGGCATCATTGCCCGGAAATGCCACATGGTTAGTGATTTTGGCAAGGCCTTTGATCCGGTGGCGGATAAGCTGACTCAGATCGCTATGCTTTTCTGTTTGGTGACCCGGTTCAAATGGATGTTACTGCCTCTGTGCGTGATGGTGATCAAAGAAGTAATAGCCGGAATCCTCGGCTTGCTGGTGATCCGCAAGACCGGAACCGTGCATGGTGCGGTTTGGCACGGAAAGGCCACCACCGTATCGCTGTACAGCATGATGATAATCCACTTGATTTGGTATAACATTCCCGGTGTGATTTCCGGAATTCTGATCGGTGCCTGCACTGCGTTGGCGCTGTTGTCTGCTTTTATGTACAGCAGAGACAATTTAGAAAAGCTGAGAAACAGGAGAATAGAATATGCGCAAAAATGAAAAATGGATCAAGCTGGGCGGCACAGTGCTCTGTGAGGCGTTTACGGTCTTTACCATCATCAGACTTCTGTCAGGCTGCGAACCGGACCGGTTGGTCTTGGCGTTTGGAACTATTTTGCTGGTGCTGCTTCCAATGTTTCTGGAAAAACTGTTCCGTTGCCGAATTTGCTTACCGGTATACATATTCGCCCTTGCATACGCTATCGGACCGATGCTGGGGCATTGCTGGAAGCTTTACTATACCCTGCCGGTGTGGGACAAACTGCTGCATATTAGCGGCGGCGTGATGTTTGCTATTGCAGGAGCGTACTTTTTTGACCGCTTGGCCAAAGAAACAGTCCACCATGTGTTGAGAACGATCTTTGCCCTTTGCTTTTCCATGGCGATTGCGGCCCTGTGGGAGTTCATTGAATTTGGAGCAGATTGCTTTCTGGGTATGGATATGCAGGATGATATGTTGGTGACACATTTGACATCTTACCTTTTGGGAGAAGGAATTGGTGTCACCGGAAGTATTGAAAATATACAGTCAGTGGTGGTAAACGGCATCGCTCTGCCGGGATACATCGACATTGGATTGATCGACAGCATGCTGGACATGATGCTGGAAAGCGCGGGCGCATTGGTTACTTGCTTGCTGATTCTGCTTGACAAAGGAAAGCACCCTTTGATTCAGAACCGTCAAGTCGGTCAACAGATACAATAGCAGGAGAAAAAGATGAAACCGCTGAAATGCGCCATATACCATGCAGTTGCCGGAACGGTCGGCTTCTTTGGCGGCGGATTTCTCAACACCTGTACCAAAACGATACAGGGGTATTCGCGGAATGAATATCAAAGAAACCAAAACAGAAATGATCGGTTCGGCAGTACGCCGCCTGATCGAGATCAATACAGAAAAGAGAGAGTGATCATGGCAAAAGGATATGCGCTGTATAATCCTCTGGCCGGAAAGGGCAATGCGGAGGAAGATGCAAAGCTGCTACAGATGGTATTAGATGATGATCTGGAATTCTTCGATATGACCCGGATTACCAATTATGCAGCATTTCTTTACGGTATGGAAAAGGATGATTATCTGGTGATCGTTGGCGGTGACGGCACACTGAATCGCTTTGTTAACGATACGAAAGGCATTGAGATCTCACAGGAGATTTTGTATTTCCCCTCCGGAAGCGGCAATGATTTTGCTAGGGAATTGGGTACAAATGGCAATCCTGTGGTGGTCACACAGTATCTGAAGAACCTGCCCAGTGTGGAGGTCAACGGCAAACGATACCGATTTATCAACGGTGTGGGCTTTGGCATTGACGGTTATTGCTGCCAAGTGGGCGATGAACTGAAGAAACTGCCCGGCAAGAAAGTCAATTATGCTGCCATCGCCGTAAAGGGACTGCTGCTCCACTTTGCTGCACGAAACGCAAAGGTCACGGTGGATGGAAAAGAATATGCCTATAAAAAAGTCTGGATCGCACCAACAATGTGCGGAAAATACTACGGCGGCGGCTTGATTCCCGCACCGGAGCAGGACCGCTCTGCCGGCACGCTGTCACTGATGCTGTTCCACAATGCAGGCAGACTCAGAACGCTGTGTATATTCCCCGGCATCTTCAAGGGAAAGCATGTCAAACACAAAAATATGGTGGCGGTGCATACTGGCAGGGAAATCACCGTGGAATTTGACCGCCCAACACCCTTGCAGATCGACGGGGAGACCATTCTGGATGTGACGAAATACACCGCAAGTGCGGCAGTGTGCAATATGAATAAGACAAAGGAGAAAGTATTATGTTAAAACGCAATTTGGGCAGTGTGGCTATGAGCTTTGCTGAGATCATTATCGGTATTTTGCTGCTGGTGAACCCGGTGGGATTTACCTCCGGCATCATTGTCGCCTTTGGTGTTGTGCTGATGATTACGGGTATCGGCAAGTCTGTTCGATATTTCCGCACTGAGCCGGAAGAGGCGGCGGTCGGACAAGTTTTGGTGAAGGGCCTGCTGGAGCTTCTGGGCGGTGCTTTCTGCACCCTCAATTCCCACTGGTTTATCGCAACCTTTCCTGTTCTTACCCTGGTTTATGGTGTGGTGATTCTGGTTGCGGGCATCACGAAGCTGCAGTGGACTATTGATATTATCCGCATGAGACGGAGCAAGTGGTTTTGGATGGCGATCAGTGCGGCTATCTCCATTGTTTGCGGCATCACAGTCATTGCTAATCCATTCAGCACAACAGCAGTTTTGTGGATGTTTATTGGGATCACACTCATTATAGATGCTGTTTTTGATATGATCGGCGGTATTTTCGGCAACCGGGAAAAGCGGGAACCCGTGGCGGATACGCAGAAAGAAGATGTATAACAGCGTGAAGCAAGGAATTTGCATTTTGGGTGATTCAGTTGCAAAGGGAGTTGTGTTTGACGCCCAGCGCAACCGATATGTCATTGCAAAAGAGAACCTCGGGGAACAGATCGCCCAGGCATTTGGCTGTTCCGTAACCAATCTGTCTAAATTCGGCTGCACGGTAACAGACGGGCTTGCCCGTTTTGAGAAGCAAAAGGATGTCCTTCAGGATTGCAGGACGGTGCTTATGAATTTTGGCGGCAATGACAGCGATTTTCTATGGCAGGAGATCTCTGCGGCACCGGACGAATTACATGAACCGAAAACACCCATAGATTATTTTGAGCAAACTTATTTGAGGCTGATCGAGCGTGTCCGAAAAAGCGGATTGACGCCGGTTTTGCTGAATCTGCCGCCTGTGGATCATGGGAGGTACTTTGGGTGGATCAGCCGGGGATTGGACGCAGACAATATCCTCAAGTGGCTGGGCGGAACATCGGAGTTTATCTATCGGTGGCACGAGCAATACAATGTGGCCGTCCATAAAATTGCCCAGACCGCAAATGTAAAGCTGATCGATATTCGCAGTGCGTTTTTGGAGCGCAGAGATTATTGCGAACGGAATTTCGGCCTGCGCTATTAACCATGCAAAAAACCGGCCATCCCAGTTTGGGGTGGCCGGTTTTGCTATGGAAAGGGTTTATGCGGAGGCCTTTTTCTTCTTCAGGATCAAGAAAATGACCACGCCTGCGATGAGGACCGCTGCAATGATCAGCGGGATCACCAGACTGGGGGCGTTATCGGGCACAGGCTCTATGCCGACAAGGACGAATGCGGAAAAATGGTCGGTCACGATGGTCAGATAGTCCTTTTCCATGGATTCGATGGGCATCTGTTCCATTGCACCGCTTTCATCCACATAATAGACCAGCCATTCGTTGCTTGTGCCTGCAGGGATGGGAATGGTGATCAGCGCTTTGCCGTTCAGCTGGTGGATGGGCGTATCGCCGCAGGTCAGATCCACATGGAACACCGTGCGGACCGGCAGATTCGACAGGGCAGCCTGCTGGGCGCTGTTCAGATCCTTCAAGCTGGATCGCTGAGCCTGCAGAACAATGTCACTGCCGCCTGCTTGCTGTGCCAGACTCTGCAGCACACCCGTGTCCAAACGCAGTGAGATGGCATCATCGAGCTTCAGCGCAAGGGCCTGGCCGTGATTTGCTGCCGCCTCCAGGGCGGTGCCGCTGATGCTGACAGCGCGGACATTTTCTGCCTGGAGCTGGGTTAGATCGATCACCAGATCCTCCTTGGGGTCACCGTTGGAGATTTGATCCAGAATGGTGTTTGTCAAATTGGCGGTGTTGTCCACGATGGGGACATCTGTGCCGGGCATTGTGCCCTGGGGCTCGGTAGGCTGGGGCTTGGTGGCTTGGGGCTCTGTGGGTTTCGGGTCAGTGGGAGCAGGCTCGGTAGCGACCGGTGCGGTAGGAGTCGGCTCGGTAGCAATGGGCTCCGTAGGAGCGGGCGCGGTAGGCGCAGGATCCGTGGGCGTGGGCTCCGTAGGAGCGGGCTCCGTGGGAACAGGCTCGGTGGGCGCAGGTTCGGTAGGGGCGGGCTCTGTGGGAGCAGGTGTGGCGGAGACAAGCTCAAATCGGGCATCTGTTGCGGAATCCACACTGAGCTGGTATTCTCTGCCGGCTACCAACTCCAGTTCGATTACCGGCGTGCCGGTCAGATCCCTGTTTTCGTATAATAAACCGTAGGCCAGCTCAACGATATGCAGGAACATTTTTTGACTGCCGGCGCGAACGAAGGGGGAATTGGGGGTGAGATGGAGTTTGTATGTTCCGCTGACCGCAGGGATGAAGGTGGCGGAATGATAGGGGGCTCCGCCCATTTGATACAGGTAGCTGGTTTTTCCTTCTTCCATCACCGGGGTCTTTTGGGTGGTGTCAAAGGTCATCTTGACGGTGGTGGAGCCCACCGTGGCAATGATCTCGGAAGTGCCTTCCTTGAGGATCTGCATTTCAGCGCTGGCGCCGAAGGTGCCGATGATGGACAGGACGCTGGGGTCGCTGACAGACCAGGTGACACCCTCTGTTTCCACGCAGGGAGGATCAGCCAGCAATCCCACACTCAGAGAATTGCCCCACTGGCCCAGGATCTTGATCTCGGCATTTTTGTAGGAGTCGAAATAGACCATATGGACCGTATCGGTGACAGTCTTTTCGGTGTAATTGTGTACTGTGATGGTATAAATTTGCCCTTTTTCCAGTGTATAGACACAACCGCTCCGCAGATATGCGTCTTGATACTGCACTCCTTCCACAGATTGGCCGGAAATATCCCGCAAAAAGCAATAATGGGTCATGTCAGAGTAGAGGCAGTATTTACCGTCGTGTTCTGCCTGGAAGACCAGGGTCTTGTATTTCATGTTTTCGTTGTCGTGGGGCTCGATGGTGAGGGTCATGGAATTGCCGTCCTTCAGGATGGCATAATCATCGTTGGGCGCACCCGCTGTCAAGGTGAAGGTGCCGGTGTATTCTTCCTCACCGCCGAAAATCTCAAGGCCGTATTGCGCGCCGGCTTCCAGATAGTAGCAACAGATGTAAATGCCGTTTTCATCCTGGAAGGAGCCAAGGGAAGCAGGCTGGGGATATTCCTTGGAATGGAAGCCGATATTCATATCCGGTAAGGTGGTGATGTGGGCGTACAGCTCCGGACGGCTGGTGGTCAGGGTGTACAGACCGGATTTGGGCACGGTCACAATGTAAGAACTGCTGTTTCCCGGCCCGATGGTGACCGTCTTGGTGTCGCCTGCAGTGACGGTGGGCCACATGGAGTCGTCCCAAGGGTAGGTTTTTACGGTGTAAGGCGCGCCATCTTCACTATAGTTTTCAAAACGGATGGTGTAGGAGTAACCCTGGGTGAAGGTGACCACATACACCACAGTTTCGTTATTGAAGAGTCGGATCTCCGGGGGAGAAAGGACCAGCCCTTCTTCACCCATATTGGACAGAACCATTAAATTGCCTTTTTCGCGGGGGTATTCAAAGGCGATGGCTTTGGTCGCGGAGTCGAAATCGTTGGCAGTATATTCATAAATGGTCTGCTGACCTTGGTTATAGGGGATCTCATGGGTTTCTTCCCAGTATTCCCATTCCGGCCAATCGTTCTGAGCATAGGTCTGGAAGGGGATGAGGGACAGGATCAAGACGAAGGTAAGCACTGCGGATAATGCCTTTTTCATGGTTATTCTCCTTTATTTACAGTTCTTCCATGTAAAATACTGCGCCGCTGCGGGGGTAGACCCATTTGTTCCGCAGGTGGATGTCACAGGAGCCGCCGCCGTGGTCGGCATCCTTGACCCGGGCGTCATCCACGCCGTTGAAGAACGGATACATTTTGACCCGGTAATTGGTGGGGTAATCCAGGCGGATGTATACATTATAAGTGGGGTCGGCGATGACCGCCTGGAAGGTCTTTTCGGTCTTTAGCTGGGGCATGAGGAAGGAGATCTCCACGGAGATCATATTCTGCTCTACCTTGTGGTCAGAATGGAAGCGGACCAAAATGCCGCTCTTGGTGAAGATCACCTCGGTAATATCGCAAAGTTCGCCGTTGATCCAGGCCTGCACCCGCATATCCTCGGTGATAAACCGGCGCTTTGCGGCGTCGTCGGGCAGGTCGCAAAGGGCCTGCAGTTCTTCCGAACGGATGGACAGATTTTCCTGCATCAGCAGAGTTTGATCCCGGAGCTGGCTGTCCAGTTCCTTGTTCTCCATGAAGAACCCAATGCCGAAATCCGCGCCCAAAGGAGCATCCTTGATGTAATACTTCTCAAAGCACAGCTTTTCGTTGATGGTGATGTAGGTGGCGGGGTCAAACAGGGAAGACACCGGCTTGTCCCGCAGGGTGATGGTATAATGGAAGTTCTTGCGGAGGTTAAAAGCGCCGCGGAGGTAGGGACCGATGGCGTTTTCCGCCATTTCTTCTTCCAGAGGGCCGTGCTTGGCCATAGAGTCGATGGTGGCATTGAGGAAATTCCGCCGGGTATCTTCCTCGAAAAGCCGGATGGTGTCGGGATTGCTCATCAATGTGCCGGTGATCTGCTCGGAAATTTCTTCGGAAACATAATCCTGGGTCACATATTCGAAGGCAAAGTCAATGAGGATGATGGGCGGCAGGATGCCCAGAATGTTGTCTGCGATCCCGTTGAGGATGTCCATAAAGTCCAGGGGCTCGCCGTTGTTATAGGATACCAGGATCTTCACCAGTACCAGCACCAGCCACAAAATGGTGGTGCCGGCGGCCAGCATGATCACCGCCTGCTTCTTGCTGCGGTGGCGGCGGTCTTGTTTGTTCTTTTGTTTCGACATAGCAGTCACTCCCGATTTATATTTTTAGGGGGTAGGCTCGGTATAAATGCCATGGTAGATGGGGCTCTGGCCCGCGATTTCCGCCCAAAAGCGGTCGCCAAAATCATAGTGCCACCACTCGTAGGAATAATTGGTGAAGCCGGCGGCGGTCATGAGATTGTATAGCAGCCGCCGATTGTCCCGGACGGTGGCATGGTCCGATCCTTCAAAGGCGACGGTGTGGGCGGCGTCGGTAAAATCGTCGAAGCGGGTGCCCATGTCCAGGTCGTTGCCATCGGGACCGACGATGGTCAGATCCACCGCGCCGCCGGTGGCGTGGACAAAAGGCTGCATGGGATCTTCCGACGGGTACGATACGAAGCACCGGGCAGCCGTCATCAGTTGCTCCTCATCCCATTGGGGATGGGCCTTTTCCAGGGTGCGGTAATATTCCCAAAACAGAGATCTCTGCACCGCGGCGGGCCGCCAGGCATCCAGGATCTTCAGTTTGTAGCCCGTGGGCAAGGCCCGGGCCGCATCCAGAAGCATATTGCGCACCGTCTGCCGCACATATACCCGGGGGATGGCCCCGTCGATGCCCTTCAGATGATACTGGGGCTCAAAAAGCAGCACATCCGCCAGGGTGTCGGAAATGCAGATCAGCGGTTCTTCCTGGGTCACCACGGGGATGGGGTCCGCTTTGGCCGGGGTGCGGGGAATAGGGGTCATGGGATCGTATGGTTTCAAGAGGATCACACCTTCTTTCTGTACATTATTATATGCCGTTTCAATTTTGGAGTCAATAACATTTCACCCCGGGGCGGAAAACTGCTTGTATTTTCCCGGAATGTTTGCTATAATGAGCCAATAAATATATAATGCCCAAGTTATGGGCGCGCAACAGGAGGGATCAGGCGTTGGAAACCATCATTCAGGATCTGAAAGTCCATTATGAAACGGCGGGACAGGGAGAAGCGGTACTGCTGCTCCACGGCTGGGGTTCCAGCATGGAGCCTTACCGGCCGCTGATGGGCCTGCTGGCCCAACGCTACCGGGTCATCGCCCTGGATATGCCCGGCTTTGGCAAAACGGAAGAACCCAAAGAGCCCATGAATGTGGACGACTATGTGGATTTTGTGCTGGAATTTTTGAAGCTGTTTTCTGTGGAGAAACTGTCGCTGGTGGGTCACTCCTTCGGCGGACGGGTCATTATCAAGATGGCCAACCGGGCGCTGCCCTTTGCCATCGACAAGATCGTTCTCATCGACAGTGCCGGCATCAAGCCCCAGCCCTCCGGCAAAAAGACCACCAAGCAGACGGTGTATAAGCTGGGCAAATGGTTTGCCACCCGGAAGCTCATCGCCCGGTGTTTCCCCGGTCTGCTGGAAAAGCTGCGGGTCACCTTTGGTTCGGCGGATTATGCCGCCGCTTCACCCATGATGCGCCAATGCCTGGTGCGGGTGGTGAATGAGGATTTGAGCCATCTGCTGCCCGGCATCCAGCCACCGACCCTGCTGGTTTGGGGCGAAAATGATACCGCCACGCCCCTTGCCGACGGCCAGCGGATGGAAAAAGAGATCCCCAACGCCGGCCTGGCGGTGATCCGGGGCGCGGGCCACTTCTCTTTTGTGGAGCAGCCGGTGATCTTCCGGAATATTATGGCATCTTTCTTTGAGATAGGGTGAACACTGTGATCATTATTTTGAATATCGTGCTGGCGCTGACAGCGCTGGCCTTCCTGGCCTGCGGGGTGATCCATTCCCTGCATATGTTCCAGCTCAATTCCTATAAAGTGCCGACCCATATGCGGTGGCTGGGCAACAACCGCAAGACCTTGCTGCCCGGATCGGCGGCGGCAGCCGTGGCGCTGATCGCCATTGTTTTTGAGCCCGTTCCGGCGGCCATCGTGCTGATCGTCACCTTCGGCCTGCTGCTGCCGGCGGTACGGCCCCGGAAAGCGAAAAAGCCCCTGGTGTACACCAACCGGGTGAAGCGGATGGTGCTGACCATGGTGATCCTGGCGGCGCTGTTGGCAGTGCCGGCGGTCTGGTTGGGCGCAAAAGCGGCACTGGTGATCCTGGCTTTGGCCTGCGGGGCCATGCCGTTTTGGGTCCTGGCGGCCAATACCATCAACACGCCCATTGAACAGGGCATCAACCGCTATTACATCAACGACGCCAAGAAGATCCTGGCCGGCTGCAAGAACCTCACCGTCATCGGTGTCACCGGCAGCTTCGGCAAGACCAGCGTCAAATATATTCTGACTACCTTACTCCAGGCCAGGTACAATGTGCTGATGACCCCGGAAAGCTACAACACCCCCATGGGCGTGGTCATCACCGTGCGGCAGCATCTGCGGGCCACCCATGAGGTATTCGTCTGCGAGATGGGCGCCCGGCATGTGGGGGACATCAAGGAACTTTGCGACATCGTCCATCCCCACCACGGCATCATCACTTCCGTGGGCCCCCAGCATCTGGAGACCTTCTACTCCATCGACAATGTGAAAAAGACCAAGTTTGAACTGGCAGACGCCCTGCCGGAACAGGGCATCGCCTTCCTCAACGGCGAAGATGCCAATATTGCCGACCATCGGCATCATGTGAGAAATCAGGCCATCAGCTACGGTCTGTCCGACCGGTGCGACTATTACGCCACCGATATTTCCGCTTCCTCCAAGGGCACGACCTTCACGGTCCACGGCCCCGATGGGGAGCAGGAGACCTTCACCACCCGGATGGTGGGCAAGCACAATGTGATCAACATCGTGGGCGCTATGGCCATCTGCAGCCAAATGGGCATCCCCCTGGGGGCGCTGAAGGGCCAGGTGCGGAAGCTGGAAAGCGTGCCCCACCGGCTGCAGCTGCTGCGCAAGGGCGGCGGCATTACGGTGATCGATGATGCTTACAACGCTAATCCCACCGGATCCAAGGCTGCCATCGATGCCCTGGCACTGTTCGACGGCTTCAAGATCCTGGTGACCCCGGGCATGGTGGAGCTGGGCGACAAGCAGGAGGAACTGAACCGGGCCTTCGGCGCATACGCCGCCGGCGTTTGCGACTATGTGGTTCTGGTGGGCAAGGCCAACAGCCAGAGTATTTATGAGGGACTGATCTCCGCCGGCTATCCCGGGGAGAAGATCTATATGGCAGAAGAACTGGGCGACGGCTTGCAGAAAGCCTACGCCGTGGATGCGGCAGGAAAAGAGAAGATCATTCTGCTGGAAAACGATCTGCCGGATAATTTCTGAAATGAAAGGAACAGAAAAATATGAAGATCAATGTAGCGGTGCTGTTTGGCGGCAAAAGCGTGGAGCATGAGATCTCTGTGATCTCCGCGCTGCAGGCTGCGGAATATTTAGACCGCGAAAAATACGAAGTGATCCCCGTTTACATCACCAAGCAGGGCAAAATGTTCACCGGCGAGGAAGTGGGCAAGATCGAGTCCTACAAGGACATCAAGACCCTGCTTTCCAAGAGCAAGCAGGTGATCCTCACCAACGAGGGCGGCAAAGTGCTGCTCAGCGAGTATCCTGCCCGGCTGTTTGGCAAGAAGTCCATCCTCATCGATGTGGCGCTGCCCATCGTCCATGGCACCAACGTGGAGGACGGCACTTTGCAGGGGTATCTGAAGACCCTGGGCGTGCCCTTTGCCGGCTGCGATGTGCTGGCTTCCGCCATTGGCATGGATAAGCATGTGATGAAGCTGGTATTCCGGGATGCAGGCATCCCTGTGCTGGATTGCAAGTGCTTCCTGAAGACCGAATACATCCGGGATGAGAATGCCGTCATGGCCGCCATCGAGGCTGCTTTCGGCTATCCCGTCATCGTCAAGCCGGTGAATCTGGGCTCCAGCGTGGGCATCAGCAAAGCAAAGAATGCCGAAGAACTGGCAGAGGCATTGGATCTGGCCTTCCGTTTTGCCCCCAAGGTGCTGGTGGAGCGGGCCATTACCAATTTGCGGGAGATCAACTGCGCCGTCCTGGGCGATATTTATGAGGCGGAGGCTTCCGAGTGCGAAGAGCCGCTGAACGCCACCGACATCCTCTCCTATGAAGACAAGTACATGGCCGGCGGCGGCAAAAACGGCGGCAGCAAGGGCATGGCCAGTCTGGCCCGGAAGATCCCGGCGGACATCAGCCCCGAATTGCGGACCGAGATCCGCGCCATGGCGGTGAAGGCCTTCCAGGCCATGGGCGGCAATGGCGTTGCCCGGATCGATTTCATGATCGACACGGCGGAAAATAAAGTCTATCTCAATGAGATCAACACCATCCCCGGCAGCCTTTCCTTCTATCTGTGGAAGCCCCTGGGTATTTCTTACCCCCAGCTGCTGGACCGGATGATCGGCCTGGCACTGAAGCGTACCCGGGAAGAAGGGGAGATCGTCTATTCCTTCGATACCAATGTGCTGGATAGCTGCAGCTTCGGCGGCAGCAAGGGCGCAAAGGGCAGCAAGATGTGATCCGGTAAAGGAACATACGGTTTATGAAGAAAAAGAAAAATCTTCTCGGAACATGGATCGGCCTGGGCCTGTTTTTGGCGGTCTGGGCGGTGATGCTGAAGTACAGCTACTGGTATCTGTCCACGGGCTGGTCCAGCCCCAATGCCATCATGCGCTACTGCAGCCAGTTCAATGATACGGATCTGGGCTGGTGGAAGTACATTTTCGGCCATGGCGTGCTGAATTTTGTGGCCGGTTACGGCGCCATCTTTCCCTTGGCAGTACCCATCGTGGCGCTGATCATGCTGTTTCGCCGCAAGACGGTGCTGCAGGGCATCGGCAAGATCATCAGTCTCTTCTTCAACGCTCTGTGCAGTGTGGTGATGATCGTGGGTCTGCTGTACGGCGGTCTGTATCTGATGGAGCAGTTGCCCCTGCTGGCAGGATTTTTGATCCTCATCGGTGTGTGTTGCCTGGTGCCTACCGGCAAGACCATTTGGGTCATCATCATTGAAGATTGATATGCAAAACCCCGGCAGGGCAAACCTGCCGGGGTTCTCTGTGCTTTTCCACCATCTTGTAAGGAAATGGTCCGCCGCCGCAAAAAACGACCGGGGCACCCGAATTGGGCACCCCGGTAAAACTTATTCGGACACAGCCGTATACATCATATAAGGAACATACTGCTGATTGGACCGGATCTGATAGGGGGCGGCGGAATTGCGGGACAGCGTCAGTGTCACCACCTGCAGGTCATTACAGCCGTCGCAGGTGTAGTACAGCCGAATCTCGCCGTTCTCCCTTTCTTCCATGCCCACCGCCCGGAACTTTTCCGTCACGGGATAATCGCTGGCAACACAGCTATACCAGCCGGTCATGTCGATATAGGTTAGCCCGGCAAAACACTCTGTGGGAAGTTCTTCCAGCCGAACCCCAAAATAGGTTTCCATCACTTGTTCCATCAGTTCCTTGGGAACGAAGTTGTGATCTAAATTCTGCCAACCCTCCGGAATGCTGTTGAGCCACTCGTCATACCATTCCACGTCCGGCATCTCATATCCATCGGTTTTTGCGTTGGCAAACAGCGATTGCAGGTTCAGTTGCGTTGCACCCTGGTAAAGATCCACCAGAGCCCAGTTGTAGTAGCTGGTCTGGTCGCCGAAGATCCGGTTGAATTCCTCCAGGGCGTCATACTGGTCCTCGGCGGTGTGATCGATCCGCTCGCCGCTTGCGGCATCCACGGTCACATCATACCGGCAGCCGGCGGCGAAGAAGGACACCACATAGCGGCCATTCAGCACCTCGACCCCCAGCAAATGGGATTCCTCCATTGTGAACCCGAAGAGGTTCACGATTACGTGTTCAGCCACATTTGCGGAGGTCAATTCTGCGGACGGTGCTTCTGTGGGGATCGGCTGGGTATTCACCCGGAAATTCAGCAGTTCACCGGAAACGGCGTGGACCTGGGCCAGGCAGTTGTAGGAATAGGAATCGTCTTTCCACAGCAGTTCCACGGAATATACGGAATCCGGGCCGCTCTGCTGCAGGGTACAGTTGACCCCTGCTTCGCCGCTGAGGACGGCATTCCGCAACGCCTGGGGCAGTTCCGATTGCCGGGTCACCAGATCCAAAGCGTATTCGCTCCCAACATATTGGCCGCTATCGCCGGTGGGGCCGCCATCAATGATGGAGCCGTCTTTTGCGCTGAGGATATAGGAGAACGCCACATCCTTTGCGGTGAAGGTGATGATATACCAGGCGTCCTTGTCGCTGTAGACGCAGCTCAGAGCGGTCAGATCGTGAAGATCCACGCCCACTTCTTCCAGGGCGATGGTGCGTGCCTTGTGCCAGGGGTACCAATCAGAAGGAACATCCGCGAAATCGCCACCTTCTACCGGGTCGTTGCTGATGATATCCAGGACGGTATAATCCTTCTGCTGATTAATGATATTGGTGCCCTTCTCGCTCTTAATGATCCACCGGATATAATACGCCCCATCCTCGTTGGGTGGGAATTCCCCGTGAAGGTAATACACTTCATCCATGCTCAGATGCACGGCCAGCAGGGCCTGATCCCGGGCGTATACCATATCAAAAGGCATCACAACCGGCGGCACCGGGAATTCGGGCAGGGTATCGTAAATCTGCCCATTGGCGGCATCGACATAATAGCTGGGCATAAAGGACATCGCAGGATGGAGGGAAACCCCGAATCGGTAAAACGTTCCCACATCCAACGTCAGCAGTTCCCCTTCGGTCACGACCGAGGGACCCAACAGGGGATCCGCGGGTTCGGTGTCCACCATGGCCAGCAGATACTGCAGCAGAAGCTGTTTGGCGATCAGCGGCGGCAGAATGCTCTCCCCGGTGGCTTCTACAATCTCAACAGCCACAAATTGATCAGCAGAATCAAAGGTGAAGCTGTAAGTGAAGCCTTCGTGTTGAATGGTATAAGCAAAATATTCGCCTTGCAGGGAGGGGACGATCTCCGATTCTGCTCCCTCAATGCCCAGCATGGACAGAATTTCTGTGCGAACCGATGCCGAAACGTTCCCGTCGGGCAGGGCGTAGAACAGCTTGCCGGTCACCGCGTGGAGGTATACGGTTTGGGAGGCGGAGGTGGTCGGATGGTTCACAATTCTGTACTGATAGAAAAGCTGATCCATGTGCAGAAGCATCTCTCCAGAGGAAAGGATCGACGGGGCGACATTGTCACCGGCGGCATCCGCCAGTTCCTGGCCCAGCAGTTGCTTGGCCACCAAAGGAGGCAGGAAACTGTCCGGGTTGGTTTCCAAAAGGGTGATCTTCAGCAAAAGGCTCTGGGCGTTGTAAGTGAATGCGTACCGGAAGCCGTCGCACTTTACGGTGTAGGAGGAAAACCCTTCCGCGGGCGCTTCGGGGGTGATGTTCAAATTCGCACCGGAAAGGCCCAGCATATACAGGATCTCCCGGCGGATGCTGTCCGGCACTTCCGGTGGGACGGTGGGGGTCACGGCGTTGGGCTCTGTGGGGGTAGGATCGGTCTGGCTGGGGGAAATGCCCACGCCGCCGTCGCCCAAATTGCGCAGGATCAGCCAACCACCGGTGGCTACGCCGATCAGCAGCACCAATGCGGCCGCCGTGGCGGCCCATTCCCGCAGGCGATGGTGCTTGGGCATGGTGGGCAGGGGCGTAAGGGCAGGGGGCTGGGGCTTGTCGGCAGGACAATCTTCCAGGATCCGGTGCAGCGCATCGGGCTTCGCTGCGTCGAACGCCTTGCGCAGTTGTTTCTTCAAACGCATAAATGCTCCTCCTTTCAGAAGCGGTCACGGAGCTTTTTGATGGCTCGATGGTATTTGGATAGTGTGGTGGAGGTATTCAGGCCCAAAAGCTTGCCGATCTCCCGGAAACGGCAGCCGGCCACCGCGTGGAGCACCACGATCTGCCGATCTTCATCCGTCAGCGCCCGCAGGCACTGCTGCAGCAGCAGCCGGTCATCCGGGTCTACGGGAAGGCTCTTCAGCCAGTCGTATTCGTCCAGCGTCACATACCGCTGCCGGAATTTCAGCAGCTTATAGCTGTGGTTCCGTGCGATGGTGATGATCCAGGCCATGGGTTTTCCCTGGGGACGGTATTCACCGGCATTTTGAAATACGGAAACGAAGGTGTCGTGCAGGACATCTTCCGCGTCGGACCGGTTTTTCAGCACCGACAGGGCATAGGCAAATACGGCTGTGCCGGTGGCCTGGTATAAACTTGCCAGAGCGTCGCGATCGCCCCGGGCGATTGCCGCCAGCCAGCGGTCTAACTGGGCCCCATTTGGGAGCTTGGGGGTGTTGGTCATGTTTTCCTCCTCCTTTCATCCATATAATCCACCGGGTATGCGTTTTATTGCATTATACGGGAAAAATTTCTAAAAGACAATAAAAAAACGCCCCTATGGGCGTAGAAAGCAATGAAATGACCCCTGACCGATCGACTACTCACTTCGATGATCAGGGGTCATTTCGCACAATTCTTGGGTTCGATCATTGGGTAACCTCGCTTTCTGCGGATTGGCGTTTTCCTTGCTTGATTTCGTGCTTCCTATACATCCATATAGGTTTCGATCACGATGGAGGAAAACTCTGGAAAAGGTTTACGTGTACATTGGTATCACCCTTTCTGGCTATAGCTTACCATAAGCGGCGGGGAAATGCAAGTTGGGATACTTCACAAAGTACAGAGCTTGTCTTTGTGCAAAATACAGAAAGCTTTGCTTGAAGGACAAAAGCCGTTGACAGGGGCCTCGTTCTGTGGTATGATAAATCTGTTGGGCGGCCATTTGGCCGCCCTTTTTTGCGGCTAAGAAACGGCAAATGTCAAATTAAGGATTCATTAATGAGGCAAAATGTACTTGCTTTTTCGGTTTGGCGTGCTATAATAGATTAGGATATACATATAACGATGGAGGCGTATCCCCTTTTGGAAAAAATTCACAAAAAAGGGGAGCAAAAAATGAAAAAAACCATTAGAAATATCTGGAATTTGATCGGCACATTATTGGTGCTGGCGGTGGTTGCGATCGCGATCCTGCTGGCCGGCGTCAAATTGGTTGGTCTGGAACCCCTGATCGTCCAATCCGGATCCATGGAGCCGGATTATCCCACGGGATCCATCATCTATATTCAGAAGGTAGACCCGGCGGAGCTGAAGCAATGGGACGTGATCACTTACCGGCTGACGGATACGACCCTGTCGACACACCGGATCATTGAGCTCGTGGAGGTGGACGGCCAGACCGTGTTCCGCACCAAGGGCGATGCCAATGACATCGCCGATGAAGGCTATGTAACCCCCAGCCAGGTGGTGGGAAAACCCCTGTTTGCGATTCCGTATCTGGGTTTCTTTGTGGCAGAGCTGCAAACCACCCGGGGTACTTACCTGGCCATCTCTGCAGGCGCAGTGTTGTTACTGTTTCTGATCCTGCCAGATCTGCTGTTCGGCGAGGATGAGGACAAAAAGAAGAAGGCAAAGGCCCAAATGCCTGCGCCGGATGAACAAGTCAACTTATCGGGCCAAACACCCGAGGAGAATGGAGGAACCTTATGAAGAACACGAAGAAGAGTCTGATCTTGATTCTTTGCGCCGTGGCCATCATGGTGGCATCGGTGCTGGGAACCCTGGCTTATCTGACCGATCGCACCAGCGTGAAGAACACTTTTACCGTTGGTAATGTGAACATCACCCTGGATGAAGCTGTGACCGACAGCGACGGCAAGATCATCGACACTGACGGTGACAATGTCCCGGACAGCCGTACGGAGATCGGCAACAACTACCACCTGCTGCCCGGCAAGGAGTATGTGAAGGATCCCATGATCACCGTCAACGGTGGCAGCGAAGAGTCCTATGTCCGCATGATCCTGACGGTCTATAACGCCAGCGGCGTGCAGGCACTGATCGATGCCGACAACAATGGTGACAACGCTGTCAAGGACTATGCCGATCTGTTTACCGGCTGGGACACCAATACCTGGCTGTATTTCGGTTTCACCGAAGATACGGCTGCCAATACCATTTCCTTTGAGTTCCGTCATGCCACTCCCGTTTCCGGCCTGGCTCCTGACGGCTCTGCCCAGAGCGTGGCTCTGGAGCCCCTGTTCACCGCCATCAAGGTGCCCGGCTATGCTACCAACGAGCAGATGGCTGCGCTGACCAGCGGCGGCCTGAAGATCGTGGTGGAAGGCCACGCCATCCAGACTGCCAGCTTCGCCAATGAGGCGGAAGCTTGGGCGGCTTTTGATCAGCAGCACGGCGCCTGATCCATTGATTTCAACAGGAGGCATAAATCGCCCCCTTGTGAAATACCATAAATTTTCGTGAAAGGAGGAGCAATCGATGAAGAAGGGAAAATACGAAGCAAAGCGTACCTCCAAGGTCGTTGATATCCGTGTGCTGGTGGTGATGATGGCAGTGGCCGTTCTGGTTAGCTGTGTTGTGGGTGGTTCTGTGGCTTGGCTGCTGACGACCGCATCCGTTACCAACACCTTTACATATGGTGATATCAACATCGCACTGACAGAAACCCCCACCGGCATTGATGATGACGGCAACGACACCACCAATGAGTATCCCATGATGCCCGGTGAGACCATTGCCAAGGACCCCAAGGTCAAAGTACTGAAGGGTTCTGAGGACTGCTGGCTGTTCGTCAAGCTGACCGAGTCCGCAAATCTGGACGATTTCATTACTTATGAAGTCGATACCACCGTTTGGACCCAGTTGGTGGATGATGCCGGCAACCCTGTGGAAGGCGTTTACTTCCGCCTGATCAAGGATCTGACGGCTGATTACACCGCCAGTGTGCTGAAGGGCGACCAGGTCAAGGTGAAGGACACTGTTACCAAGGCCATGCTCAACGACCTGGACAAGGACAGCGCCAACACCACTTACCCCACTCTGACTGTCACCGCTTACGCCGTGCAGTACAGCGGCTTCGAGGTCGCCCAGGGTGGTACCGAGAATGCAGCAGCCTACCAGGCATGGCAGGTCGCAGCTACCGCTACCCCCTGAGATCTGAAAGAATGATCTCGCGCCAATAAAGGAGTAACACCATGAAAAAGATAAAACAGATCCTTGCTGTGGCGCTGGTGATGGTATTGGTGGCGGCTGCCTCCATCGGCATCACCGTCGCGCTCCTGACCGACCAGGACAGCAAGGCCAACGTCTTCACTCTGGGCAATGTGGATATCACTCTGCATGAGGATTTTGCGCAGGGTTCCATGCTGATGCCCGGCAAGAAGATCGTCAAGAAGCCCACCATTGAGAACACCGGCATCAATGATGCCTGGGTCTGGGCTACCGTGGCGATCCCTGCGGATTTGGATGATCCCGACGATGCTTCCAAGAATATCATCCACTTCAACTTCTCTTCCGAGTCTGTGGCCGCCGGCCAGTGGACCTGGACGGATGCCAACGGAGACTGGATGGTTCAGGAAAATGTGGACATCAATGGCGTGAAGTACAATGTCTACACCGCAATGTATCAGACGGCACTGAAGCCCGGCGATACGACGGACTATCCTGTGATCCACCAGGTCTACATGGATCCCCATGTGGACATTGATGCCGATGGCAACATGTTCTGGGTCAGCAATGGCACTTCCACGGCCATCAATTGGAACGTGAAGAACCAGGCTGCCCCCACCATCCATGTGGCTGCCTACGCCATCCAGAAGGAAGGCTTCAGCAATGTTTGGGATGCCTACGCGGCATACCAGGATCAGTGGAACTGATCGTAAAACTGTATTTTTGGTCCGCAAGCCCCATTGGGGCGGCGAGACAAGAATAATATTATGAAAGGAAGTACAATTATGAAGAATTTCAAGAAGGCCTTGGCTCTGGTCCTGGTCGTTGCCCTGTCTGTGGGCGCCGGCATCATGGGCACCATTGCTTACTTGCAGGACGAGGACAGCGATGTCAACGTCATGACTCTGGGCAATGTCAGCATCAAGCAGCACGAGTACCAGCGCGTTGAGAATGCCGATGGTACTTTTGCTACCGACACCATCGACGGTCAGAACAGCTATGTGCTGGAGGATTTTGTACAGGGCAAGCCTCTGCTGCCCTCTGCTGTAGTTGTTTCCAGCACTCCTTGGGACTCCACTACTGTTCGTATGAGCCAGGTCGGTTCCTACGGTGGTATGCAGACTTTTCTGCCTGTGACCAATGCTCAGGATAAGTTTGTTGTTGTTGAGAATGACGGCATCACCGATGCTTATATCCGTACCATCGTTGCGATCGAGGTCGGCTCCGCTGACCCCGAACTGATCAGCTTCAGCAACCACTTCACCTGGATCGACAATCAGCACGGTGTTGTCACTATTGATGGCAACAACTACTTTATCCATGAGTTTACCTATGCCGGCGCCCCTGGCGTTAGACACGAGGGCGGCATCCTGCCCGCAGGCGACACCGCTTACCCCAGCCTGTCCCAGGTTTACATCAAGCCCGAAGCTACCAACGAAGATATGGTGAAGATCGACGGCAACCGCAACGGAACTCTGGATATCCTGGTTCTGTCCCAGGCTGTGCAGACCGCTGGCTTCGCTGATGCCGATACCGCTCTGGACGCCGCTTTCGGTGATGTTGACGCTGCCAATGTTGCTGCTTGGTTCGGCGATGAGAACATTCCTGTGATCGTTTCTTCTGCTAACGAACTGAAGGCTGCTCTGGAAGCCGGCGAGACCGACATCGTTGTCAAGGGCGCAGAGATTACTGAGAACTTCTTCAACGGCCGTTACTACAAGGACCGTAACATCGACTTCATTGATTGCACCTTCACTGCAAACATGAACTATATGTACATCAACGATGCTACCTTCACCAATTGTACCTTTGATTGTGGCGCAGCCAACTCCGCTGTCCACTATGACGAGCTGTTCGGTGACCTGGTGTTCAATAACTGCACCTTCAAGTCCGGCAAGATCCAGATCGGTGCAAACAAGGATATGACCGGTACTGTGACCTTCAATGACTGTGTCTTCGAGCAGACTGATTCCACCAGCATTTGGGCCGAGAAGGGCATCCGTGTTTACAGCCCCGCCGAGTTCAACAACTGTGAGTTCAATAACCGCGTTGTCCTGGCTGGCGCTAACGGCCTGTCCATCACATTCAATACCTGCACCATGAACGGCGGCTGCCCTGTCTACTATGTTGACAACACCGACGGCATCATCCGCGGCGGCAACATTCCTGTTGTTACCATCAACAGCGACATTGCTTATGTGAACGTCGACAACGCAGCTGATATGTATGCTGCTCTGGAAGCCGGCGAGACCGACATCGTTGTTAAGGGCGCTACCATTGACAGCAATTCCTTCAACGGCCATTACTACAAGGACCGCAACGTCCACTTCGTTGGCTGCACCTTCACTGCCAACATGAACTACATGTACATCAACAACGCCACCTTCACCAACTGCACCTTCGATTGCGGCAGCGCCAACGCCGCTGTTCACTATGACGAACTGTTCGGTGACCTGGTGTTCAACAACTGTACTTTCGTCTCCGGCAAGATCCAGATCGGTGCCAACGCTGATGTCACCGGCACTGTGACCTTCAACAACTGCGAGTTTGCTGATACCGCTTCCACCTCCATTTGGTCTGACAATGGTGTCCGTGTTTACAGCCCCGCTACCTTCAACGGCTGCGAGTTCAACAACCGCGTTGTGCTGGCTGGCGCTAACGGCCTGTCCATTACTTTCGACTCCTGCACCATGAACGGTGGCACTCCCGTCTACTATGTTGACAACACCGACGGCATCATCCGCGGCGGCAACATTCCTGTTGTGACCATCCAGTAATTTATGTATCCCATCCCCACCCCTTCACCGGGGTGGGGGAGGGTGAACCAAAGACTTCTCCCCCGGGAGCAGGCTTTCCGTAAACCCATCAAAATATTATTTTATGAGGTAATTTTATTATGAAGAAGATTACTGCCATTCTGCTGGTCGTGGCCCTGGTTGCCGTGGCCATCGCAGGTTCTACTATGGCTTACTTCACCGACGAAGCCGGCGCCGTCAACGTCGCCACCGTCGGCAATGTCAAGATCGCTCAGCACGAGTATCAGCGCGCCGATGGCGTTACCCACAATGCCGGTGAGGCTGGCAAGGGCAACGGCATTAAGAAGGGTGACCTGATTCCTTATATCCAGGGCCGTCCCCTGTTCCCCGCTGTTCCTGCGAACAATCTGCCTACTGACTACACCGCAGAAGCTACTGATCTGTTCTTCTGGGGCGACTATGTTTACTCCGGCACCGCCGGCAACGGCCTGTGGAACGATGACAAGCTGGCCAACGTCCACGACAAGATGGTCTTCGTCGAGAACACCGGCAAGTCCGACCTGTACTTCCGTACCATCATCGCTTTCGAGTGTCCCGAGGGCATGGAGTACAGTGAAGGTGCTGACAAGGAGTTCATGATGAACATTAACGGCAGCTCTCGCTATGATTGGGAAGAGATTGGCTACACTGTGATCGACGGCGTGCGCTACCTGCTGGAGGTTGCCACCTATCTGACCCCCCTGGAGCCCGGCAACACTGCTCATCCCTCTCTGCTGCAGGTCGTTATGACCCACAATGCTACCAACGAAGATGCCGCTCTGCTGGGCGACACCTACGAGATCCTGGTATTCTCCCAGGCTGTCCAGACCGCTGGCTTTGCTGATGCCGAGATCGCTCTGAATACCGCTTTCGGTGAGATCAAGACTGATGCCCACCCCTGGGCTGAGCTGAATCATGCCGATCCCGATAGCAAGGAGAGCCTGAAGGATGCTCTGCAGAGCGATGACAAGATCATCGTTGTCAACCTGACCGAGGATGCTACTTATGATGTCGCTGCTTGGGCCAACGAAGCCATGGGCGGCAATAAGACCGAGATGATCGTCATCAACGGCAACGGCCACACCCTGACCTTCAATCAGACCAACTCTGACTGGAACAACATCGTTAGCAACGGTGCTAAGCTGGTCATCAACAATGCCCATATCACCAGTTCCGGCTATAACGACGGCCCCTGGAACCGTCATGACCTGAACTTCGCTTGCGAAGTGGAGCTGAACAACGTCACTTCCGACAAGGCTCTGGCCTTCAAGTCCGGCGCTACTCTGAATCATGTTGTCATTAACGATGCCAACACCTCCGACACCTACGCTATCTGGATCCAGCCCAACGGCCAGACCGTCACTCTGAACAATGTTCTGATCGACATGATGGACTGCACCGATGGCCGCGGCATCAAGATCGACGAGCAGTATGTTGGCGCAGATGCCAAGCACGTCACTCTGAATGTTTCCAACACCACCTTCAAGACCGAAGAGAAGTCCGCCATCCTGGTGAAGTCTATCGCTGGCGCTACCATCAATCTGGACAATGTGGACATCCGTGGTGTTAAGGGCGATCCTCTGAATGCTGTTTGGATTGATGAGGACGGCGCTGCCTACGCTGATCTGGTCACTGTTACCGGTGGTACCAAGGTCGTTGAGGGCACTGTCGATACTGCTGTTTCTGTTAGCAATCCTACAGAACTGAAGGATGCCGTCAAGACTAAGAATGAAACTGTCGTGCTGACCGGCGGTACCTACGACATGGGCGGCAACTTTAGCCTTGCTGAGGGTGTTACCCTGATCGGCGGCGAAGATGTCGTGATTAAGGGCACCATTAACAGCACCCTGAATAATGTTACTGTAAAGGATGTCACCATCGAGGCTGGTAACGCACAGCGGTGGGCTTATGCCGAGGGTACTGTTGTTTTTGAAAACTGCACTTTTGATGCCTCCAGCGTTTATGCTATCCATTTCGATGGCACCTCTGGCGCTGACATTACTTACAAGAACTGCGATATCATCGGTTGGGTTGCCATTACTGGCGGTCACAACAGCCTGACCTTCGACGGCTGCAGCATCTCTGGCAACGGCGCTTATGGTGTTATCCGTGTTTACGGTGATACCACCATCAAGAACTGCACCTTCGATGTTGACAATGTCAATACTTCCGATGCTTTCCAGGATGGTATTCATGCTGTTGACTGCACTGTTACCGTCGAAAATTGCACCAATGTGAACGGCCCTGTTGAAGATCTCTTCAATGTTTCCGGCACTGGCGTTATTAACATTCAGTAATTTACCCCAGCCACCCAACCCCTTCGGGGGTTGGGCGGCGATCAAAGGGCACACGAACCAAAGGCTTCTCCTCCAGGAGAAGGCTTGGGTGTACCTTTTGCTCACCGTTTGGCTTTTCCCGGCGGTTCGTCCGCCGATCCATAGATCTACCCGAAAGGAACGATTCCATGAAAAAGATAGTTGCCCTCCTGCTGGCCATGGTTATCACCGCCGCCCTCTTAGCCGGCGGCACCGCTGCTTACGCCAGCGTCTATACCGTCACGACCCCTCACATCACGGTGGATTTCGATGGAGGAAATACCCCCGCTCGAGTTACGCGCTCTGCATCTGGCACGAATTGGGAGCCCGGCTATGCTTCCTTCCGGAACATCAAGATGACCAGCGATGATCCTTTCAACTGGACACTGTCTTTCGCTGATGGCGACAACAACGAGATTCTGCCTGATGTTATCGATGTCTATTGGGCCGACACCGACAAGATTGCAGGCATGACCCGCTCTGCCGCTTTTGCCGAGATGCAATACGTTGGCACTCTGGCAGACTTCCTGGGTTCCACACCCAAGACTATCGTCGGTGATTGCACAACCGGCAGCCGCACCATCACTGTTGCACTGAAAATGCGGGAATCCGCCGGCAACGAATACCAGGAAAAGACCGCCCAGTTCAGCTTTACCGTTACCGTATCCGCCAAGACTGGCAGCAATTAAGCTGCGTTTAGAAAGAAATCTTCAGCGAAAGGAATGAACCGTGTGAAGACAAAGTTTATAACCATTTACCTGTGCATCATGCTGATGCTGGTGGTCTGCGTCGGCGGCACCATGGCCTACTTCACCGACACCACCGAAGCAGCCGTGAACACCATCATGGCCGGCAATCTGGATGTGCAAATGGAATATTCCACTGACGACGGCGTGAATTGGAAGCCGCTGACCAACGACAGCAAGGATGTGCTGGTGTATATGCCCGGCGCACCCCGGACGGTGCTGATCCGCATCGCCAACGAGGGCAACCTCTCTCTGAAGTATGCGTGCAGCGCGCTGGTGCAGAATGTGATCCTGGGCGAGAACGACAACGGCGAGAAGATCGACCTGTCCGATTATCTGCAGGTGGCTGTGGCCGACGCCCTCCATTTCGCAGATGATGCCGCATTCAAAACTGCGTTGGAAAACGCCCAGAACAGCGTTCCTGTTGAGAATTTGAACTGTGTTTCCCTGGCTGGCGGCCAGGTTGATCACGACCTGCTCCGGGGCGAGCTGGCTCCCGGCGCATCCAAGGTGTTCCGCCTGGCGGTGCTGCTGCCCCACAGCGTGGGCAACGCCGCAAACTACCGGGTCAGCACTGACCCCAACTATCCCGATATGTACCGTCCCTACATCGACCTGGGCCTGTTCGTGGCTGCCACCCAGGCTGCCGCGGAGTCCGACTCCTTTGGCAATGACTACGACGCTGCCGCTACTGTTCCGACTCCCTGATTTTAACTACTATTTCCAGAAAAGGAGGCAAAGCAATTGAGAAAGTATTTTGGCATCAAGAAAATTGCCTTGCTGCTGGCGCTGGTGCTGATCTTCAGCTTCTCCACCCAGGGAACCCTGGCGTATGTGGTGGCCAAGACGCCTGATTTTATCAATACGTTTGTTCCCGGCGTTCGCTTTTTGAATTCACTGATCATTTCCAAGGCGGTGGAACACTCCCTGGGACATGATTATGTGATCCCGGAGGGTATCAACTTCCAGTTCCTGGTGGAGCTGGGTGCGGATTACGCCGGCAAGACCATTGCGACCACCGCCGGTGACCATATTGCCGACGAGACCGGCCGCATCACTGTTACGGTGAAGCCTGGTTCCAATGTGGGCATCCTGGACCTGCCGGAAGGCACCCAGGTCACCGTTACGGAGCTGCTGGTGGATGGCAACGGCTTTGCGGTCAAGGGCGGCGAGGCTACCCGGGTGACCACCATTGCCGATGGCGCTGTTGTGAACTATATCAACCTCTACGCCCCGGCCAAGGTGGATTTCGCCACCGTGCAGGTCACCGGCACCAAGATCCTGGAAGGCCGCGAATGGGCAGAGGGGGACCAGTTCACTTTCACCCTGGAGCAGGAGACCGCGGATGATACGTGGACCGTTCTGGGCACCCAGACTGTTCAATATGATGCCGCCAACGCGGAATTCAACCGCTTTGATTTTGCAGAACTGATCAAGACCATCCAGTTTGAACAGGTGGGCACTTACCACTTCCGGATGTCCGAGGTCATCGGCAATGACGAAAACATGGACTATGACGAAACCGTCAACTATTTCACTGTTCGTGTAACGGATGTGGATATGGACGGCAAGCTGGAGATCGGCAGCGTGGACGGCGCGCAGAATGTGACCGTCAAGCAGGATGAGACCACCGGCGTTTACACCGTCAATGTAACCTTCAACAATACTTACACCCCGCCCGAGATCCCCACGCCCGAAGATATCACCATCGATATGCTGGTGGATAAGAATGTGATCTGCACCGGCGAGGATACCATCACCGCCGCAGGGTTCCTGTTCCTGCTGGAGAACCTGGACAACGAGGATCTCAATACGGTGCTGACTTCCGATGCTGATGGCAACGCGGTCCACAAGCTGACCTTCACCGCTGACGATCTGGGCAAGACCTTCCGTTACCGCATCACTGAGGTCAACGACAAGAAGCCCGGCGTGACTTATAGCGCTGCCGAGTATCTGATCGATGTGACCATTACCCTGGATGAGCAGACGAACACCCTGAAGGCTAAGATCACCATTAATGGAGAGAGCGCCGAGAATATCCTGGCCGTATTTGAGAACAAATACACCAAACCGGATGTTTCCGCACCCACCGGCGATACTGCAGAGCCTGTGATCCTGATCGCGCTGATGCTGCTCAGCGGCGCAGGTATCGTGATCATTCTCCTGGGTGCCAGAAAGCGGAAGAAATATGAAGAAGATACTTAACATTGTCAAGGTCGTTTTCACCTGGATCTTCGTGATCTTCACGGTGGGCATGATGATCTTCACCATTTTCTCTGTTCGCACCTTTGATCGGAACGACCGCAGCATCTTTGGCTATAAGATGTTCATCGTCCAGTCTGATTCCATGAAAGCCACGGATTTTGCCGCCGGCGATCTGATCTTCGTCAAGAATGTGGACGACATCAAGGAACTGAAAGAGGGAGACATCATCACCTTTGTCTCCCGCAACAGTTCTTCCTTCGGCGAAACGCTGACCCATAAGATCGATAAGGTCACCCGAAATGAGGAAGGGGACCGGGCCTTTGTAACCTACGGCACCACCACCGGCGCCAAGGACGAAGCCCTGGTGACTGCACCTTATGTGATCGGCCGGTATACGGGCCATCTGCCCGGCGTCGGCACCTTCTTCGCGTTCCTCAAAACCCCCACAGGCTATTTCTGCTGCATTCTCATCCCGGCCATGATCCTCATTGGCGTCCAGGGCTGGAATGTGCTGCAGCTGCTGCAGCAGCGGAAGCGGGAGCAGCTGGCGGAACTGCAGGCAGAGCGGGAGAAAGTGGCCGCCGAGCGGGAAAAGGCGGAGCAAATGCTGCGGGAGCTGGCAGAGCTGAAAGCCAAGCTGGAGCAGCAGGCAAATCCCGAAGAGTAACACCCAATATAGCGGCCGGACGCTGGTGTCCGGCCACTTTTTTATTTTCCACCGAAAAAATTCTTGACAAATCATGGTAATCCCGCTATAATACTTTCGGAGTTAGCCGAGGCTAATTGTTTTTTAAGGAATAAGTTAGCCGTGCCTAACCATACATATTACTGTTCATACATTCGTTCCGAGGAGGACATATTTATGAGAATCGCTTTTGCGGGAAATCCCAATTCCGGCAAGACCACCATGTATAACCAGGTTACCGGCCGCAATGAAAAGGTCGGCAACTGGGCCGGCGTGACCGTAGACAAGAAGGAAGCGCCCATCAAGCGGCAGTATGCCGGCGATGCCGTTTTGATCGCCGTGGACCTGCCCGGCGCCTATTCCATGTCTCCCTTCACTTCTGAGGAGAGCATTACCAGCGCCTATGTCCGCAATGAAGCCCCCGATGTGATCATCAACATCGTGGACGCTACTAATCTGAGTCGCAGCCTGTTCTTTACCACCCAGCTGCTGGAGCTGGGCATCCCCCTGGTGGTTGCACTGAACAAGGCGGACATCAACGAGAAGAAACGCACCGAGATCAATGTGGAGCTGCTGAGCCAGAAGCTGAATTGCCCCGTAGTGGAGACCACCTCTACCACCGGCGAAGGTCTCCAGGAATTGATCGATACGGTGGTGGGCCTGGCCGGCGGCGAGCAAATCCCGCCCTATACCCAGGGGGATGTGGACCTGGGCAATAAGAAGGCCGTGGAAGCTGCCGACCGGAAGCGTTTTGAATTTGTCAACAAAATCGTTGCCAAGGTGGAGACCCGCAAGGTCCGCACCAGTGACAAAAATGTCCAGGACAAGATCGATGAGATCATCACCAACCCGGTGCTGGGCCTGGTTATCTTCGCAGCGGTCATGTTCCTGGTGTTCCAGATTAGCCAGGCTTGGCTGGGCGTCTGGATTGCCGAAGGCTATGAGTTTGAAAATGGCTTCGCCATTCCCGGCCTGGTCACCTTGATCGATATGTTCAAGGAATGGGTAGCCGGTCTGTTGGATACGGCCCGGATCAATCCCTTCCTGTCCGCCCTGCTGACGGAAGGCATCATCGGCGGCGTCAGCGCCGTTGTGGGCTTCCTGCCCCTGGTTATGGTCATGTACTTCCTCATCTCTTTGCTGGAAGATTGCGGCTATATGGCCCGGGCCACTGTGGTGCTGGATCCCATCTTCAAGAAGGTGGGCCTGTCCGGCAAGTCCGTGATCCCCTTCATCGTGGGCACCGGTTGCGCTATCCCCGGTGTTATGGCCGCCCGTACCATCCGCAACGAGCGGGAGCGGAATGTCACCGCCATGTTGGCACCCTGGATGCCCTGCGGCGCTAAGCTGCCGGTCATCGCTCTGTTTGCCGGTGCCTTCTTTGACGAAGCCAGCTGGGTGGGTACGCTGATGTACTTCCTGGGCATTGCCCTGATCCTGCTGGGCGCCCTGTTGGTGAATCAGATCGTGGGTTACCGGAACCGCAAGTCCTTCTTCATCATTGAGCTGCCGGAATACAAAGCGCCCTCACTGAAGCGGGCCTGCGCGGATATGTGCAGCCGTGGTTGGGCCTATATCGTCAAGGCCGGCACCATCATCCTGGTGTGCAACGCCGTGGTCTTCATCATGCAGTCCTTCAACTGGGATTTCCAGCTGGTGGAAGAGGGCATGGAGAACACCTCCATTCTGGCTTCCATCGCCAATCCCATTGCTGTGTTGCTGGTGCCTGTTGTGGGCATCGCTGCCTGGCAGCTGGCGGCCGCAGCCGTTACCGGCTTCATCGCCAAGGAAAATGTGGTGGGAACCCTGGCCGTTTGCTATGGCTTCGCCATCAATGACGACCTGGAATTCGAGAGCGGCAACGAAGTGGTGGATGCCATGCGCGGTCTGACCAAGATCGCAGCGCTCGCCTATCTGATGTTCAACCTGTTCACGCCGCCCTGCTTTGCAGCCATGGGCGCCATGAATGCGGAGATCAGCCAGAAGAAGTGGTTCTGGGGCGGTGTGGCCCTGCAGCTGGCCACCGGCTATTCCATCGGCTTCCTGGTCTATCAGATCGGCACGCTGATCACCACCGGCGCTTTTGGTGCAGGATTTGCGGGCGGTCTGATCTTCGTCCTGGCCTTTGCGGCCGTGCTGACCTGGCTGTGCGTCCGCGGCAGCCGCCGGGCCAATGCGGAGTACGCCCTGAGCAGAAAGTAACGCTATGGGATTAGGAGATTGGATCGTACTGGCCGTTATTTTGGCCATCGTTGGCGGCGCGGCCTGGTATATTTACTGGGCTAAGAAGAGCGGCGCCAAGTGCATCGGCTGCCCCGATGCCAAGACCTGCTCCGGTAATTGCGCCGGCTGCAGCGGCAATTGCCCCCATAAAAAGGGATAAAAACGCCTTTAAGGGACGGTCCCCGGACCGTCCCTTTTCTCTTTTCGCCGGGTTGTAAGAGGGATGGTTGCATTTTGCTCCAAATGGGAGTATACTGAAAGAAATCCACCAAGGAGGATGCGCTTTGAAAGAGAAGATCCATACCATCCCCATCAACGAGGCTTTTTCCTCTTCTGATGAATGCCCCTTTTGCTATCTGGAGCGGGATGCCCAGCGGCGGGCCATCCGCTTTTTCGCCGGCCCCAGCGCCAGCTATATGGAGCCCGGCATCCGGGAAATGACCAATCAAAAAGGTTTCTGCCGCCAGCATATGAAGGCGCTGTATGATTACGGCAATCCCCTGGGCAGCGCTCTGATGATCCAGACCCACTATGCCCGGCTCCTGGAGGAGCTGCAGCAGCAGACGGAAAACTATGAGATCCCACAAAAACGGCCCTTATTCCGGAAGAAACCGGCAAACGGATCAAAACCCTACTGGAAGCACCTGCAGGAGCGGCTCAGTTCCTGCGCCGTCTGCGACCAGGCGAATGACAGCATGGACCGGGCCTACCGGGTCTTTTTCGATTTGACCCAGGAGGAAGAATTCCGAAATGCTGTAGAGAATTGCAAAGGTTTCTGCCTGCACCACTTCAGCCGTCTGCTGGAGGAAGGGGAGCAACACCTGCCGGAGCGGCAGAAAGCCTGGTTCTATCCCACGGTCTACAAGGTCATGGAGGCCAACATGGTCCGGGTGAAGGAAGACCTGGATTGGTTCGTGGCCAAGCACGATTATCGCAATGCAAGCGCGGATTGGCGGAATTCCGTGGACGCGCTGCCCCGGTCTATGCAGAAGATCCAGGGCACCAATCCTTCCGACCCGCCCTACCGCAAAGATTAAACAAAAATGGCGACCTTTTGCAGGTCGCCTTTTTTAGATGCAAGCCTTCAAAATGCCGGTGGCCATCGCCAACAGTCCTACGGGCACCAGCAGCATAATGCCGCCGGCCAGGGACAGATAGCCAACCAGAGCCGGCAGAGCCAGAGCCAGCAGCACCCCAGCGGTGACTTTTGCCAAACCCCAGGCCACCCGGCAGATCAGCCGGATGCCCCAAACAAAAAGACCGGCAAATAAAGCAATGATCAACACTTCAAACATTCCCATTCTCCTTTCATGATCGCCTACGGGTTCAGCCCAGCAGGATGTAACCGAAGACCATCAAACTTAAGCCGATGCAGGCCCAGCATGCAGCCAGGCACAGGCCGTTCATCCCATTCTTGAGGGCCCGGCGCAGCCGCAGCAATTTCTGCAGGCGGGCAGGGAAGTCGGCGGTGCAGAATTCCAATTCTTCCTGTTCTTCCGTTTGTGTGTGCAGCTGGTATACCATGGTGGGCCCTCCGTTTCGTGTTCTTGTGCGTTCATTGTAACGCGAAAGGCGTAGAAATGCAACGGTAAATTTGGCTGAAAGAATAAACTGTCATAAAAACATGACAATAACTATTGCATTTGGGTGTTGTTTGTGTTACAATACCATCAGAAACAAGGAAAATGACCGGAGGGATCTGTATGGCCCAGGATAATTACAGAAAGATCAAACTATTGAAGCTGCTGGAACTGCTGCGCCTTGACACCGACGAGGAACATCCCATGACCACCAGCCAGATCTGCGCCCGATTGGATGAAATGGGCATCATCTGCGACCGCCGCACATTGAGCAAAGACATCGCCCTCCTCAATGAGCAGGGCTACGAGGTCATGGACGCCTCCGTGGGCCATGAAAAAGGCTATTATGTGGAAGACCGCAGTTTCAGCGTTCCGGAGCTGAAAGTTCTCATCGACGCCGTGCAGGCCGCCAGTTTCATCACACCCAGGAAAACGGAGGAACTGGTCAGCAAACTGGCCGCCCTGGGCGGCAGCCACCGGGCGGAGATATTAAAGCGGAACATCGTCAATTTCAAGACCACCAAACACTCCAATGAGCAGATCTTCTACAATGTGGATGCCCTGGAGCAGGCCATTTCGGGGCAGAAGAAGATCCTTTTCCGCTATTTTGACCTCAATGAGTACGGCCAGAAGGTCTACCGCCGGGAGGGTCATCGCTATGTGGTGGAGCCCATCGCCCTGGTGTTCAATGAGGATAACTACTATATGCTCTGTTACAGCTCCCGGCATCAAAAGACCTCCACCTACCGGGTGGACCGGATGGATGCGGTGAAGGTTTTGGATGAAAGCATCACCGATACAGCCCTGGCGCTGAAGAATGAGATCGGCGCATACACAGAGCAGGTCTTTAAAATGTATGCAGGCGAGCCGGTGGATATTGTCATTGAATTTACGGACGCGTTGATCGGCGTGGTCTTTGATAAATTCGGCGAGGATACCAAAATGATCCGCTCCGGCGCCCACAAGTGTGTAGCCACGGTGAAAGTGCAGTTGAGCCCCGTGTTCTGGGGTTGGCTGTTCCAGTTCGCCGGGGAGATGAATCTCCTTTCGCCCCCGTCGGTGCTGGAAGCGTATGATGCCCATATCGCCCGGCTTGATCAACCGCTGTGACCGATCAAAACGAAACCAGGACGACCTCTTTGGGTCGCCCTGGTATTTTTATGGAGTTTATTTTTGGGTCAACTGTTCCTTCATCTGGGTGTAATGCTCCAGTTTTTCCTGGGCGTTCGGCTGATGTTGCTCTGCCAGGAATGCGAAGATTTGGATCGCCAAATGCAAAAATGCCAGCAGATAATCTACCCGGGAGATGGTCCGGGCCTCTTCTTCTGCAATCAGCTTTTCCGTTTGTTCACCCAGCTTGATCAAGCGCTGCAATGCCCGGGCGTTTTCCGCGGAAAGGTCGGGCCCATTTGGTATCGGAAGCAAGTGACTGAAAAGCTCTGCCTGACGGATCATCAGCCCGGCAGCCTCCTTGAGACCGCCAAATGTTGCATTTTTCAAATTCTCTTCTGCCAGATAACCGCACACCCGGGCCAGGAACAGCATCAGATCCAGATTGGTGGGTGCCAGGTCCAGCGCTTGATCCAGGACATTTTTGGCTTGCAGCAGCTTCTCTTTGGCCACATCGGGCTCTTTGTTCTCCCGATAACCCAGGTGCATAGAGAAATAATAAAATGCGATGCTCCAATTCAAACCGGGAGATTTCCACCGCAGTGCGGCTTCCTGGGCGATTTTAATCCCTTCCTCGTAATAAGGCACCGCCGCTGGGAAACCGTCCCGGTCCCAAATCATTTTGGCCTCATTCCGCAATACAGCACACCGCTGCTCTGCAAAATCCGCATTGCAGCAATAGGGCGCAGCCAGAGCGATATAAGCTTTGCAATCTTCGTAATATTTCTGCAGGATCGCTGTGTCTGTCAAGTGCTGGCGGATCTGCAGAAACATCACAAGCGGATAATGCAGAACGGCCCGATGCTGGGGCGCGTGCAGTGCGATGTACCCATACATCTTAAAAGCTGCGTCCAAATAATGTAACGCTTCCGGGATCTGATCCAGGTCCAGGTGGACGGAGAACAATGTGCAGTAAAGGTAACAAGGTCCGGTTTGATATTGGGGATCCTCCGGATTGGCGGCGGCCAGTTCTTCGTAAATGGCCAGCGCGGATTCTCCCTGTTGAAGCTGCTCCGGGAGTGTTCCCTTCCGATCGACCCTGCGCAGCAACACCAGAACATTCTCTGCGGAGACGGCCCATTCCCAACGGTGCTTATGGGAAGGATACAACCCGCAAATCCGTTTGCTTTCTTCCAATTCCAGCAGGCGGTATTTAAGGGCCTGCTCAAAATTGTTTTCGTCGCGATAACCGATGGACATATTGTGATAAACCACCTGTAATGCCCGTTGAACGAACAGCTCCGTATATTGCTGCCCGCATGCTTTGTAACGCCGGATGGCCTCCTGGTAGAGGGGTTCTGCGGTTTCCATACCGTGTTCCGCCCGACAGAGCGCCGCTTCCTGCTCGTAGCCGAAGCAGACATTGAAATCTGCTTCCACGCTGGGCTGATTCTGAAGCCGCGTCATCCGCATCTGCTGAGCCTTTGCCAAATAGAGACGGGCAGCCCCATAGTTTTCCTCGGCGGAATACAGCTTGACCAGATGGTTGTAGGTGATGATGACGCTGCGGATGTAACGGACGGGACTGTCCGGCCGCTGGGCAATCTCGACCATTTGGGACAGATATTCTTCAAAATACTGCAGACCTCTGTCCGGGTCATAGCCAGGATACTGCTTGTTAAAGCAGAGTCGGCCCAGAGCCTGGCAGGAGTGGTGCAGGTCATATACCCGGGATTCTGAGCACAGGTCGTGATCCCGGCAACTTTCGTGGAGCTTTTTTCGCTGGCGGTAGTATTCCGCCGCTGCCTGGAGGAGATAGCCCTTGTCGCCGGGCTGAATGTCCGGTAGTTGCAGAAGATCCTGAATTTTTTTGGCGCACTGCACCCGCACATGGGGATCCGGTTCGCCTTCCAGTTCCTCGCACAGCCGCGCCATTTGCCCGCAGCTGATGGCTTTGTTGCGCAGTATCACCAGCTGTACCGCTGTGTCGGGGCGGGGACAAAGCTGAACCATGTCCATCGTCTCGCGGTAGACTGCGATGTACTGCTCCGTCACTTCCAGCCGGGAGACATCTTTTTGCTTCTTCCGCAAATCGGCATAGAACTCCAAATAGCATATGCGCCAGGAACAGAATGCAATATCCTCCTGGGCCTCCGGCAGATGATCCACGATTTCCTGGAAAGCCAGGGCGTTCTTTTCGCCCGCCCAATAGATCCGTGCCATGCCGTAGTGATACATCGACTGGAATTCTTCTTCGCCTTCCAGCCGCGCCAGGACATCCGACAGCTTTTCTTCCTGCTTTTCGCTGATGGCGTTGGAGATCAGACGCACACAGGAAACAGCTTTCAACAGGGCATGCATCCGGTTATCTGCCATCAACAAACGGAGAAATTGGACAATTTCGTTGACATTCCGTTCTAGGATCCGCCGGAAAAAGGCGGTCCGTAGATCAAATTTGTGGGAGTAGTGGGTCAGAATATCGATGACCCGCTTCCAATCCTGCTTGGTGACCCGCTTCTGACTAAGAATATGGTCCGCAACACAGTTAAACAGATACATGTTGCTTTCAATATCCTCGTCGCTGTCGATGATCTCATCCAGCCGCTCCAGGATCCGCTGATGGCCGTTGGTGCAGTCGATCAGATAATCTTCCGGGCAGCAGCTATCATCCGTCAGGAATTCCCGGACGGATTCAGCCTGATACAGCATCACATAGTCGTCGTTCTTCCATACCAATGTACCGGAGCGGGAGATCACCTGATTCAGTTCCTTTTCCCGGCGGCCCAAAATATCCGCCGCCTCCTGCAGGGTCAAATGGCGGGATGCAACGCACAGCAGTTCCAACAGCGGCGCCAGTTCTTCCTGGTAGAACGACAGATTGTTCCCGGAAAAATAGCGCAACAGCTGTCCGCGATAGTATTGGGAAAGGCCCTTGGGCAGATCGTTGATCAAGTCCGCCGTCAGCTCCATACCGCCGTAGGCCAGATCGTTGAAGAAACACTCCAGATATTTCAGACTGGCCTCACTTTTGGTGATCAGCGTCTGCTTCATGTCTGCATCGATGTGGATACCTGTTCCCTGGCACTTGGCGTCAATAAAACGGGCGCAATCGGCCTGGCTCTGGGCCTTGTTCTTCTCAATGTGATAGGAATTCGTACTTCCGCTTTGGAACAGCGAGCAGATATACCGCTCCGGTCGGGAGGTGAAGAAAATTTTTACCCGCTGATTCATCCGGGGCCGCAGTTGGCCCAGTGTTTCCAAAAAGGCTTCACAATCCCGCCGGGGATATTCATCCAGTCCATCAATAATCAGAACCGCTGTTTTCTGCAGTCGTTTGCCTTCAAAAGGCTTGATCAGTACGCTTTCCGTCAGCTGCTCGATGGCCGTGCTATCCAGTTTTTGGGTATGGAAATAGTCCCGGCAGGCACCCACATGGATATACAGCTGATGGGCCAGGGAGATGAGCATCGTCCGCACGGCGGTGGTGTCGCGGTAAGTCTGCTGGCTGGAGAATGCCGCTGTGTCGAAAAGTTCCTTTTCCTCGCCCAGCTGACCATATAGATGACCGGCAAAAAAGCTTTTTCCGCAGCCCATCTTGCCGTAGAGCGTAAAGCAGTTGTCATCTTCCGGCTCCAACCACCGGCGTACCATCTCCACCACGTTTTGCTTGATGCCGGCCACATACTGGTCCCGTCCGGTCTTCAAAATCTGCTTCGCATGGTTTTCGGCCTCTGCAATGCTGGAAAACAGATCCTCGTTGATGGAGGAATCGGATTCGTCGTTTTGGATGTTGTTTGCGTTTTCTTCCTGCAGACGCACGGATCCTCTGTTATATCTGGAACCGCCAATCATAGCCGACCCTTCTTTCAGCGCTTATTACCGGAATTTTGATACCGGCAGATTTTTTCGTGGATATCGATCCAGTTGTCAACGATATTGGTGTACATATCCTTGAGATTGTCGTCTTTTTCGTAGTGGCAAAAATCATTATGAAGCTCTGTAAGTATCGCCAGATGGGCGTAGATCTCGATCAGCAGTTCACTGTCGATCTTCTTGTCAGAAAGCAGGTCCGGCAGCATACCTGCGGCAATAATGGATTCCCATACAAAAGTAGAGAAGGAGAAGAGACTGTAATTGTGGGCATCCTTGTGCTTCTCAATCAGTTCTTTCACGGACTGCAGTTCCCGGTCCAGGCTGCTCAGCATTTTTTGACGGGCCACTTTTTCCTGGCGGCGTGCTCGGCTCTTGTCGATCCACAGGGGCAGGAAAATACCTACAAAGGAACCGACCAATGCGTAGATGAATTCCGACCACATCAATTCGCCAAATTCAATGTTCTGAATAAATTCCAGCATATTGCTACCTCTTTTCCGGTTAATGTTATATATTATACCATATTTCGCTATAAAGCGCAACTGCATCTGTCAAAAAGGGGCGAGATCCGCTATAGCCGTCCCCCGGTTGCGCAATGTGCAGATTTGTGATAGAATAACCAAAAAGAACGACAGATCTCCGTGAAAATATGTCCGGTGATTTACCATTTCCCTGAAGTGAGGCACAAGATCATGCAGTTAACCGCGAAGAACTTCAAGAAAGCACACAACCCGACACAAATCAAAACCTTATACACGACCGCGTTCCCCAAAGAGGAGCAGATGCCATGGTGGCTGCTGCGGCTGTTGACCGTCAACCCGGCGGTGGAACTGACGGGCTATTATGACGGCGAGACCTTCTGCGGGCTGACCTTTACCGCCTGGCGGGAGCAGGTGCTGTTCGTGTTGTTTTTGGCGGTGGATGACAGCCGTCGGGGGCAGGGATACGGCTCTGCCATCTTGTCCTTTCTGAAGGAACACCACCCCGGAAAGACCATTATGCTGAATGTGGAACTTCTGGAGGAAGATGCCCCCAATCTGCAGGAGCGGATCAATCGGATGGCGTTCTACAAGAAAAACGGCTTTTTCGACACGGGCTATAATATCCGGGAAGTGGGCGGCGTGTTTCGGGTGCTGTCCACCGATCCCAAGCCGGATATGCAGGCCTATCAGCGGGTCTTTGGAACCATGTCCCTGGGCCTGTGGAAGCCGCCCATCACCAAAGTGAAATGACGGAACAGCAAGAGGTAGATCGATATGGAAGTAAATTATCGCTGGAAAAAGCATTATAAAACCGCCAAATACCCCATCCGTCAGCCCAGGTGGCTCACTTGGCTGATCATGACGCTGTCCAAATGCGCCCTGATGGGCAAAAAATTCAAGCTGGAGACCATCGATATGGAGGGCCTGGAGCCGCCGTATATCCTCTTCAGCAACCACATGGCCTTCATCGATTTTGAGCTTTCAGCCCTGGTGACCTATCCCCACCGGGTCAATAATGTGGTCAATATCGATGGTTACCATATGATGCCCTGGCTGCTTACCTGGATTGGCTCCATTTGCACCCGGAAATTCACCAATGATATCCACCTGGTCAAATCCATCCGCCGGGTGGTGCAAAACGGGGACATTTTGTGTCTGTACCCCGAGGCCCGCTATACCCCCATCGGCACTACGGCGTTCCTGCCGGATTCCCTGGGCCGCCTGGTGAAGATGAACAAAGTGCCTCTGGTAGTGGTCACCCACCATGGCAACCACCTGTATTCCCCCTTCTGGGCCTATAAAAACAAGCGGAAAGTGCCCCTGCATACGGTGTTTCGCCAGGTGCTGACCAAGGAGCAGGTGCAGGCCATGACGGTGGATCAGATCAACGCCGCTATCCGCAGCGCCATGGAATACGATGAATACCGCTATCAGTTGGAAAACGGCATCCGCATTACGGAAGCCTACCGGGCAGAAGGTCTGCAAAAGGTGCTGTACCAGTGCCCCCATTGCCATACGGAGTTCCAGACGGCCACTAAAGGCGCGGAGATCTTCTGCAACCATTGCGGCAAACGCTGGATTTTGGAAGAAAATGGCCAGTTACGGGCCACGGAAGGAGAAACGGAATTCCCCCATATCCCCGATTGGTTCGAGTGGGAGCGGCAGCAGGTACGCCAGCAGATCCTCCGGGGCGAATATTGCTACGAGGATGAGGTGGATGTCTATTCCTTCCCCCGGTGCTACCGCTTCATTCCCCTGGGGAAGGCCCGGGTGCGCCATGATTTTGAAAACGGCTTCACCATCGACGGCCACTACCGGGGTCAGGATTATCAGATCCACCGCCCGCCCAAGGGCATGAACAGCCTCCATGTGGAGTATGATTTCCACCGCTTCCGGAAGGAAAATTGCTTCGATATCTCCACGGAGAACGATTCCTTCTATTGCTACCCCACCAATCCGGACATCGTCACCAAACTGGCCTTCGCCACCGAGGAGATCTATAAACTCCACCTGCCGAAGAAAACGGCCCAATAAGCAAAAGAAGACCGCAGCACCCACTTGAACTGGTGGGTGCTGCGGTTTGTCCATTATTTATGCTTTTTTGTAAGCAGCTATGCTTTTCGGCCATGCCAACCGGCGGAGGAGTCGGTATAGCCAGTAGCACAGCACGGCGAAGAGAATATCCAGAACGACCACGATCAGGATATACAGAAGCTGCGTTACACCTACACCCAGAACGCCCTGGAGTGAAATGCGCAGCGCCTCCAGCGGCGGCACATTGCAGCTGTAAAAGTTGTTGTAGTTGACCTTCAGGATCTGGGCCACGGGGGCAGAAACAGCGCAGTAACCCAAAATAAACAGCGCCACCGCCTTGGGGTCATTCCGGGAAGGGGTTTCGTGCAGATCCAGGGCCGGGATCAGCAGAAAAGCAAACATCACGATGTTGTGAAAAGTTACCGTGTGGAAGTCCATAAATTCCACAAAGTACCGTTCCACACAGGCACCGGAATAGATCAGCTCCGGATATACCGCTGTCAGCAAAAAGATTGACGCGCATACGCCGGATGTGATGGCCCGAACTGTGGATGCCCCTTTGCCGTTATAAAAAGCCATCGCCGGCATGGTAAACAGCGCCAGAGAGCAAAAATGCAGGGGGATGGCATAAAGGTCATAACCGCGGCTGAAACTGACAGCCTGCTTCCCGATTTCCAGCAGCAGGATCAGCACAGTAAGGACCCGGAAGGGGATCATGCGGATGCGCAGCGGTTTTGTGCCCAGAGTATGGCGCAGAACGGCCGCGACGATCACCATCACGATCATTGCCGGCAGCAGCGTGTAAACATGATTTTGGGACCAAAGGACCATAAATCCCCCTCTTTTCTTCCTTTTTCCGACACAATTATAGCAAATATACCTGCCCACCGCAATCAAGTGAATCTTAAGACCTTCTTAATTCTGTCCTGGCGATGAATATCCCCGGTGGTAAAACGGCTTTACTTGGGATGCCGGGGATGGTATAATGATAAAAAGGAGGTGCCGGGATGGCAGAGAAACCGTACAAAAACAAATATTTCTCCGTTCTGGGGGACTCCATCAGCACCCTGGCGGGCTACCATCCGCCGGAGTGCGGCGTGTTTTACGATTGGCGAATGAAACGGCAGGCCGGCATTCTTGCGCCGGAGGATACCTGGTGGGGCCGGGTCATCGGCGAATTGGGCGGGCAGTTGCTGGTCAACCATTCCTGGGCCGGCAGTGCGGTGTGTCGCCTGCCCGGCTGCGAAGTGGAGTCTTACGGCTGCAGCCGCAGCCGTGGGGCTGCCCTGGCCGCTGAGGGCCGCGTTCCCAATGTGGTCATGATCTTCATGGGCATCAATGATCTGGGCCATGCCGTGCCCCTGGAGCCGACAGGGGAGGGCTGTGGGGCCTTCCCGGAGGCCTATAACCGCATGCTGCAGAATATCCGCGGCTGCTATCCCCAGGCGGAGATCTGGTGCTTGGAACTGCCCAATCTTTCCGGCATCGGCCCCCGGGCGGAGGCCTATAACCGGGCGATCCACGCCTGCGCCGCCCAAAACGGCTGCCGCCCGGTGGCGATCTATCACCCCGATATCACCTGCGACACTCTTGACGGCTGCCACCCCACAGCCCGGGGCATGGACACCCTGGCCCAGCTGGTACTAACAGCGATCACGGTATAAAAACGGGAGAGACTCAGCGGAGTCTCTCCCGTTTGGTTATTTCAGCGCTGCGCCGTCATGGAATGCCTGGCCTGCCTTTTCGCCCAGAACCAGGTAGTGATGGTTCATGGGGTCATAGGTGATGGGCTGCAGCTTGGCAGGATCCACCTTGCCGTTTTCCCCCAGCACGGATTCGTCCGCGCTGACATTGACGATCCGTCCCACCAGGCGGCAAGTTTCGGTGTCGTAGGAAAGGACCTCGCATTCCAGCGCCATGGGCAGCTCGTCGATGAGCGGCGCATCCACAAAGGCGGATTTCGTGGCGTGGAAACCGGCCTTGGCGAACTTGTCCGGCACTTTGTTGCCGGAAACGATGCCCACATAGTCGCAGACGGCCAGGTGCTTTGCGGTAGCCATGGACACAGTGAAGGCTTTCCGGGCCATCAGATTTTCCGCGGTTTTGTGAGAAGAATCCACGCAAATGGTGATCTCCTGCTCCTCGCTGATGCCGCCCCAGGCGGCGTTCATGGCATTGGGCGTGCCGTCGGCGTTGTAAGTGCCGATGATAAACACCGGCATGGGATAGCACATGGCTTTCGCGCCAAAATTCTTTCTCATAGCAGATCCTCCTTAGCGAATAAAGTTGGTAAACTGGTGCCGTTCTCTTTCCGGCAGGCCGTAAGCTTCCTTGCCCAAAGCGATGGATTTCATCAAAAACGCCATGTTTCGGGCCAGGGTGCGCATAGTCTGCAGACCTTCCGCATCCTGCGCCGCTTCGCCAGGCGCGCCGCCGTGGACGCTGTTCCAGTACTGGCTGGATGCGATGGGCATGCCGCTGATGGTGAAATACTTGTTCAGCATATCAAAGGTGGCGGAGCAGCCGCCCCGGCGGGCTACAGCCACGCTGGCGCCGACTTTCATGGTTTTGCTGAACCGGGTGCTGTAAAACAGCCGATCCAGAACGGCCACCAATGTGGCATTGGGGGAAGCGTAGTACACAGGGCTGGCTACCACCAGGCCGTCTGCCTCCTGGAATTTGGGTGCCAGCTCATTCACCACATCGTCAAAAACACACTTGCCGTTTTGATAGCAGGAAGAACAGCTGATGCAGCCCCGGACGGCCTTGTTGCCCACCTGCACTGTTTCCACTTCGATCCCTTCCTGCCGGAAGATCTGTTCCATTTCTGCCAGAGCCAAAGCGGTGTTGCCCTTTGCTTTGGGACTGCCGTTGAGCATCAATACTTTCATCCTTCATTCCTCCTGTAGTTCATCCGGAGCACACCGTCGTGATTTTGGTCTGCCGACCTTATTTGTGACCATTATAGCAGATCCTTGACAGAAAATAAATACCCGGGACGATCTGTTTCTGCTGTGCTTGGAAGAAAACCTGCCCCAGGCCACAAATCCATTGACAAGGAAGTCGAAAATCCTCTATAATACGGACAAACGACAAATCGCTTTTTTGTGTCCGGTCTCCCTCTGACCACAGGGCGGCCGGACATTGATCCTTGCAAAATAGGGAAGGAGGAATGATCATGGCACAATTACGGCGTTATTTGCAGCCTTACTGGCTCTATATGGCCGCTACCGTACTCATCAAATTTCTGGGTGCGGCGGTGGAGCTGCAGATCCCGGATCTGATGGAAGTGATGCTGGATGAAAAAGTGCCTGCCGGGGATGTAAACAGCATTTATCTGTACGGCTTTCTGATGGTGCTGTGCGCCCTGGGCTTTCTGCTGTTCAATATCATTGCCAACCGTATGAGCGGCATCAGCTCCGGAAAGATCACCCAGGCCATCCGCCATGACCTGTTCCAAAAGCTGAGCGGCCTTTCCGCCCGGCAGATGGACGAGCTGACGGTCTCCTCCGCCGAGTCCCGGCTCACCAGTGATACTTATAACATTAACCAGCTGCTGGCCCGGCTCCAGCGGGTGGGTATCCGTGCGCCCATTTTGCTGGTTGGCGGTATCATGATGACCTTGAAAATGGATGCTGCCCTGGCGCTGATCCTGCTGGGCGCGCTGCCCATCATCGCCCTGGTGACCTATCTGGTGACCAAAGCCAGCCTGCCCCTTTACACCCGGCAGCAAAGTGTGCTGGACCGGATGGTCCGCACGGTGCAGGAAAATATCACCGGCATCCGGGTCATCAAAGCGCTGAGTAAGACGGAATATGAAAAGCAGCGCTTCCACAGCGTCAACGAAGAACTGACCGCGGTGGACCAAAAGGCCGGCGCCGTGTCCGCCATCAGTAACCCCACTGCATCGCTGACGCTGAACCTGGGCTTGACCCTGGTGGTGCTGATCGGCGCATACCGGGTCCATAACGGCCAAATGAAACCCGGCGTGATCGTGGCGTTTTTGCAGTATTTTACCATGATCCTCAACGCCATGCTAGGCGTTACCCGGATCTTTGTCATGTGGAGCAAGGGCGAAGCCAGCGCCAAGCGGGTCGCCCAGGTGCTGCAGACCCCGGAGGATCTGACCCTGTTGCCGCCGGAAGAACCCACCCCCGGCAGCGCCCATATCGAATTCCAAAATGTATCCTTTTCCTACACCGGCATCGGCAAAAATGTGGATAACCTCAGTTTCCGGCTGGAAAAGGGCCAGACCTTGGGCATTTTAGGCCCCACCGGCAGCGGCAAATCCACCATTTTGAACCTGCTGATGCGGCTGTATGACCCCGATTGCGGTAAAGTGCTGATTGACGGCCGGGATGTCCGTTCCATCGCGCCGGCCCAGCTGCGCAGCAAGTTCGGCGTGGCGTTCCAAAACGATTTCATTATGGAAGGCACGCTGGCAGAGAATATCCGCTTTTTCCGGGACATTGACGACGATGCCATCGCCACCGCCGCGGACCATGCCCAGGCGGACTTCGTGCGGGAAAAAGAGGGTGGCCTGGAATTCCAGGTGCAGGTCCGGGGCAATAATCTCTCCGGTGGTCAGAAGCAACGGCTGCTCCTGGCTCGTGCCCTGGCAGGAGATCCGGAAATATTGGTGCTGGACGATGCCTCTTCCGCGCTGGACTACCGCACCGACGCCAATCTGCGCCGCTGCCTGCGGGAGCATTACCGCCATACCACCACGGTTGTGGTAGCGCAGCGCATCAGTTCGCTGCGGCATGCGGATCTCATTTTGGTGCTGCGTGATGGCTGCGTCATTGGCGCAGGCAACCACGAGACGCTGATGCGCGATTGCGACGAATACCGCGCCATTGCCCATGCGCAAATGGGCGAACATGGGGAGGTGGTCTGATGGCAGCCAATCCCAATCTGATCGGCGGCGGCCGCATGACCCGCGCCGAAGTCAGCGGCGATAAACGCCGCTTTGAGGGCAATACCCTTCCCCGGGGCGCGTTGCTCCTGCGGTTGTGGCGCTATTTGGGCCGTAACCGGGTGCTGTTGGTGCTGGCACTGGTGCTTTCGCTGAGCAGCAGCCTCCTGGCGCTGTACGGCCCGAAACTTTCCGGCACAGCCATCAACGCCATTGATCTGGGCACGGGAAAGGTGGATTTCGACACCGTTTTCCGCTGCGCCACGCTGATGGTGATTTTCTACATCACCGCCGCGGGGCTGACTTACCTGCTCAACATCGTCATGATCCGCCTGTCCCGCCGGGTCAGCAAGCAAATGCGTCATGATGTATTCCAGCGGCTTTCCGCTCTGCCGGTCAGCTATTTTGACCGCTACCAGACCGGTGATATCATCTCCACCATCACCTACGATGTGGACACCGTCAACCAGTCCCTTTCCACGGACCTGCTGCAGATCCTGCAAAGTGTGGTGACGGTCAGCGTGTCCTTTATCATGATGCTGACCATCGCGCCCCAGCTGGTGCTGATCTTCCTCATTACCATTCCTGTCACCATTGTCTTCACCCGCTGGCAGACAAAACGGGTGCGGCCCTTGTTCCGCCGCCGCAGCGCAAAGTTGGGACAGCTCAATGGTTTTGTGGAAGAGATGCTCAACGGCCAGAAAACCATCCGTGCCTACGGCCGGGAGGAAGCGGTGCTTTCGGAATTCGACGAAAAGAACGCCGCCGCTGTGCAGGCCTATACCAAAGCCGAAACCAACGGTACCATCACCGGCCCCAGTGTCAACTGCATCAATAACCTGTCTTTAGCCCTGGTGTGCGTGTTTGGTTCGGTACTGTTTTTGCGGGGCAAGGTGGGCCTGGGTGATCTGAGTTCCTTCGTCCAGTATTCCCGGAAATTCTCTGGCCCCATCAATGAGATCGCCAACATCATTGCGGAGCTGCAAAGCGCCTTCGCGGCGGCAGAACGGGTGTTTACGTTGATCGATGCCGCTCCGGAACCCCCGGATGATGCCGATGCTGTGGAACTGACCGATGTCAAAGGCGATGTCCGGCTGGAGCACGTGGATTTCGCCTACGAACCCGGCAAGCCCATCATCCAGGATCTGACGCTGCATGCTGCCCCCGGCAGCATGACCGCCATCGTGGGCCCCACCGGCGCAGGAAAGACCACCATCATCAATCTTCTCATGCGCTTTTACGATGTAAACGGCGGCGCGGTCCTGGTGGATGGCAAGGACATCCGCACCCTGACCCGGGCATCGTTGCGTAAAGCCTTCACCATGGTGCTGCAGGATACCTGGCTGTTCCATGGCACGATTTACGACAACATTGCCTACGGCAAGCCGGATGCCACCATGGACGAAGTGGTGGCTGCTGCCAAGGCCGCCCACATCCACAGCTATATCTCCCGCCTGCCGGAGGGCTATCACACGGTCCTATCCGACAACGGAACATCCATTTCCAAGGGACAGAAACAGCTTCTGACCATCGCCCGGGCCATGCTTCTGGATGCCCAAATGCTGATCCTGGACGAGGCCACCTCCAATGTAGACACCCGCACCGAGCAGCACATCCAGGCCGCCATGCGGGAATTGACGAAGGGCAAGACCTGCTTTGTCATCGCCCACCGATTGTCCACCATCCGTGCGGCAGACCATATTCTGGTGCTGTCCGGCGGCCGGGTGGCGGAGCAGGGCACCCACGATCAGCTCATGGCGCAGGACGGCGTTTACAAAAAGCTGTACCTTTCCCAGTTCGATTCTATCAGTTGAGAAAACACCCATGTATTTTACCGCCCATGGCAGCCCCTTACAAAAGAACGCCGCTTCCAAGTCGGAGGCCA
>JAZNNP010000055.1:0-2235 GCA_045580365.1 Faecousia sp.
GAGAACATCATCCGGGTGGGCTCTGCCGGCTCGATCCAGGATCACATCAATCTGTATGACGTGGTCATCGCCCAGGGCGCCTGCACCGACTCCAACTGGGCTTCCCAGTTCCATCTGCCCGGCACTTTCGCCCCCATCGCCTCCTATGAACTGCTGAGTGAGGCCGTAAAGGCCGCCGAGGCAAACGGCGCCACCTATCATGTGGGCAACGTGAATTCTTCCGACGTATTCTACGGCGACCACACCGGCGTGCCCGAGGGTCTGGACAGCGTCTACGGCCTGAAGAAGATGGGCGTTATGGCGCTGGAAATGGAAGCCGCGGCGCTGTATATGAACGCCGCCCGGTACGGCAAGCGGGGACTGTGCATCTGCACCATTTCCGACCATGTGCTCAAGGGCGTGGAGACCTCCGCCGAAGAGCGCCAGACCGCCTTCACCCAGATGATGAAGATCGCGCTGGATGTGGCCGTGGCGATGGAGGAAAAGTGATCCCCCAGGGACGATTCACGGATCGCCCGTACACTCCTTTTTTTGAGGTAACCCTATGAAACGAATTTTTATTATTGTACTGGACTCTTTCGGCATCGGTCAGATGCCGGACAGCGAAGCCTTCGGTGATGTGGGCGTCAACACCCTGGCGGCCTGCGCATCGTCCGCGGAACTGCGCATCCCTAACATGATCGCCGCCGGTCTGGGCAACATCGACGGCGTGGATTGTCTGCCCAAGGCGGATGCGCCCATGGGCGCTGTGGCCCGGCTGACAGAAGCCTCCATGGGCAAGGACACCACCATCGGTCACTGGGAGATCGCCGGTTTGATCTCTCCCGAACCTCTGCCCACCTATCCCAACGGTTTCCCCGACGAAGTGCTGGAGCCCTTCAAGGCCGCTACCGGCCGGGGCGTACTGGCCAACGCGCCCTGGAGCGGCACGGCGGTGCTGGACGCATACGGCGAAGAGCATATGCGCACCGGGGATCTGATCGTTTACACCTCCGCCGACTCCGTTTTCCAGATCGCGGCCCACGAGGACATCGTGCCCCCGGAACAGCTGTATGAATACTGCCGCATCGCCCGGAAGATCCTGGTGGGCAAGCACGGCGCGGGCCGGGTCATTGCCCGCCCCTTTATCGGCACCGGAAAGGGGAACTTCAAGCGGACTTCCAACCGCCACGATTTCTCTTTGGAACCGCCCCGAAAGACCTTGCTGGACGCCATCAAGGAAGCAGGGCTGGATTCCATCGGCGTGGGCAAGATCTATGACATTTTTGCCGGCATCGGCACCACGGAGCATGTGTACAACACCTCCAACGCCAACGGCATGGAGCATGCCCTGCGCTACGCAGACCAGGATTTTAACGGTCTGTGCTTCGTGAATCTGGTGGATTTTGACATGGTCTACGGCCACCGACGGGACATCGACGGCTACGCCCGGGCGCTGAATGAATTTGATGCCTGGCTGCCCAAGCTGCTGGAAAAGCTGGGGGACGGGGATCTTTTGATGATCACCGCCGACCACGGCTGTGACCCGGCCTATCTGGCCACCACGGACCACACCCGGGAATATGTGCCGCTGATGGTGCTGGGCAAGGGCGTAAAGCCGGTGAACATGGGCACCCGGAGCAGTTTTGCGGACATCGCCGCCACGGCGGCAGAGCTGCTGGGCATTGACTACGAGACCCCGGGCAAGAGTTTTGCCAAGGAGATTTTGTAATCGTAATTGTTGTTTACGCAGTCATCGCGTAGGGGGCTTGTTCTCTTAAACAACCATTTACATTTTCAAGGAGATTTGAATGATGACACCTGAAAGACTCTGCGATCTGGCGAAAGAGGCCATGCTCCATTCTTACAGCCCCTACTCCGGCTACAAAGTCGGCGCGGCGCTGCTGTGCGCCGATGGCACCGTCTACGGCGGCTGCAATATTGAAAACGCGTCCTATTCTCCCACCAATTGCGCTGAGCGCACCGCGTTTTTTAAGGCGGTGTATGACGGCCATAAGGATTTTAAGGCCATTGCGGTGGTGGGCGGCAAGGATGGTGTGATCACAGGCGCGTTTCCTCCCTGCGGTGTGTGCCGTCAGGTGATGCGGGAATTCTGCGGGGATGATTTTAGGGTGTTTCTGGTGACCCCGGAGGGATATGAAGTGCGGACCTTGGCCCAATTACTGCCGGACAGCTTCAGCAACAGCAACATGGATTAAACCAGGGCGGATGGCCGGAAGGTCATCTGCCTTTCCT
>JAZNNP010000056.1:0-26292 GCA_045580365.1 Faecousia sp.
CATAGAAAAAGCCCCTTAAGGGGCGGCCCGAGAAAGGAATGCGGTCGGCAAACCGTTCGGGGCCCCTTTAGGGGCAATCGTCTGTAAAATGCCCTTCTAGGGCTTAATCAAGCCTCCGGCTTAGCCGGAGGTTTTGACTTACGGACGAAAGGAGCAGAAAAAGGAGGACTGTCAAGAGCGGGATAAAAGAAATATTGTCCAAACTTTTTTCTGGAAGATTGTGCATTTCTCCAAATAGATTTTCTGCATGTGAAAAATCGTTGACTTCAACATTTTGCTAATATATTATATCATGTATAGGGGTACGATTGTACATATTGCCTACAGGAGGGCAGAATATGAAAATTTGCATCCGCGCCCACGATTTGGGCGTAAAGGGGACAGCGGGTATTTTATCCCGCCTGCAGCAGTTGGATCTGGACGGTGTGCAGATGGTCTGCTACAAGGCTTATGAGGATATTCCTTATCAGCCTGGCGGCATCACTGCTGAAAAGGCTGCCGCCATCGGCGAGGCTTTTGCCGGGGCAGGGAAGATGATCCCTCTGGTGGGCGCTTATTTCAATCCCGTCCATTCCGACCGGGCCAAGGCTGCGCGCTGCTTTGATGTCTTTGCGGAATATCTGCAGCACTGCCGTGCCATGGGCTGCAATGTAGTGGGTTCCGAGACCGGTTCGTATAATGATGAGCCCTGGATCTACCATCCGAAAAACCGCACGGAAGAAGGCTACCGCCTTGTGGCCGATACCTTCGCCCGGCTGTGTGATATTGCCGCCGCTCATGGCTCCATGGTGGCGATGGAGGGCTCGGTGGATCATGTGTGTTACAATGTAGCTACTCTGGCGAAGGTACGCCGTATGATGGACCGCCCCACCAAGGTGATCTTCGACCTTTACAATTACTTAGACGCTGAAAATCAGCATGATTACCTCGCCATCCTGGATGAGGGCCTGGAGACCTTTGCCGGCGAGATCCTGCTGTTCCATATGAAAGATTGCTGCTTCGTTGAAAATGGCAAGCCCAAACAAGTCCCCTTCGGTACAGGCGACCTGGATTTGGAAACAGTTTTGAAGAAGATCAAAGCCTACGATCCGGATGCCGTTCTTACCCTGGAAGGAACGACGGGAGAGTATATTGCCCACGCCGTGCAGACTATTCGCAGCATTTGGGCCCGGGTATAAAAATTGTGCCCCGGGATCGTCCGAAGCACAATGGTTCCTGATTATTTCCGATTGACCCAGCTGACCCGTCCTTCAACGGGGGGCTGCTCATAAAACCGGGCGGTCTGGTCCCGGTTCGTGCCGCTCCATTTGTCAAAGCCCACGGCAGCGATGTGGGGGCCATACCGGCAGTTCTCAAATAAGACTGTGCCGTAGTCCCGCCAGGGACGGGCCAGATAAACAGAACCGGGCACCACATTGGGATCACAAGTCAGATCGCAGTTGCGAAAGACAAATCCCCGTTGCTGCCGCTGTTCGTGAGACGGCGCCGCGATGTAGCCGATGTTCCGGACATCCTCCCGGGAGTGGATGCGGCAATCCGCAAAGGTGGCTTCGCCGCAGCCGAATATGAAATCCACTGTTCCTTCAATGACGCAGTTTTTGAAATGCTGCTCCATCCGATAACCCTGCCGCAGCCGATCGTCAAACGCCCCTTCATAGCGGCCGATGAGATCCGAGGGCAGAGGACCGAGGAACAGGGTGTCCTGGGTGGAAGTGAGCAAACAGTTCTCCATCCGAAAACCGGTGGCCACCACCGAAAGGGCAACTTCCTGGCCCTTGCGCTCCGGAAAAAGGGCGTCGTTGACAATGGAAAGATCCTTCATGGTCACGCCGTCGGCGCAAACCGCCAGAGTGTAGGTTCGGAATGTATTGAATTCGCCCCCGTTGGGGTGGGGCTTGTTGGCGTGGTCGTCAAAAACCAGGATGGTGTTCTCCGGGCCGTCGCCCAAGATGGTCAAATGGCCTGTGCGAACCATCACTTTTTGTCGATAAATGCCGGTGGCCAGATGAACGGTGCTGTATTCCGGTGCCCGGTCAAACAGCTCTTGCAGATCATCGGCAGGGGAGGCGTGGATCAGTTGATTCATCGGATCGCTCCTTTACGGGTGTGCTTTTCTCCATGATAGCACGCCGGCCGGAAGAAATGCAAGAAAAACATCACAGACAGGTATTTTTATGAAAAGACAACTATCCGTCAGCGAATACCGCGCCATCGATCTTGGGATTCTGGCGGTATTTATGGCCATCGTCCAGGTGTTGATCCACTTTGCGGCCTCGCTGTGGTTTCCAGATCAATTGTATGTAGTTTCACCGGTGGCGCTGATGGTGGCGCTGGTGATGATGCGCTGGAACGGTTATGCAGCCGTTCACGCCATTCTGGGCGGCGTGCTGTACTGCGTGCTGGCCGGTGGCAATGGGCAGCACCTGCTGATTTTTGGCGGCGGCAATCTGTTTGCCCTGCTGGCGTTGGTGCTGTTTAAGAAGCCGGGTAAAGAAAAAATCCGGCAGAATGTGGTCTATTCCTTGCTCTTCGGCGCCGCTGTCCAGGTGCTGATGCTGCTGGGACGGGCTGCCGTGGCGGCGCTCCTCGGATTTGAGGACGCAGCCTGCATCGGGTTCATTACGACGGATCTTCTGTCGGTGCTGCTGACGGTCTGCGGCATCTGGGCGATCCGGCGAATGGATGGTCTTTTCGAAGATCAAATACATTACCTGCTCCGCATCTAAAGCGAGCAAAACCGTTGAAGGGGGAGAACAGTTGTGAAAAAAACTCTCGCCGGGGATTTCCTGGTATACGACAAATCCTCAAATTCTTATCACACCGATCCGGAGCAAGTGGTCCGCGATGATGTGGAAAAGCATTACTGGCGCAATGTCATCCGTACTATTGCAAAGGACTGGCGCCTGTATGTGATGCTGATCCCCATGATCCTGGTGTTCCTGTTCTGGAGATACTTCCCCATGTACGAACTGCTGGGATGTTTTAAGGTATACGATCAGGTCAAGCCGGTGGCAGATCAGTTCTTCTCCGGTTTTTCCTATTTCAAGCGCTTGCTCTTCAGCGGTGACGGCATGTCCACCGATTTCTGGCGGGCACTGCGTAATACCTTCCTGTTGAGTTTCTATGGCCTGCTCTTCGGCTTCCCCATGCCGGTGATCCTGGCCCTGTTCTTCAACGAGATCAAGTCCAACATCCTCAGGAGCGGTTTCCAGGTGCTGACCTACCTGCCGAAGTTCATTTCTACCGTCGTTATGACTTCTCTGGTCACCATGCTGGTCAAGCAGGGCTCGCTGACCACCAATATGGGCATCCTGTCCCAGTTGCTGACCAATTTGGGCTGGATCAGTGAAGAGGTAGCCCACGCAGGTTTGCTGAATAATCCGGATTATTTCCGTGCCATCTATCAGATCAGTGGCATTTGGGAGACTGCCGGCTATGACAGCATCGTGTTCTTCGCTGCCATCATCGCCATTTCTCCCACCAGCTACGAGGCTGCCCAGATCGACGGCGCCAACAAGATGGCCCAGATGAAGTATGTGGTGCTGCCCAGCATCCTGTCTACCTTGGTCATTATGCTGATCACCCGGATCGGCTCCCTGCTGAGCGTTGGCTACGAGAAGGTCCTGCTGCTGTATAACCCCAATACTTACATCACTGCCGACGTGGTTTCCACCTTTGCCAACCGTTACGGTATGGGTGACTCTTCCACCAACCAGGGCATCGCATCCGCCGCGGAAATGATGAGTAACGTGATCAGTATGATGCTGGTCATCGGTGCCAATACCATTTCCCGCAAGGCCTCGGATGTTTCCCTGTATTAAGGAGGCGGCGCTATGAAAAGAAAGCTTGAAATTACAGAATTGATCTTCAAGATCATCAGCTACACCTGCCTGACCGTATTTGCGCTGTGCTGTCTGTATCCCTTTGTGTATGCCATTTCCGCCGCCATCAGCGGCCGCCACGAAGTGGACTACGGCCTGGTCCTCCTGTTCCCGAAGAACATCCAGTTCCAGGCATTCTCCAGAATGTTCAATGACAATATGTTCTGGAATTCCTACACAAACACCCTGTTTCTGACCTTCTACGGCACTGTTTGGGCCCTGATCGTGGCGATTTTGGGCGCTTACGCCTTGAGTAAGAAGCGGCTGCTGTTCCGCAGAGTGTTCAACTTCTTCCTGGTGTTCACCATGTGGTTCTCCGCCGGTCTGATCCCCCAGTATCTGAATTATCTGGATACCAAGGAAGTCTTCGACTCTCTGGGCATCACCGATGACAAGTGGCTGGTGGTCATCGCCATGGGTATGGCGGCCATGAACATCATTTTGCTGCGTAACGCCTTTGAGGGCGTCCCCTCGGATATCGAGGAAGCGGCGGTGGTGGACGGCGCCACCGAATTCCAGGTGCTGACCAAGGTTTATATCCCCATGTCCAAGTCCACCATCGCAACGGTGGCGTTGTTCTTCGCCATCTCCCGCTGGAACGGCTACTTCTGGGCCCGCCAGATGATCTCCAACTCCAACGAGCATCCTCTGCAGGTCTTCATCCGTCTGAAGCTGGAAGAGTTCACCGACCCTGAAGCCATGGCCGGCTGGAATGAGATCTATTCTTCCGACTCCGTCATTTACGCTCTCATCGTTTGCTCCATCGTGCCGATCCTCATCATTTACCCCTTCATCCAGAAGTATTTTGCCAAGGGTGTCAATGTGGGCGGCGTGAAGGAATGATCCTATCGTATAATTACCGGCTTTGCCGGCGGATTATAAACCATTAAGAAAAGGAGAAAAAACATGAAAAAGCTGATTTCCGCACTGCTGATCCTGTGCATGGTCCTGGCTCTGTTCGCAGGCTGCAATACTCTGCCTGTCCCCACGCCTCCCACCACCGGCAGCACCAATCCCCCCGCCACTGGCGGTAACGATCCTGACCCCACTACTCCTGTGGACGTAGACCTGCTGCCCTTCGCCAAGGATACCATCCTGCGTATGGCCACCGGCTACAACTCCAAGAAGACCGGTCTGTTCTTTGACGCTGAGGTCGCCGGCGATGGCATCACCCTGGCCGATGGCAAGACCTACTTCACCGGCGATCTGAAGCCCACTTGGGTTGCTGTTCAGGACCGCCTGGGCATGAAGTTCGAGAACCACTACCAGGGCAACTCCGCTACCAAGGAGTTCCAGTTCTGGCAGGAGCGCCTGAACGAGATCGACATGGTCAGCGGTTCTGCTACTCAGCTGACCGAGTACGGCGAGAACGGCGCTCTGATCAACCTGGCTGACTACCTGGACAAGATGCCTAACTTCAAGGCTTATCTGGATAAGAACCCCATCGTTCTGCTGTCCATCACCGGTAACACCGATACCGGCGCTATCTACTTCAGCCCCTACTTCGACGGTGTTAACGACATCGAGCGTATGCCTCTGATGCGTACCGACTGGGTCAAGGCTCTGCTGAACGGCGAAGGTGCTTTCGCTGCTGAGAAGTCCGGCAACCTGGCCGCTGCCGTCTACACCCCCTACATGCCCACCAGCGGCAAGGTCTCTGTGGAAGTCGTCAAGGCTGATGCCTCCGGCACCCAGACCATCGAGAAGAACTACGACGCAGCCGGCAACATCGTCCAGAAGATGAATGATGCCCTGGCTGCCGGCACTGTTGACGGTGTTACCGCTGTCAATATGCTGCGTACCTACATCGATACCGCTTACAACGGCTACTACGGCACCAACCGCGCTGACCTGTTCATCGGTCAGAACGCCGCTTGGGACGCTGACGAACTGGTGGCTCTGCTGCGCTGCGTCTGCGCCAACGCCCCCACTCTGAACGGCACCGACAATGTCGAAGGCCTGTTCTCCCGTGAAGACAACAACAACCAGCGCCGTGTCGACATGTTCCGCTTCTGCGGCACTCTGTTCGGCGTCCGCGGCCTGGAATCCCGTCAGGACTACCTGTACGTTGGCGCTGATGGCAAGCTCCATGACGCCCGTCAGGAAGCTGATACCTACGAGGCCCTGGCCCGCATGAACGCCATGGCACAGGAAGGCCTGATCTCCGAGTCCTTCATCAACGGCTCCGCCGAGAAGACCGAGACCATGCTGGAGAACGACCTGGGCTTCATGCACTATGACTACAACCAGACCCAGACCGTTTACAACGAGACCAAGCTGGATGAGGATGAGCAGTATCGCGCTGTTCTGATCCCCGTGGCCCGTTGGTTCGACGGCACCAATGCCAATGGCGTTTTCATGCGCTTTACCGAGTCCTGGCGTTCCGTTAAGACCGACGGCTGGGCCATCTCCAAGGCCGGTGTCGGCGACGATCAGAACAAGCTGTATGCTGCTCTGAAGCTGATCGACTACGCTTACTCTCCCGAAGGCATGATCCTCATGTCCTACGGTCCCGATGACTTCATCAAGACCAATGCCGACGGCAGCTATGTCACCTTCAACTTCAACGGTGACCAGATGCCCGTCATCGCCGATGCCACCTTCGCCGAACTGTGGGAGAAGGCTTCCGGCAACTACACCAACTATGCCCGTCAGTTCCTGGGCTCCACTCTGTCCTTCGTGAAGAGCCAGGCCTTTGAGTATCAGTGCACCTCCGTTGACGGCAAGGAAGGCGCAGCCATCATCTCCAACGCCATTGCTCACGGCATCATCAAGCATCCCGAGCTGGCTCTGACTGAGAACGCATGGTACACCATCGTGCCCACCGTGCTGCCCAACACCTCTACCGAGACCGACATGATCAACGGTTACACCGAACTGAAGACTTCCTTCAGCTCCGCCAAGGGCGATGCCAACATCTTTGTTGACCTGATCGCCGGCACCAACGCTGTTGAAGGCTTCGGCACTCCCGACGCAGCTTCCGCTACCGTTTCCGGCACCTGGAGCGGCGCGCAGTACCTGGAGCTGAAGCAGGATGCTTATGACCGCCTGGTCACCTTCTTCAACTCTCTGAGCAAGTAATTTGTTCTTTCGGCCAACGCCGTGGCCTTCGAGCCATGGCTGCGGCCAACCCAAAACCTTTACCAAATAGTTGATTTTGTAAAGTCCATTCGTCCCGGGGGTGTTCGCACCCCCGCGGACAGAAGGATCTCCGATCAACAGGGAGGTCATTATGTATAAACTACAGCTCCGTTTTCAAAAGTTCGCTTGCCTGCTGGCCATTATTGCCGCAGCGGTGATGTTCCTGTACTCTCTGGGCATGATCACAGATATTTATGACAGTCTGTACTCTACCATGAGAAACCCCAACAACCTGCTGGATACCAAAGTCCCCGGCTCCATCATTTACTATGATATGCAGGACTTCAATCACCAGTTGGTTGAGTTTTGCATCGGCATGATCCTGCTGGGTGCCCTTCTGTTCATCACCAACACCCAGGTGCGCAGAAGATACTATGTCAGCAACTTCATTTCCGTTGGTTTGTATTCCGCTGCCGCGGTCGCGCTGTTCCTGTGGGCCAATACCCACATCCAGACCTTCCGCCATCAGTATCTGACCACGGTGGATTTTGAAGCGCTGAAGAAGTATTCCGAGATGTGGAATACCTACTACACGGATTCTCCGTTGTCCTTTGATCTGTTTTATGTGGCCGGCGGCCTGATGCTGCTGGCAGTCCTCGCCCAGATCGTCAACTTGGTCTGGAAGATCGTGATGATGAGCGGCGAGAAGAAATTGATCCGTAAGGGAGAGGAGGCTGCCGTATGACTCAGGAAGTTCAGATCCGTTTGGACCGTATGCGCTACACCAAGGATAAAATGTCCGCCAATCTGGTGCTGCTGGCCATTGTGCTGGATGCACTGTACTTCATCAGCATTTACAAGACGGATGTGGGTACTTACTATTATACCTGGGTGATCGGCGCGTCCATTGTCTATAATCTTTTGTTCATGCTCATGGCCTTCCTGGCCTCTGAGGGCGTGAAAAATCGTAAAAATGGCTATACCGCATTGCTGATTTTTATTGGTGTGATGCAGATCGTCCGGATCTTCTATCTGCCCGCCAAGGCCCATGATGCCACTGTCGTGATCAACGAAGTGGAGCATGATGTGATGACCGACGGTCAGTATTACTATACCGTGGTCTGCCTGGCTCTGTCCGGCATTTGCTGCGTGATCGGTGCGATCACCAGCGCCATCAACAACAAGAAATTGGCAGATTATATGCGTTCTTTAGAACATACAACAGCTTGAGAGGTGAGAAGTTATGGCAGAACTGAGCTTACAGCATCTGGAAAAAGTCTATGACAATAATGTTCAGGCCGTATTTGACTTCAATCTCGATGTCAAGGACGGTGAGCTGATCGTCCTGGTCGGCCCCTCCGGCTGCGGCAAGTCCACCACACTGCGTATGGTGGCAGGTCTGGAAGATATCACCCGCGGTAAACTGCTGATCAACGGCAAGGATGTCACCGACGCTCCTGCCAAGGATCGTGATATCGCCATGGTATTCCAGAACTATGCGCTTTACGGCCATATGACCATCTATGAAAATATGGCCTTTTCCCTGACTCTTCGGAAAGAAGACCCCAATGTGATCCATCAGAAAGTTCTCGCCGCGGCAGAAGTGTTGGGCCTTACGGAGCAGCTCAACAAGAAGCCCGCCCAGCTTTCCGGTGGTCAGCGGCAGCGTGTGGCCATGGGCCGCTCCATCGTCCGCAATCCCCAGCTGTTCCTCTTTGACGAACCTCTGAGTAACCTGGATGCCAAGTTGCGCAGCGCTACCCGTCGGGAGATCCTGCTGCTACACAAGCGTCTCAATGCCACCATGCTCTATGTTACCCATGACCAGACTGAGGCCCTGACTTTGGCAGACCGGATCGTTTGTATGTCCATGGGCCATGTGCAGCAGATCGGCACACCACTGGAACTGTATGACGAGCCTGCCAATCTGTTTGTGGCCAGCTTCATCGGCCTGCCGCCCATGAATTTCCTGGATGCGGAAGTAAGAAACGGCACGGTTGTCACCAAACTGTTCACGCTGCAGCTCAGCGATGCCGAGAAGAATGTCCTGGCGGCCTACGAAGGCAAGCCCATCGTCCTGGGCTTCCGCCCGGAGAACACGGCCATCGGCACAGACTTCCAGCTGAAGGTCCAGTCCAATGAGAACCTGGGCATGAATACGCTGGTCCACGGCCACATCGGTGGCGAAGGCCAGGGTGAGCGCATCACCTGTAAGCTGGCCGGCTGGTGCGACTATAAGCCTGATGATGTGATCTCCATCTCCATCACGAAGAAGCACTTCTTCGACAAGGAGACCACCAACGCCATCAAAGTGGAGGGATAACCATGGGTAAGAATGAACGATCCTCTGGCCGCAAGGTCCTTTCCGTCCTTGCGAAGATCTTCCTGGCGCTGTTGGTCATCTGTGTTTTGGGCTATCTGGTTACCTCCTTCATGGCCCAGACCCAGGAAGACCCCTGGGCCCAGTACTATGCATCTCTTGCCCAGTTGGGCTTCGCTGCCGGCATCTTGGTCATGCTGATCGGCCATGTTGCCTGCAATTTCCGTAATGTGTGGGCCGCCACCAAGGAAATGCTGCGTAAATTCATCGTCATGCTCAAGCGGAATCCTTCTCTGATCCCCCTGGCCATGATGCTGGTTTCTTTCCTGCTGTTTTCTCTGAATCTGACGGATATGTCCGATTCTACCGCCAAGATCCAGGGCAAGGGTATGGGCCTGTCCCAGTTCTGCATCATGCTGTTCTCCCTGCTGAGCATGGTGTGTATGCTCAATGCCTTCCCCAGAAGAAAGAAGCCCAATATCCCCATGATCGTGCTGATGTTTGCCATGTTTGGCATCATCATCTACTGTGATATCCACTATTGCAACGCGATCATTGCCGCCCTCTACCGGGCAGAAAGCCCCATCGTCATCGATAACGGCACGTTGTATATTGCGTATGCCTATAATATGCTCAATACCCACATGATCCTGGTGGGCGTGACCGCCGGTCTGGTGGCGCTGCTGCCGCTGTACAGCAAGCTGCTGCGGAAGATCAAGACCTCCGTGGAAGTGGAGAGCAATGATGACATGGCTGCCATTGAGATCAGCGATTGAGTATAACCCAGAATTGCAGGCGATATTTTGATGAGTAACAACAATGCCCATGCGGACGATCAGAACAATGGATCTGTCAACTATGAACTGAGCAGCGATGCAGTGGAGGTTCTGGCCAATGCAGGGAAGGGGAATACCCCCCAGTATTCCCAGGAGGAACTGGACCGCTACAGATCAAAAAAAGGTTTCAAGATTCCCGACCCGGTGAAGATCATTTTCCTCAAAGCCTGGTTCGCCGGCGCGGTGTGCTTCTTCTTCCTGTGGGGACTTGGAAGTTATATTTCCAGCATGCTGGATATGCTGTTCATCCTCAGCGTGGTGCTGGGCGTGATCACAGACCTGCTGGTCAACAATGTGATCCGCTTCATGGAGAAATACCCGGATCAGAACCGCGCCTGGATGATGTTCCCCAAAAAGAACATTGTCAGCTTCTTTCTGAATATCGTTTATTCCGCGCTGATCATCTATTGCGTTTATACCCTTTATACATCCATCAATTTGCTGATCAATACGGTCACCGGCGCGACGGATCAGATCGCGCTTGGAGTGGAACCCATTCTGTTTGGTGTATTCTGCACTGCTGTGGATCTGGCTTGCCTGGGAATCAAGCATGTCTTCAGCAGCATCATTGAAGATGCCAAGACCGCTGCCCGGGAGAATGGATCTGCTCGTGACGAATCATCGACTTGATAAAAGGAGTGTCAGTATATGGCTTATTTGACGCTGAAGGGATTAAATAAGATCTATCCCAACGGTTTCCATGCGGTGCATGATTTCAATCTGGAGATCGAGAAGGGCGAGTTTATCGTCTTTGTCGGATCTTCCGGCTGCGGCAAGTCCACCACGCTGCGGATGGTGGCGGGCCTGGAAAATATCAGCAGCGGCGAACTGCTGATCAACGGCGTCCGCGCCAACGAGATGGGCCCCCGGGAGCGGGAGATCGCCATGGTCTTCCAGAGCTATGCCCTTTATCCCCAGATGTCTGTGTACGACAATCTTGCCTTCGGCCTGTCGCTGCAGGGCGTTGATGAAGATGTCATCGACGAAAAGGTGCAGCACGTGGCCAAGATCCTGGGTCTGACGGACTACCTGGACCGCATGCCCCGTGCCCTGTCCGGCGGTCAGCGGCAGCGTGTGGCTGTCGGCCGCGCCATTATCCGGAAGGTAGGCGTGTTCCTGATGGACGAGCCTCTTTCCAACCTGGATGCCAAGCAGCGTGTCACCATGCGTGCGGAGATCGCTCAGATCCACCGCCAGACCGGCGCTACCACCATCTACGTCACCCATGACCAGGTGGAGGCCATGACCCTGGCTGACCGCATCGTGATCATGAAGGAAGGCTACATCCAGCAGGTCGGCACCCCCTATGAACTGTATTTCAAGCCTGCCAATCTGTTTGTCGCCGGCTTCATTGGCGAGCCGCCCATGAACTTCATCCGCGCCAAGGTGGAGGGTGGCAGCATTACCGTCGCCGGCAATAAGCTGGATCTCTCCGCCAACCTGGGCGGCCGCAAGGCAGAATACGAAGGCAAAGATATTTACTTCGGCTTCCGGCCTGAGGCCATCACCCTGGGCGAATTGGAAAACGCCCATGTTCTGGATGCTTCCGTGGAGCTGACGGAAATGCTGGGCGACAATACCAATGTGTATGTCAACATCGGCGCGCATAACGCCATTTTGAAGGTCAATCCCCATGATGCCCCCGCTATGGACTCCGCCATCCGCTTCTCCATCCCGCTGGAAAGCACTTACCTGTTCGATGCGGAAACGGAGCTGGTCATCACAGCCCAGGAGCTGCCGGTCTGACCGATCACCTTCAAATTCGTTGAGGGGATCACCACAGAATATGAGAAGGTGATTGTTATGAAATTTCATGTTTTGTATGTATCCTCCGTAACGGCCTGCTTCGAACTGGATAACAAGTCTCCGTATTATGCTGAGGCTCCCTTTGATGTCACTGTGAATGGTGCGCCCGCCCTCCAGGGCGTGCGCACCAATGTTTTTTCCCTGTTCGATCTGCAGCCCGAAACGGACTATGCCGTCCGGGTAGGGGATCATACCCTGACCTTTACCACCGAGGCAGAATCTGCCTGCCTCAATGTCCGGGATTTCGGTGCCTTGGGCGACGGCATCCGGGATGATACCGTTTCTATTCAGAACGCCATCCATTGCTGCCCGGTGGGCGGCCGTGTCACGGTACCTGCCGGCGTTTATCAGATTCGTCCGCTGGTGCTGAAATCGGATATGACCCTGGAACTGCAGGAAGGCGCATTGCTGCTGGGCGATACCTGTGAGGAGCATTATCCCATTTTGCCCGGCGAATTGTGCAATTCCGATACCGGCAAGGATGTGCTTATCAGCACCTGGGAGGGCAATCCTTTCCCGTCCCGGCAAAGCCTCATCAGCGCCCATTTTGCCCGGAATATCCGCATTGTGGGCCGCGGCATCATCGACGGCAACGCCCAGAATTCCACCTGGTGGAACGATGTGAAGACCCGCAAGATCGGCCGGCCCAAGCTGGTATTTCTGAACCACTGTGAAAATGTTTCCTTCCACGGCATCCTGGGCTGTAATTCCGCCTGCTGGAATTTCCACCCCTACTTCTGCACCGGCGTCTACTTCTATAATATCGCCGTGGAAGCGCCCAAAGACAGCCCCAACACCGATGGTACGGACCCCGAATCCTGCCACGATGTGTGCTATATCGGTGTCCGCTTCTCTGTCGGTGACGATGCCATCGCCATTAAGTCCGGCAAGATGTACATGGGCATGAAGTATCAGACCCCCGCCACGCACCATGTCATCCGCAACTGCCTTATGGAATACGCCCATGGCGCCATGGTCCTGGGCAGTGAAATGTCCGGCGGCATCCGGGATCTGACCGTGAGCCAGTGTTATTTTATGCATACCGACCGGGGTCTGCGGATCAAGACCCGCCGTGGCCGTGGCAAATACGCGGTCATCGACGGCGTGGAGTTCTCCAATATCCGTATGGATAATGTGATGGCGCCCCTGGTCATGAATATGTACTATTTCTGCGACCCGGACGGTCACGAAGAGATCGTCTGGAGCAAAGAGCCCCATCCTGTGGACGATACCACCCCGTACCTGGGCAGTTTCCTGTTCCGGGATATGGAGTGCACGGATTGCGAATGGGCCGCCGGCTATTTCTATGGCCTGACCGAGCAGCCCATCGGCAGCGTCACCATCGAAAATGTCCGCTTCACCTTCAAAGAAAATGCTTCCGAAGGCTACCCTGCCATGATGGATTATATTGACAAAGAGTGTCGCCGGGGGTTATACTTTAATCGGGTCCGCAAAGTCCACCTGAAGAATGTTTCCATGGAGGGACAGGCAGGGGAGCGGCTCATCACCATCAACACAGACGAGGTGATCGACGAATGAATACCATTGAGCGCTATGTAGCCAGGATCCTGGAAGAATCCGCCCCCGATAAACCCCTATGGAACATCGAGAAGATCCACCAGGGCAAGATCAACGGCTGGAACTATATCGACGGCTGCATGATGATCGCCCTGCTGAATCTGTATAAGATCACCGGCCAGCGGAAGTATTACGATTTCGCGGAGAATTTCCTGGACTATTATGTCTTTGAGGACGGCTCCCTCCGGGGTTTCCGGGAGGAGGACTATAACCTGGACAATATCTGCGAGGGACGGGTCCTGTTTGATGTGTATCGCCTCAGCGGTAAAGAAAAGTACCGCCGGGCCATCGATACCCTCTATGGCCAGATCCTCCGCCAGCCCCGCACCCACGAAGGGAACTTCTGGCACAAGGCAATCTATCCCAACCAGGTTTGGCTGGATGGATTGTATATGGCCCAGGTGTTTTATGCCAAGTACACCATGGAGTATGAAAACGGTGCCCACCTGGATGATATTCTCAGCCAGTTCCGCACCGTCCGGCAGAAAATGTTCGACCCCGCAACGGGCCTGTACCGCCATGGCTACGATGCCAGCGGCGTTGCATTCTGGGCAGGGGAGAATGGCTGCTCCCGAAATCCCTGGCTGCGGAGCCTGGGCTGGTTCAGCGCCGCGCTGATCGATGTGACGGCGGAAGTGGATCGTCCGGATTTCCGTGCCGAAATGGGCGCGATTGCCCGGGAACTGGCCCAGAACCTGCTGCCCTTTATTGACCCCAATACAGGTATGCTGTGGCAAGTGCCCAATCAAGTGGGCAGGGAAGGCAACTATCCCGAAACATCCGGCTCTGCCATGGTGGCCTATTTCTATCTGAAAGGCGCCCGCCTTGGTATGCTGGATGCCTCTTACGCCGCTGTGGGACAGCGGATCTTCGACAGCATTTGCAGCCGCTACCTGACAGAAAAGGATGGCCAGCTGAACCTGGGCGGCATTTGCCTGGTGGCCGGCCTGGGCCCCGAAAATAACCGCCGCCGGGACGGCAGTTACGAATACTACATTTCCGAGCCCATCGTGGAAAATGATGCCAAGGGTTTGGCACCGTTCCTGATGACATACACCGAAATTCTTTTATCCAACAAGGAGGAACACAAATATGAACAAGTTTGATCTGCCCGGCAAGGTTGCCCTCATCACCGGCGGTAGCTACGGTATTGGCTTCGCCATCGCCACCGGCCTGGCAGAAGCCGGCGCCACCATCGTTTTCAATGACCTGCGCCAGGATCTGGTGGACAAGGGCCTGGCCGCCTATGCCGAGCTGGGCATCAAGGCCCACGGCTATGTCTGCAATGTCTGCGACGAGGACGCCGTCAATGCCCTGGTTGCCCAGGTCAAGGAAGAAGTGGGCGTCATCGACATCCTGGTCAATAACGCCGGTATCATCAAGCGCATCCCCATGTGTGAAATGACCGCCGCGGAGTTCCGCCAGGTCATCGATGTGGACCTGAACGCCCCCTTCATCGTGGCCAAGGCCTGCATCCCCGGCATGATCGCCAAGGGCCATGGCAAGATCATCAACATCTGCTCCATGATGTCCGAGCTGGGCCGTGAGACTGTCTCCGCTTATGCTGCTGCCAAGGGCGGCCTGTAGATGCTGACCAAGAACATCTGCTCCGAGTACGGCCAGTACAATATCCAGTGCAACGGCATTGGCCCCGGCTACATCGAGACTCCTCAGACTGCTCCTCTGCGGGAGCGTCAGCCCGACGGCAGCCGCCATCCCTTCGATCAGTTCATCATCGCCAAGACCCCCGCAGAGCGCTGGGGCAAGCCCGAAGACCTGGCCGGCCCCGCCGTGTTCCTGGCTTCCGATGCTTCCAACTTCGTGAACGGCCACATTCTGTATGTCGACGGTGGCATCCTGGCTTACATCGGCAAGCAGCCCTGATGGATCGAGGTTTTACCATGGAAAAGCTGAATTATCGCGTACTGAAAGAGTCCGGCTATACCGGCTATATCCTGGAATCCGCTCCGGAAAAGGTCCTGCAGTTCGGCGAGGGCAATTTCCTCCGGGCATTTGTCAACTATTGGTTTGATGTTTCCAATGAAAAGGCCGGCTGGAACGGCAAGTGCTGCCTGGTGCAGCCCATCGCCCCCGGTCTGGCGGACCTGATCAATGAGCAGGAAGGCCTGTACACCCTGTACCTGCGCGGTACGGAAAACGGCCAGAAAGTGGACCGGAAGCGGGTCATCTCTTCCGTTTCCCGCTGCCTCAATCCTTACCAGAAGGCCGGTTTCGATGCCATGATGGAAGTGGCCGTCTCCGATGATCTGGAATATGTGGTCTCCAATACCACCGAGGCCGGTATCGTTTACGATCCCGCCTGCCAGCTGGCAGATGAGCCCTGCTCTTCTTTCCCCGGCAAGCTGACCCAGGTGCTGTATAAGCGCTGGCAGGCCGGCAAGAGTGGCCTTGTGATCCTCTCCTGCGAACTGATCGACAACAACGGCAAGGAACTGCAAAAGTGCGTCAATCAGTATATCGACCAGTGGGGTCTGGAAGAGGGCTTCCGCGCCTACATCAATGAAAAATGCACCTTCTGTTCCACCCTGGTGGACCGCATCGTCCCCGGCCGCATCCGCGATGCTGCGGAAGTTGCCCGAATGGAGCAGGAAAACGGCTACATTGATCCGCTGACCGATGTGGGTGAAGTCTTCGGTGTTTGGAACATCGAAGGTCCTGCCTGGCTGGAGGAGCAGCTGCCCTTCAAGCGGGCCGGTGTCAATTGCCCCGTTGTGCCCGATGTGACCCCCTATAAGAAGCGGAAGGTCCGCATCCTCAACGGCGCCCATACCGGCTTTGTCCTGGGCGCGTACCTGGGCGGCTATGACATCGTCCGAGATTGCATGTTCGATGATGCCGTCCGCGGCTACATGAACAAGATGCTCTTTGACGAGATCCTGCCAATCCTGCCCCTGGCCAAGGAAGATGTGGAGAGCTTTGCCGGCGCCGTTCAGGACCGGTTCAACAATCCCTTCATCAACCACGAGCTCATGAGCATTTCCCTGAACTCCACTTCCAAATGGCGTGCCCGGAATATGCCCAGCTTCCTGGAATATATCGAGAAGTTCGGCAAGCTGCCCCAGTGCCTCACCATGAGTTTTGCCGCTTACATCGCCTTCTTCTCCAATGAGATCCAGGAACTGACCGACGCCGGCCTGGTCTGCCGCCGTCCCAAGGGCAATACCTATGTCTGCTCCGACGACCGCTGGGCCCTGGAGTTCTACTATGAACACAGAAACGACACCCCTGAGGAGCTGGTCCATGCCGTCATGACCAATCTGCAGATGTGGGGCCAGGATCTGACTTTGATCCCCGGCTTCGAGGCCGCTACCGTGGCCAATCTGAAGAAGATCCGCGCCGAGGGCGCTCTGGCTGCTTACGCAAGCTGCCTGTAAATCCACATGATTTGAACGTAGGGGAGGGTCTCGGCCCTCCCTCAACGTAATTCCTTTTTAAGGAGTGTTTCCTATGCCCGATTTTATCCATATCCATCCCCAGGATAATGTGGCGGTGGCGCTGCGTCCCATCGCTGCCGGCACGTCTTTTGCCGGTGTTACTGCGGTCATGGATATTCCCCAGGGCCACAAGATGGCGCTGAAGCCTATTGCGGAGCATGCGCATGTGATCAAGTACGGTTTCTCCATCGGCCATGCTACCCAGGCCATCGCCCCCGGTCAGTGGGTCCACACCCATAATATGCGGACGAATCTTTCCGGGGAAGAGACCTACACCTATAACCCCAACATCACCCATCCCGCCCCCCGGGAGGCTGCCACCTTCATGGGTTACCGCCGGAAGGACGGCAAGGTGGGCATCCGCAATGAGATTTGGATCTTGCCCACCGTTGGCTGTGTCAATGACGTGGCCAAAGCCATGGTCCGGGAGAACCAGGATCTGGTTCGGGGCAGCATCGATGGATTGTATACCTTCACCCATCCCTTCGGCTGCAGCCAGACCGGCGAGGACCATGCCCAGACCCGCAAACTCCTGGCCGCCCTTGCTCGCCACCCCAATGCAGGCGCGGTGCTGGTGCTGCAGCTGGGTTGCGAGAATCTGACCCATGAGCAATTCGTGGCCGAATTGGGCGATTTTGACCCCCACCGGGTGAAATTCCTCACCTGCCAGGCCGTGGACGATGAATTTGCTGTTGGCCGTACCCTGCTGGAAGAATTGGCAGCCTTTGCCGGTCAGTTTGAGCGGGAGCAGATCCCTGCCAGCGAACTGGTCATCGGTATGAAGTGCGGTGGCTCTGACGGCCTGAGCGGCATCACCGCCAACCCCACCGTTGGCCGTTTTTCTGATATGCTGGTTGCCATGGGCGGCAGCACCGTGCTGACGGAAGTGCCGGAGATGTTCGGCGCAGAGGGTTTCCTTATGGACCGCTGCATCAACGAGACCGTGTTCCAAAAGGCCGTGGACATGATCAACGGCTTCAAGAATTACTTCCTGCGGCATAACGAAGTGGTCTACGAGAACCCCAGCCCCGGCAACAAGGCCGGCGGCATTACGACCCTGGAAGATAAATCCTGCGGCTGTGTTCAGAAGGGCGGCAGCGCCCCCATTATGGATGTCATCGGCTACGGCGATGCCGTCACCACCAAGGGCTTGAATATGCTCTACGGCCCGGGTAATGACCTGGTTTCTTCCACTGCCTTGACGGCTTCCGGCGCTCATATGGTGCTGTTTACCACCGGCCGCGGTACGCCGTTCGGCGCTCCTGCGCCCACTATGAAGATCTCCACCAATACGGCCCTGTCCCAGAAGAAGTCCGGCTGGATCGACTTCAACGCCGGCGTGGTGGCAGATGGCGTCCGCAACCTGGACGAAGCGGCGGAAGACCTGCTGGCCTTGGTTCTGGAGGTCGCCTCCGGCAAGCAGACCAAGACCGAAGAAAAGGGCTTCCGGGAGATCTCCATTTTCAAGGACGGCGTCGTGCTGTAATATATTTGATCATAGGGCGGGGGACAGCCCCGCCCATTTTTAAGGAGTAATTGCAATGGCTGCAACTGTTTCCCGGAAGGACGAAGCCTTCCGCAGCTTTGCGCTGAACGATCACCCGCTGAAGGTGATCGTAACATCCTGCCTGCCGCTGGCGCTGTTCCAAGTGCTGCAGGGGATGTTCAATGTGCTGGATACCATGATGGCATCCCATATCGGTTCCGATGCGGTGTCGGCAGTGGCCTGCCTCAGCCAGATCAATCTGATGATCACCTCCCTGGGGGCCGGTTTGGCCGTGGGCGGCAGCATCAAGATCTCGGAAGCCTACGGCCGGGGAGATTATGACACCGTGCGCCACCGGGTCGCCACGGTCTATGCCATGGCGGTGCTGATCAGCATCGTGGTGGCCGGGGTGTTGGTCCCCTTTGCTGTACCCTTCCTGCGGCTGCTGCAAACGCCCGAGGATCTCATCAACACCGGCGTGGGCTACTTCCGCATCCAGGTGCTGACCATGGTAATCCAATTTTTCAATACGGTCTATATCGCCATCGCCCGCAGCCGTGGCCATGCCCGCCGGATTTTGATCCTGAATTTGGTCGTCGTTTCGGTAAAGCTGATCCTGTCTGCCATTTTTGTCTATGTTCTGCATTGCGGCGTGACCATGATCGCGGTAGCCACCTTGATCGGCCAGTCGCTGACGCTGTGCTATGCGCTGATCACCATGTATACCGACGACGGCGCGTTCCGCTTTTCTTTTCAGAATATCCGCTTCAAAAAGGAAACGATCCTGCCGATTTTGAACCTTTCCTATCCCGTAACAGCGGAGAAAATGCTTTTTGCCGCGGGTAAGGTCATCGTCAATTCCATGTCCGGCCTTTACGGCGGGTTGACTGTTGGCGCATTGGGCATTTCCAATAACATCGGCGGTTTGACCACCAATTGGCACATCGGTTTTTGCGACGGCGGCGCGCCGCTCATCAGCCAGAACCGGGGCGCAGGCAAGCATAAGCGCACCCTCAAGATCTACGCTTGGCTGGTGCTCATCAATGTGACCATCGGCATTTTGGGCCTACTCGCTGTGTCTTGGCTGCTGCCGTGGATCGCCCGGATCTTTGCCCAGAGCCAGGAACGATTCGACCCGGAATTCTGTGAAATGATCGTCAGCATCCACCGCTGGGAGATGCTGGGTTATATCACCCTGGGCATCAATTCTGCCACCATTGCACTGCTGTTGGGCTATGGCTATACCAAGCTGACTATGCTGCTGAATGTAGCCCGCGTATTCGTATTCCGGATCCCGGTGCTGTGGTATCTGCAGAATTTCACTTCTGTCGGCCCGGAGGCCGCCGGTATCACGATGATGGTCAGCAATATCTGTGTGGGTCTGTCCGCCATCGTGGTAGCCATTCCGGTGATCCGGAAGATCCTGAGGATTTCCCGGGAGGAAGAAGAATGACGATTTTTTACATCGGCGACAGCACCGTCGCCCGGAATAACATCCATTCCTACCCCCAAACCGGCATGTCCCAGGGCCTTATGCTCTATGTGAAGGAATCGGTTGCCGTGGAAAGCCACGCTAAAAACGGCCGCAGCACCAAATCTTTTTTGGATGAAGGCCGGTTTGAGGCCGTGCAGCGGTCCATGAAGCCCGGTGATCTGCTGCTGATCCAGTTTGGCCATAACGACGAAAAGCCGGATGCAGCCCGTCACACGGACCCGGACACTACTTTCAAGCAGAATCTTCGGATCTTCATTGACGCGGCAAGAGCGGCAGAGGCCCATCCCGTGCTGATCACCCCCATTGCCCGCCGGCTGTTCGATGAAGAGGGGAAATTCAAGCCTGGCAGCCACGGCCCCTATCCCAACGCCATTCGGCAGTTGGGAGCAGAACTGGACGTTCCGGTCATTGATCTGACCGCCATGACGGAAGAATATCTGGCCCAGTTGGGAGATGAACCCAGCAAACCTTTGTTCATGTGGCCCAAGGACAATACCCACTTGAAGCCGGAAGGATCGGTTTGCATGGCCGGCTTCCTGGCAAAGGGCCTGGAGGCTCTGGGCGGTATCTATGCCGCGGTTCTCGCCGGCGAGGACGAGGGCGCCCATCAATGAATCATGACAATACACCGGAAGCTGCGGCTTCCGGTGTGCTTTTTTGTATATAAATGCTCCCCTGCACCGCTTGGCGCAGGGGAGCAGGGATTATTTAGAAGTCCTTCTTGCGGGGCAGGATGGCCAGAGCGGTGAAGCTGATGGCCAGCAGAGCCACGACCAGGGACAGTGCGGAGGAATCGCCGGTATCGGGCGCGATGTCCGGCTCGGAGACCTCGGCCTCGTCCACATCGATGCGGAACAGGTAGTTGTTACCCTCGGGCATGCCGATGTAGTACTTGCCACCTGCGGTCAGCGTCAGCTCGGAGATGTGCAGGTCATCTTTTTCCTCACACAGCTCGGTGGAGGCCACGATATTGCCGTTGGCATCATAGATGGCGATGTAACGGCCTTCGCCACCGCCGACCCACCAGATCTTCACGGTGGTGGCGCCTTCTGCGTTGAACTCAACGGAGTTGAGCATGCCGTTTTCAACCTCGGTCTTGCCGCCCAGGCTGAAGCGCTGGGTGCCGATGTAGCCGTCGGGGAAGGTCTTGACCTTGCTCTCGACCTTGGACTTGGCGCTCAGGTGCAGGGTGAAGAAGTCACCGATGACCATGGTCTCGCCGTCAGCCTTGCTGCCAACCTCGAACGGATCCAGATCGGAGGAGATATCCAGGACGGTCTCGTCATCTTCATCCTCGCCTTCGGTGGGATCGGTAGTATCACCAGGCTGTTCGCCTTCGCCGGACTCTGCAGGAACCTTCGTGGTCACATCCATCCGGAACAGATTGTTGCTGCCCTCGGGAACGCCCAGATAGTAGGTGCCGGCTGCGGACAGCTCCAGAGTGGAGATGTACAGGCTGTTCTTTACGGACTCGTCAGTGGTACGGGTTACGATCTGACCATTCTCGTCATAGATGGTGAAGGAACGGCCGTCACCGCCGGAGACCCACCAGATCTTCACAGTGGCTGCGCCTTCGGTGGTGAACTTCACGGTGCAGTTCATGGCCTCATCCGTGGGATCCTGGAAGTTCAGACGGAAGCCGGCGCTGTAACCGTCGGAGAAGACCTTGCTGCTGCTGTCGACCTTGGTCTCGGCACCGCAAATGATGGTGAAGAAATCATGGAGGGAGATGGTCTCGCCTGCGGCCTTGGAACCGGAGACGAAGGGCTTGATGTCCTTGGTCACATCCAGAACGAAGGTCTTATCCACATAGACGGTATCATCGTCCTCGGGGACGGTGGGCTTGGGTTCGGTAACCTCGGGCTCAGTGGGCTTGGGTTCGGTAACTTCGGGCTCAGTGGGCTTGGGTTCGGAAGCTTCGGGTTCGGAAGGGTCAGTGCCCTCGCCGGGTTCCTCTTCCACCTTGGGAGAGACATCCAAACGGAACAGATAGTTGCTGCCCACAGGAACGCCCAGATAGTAAGTGCCGGCTTCATCCAGGGTCAGGGTAGAGATGAACAGCAGATTGGAATCAGTGGGTGCTTCGGTCTGGCAAACGATGTTGCCGGAAGCATCATAGATGGCGAAGGTACGGTCTGCGCCACCGGAGACCCACCAGACCTTCACAGTAACAGCACCGGTTGTGGTGAATTCCACAGTGTTGTACAGATCCTTGGTGGTCTTGCCGCCGAAGTTCAAACGCTGGGAAGCGGTGTAACCGTCAGAGAAGTTCTTGCTACTGGAATCAATCTTGTTCTTGGCGCTGAAGTGGATGGTGAAGTAACCGTTTACCAGCAGGGTGTCGCCGTCACTCTTGGCGCCCTTGTCCATAGCTTCCAGATCCTTGGTGGCATCCAGAGTATGGGTCTGCTGCTCGCCCTCAGGGGTCGTACCTTCGGGATCAGTGCCCTCACCGGGCTCTTCCTTGTCGGAGTTGTCGACCTTCTCGGTGGGGATCACAACAGTCAGATCCTTGCCTGCGAAGGCATCCCAGTCACCCAACCAGGTTTCGATGCTGATGGGTTCGCCGCTGGCCAGCTTTTCTTCGGTGAAGACTGCAGCCCAGCTGACGCGCTTGCCGGAATGATCCACATCCTTGGCGTACTCGTAAGTGCCAAATTCGCCGCACAGTGCGGATTCACCGCTGAGGGTGGACAGCCAGCCGTCGGCACGGATCAGGGAAGGATCGATGCTGTAGAAGTTGTTGCAGGTGGCTTCGATCACGGTCTTGTAGAACACAGCCTCGCCGGAATTTGCCTGCCAGGGACGGCCGAAGTAGCCGGGCTTGGAGGTATACTTGGAAGCGGTATCCACACCGGGGGTAGTGGAGGTAACGGTGCAGTTGAACATCAGCAGGCCGTGACCATCCTTGGTCTGCGGGGCAGTGATGTAGCCCACATCATTCTTATCTTCGCTGGTGTTGAACACCAGGTCGCACTTGGCAAACACAGCGGTCATACCGCCAAAGATGTAGTCGGTGCCGCCGTAGATGGCACAGTCATAGAATGCAGCCGTTGCATCATGACCACCATACAGGGTATCCTGACGGCCCACGAACTTACAGTTCTCAAAATATGCTTCCTTGGTGCCGTCGGTGATCGCCAGAGCAGCGGCACGCTCCACATATTTCTTATCCTGCACCAGCACGCTGCCGGCGATCATTTCAGTGCGGGGAGTAGTGCCTTCCTTGGCGTCGGCCTTCTTCTCCAGGATATCCCGGGCTGCTGCCTCGGAAATGTACTGGTTGAAGGAGTTTTCGAAGATGATGCCTTCAGCGCGGAAACCGTCAGCAGCGATGACCACGGAGGCGTTCCAGTAGGTGGCAGTGCCGGAGCCGGGGTTCACGGTGGAAATATAGCCGTTCTCCTTGTTGACTGCCAGAATGTCGGCATCAAACTTGTAGTCAGAACCCATGGAGTAGTAGTTATAGCCATGGCCATAGTACCAGGTGATCCGAACCGCGTTGGCATCAATGCCAACACCCTGGTCCTTCAGAGCGATGCTGGGGTTCTCGCTGGCGTTCTTCAGCGTCACATTGGGCACATCCACAACCAGCATTTCTTCGTAGTTGCCGGGCTGGATCAGGACGGTCACGCGCTGATCATCGGTGCGGTCCATGGCGCGGATCGCATCCAGCGCAGCGCCGATGGTGGTGTAGTCACAGCCGGAAGCGCCGACGGTCACCGTTTCCTTATATGCCACAGCATCCAGGATCTCGATCTTCACGATGTAGCTCTGACCCAGGACTGTGATATCCACAGTGCCGGCTTCGCCGGTGTACAGATATGTGTAGGTATCGATCTGACTGGTGGACTTGGTTTCAACACCCACAGAAGCTTCCGTATCAGCGGTGAAGTAGAAGGAGTATGCATAGCAAGCAGAAACAACGATCTTGCAGTTACCCTGCACAGGCACGGAGATGGTGCCGGCGTTGGCGAGCAGGTAAGTCTTGTTCTTGCCGCCGTTGCTGAAGGTCAGACCATTGTAGGGGCTAGTGCCTTCAAAATCAGCAGCGGAGAAGTCCCAGGAAGTGGGAATGGCGAAGGGGATCTTCTTGCTTACGTCCGCGCCATTCACAACCAGGTTGGAGGTCAGTTCCTGAACATACTTGCCTGCGCCGGTAACCTTCACGCTGTAAGTGCCGTCCCGCAGAGCGATGTTCTCGGTGCCGGTGAAGGTGTAAGTGTAGCCTTCTTCCTTCAGATTGGTGAAGGTGAAGGTGGCGCTTGCCAGATCAGCCAGGGTGCAGCCGTCGGGAGCGATGGTCACCTTGTAGGTGGGCTTGGCGGCGAAAGCGATGTCGGCAGTGCCGTCAGCGTTGTAGGTAACCTTGGTCTCACCGGTCAGGGCGAAATCATTAACGCCCTCGGCAACCAGGGTGTATTCCTGGCCCTTTTCAGCCTTGAAGGTGTAGCTACCATCGGAAATGGTGATTTCGGGAACATAGATGGCATCAGCCAGCAGCTTCAGCTGCAGCTTGGCCAGCGCATCTGCGCTCAGACCGGTGATCTTGCCGGTGATGGTCACGATCTCAACGGCGATGATGGTCACATCGTGTGTGGGAGCAGAAGAACCCTTGGCAATGGTCAGTTCCTTGCCGCCATGCACGATGTAGCCGTTGGCATCCACCAGAGAAACGGTGTAGCTGTAGTTGTCGATCAGATCCACGCTGTAAGCGCCGTTTTCAACAGCAGCCTCGATGGTTGCGCCGGTGGCGTTGTTGGTGAACAGCAGCTTGTAGCCGGTCAGAGCCTCGGGGGCAGTGACCTTACCGGTAACGGTAACGGTGCTGTTGTGCTCCAGGTAGATCCGGCCAACGACCAGCTTTTCGGTGGATGTATTGCAGTAAATCTTGTAGGTACCATCTTCGGTAGCATAGAAGGTAAGAAGCTGTGCCTTTGCACCGGAGAGCAAATGGGTTTGCTCAGATACCGCTCCGGATGGAGCTTCAAAACAGATGACAGAATCAGTCTTGCCATTGGAACCGACTACAACGGTGATGATGTCACCGGCAGTCGCCTTGATGGAGATGATGCCGATTTTGCCTTCCTTGTTGGTGTAAATGTAACCGTTATAAGTAACGCCGTCAGCATCCTTCAGATATTTGCCTTTATCGTAGCAGGTAATACCTTCCACATTTACTCTCAGACGGTGCTTGTCGGCATGGCCGCCATCATTGAAGCCCAGCAGGCCATCGGGAGTGGTGAAGCTCTTTAAAAGCTGGCCGGTAGTGCCGGGCTCCACGCCGGGGAACCAGCCGTTGATGATGTCTGCGTTCAGCATGTTGACATACTGCTCGCCCTCCAGCTGCTCACCTGCAAAGTCCCAAACATAGATCTTGCCGGATTCATAGTTGGGCTTCACTTCGGGAATATATTCCTTCAGTTCAATGGACTTGATGTAGGTGGTGAACTCGCCGCCTACCAAAATGTCCACGGTGCCGGCTTCGCCGGTGTGGATGTAGGAAACAGTGATGTCTCCGGAGTTGGTGTTATCCTTGTACTGCTTTCCGTCGGGGAAGGTGATGTCCCAGTTGTAGCCCACGCTGACCAGGATCTCGCAGGCGCCGGACACGGGCACGGAGATGGTAGCATTCTTGATCTGCATACCATACTGTGCGCCATGCTTGGAAGCGCTGCCGGTGATGCTCAGTCCGTTGTAGGGATTCTGGCCGGTGTAATCATCGGAGGTGAAATCCCAGGAAGTGGCGGGTTCTTCTTCAACTACGACTTCGCCAAGTTCGATTTTGGCAATGTAGCTGGTGACAGATTCGCCAACATTAATGGTCACGGTGCCGGCTTCGCCGGTGTGGTTGTAAACCAGGGGCACCATTTTGCCGCTGTCACTGGTAGCGACTTCGTTGGTGTTGTTGGGGAAAGTGATATCCCAAGTGTAGCCAACATAAACCGTTACAGAGCAAGGGCCGGACACGGGCACATTAACAGTACCGTTCTTGATCGTCATACCGTAAGTAGTGCCATGATATCCGAAACTGCCGGTGAGCGTAAGGCCATTGTAGGGGGTAGTGACGCTGGAAGCATCGACGGTGAAATCCCAGGAGGTCACGGGAGTGGGATCGGTAGGAGCTTCGGTAGGAGTGGTCGTCTCCTCGGTGCTGTCGCCCTCGGTGGGCGAAGAGGTCTCAGTCGTACTACCGCCGCCCTCGCCGGAGCCGGAAGATCCTTCTGTCACTTCTAACTTGAACAGATAGTTGCTACCTTCGGGAACACCCAGGTAATAAGTACCGGCAGCATCCAAATCAAATTCAGAAATATACAGGGAGTTCTTTACGGACTCTGCTGTCTCGGTATGCTT
>JAZNNP010000057.1:0-24352 GCA_045580365.1 Faecousia sp.
ACCCCCGGATGCCATGCACCCGGGGTTTTGCTATAGCGTTAAGCGTGGAGTTTGCGGGCCAGTTCCATGGTGACCTGGGCGCAGCGCCGGGCGGCCAGGGCCTCAAAAGTGGGGTAATCCATTTCCGCAGAGTCATCCGCCTTGTCAGAGATGGCCCGCAGGATCACAAAGGGCACACCGTTGCGGTAAGCCGCGTGGGCGATGGCCGCACCCTCCATCTCCGCGCAGATGGCGCCGGTGTCGGCAATGATCCGCTCCTTTTGCTCCTTGGAGCAAATGAACTGATCGCCGCTGGCCACTCTGCCGATGCGGTTATGGCCGGGATTCACCGATTCTGCTGCCATATAGGCCAGTTGCTGCAGCTGCATATCCGCAGGGAATGCCGTCACATCCATACCGGGCACCTGTCCCACAGGCCGCCCCCAGAACCGCAGATCAAAGTCGTGGTGGATGGCATCCCGGCTCACCACCAAGTCGCCGATGTCCAGCTCCGCATTCAGCGAGCCGGCAATGCCGGTGTTGACGATGTGACTGACACCGTACACGCTGATGAGGATCTGGGCGCACAGCGCCGCATTGACCTTGCCCACGCCGCACTGCACCACCACCGCCGGACATCCGGACAGCATACCTTCGCAATATTCAGACCCGGCATGGACCGCCACGGTCTTGTTTTCCATATGTTCTTTCAGCTGCGCCACTTCCACATCCATAGCGCCGATAATTCCCAGTTTCATATTCTTCTCCTTACTCCGGATAAATCAGCCGGTCCGCCGTGATGTTTTCCAGCAAGGCGGCATATTTTGCGCCCCAGTAATTGGCCATCGGCAGATTCATATCCAAATAATTGCCGCAATCCTTGGCAGAAGCGCCGGGCACTTCCCCCCGGAAATCCCGGATGAAGGCGAAGCAATCCCGCACCAGCGGCACAGCATCCGCGGATGTATAATCCCCCGCCAGCAGCAAATAAAAGCCGGTGCGGCAGCCCATGGGGCCAAAATACAGCACTTTTTCCTTCCAAACCGGCTCATTGCGCAGGTAAGTAGCCGCCAGATGCTCCATGGTGTGCATTTCCGCCGTATTCATCACCGGTTCTTCGTTGGGGGATGTCAGCCGCAGATCAAAGGTGGTGACGGTTTCCACGCCCACCCGGTCCTTCCGGGATACATACAGCCCCGGCTGCAGCCGGATATGGTCAATGGTAAAACTTGTGATCTTTTCCATATATTCTCCTTCTGTAAATGGTTGTTTGGGAGAACAAGCCCACGTAGGGGCGACCCTTGCGGTCGCCCTAAATGCGAGATCTTTTGCGCCTTCGGCGAAGAGCGACCGCAAGGTTCGCCCCTACGCGATGACTGCATAAACAACAATTTACGATCCCAAATATTCCTCCCTATCATAACCCATAGGGGCCAAAAAAGCAAGAAAAAGCGTATCAACCGCCCGTTGACCGCCAATCAACCGTCCGTTGAGCCAGATTTCTTCCCAATTTAACAGATGTTTGATAGCTTTTCCCCAAAAAGTATGCTATGATACCCCCAAGAAAAGGAGGCGGAAGCTATGGAACAAACATTAGGCAAACGCATTGCAGAACACCGCAAGAAACTGGGCATGACCCAGGATCAACTGGCAGAACGGCTGGGACTCACCGCCCAGGCCATCAGCAAGTGGGAAAATGACCAATCCTGCCCGGACATTACCATGCTGCCTAGGCTGGCAGAGATCTTCGGCACTTCCACCGATGAACTGCTGGGACGGACGGAAACGCCGCCCGTCCACGAAGCGGAGGTGGTCACCGAGGAGACCGATGATCACGATAAATGGTCCTTCCATTGGGACAACAGCAAAAGAGAAGGCATCACCTTTGCGATCCTGGCAATCATGGTGGGCATGCTGACCCTGGCAGCCCGGATCCTTCAGTGGGATGTCTCCTTCTGGAGCATTTTGTGGCCCAGCGCCATGCTGGTCTGTGGCGTGCGGGGCATGGTCAACCGCTTTTCCGTCACCAAATTGGGCCTTGCGCTGTTCGGCGGTTACTTTTTGGTGCGGAATTTGGGCTTGTGGCAGTTGGATCTGGCCGGGGAACTGGTTTTCCCCATTCTGGTGCTTCTGTTTGGCCTGGATCTGCTCCTGGATTCTCTGCAAAAGCCCAACAAGCCCCGGTTTAAGCTGGTACATCATGTAAAGTCAAAAGACGGCGTCCATAGGGATGCCAAGCCCACGGTGGATTTTTCCATTGACGGCAATCATTTTGAATGCTCCTCCTCTTTCGGCAATTGTCGCCGGGTGGTGACCATGCCCAAACTGGTCAGCGGCGAGATCTCCTGCTCCTTCGGCGAGTTGGATGTGGATCTTACCGGCTGTCAGGAGATCGTGGACAGCTGCCATATTGAGGCAAACTGTTCCTTCGGTGAACTGCGCCTGCTGGTGCCGAAGTGTTGCCGTGTAGAGCTGGAATCCTCCACTGCATTCGGCGATCTGAATGAGGAGGGCCATCCCGATCCCTATCCCCTGGCCACCATCAACCTGGAAGCCAGTGCCAGTTTCGGCCAGATCACCATCCGTTATGTCTGAGATCTTCAAAAACACAAACGCAGCACCGCCCGGTGCTGCGTTTTGCTGTTACAGATCTATATTGATTTCGTACCGCTCATCGATCAAAATATAGGGCAGCCCCTGCTTCTTCGCCTGTTCCAAAAACCGGGCATTGTCCGCCAGCACGCTTGCCAGGGTGCAGTCATCATCCAGGCGGTCTTCCACTACATTCGCATAGGCCTTGATCGCGGCAAAATGCGTCCGGATATACTGTTCGCTCATCACCAGGCAATAATACCGGATTTGCTCCAGATATTCCTGGGTGAAGTCCGCTGCCCAATCAAAGGGGATATAGCAGCCTTCAACGATCAAATTCTGCTTGTTTTCAATGGCTGTTTTGATCATTTCCCGGACGATAGGCCACAAGTACGCCGTCAGATCCCCATCGTCGCTCATAGGCGTCAGCGCTGTGTTCCCGCTGCGGATCAGACCCATCTTCAAATGATCCATTGAAAGATACGGATAATGGTATTGTTCCAGCAATTTTTGCGCCAGGGCGGTTTTCCCCGTGTGGGATGCTCCGCTAATAAGAATGATCATTGGCCTTCCCCCTTCCATGATTTCCTTCATGATACCATCTTTCACCCCAAAAGGCAAGCCATGGCATTTTTCTGTTTCTGTTTGACAAACCGCCCCTGTGGGGGTACAATATAGAAAATTCTACATTGGAGGAACGATCAATGGACGACAAGCTTCGCATGGAGACCCTGTGCATCCAGGCCGGCTACAGCCCCCGCAGCGGCGAGCCCCGGCAAATTCCCATCATCCAAAGCACCACTTTCAAATACGCCACTTCCGAGGACATGGGCAAGCTCTTTGACCTGGAGGCGGAAGGCTATTTCTATTCCCGGCTCCAGAACCCCACCTGCGATGCGGTGGCCGCCAAGATCGCAGCCCTGGAAGGCGGCACAGCCGCTATGCTGACCTCCTCCGGCCAGGCCGCCAATTTCTTTGCCGTGTTCAATATTGCCGGCTGTGGCGACCATGTGGTGTCCAGCTCCGCGATTTACGGCGGCAGTTTCAATCTGTTCAGCGTCACCATGAAGCGGATGGGCGTGGAATTCACCTTCGTCAGCCCTGATTGCACCGACGAAGAGTTGGAGGCTGCCTTCCGCCCCAATACCAAGGCCGTATTCGGCGAGACCATTGCCAATCCTGCCCTGAATGTGCTGGATATCGAGCGTTTTGCCCGGGCTGCTCATCATCACGGCGTACCGCTGATCGTGGACAATACCTTTGCCACCCCCGTCAACTGCAGACCTTTTGAGTGGGGCGCAGACATCGTCACCCATTCCACCACCAAGTATATGGACGGCCACGCCAGCGCGGTGGGCGGCTGCATCGTGGATTCCGGCAAATTCGACTGGAACGCCCACGCCGACAAATTCCCCGGTCTCACCACCCCCGATGACAGCTACCACGGTGTCACGTACACCGAACGGTTCGGCCTTTCCGGCGCCTTTATTACCAAGTGTACCGCCCAGCTGATGCGGGACTTCGGCTGCTGCCAGAGCCCCCAGAGCGCGTATCTGCTGAACCTGGGCCTGGAGAGCCTTCCCTTCCGCATGAAGCAGCATTGCTCCAATGCCCAGAAAATTGCCGAATTCCTGTCCGCCCACGAAAAAGTGGCCTGGGTCAAGTACTGCGGCCTCAAGGGCGACCGGTATTACGACCTGGCACAGAAATATATGCCCAACGGCTCCTGCGGCGTCATTTCCTTCGGTCTGAAGGGCGGCCGCAAGGCGGCAGAGACCTTCATGAAGCACCTGAAACTGGGCTCTATCGAGACCCATGTGGCCGACTCCCGCACCTGCTGCCTCCATCCTGCCAGCGCCACCCACCGGCAGATGACCGACGAGCAGCTGGCTGCCGCCGGCGTGGGCGCCGATCTGATCCGCCTCAGCTGCGGCCTGGAAAATGCCGAAGATCTCATCGCCGATCTGCGGCAGGCCATCGAGCAGGTATAAGCCATGCAGGATCAATATGCCCGCACCCGGCTGCTGCTGGGCGAGGACGGCGTGACCCGGCTGCGCAACGCCAAGGTGATCCTTTTCGGTCTGGGCGGCGTGGGCGGCTATGCGGCAGAGGCCCTGGCCCGGGCCGGTATCGGCCACATCGACCTGGTGGATGACGATACTTTTAGTCTCACCAACATAAACCGCCAACTGCTGGCCACCCACAGCACCATCGGCCAATACAAGGTGGATGTGGCAGCCCGGCGGATCCGGGACATCGATCCCACCATCACCGTCCGGTGCTTTAAGACCTTCTATCTCCCGGAAACGGCAGACCAATTCGATCTTTCCCAGTACGATTATGTGCTGGATGCCATCGACACCGTCACCGGCAAGCTGATGCTCATCGCCCAGGCCAAGGCCGCCGGCACCCGGGTTATCAGCTGCATGGGCACCGGCAACAAACTGGATGCCACCGCCTTTCGGGTGGCCGACATCTCCAAAACCTCCGGCTGCGCCCTGGCCCGGATTATGCGTAAGGAATGCGCCAAACGGGGCATCAAGGGTGTGAAGGTGGTCTATTCCGAGGAACTGCCCCTGGAACCCATCGCAGACCCCAACGAACCGCCGGAACCCCAGCGGGAAGGGTCTTCCCGCCGGTCTACCCCCGGTTCCCTTTCCTGTGTCCCCGGCGCCGCGGGCCTTGTGATGGCCGGCGAAGTGATCCGGGAACTGTCCGGTAAATAAAATCTGGCCGCAGGCATCGCCTGCGGACTTTTTATGCATTCTATGCTGTATATTATACATCCCGTTTTGAACGCTGCCCTCACTCTTTTTATGCATTTATGCATAATTTACCTATCAAATTATATATATTCCCTCTATGCATCGTTTTTTATGCATATTTTTTGTATTTATCTCCAATTGACGATGCATATTATTCGCAGTATAATTCACTCATGAAAACCGCCTGAGAAAAGGAGCTTATTCTTATGAAAAAGACCATTGCGCTGATCACCGCCCTGCTGCTTCTGCTGACCATGTTTGCCGGCTGTTCCGCCGAAGAAAGTAACGGCCCCGGCGAAAATACTTACAACCTGACCACCGTAAAGGAAGGCTACTTGACCGTCCTGACCTCTCCCGATTACGCCCCCTATGAGTTCTACGCTCTGGACGCCAACGGCGATCCCACCCTGGCCGGCTTTGACATGGCCCTGGCCCAGTACATCGCCAACTACCTGGGTCTGACTCTGGAAGTCGTCCCCATGGATTTTAAGGGCATTCCCGACGAATTGGGCGCCGGCGCCGCAGACCTGGCCCTGGCCGGCCTTTCCCCCGATCCCGACCGTCTGCTGAAGATGGACTTCTCCGACATTTACTACGAAGGCAAGCAGGCCTTTGTGACCGTCAAGAGCAAGGCCAGCCTCTTCACCGATCTGGCTTCCACCAACAGCGCCGACTTCACCATCGCCGCCCAAACCGGCACCATCCAAATGGAACTGGCCCAGGAATTCAGCCCCAATGCCGAGATGGTCAACCTGACCAAGGCCACCGACATCATTGCGGAGCTGATCTCCGGTCAGATCGACGGCGCTTACATCGAGTGGGATGTGGCCGCCGCTTACAAGCTGAATTACCCGGATCTGGAGATCCTGTTCGAAGTGCCCTACGAAGCGGAAGGCAATGTCATCGGCGTATCCAAGAACAATGCCGATCTGCTGAAGTATGTCAATGAGGCCCTGCACAAGTGCATCGACGACGGCAGCTTCGCCAAGTTCCTGGAAGAAGCCAACAACCTGGCCGCCGGCGACAATTACCAGGGCATGTTGGACGAGAACGGTAAAGTTCCCACCGAAGACGCCCAGTAACAATCATGATCCGATTCCTCCCCTTTCCCGGGGAGGAATTTGGTGCGTATATGAAAGGATCGTTCCATGACAGATTTCATCACCGCTGAAGGTTTTCAAAAAACCGCCCGTTATATCAAACTCATTGAGCAAGGCCTGGCCGTTACCGTCATGCTGGCATTGTTCACCGTCATCATCGGCTTCGTGCTGGGCATCATCCTGGCCATCATGCGGATGACCGACATTCGTCCCTTCCGTTTTTTGGCCTATGACAAATATGGCCGTCTCCGCCGCAGTAAACTCCTCATCACCATCAGCAAGTTCAATCCCATTTCCTTCCTGGCCACCGCCTATGTGGAGATCCTGCGCTCTACCCCCATTCTGGTGCAGATCATGATCATCTATCATGGCATTTTCGGCAAATTGATCCCCCTGCCCAGCATCACGCTGTTCGGTTTTATCAAATTCAACCGTTTCTTCCCCGGCGTCGTTGCCCTGGGCATGAATTCCGGCGCTTACCTATGCGAGATCATCCGCAGCGGCATTCAATCCATCGACGGCGGCCAGACCGAAGCCGCCCGCAGCCTGGGCATGACCAAGACTCAAAATATGTTCCACATCATCCTGCCCCAGGCCATCAAAAATATCCTGCCGGCCATTGCCAACGAATTCGTGGTCATCATCAAGGAATCCTCCATTACATACGTGATAGGCGTTCAGGATTTGATGTTCGCGGTGGATGCCATCCGTGGCGCTACCTTCATCATCATGGAGCCGCTGCTGGTAGCCACAGCCATTTACTTCTGCCTGTGTTTCCCCACATCCAAGCTAATTGCCTATTTTGAAAGGAGAATGAGCCGTGGCGACAAGCGATAATCTGATCCAGGTCCGCAACCTGAAAAAATATTACAACAAAGGCGCGCTCCATGCCCTGGACGACGTCTCCGTTGACATCCAAAAAGGCGATGTCATGGTGGTCATCGGCCCCTCCGGCTCCGGAAAGTCCACCCTCCTGCGCAGCTTGAATCTGCTGGAAACGCCCACCGAAGGCCAGATCATCTTCCACAACATCGACATTACCAAGCCAAAATTCCGCAATTCCGCCGGCCGGATGGAAAAGGTGGATATCAATCTCCATCGCCAGAAAATGGGCATGGTGTTTCAGCATTTCAACCTCTTCCCCCACAAGACTATTCTGGAAAATATGATCCTGGCCCCCATCAAAGTACTGCATATGCCCAAAGAGGAAGCCCGCAGCAAAGCGATGGCGCTGCTTGCCCGGGTTGGTCTGGAAGACCGGGCCGATGCATATCCCATCCAGCTTTCCGGCGGTCAAAAGCAGCGGGTAGCCATCGTGCGGGCCCTGATGATGGAGCCGGAAGTCATGCTGTTCGACGAGCCCACCTCCGCCCTGGACCCCGAAATGGTGGGCGAAGTGCTGGAAGTGATGAAAGAACTGGCCAACGACGGCATGACCATGGTGGTGGTGACCCACGAAATGGGCTTTGCCCGGGAAGTAGCCAGCCGGGTGCTGTTCATGGACGGCGGCAAGATCATCGAGGCGGGCACCCCTGCCCAGATCTTCGATGCCCCCCAGCATCCCCGTCTCCGGGAATTCTTGTCCAAAGTGTTATAAAATAAGTTCCGGGATGCAGCCGCATCCCGGATCACTTGTTATTACTTCAGTTGCGTTTGAATATAGGTCCCTACTTCCGCCGGCTGGAGGCCCAGCACTACGGAAAATTCCCCTTCGATCAACCGCTGAGCATCCCGCAGGAAATTCTCATCGCACTGGTGGAATTTTTTGCCCGCCGCGGCCTGCTCCTGCTTGTGCTGCTCCAGTGTGCAGATCATCTGCAGCAGCGCCTCCAAGTCACTGCCGGACAGCAGCGTCCGGTAGTACTGTTTCCGGGCATTCTCCTCCGGGATCCAGTTGTTCTGGCGGATCTGCTCAGAGGTCAGCAGCGCTTCCAGCTCCGCCGGCTCCATCACCGGCCTCAATTTTGCCAGGGCGTTGGGATTCCCCAGGGGCACAAGATAGGAAGTACCCACCTGCCCGATGGGCTCAAGTACAAGATACTCTACCTTTTTCCGGTCTACCACCCGGATCTGCCGATCCACGATCCGGCAAACGCCGTGAATGCCGTAAACCATCAATTGTCCCAATTCGTACATCTCTTTTGTGCCCCTTTCCCGGAATCCAAGCCGTTTTTTGTATTATATCATGGATTTACAGGATTTTCATATGGGCAAAATAGCAAAAATTCCGCCCTTTTCTTTGTCACCGCTCTGCGTAAAAATGGCCAGTGGTCAAAAGGCCAGATTTACGCCGTATTCCCGCAGCCAAATATCGATCTGCAGCAGGTAGCAAATAGTCTGGGGCACTTTCATCAACTGCCCATACCAGGGCCAGGCGTATTCCGTGGTCAGCAGCGTTCGGGCCGCGCTCCGATTCACCAAGGAAAACACCGGCGCATCTTTTTCTTCCAGCAATTCCTCCAGCCGTCGGCTGACCAGTTCCAGATACCGGGGATCATGGGTTTTGGGATAGGGACTCTTTTTCCGCCACAGCACCTCCTCCGGCAATATGCCGGTCATAGCCTGCCGCAGCAACCCCTTTTCCTGCCCCCGGTGATCCTTAAATTCCCATGGCACGCCGTACAAATACTGAGCAATACGGTGATCGCAGAATGGCACCCGCACCTCCAGGCTGGAGAACATACTCATCCGGTCCTTTCGGTCCAGCAGTGTCTGCATGAACCACCGCATATTCAGATTGACCATTTCTTTCATCCGCCGCTCCAGGGGCGATGTCCCCGGCAGGATGTCGCTTTCTTTGCAAGTCCGCTCATACCGAGCCCGGACATAATCCTCACAGTGCAAATTCTTTCGCAGCTCCGGGTGGAGCATCCCCCGGCGGATCAGGCTGTTTTGCGCCCACGGGAATCCCTCCCGGCTGCGGACTTCCGGATCCCGATACCAGGGATACCCACCGAAGATCTCATCGGCGCATTCCCCGGAAATGGCCACCGTCACCTGCTGCCGGATCTGCCGGCAAAAACACAGCAATGAAATATCCACATCCGCCATCCCCGGCAGATCCCGGGCCCGTACGGCATTTTCAAGATCTCCCATCAGATCTTCCGGCGTCAGCACGCACCAGTGGTGGTTTGTGTCCAGCACCTGCTGCATCCGGCGGATATAGTGGCCGTCGGAATTGGGCTGGAACTTGCTGGGCACAAAATACCGGTCGTTATCGGCATAATCTACGGAAAAGGTGTGCAGCCCCGGCATTTTCTCTGCGCAGATTGCAGTGATCAGGCTGGAATCCAACCCGCCGGATAGGAATGTCCCCACCGGCACATCGGATACCGTCTGCCGCCGGATGGCATCCGTCACCAAATACTGCGCCTGCTCCGCCGTTTCTTCAAAATTCTCCCGGTGTTCCCGGTCCGTCAGTTTCCAATAGCGGTGCAGCCGCAGCCGCCCCTGCTCATAATAGCCGCAGCACCCCGGCTCCAATTCCTCCATGCCCCGGAGTACGCCGCAGCCGGGACTCCGGCCGGGACCCAGCAGGAGGATCTCTGCCGCCCCCTGCTCATCCAGCGCCGCTTCCACTCCGGGATAGGCCAGAATGGTCTTGATCTCCGAAGCAAAGACCAGCCCCGTCCCATGCCGCTTGAAAAACAGGGGTTTCACTCCCATTCTGTCCCGGGCCAGGAACAGCCGCCGGTTATGACCCTCCCACACCGCAAAGGCGTAAATGCCATTGAGCTTTTCCAGGCATTCCCCGCCCCACTGTGCATAGGCGTGGAGCAGCACCTCCGTGTCGGAATGCCCAAAAAAACAGTGTCCCAACGTCTCCAATTCCCGCCGCAGTTCCGGCGTGTTGTACAGTTCCCCATTATACGCCAGCACATATTCCCTGCCGCCCCGGGTCAGCGCCATAGGCTGCGCCCCGCCGACGGGGTCGATCACCGCCAGCCGGGCATGAAGCAGGGTGCAGCCTTCCTGCTGCCAAATGCCCTGATCATCCGGGCCCCGGCGGGCCATGGTCTGCAGCATCTTCTTTTGCGTCTCCGGCCCACAGGCCAGATCCAAGATTCCTGCGATCGCGCACATACAGATCCCCCTTCCATCTGGCTATTCTATGCATCCGCGACCAAAAAAAGACCCTGCACGCAAAAAAGAAGCGTGCCGCTTATCGCAGCACGCTCCATTTTCATCATTTTTCTGTGGCAACGCTCTTGCGGACCAAGGCTCTGCGGATCCGGGCCTGGGCCAGGCGAATATCCGTCTGGCTGGCGTTCTTGTCGGCCAGCACCTTCTGGCCCGCCGCATAGGATGCGTCCGCGCGGTCCGCATCGATGTCCTCCGCCCACTCGAAAGTGGTGGGCACCAGGGTCACTTTGCCGCCGTTGACAGACAGCATACCGCCGATGCAAGCGCCATACCGCTTCACACCGTCCACGATCACCGTAGCCCGGCCCATACCCAGGGCCGCCACGCAATCCACATGGCCTGCCAGCACGCCCAGGTCGCCGCCGGTGGTGCGTACCACCAGTTCTTCTGCCTGGCCGTCAAACACCGGGCCGTAGGGCGTTACGATCTTCAAAGGGAAGCTGGTCATGCCTGCTCACCGCCCCGGTACTTGGCCACCACTTCGTCAATGGTGCCGGCATAGAGGAAGTAAGACTCGGGGATCTCGTCATGCTTGCCTTCGATGATCTCCCGGAAGGAACGGATGGTCTCCTTCAGGGGCACATAGGTACCCTTGTAACCGGTAAACTGCTCAGCCACATGGAAAGGCTGGCTCAGGAAACGCTGCACCTTACGTGCGCGGTTCACCGTCAGCTTGTCCTCTTCGCTGAGTTCGTCCATGCCCATGATGGCGATGATGTCCTGCAGTTCCTTATACCGCTGCAGGATATTCTGCACCGCGCGGGCAGTTTCGTAATGTTCCCGGCCCACCACTTCCGGAGAAAGAATCCGGGAGGTGGAGTCCAGGGGGTCCACCGCAGGGTAAATGCCCAAAGACGCAATGCCACGATCCAGAACCGTGGTGGCATCCAGGTGGGCAAATGTGGTGGCAGGGGCCGGGTCGGTCAGGTCGTCAGCCGGCACATAAACCGCCTGGACGGACGTGATGGAGCCATTCTTGGTGGAAGTGATGCGCTCCTGCAGGGCGCCCATTTCCGTTGCCAGGGTGGGCTGGTAACCAACGGCGGAGGGCATACGGCCCAGCAGGGCGGAAACTTCCGAACCGGCCTGGGTGAAACGGAAAAAATTGTCGATGAACAGCAGCACGTCCTGGTGCTTCACATCGCGGAAGTACTCCGCCATGGTCAAACCGGACAGACCCACCCGCATACGGGCTCCGGGGGGCTCGTTCATCTGACCGAACACCATGGCGGTCTTGGAAATAACGCCGGATTCCGTCATTTCATTGTACAGGTCGTTACCCTCACGGGTACGCTCGCCAACGCCGGTAAACACGGAATAGCCGTTGTGGGCCGTGGCGATGTTGTAGATCAGCTCCTGGATCAGCACCGTCTTGCCGACGCCGGCGCCGCCGCACAGGCCGATCTTACCGCCCTTAGCGTAGGGGCAGATCTGGTCAATGACCTTGATGCCGGGCTCCAGGATCTCCGTAGCGGGCTCCTGCTCGTCATAAGCAGGGGCGCTGCGGTGGATGGGCCAGGACTCCGCCGCCTGGACAGGAGCGCCGTTGTCGATGGGCTGACCCAGCAGGTTGAACACGCGGCCCAGGCACTCTTCACCTACCGGCACCCGGATGGGAGAGCCGGTGTCATAAGCTTCCGCGCCACGGCACAGGCCGTCGGTGGAAGACATGGCGATGCAGCGCACCACATTGTCGCCAATGTGCTGAGCCACCTCTGCCACGATCACCCGATCCTCCAGCCGCACCTCGATAGCCGACAGCAGCTGAGGCAGCTGATCTTCCGCAAAGCGAATGTCAAGAACAGGGCCCATGACCTGGATCACCGTTCCGATAGATTGAACCATAGGATTCCACTCCTTTAAGTTAGCTTGTCAATGTTAAGAACCTGCAACGATATCGATGATCTCGTTGGTAATGGCCGCCTGCCGGGCCTGGTTGAATTTCAGACTCAGATCCGCGATCATATCTTCCGCGTTCTGGGTGGCAGCGTCCATCGCCATGCGGCGGGCCGCCTGCTCGGAGCAGCAGCTCTCGCACAGCGCGCCGTAGAGCAAACCGCCCAAATATTCCGGCACGATGGCGTCGAACACCTCCAGGCTGTTGGGCTCATAGAGGATGTCGCCGGCGGGCTTGGCATCCCCGTCCGTGTGCTCCAGCGGCAGCATTTTCAGCGTCGCCGGTGTCTGGGACAGGGCCGACACAAAACCCGTGTAGGCCACCACGATCTCATCGTATTCACCTGCCAGATATCCCTTGCTCATCTGCTTTGCCACAGAGAAGCAATCGCCGATGGACATTTCCGCCGCATCGTGATACCGCTCCGTCAGCAGTTCCATGCCCCGGGTCTTGTAGTAGTCCACCGCCTTCTTGCCGATGGGCAGCACCACCACATTTTTTCCCTGGATCTCCTGCTGCACCAGCTTCAAGATGTTGCTGTTGTAGCCACCGGCCAAACCGCGGTCACCGGCGATCACGATATACAGCGACCGCTTGACTTCCCGCCGGGTCAGATAGGGGGAGGAAAAATCCGTATTGTCTTCCAGAATGTCGTGGATCGTATCATGCAGGATCTCAAAATAAGGCCGGGAGGAAAGCACTTTCTGCTGGGCGTGGCGCAGCTTGGATGCCGCCACCATTTCCATGGCCTTTGTGATCTGCTTGGTGCTTTCCATGCTCCGGATGCGATTTTTGATCTCTTTTGTGGAAACGCCAGCCATGTCCGCCCTCCTTCCTTACGCGTTGGGGACGAACTCGGCCATCAGCTCAGCCAGCGCCGCCTTCAGCGCCTCTTCGCTTTCGCTCTCCAGCTTACCGGTTTCCCGGATGGCCTTCAAAACATGGTCATAGCGATTTTCCATAAACTCCTGGAGCCGCCGCTCGAATTCCGGCACCTGCTCCAGAGCCAGCTTGTTCAGATATCCGTGGGTCACCGCGTAGATGATGCACACCTGGTGGGCAACTTCCACGGGCGCATTGTTCCGCTGCTTCAGTACCGCCACGATCCGCTCACCCAGAGCCAGACGGCTCTTGGTATCCGCATCCAGATCAGAACCGAACTGGGCGAAGCTCTGCAGTTCCCGGTACTGGGAATACAGCAGCTTCAAAGAACCGGCCACCTTCTTCATGGCCTTGATCTGGGCATCGCCGCCCACGCGGGACACGGAGATGCCGGGGTTCACCGCAGGCATAATGCCGGAGTTGAACAGTTCAGACTCCAGGAAGATCTGGCCGTCGGTGATGGAGATCACGTTAGTGGGAATATAAGCGGAAACGTCGCCGGCCTGGGTCTCGATGATGGGCAGGGCCGTCAAGCTGCCGCCACCCAGCTCGTCGGACAGCTGGGCTGCCCGCTCCAGCAGTCTGGAGTGGAGATAGAACACGTCGCCGGGATAGGCTTCCCGTCCGGGAGGACGGCGGATCAGCAGGGAGATGGCACGATAGGCCACCGCGTGCTTGCTCAGATCGTCATAGATCACCAGCACATCCTTGCCCTGGTGCATGAAATGCTCACCCATGGTGCAGCCGGTGTAGGGCGCAATGTACTGCATGGGCGCCAGTTCGGAAGCGGTGGCGGAAACCACGATGGTGTAGTCCATAGCGCCGCCGGCAGCCAGGTTGTCTACCACCTGGGCAACGGTGGAACGCTTCTGGCCAATGGCCACATAGATGCAGATCACATCCTTACCCTTCTGGTTCAGGATGGTATCGGTGGCAATGGTGGTCTTACCGGTCTGGCGGTCACCGATGATCAGCTCACGCTGTCCGCGACCGATGGGGATCATGGAGTCGATGGCCTTGATGCCGGTCTGCAGGGGGCGGGACACGTGCTTCCGATCGATGATGCCGGGTGCGGGCATCTCAATAGCCCGGAAACCCTCGGGCTCGATGGTGCCCTTGCCGTCGATGGGCTCGCCCAGGGCGTTGACCACGCGGCCGATCAGGTTCTTGCCCACCGGCACGGAAACCACCCGGCCGGTACGCTTGACGATGTCGCCTTCCTTGATGCCGTTGTCAGAACCCAGGATGGTAATGGACACCGTATCCTCTTCCAAATTCTGGGCCATGCCGAATGCGCCGTTGGGGAATTCCACCAGCTCACCGGCCATGCACTGATCCAGGCCGGAAGCCTTGGCAATGCCGTCGCCCACCAGGATCACCACGCCCGTTTCGCTGACTTCCAGCTTATGCTCATAGTTTTTGATCTGGGCACGGATGATCTTTGTAATTTCTTCAGGTCTTAATTCCATGTTGAACCTGCTTTCTCGTCAAATAATGGTGTTTTTCAGCAAACTGCGTACCGTATCCAGACGATGGGATACCGTATCATCCACACGCTTGCCGTCATAGTCCAGGCGCACGCCGCCCAGAACGCCGGGTTCCACCCGGTTGGTCAGCTCCACCGTCTTTCCCGTCAGGGTCGTCAGCTTCGCCTTCAGTTTTTCGGACTGCTCCGCAGTCAGCGCCACAGCCGTCACCGCCGTCACCGGCAGGATGCCGTTATCCCGGTTGTAAAGTTCCCGGTAAGATGCGCAGCAATCGCCGAAGAAGCGGGTATACCCCTTCTCCGTCAGGATCTTCAGAAAATTCAGTACATACGGATGCACCTTGCCCCGGAAACACTGATCCACCAAATCGCAGCGCTCTTCCTTGCTCAGGTTGGGGGCAGCCAGCAGCCGCAGGAACGCCGGTTCCTGCCGGAAGCTTTCTTCCAGGGTGAAGATCTCCTCCAGGATCCCGGCAGAAAGTCCCTCGGACTTGGCCAGATCATACAGCGCCTCGCCGTAAACACTTCCTACCTGCGTCATACCTGGTCACCCAATTCGTCGATAAAGGCATCCACCAGCGCAGCCTGGTCCGTATCGTTCAGCGTCCGGCCAACCACCTTCTCCGCAATAGCCACAGCCATGCCGGAGATCTCGTTTTTGGCATCATTGAGCGCCTTTTTCTTTTCCATGGCGATATCTGCCGCGGCCTTATTCAGCAAAGCGTCTGCCTGGACATTGGCCTGGCGGATGATCTCATCCTCCCGGGCCTGTCCCCGGGCCACCGCCTCTTTCACGATGCGCTCCGCGGTAGCAGCCGCAGCAGCCATCTTTTGCTGATATTCCGTCTCCAGTGCTTCAGCCTTGGCCTTGGCGCTTCCGGCATCGGCATACAGATCGTCGATCTCCTGCTGGCGTTCCTGGATGATTTTCATTACCGGGCCCCACAGGAACCGCTTGCCCACATACAGTACTGCCAGAAAATTCAGCAGAGTGAACAGCGCAGTCCAGAAGTCAACGCCGATAAAGCTTTGAAATTCTCCCACGCATTTCGCTCCTTTCTTGTGGAAATTGGGAAGGGCGAATTATACGTTCGTTGCAAACAGGATCAGGAAAGAGATCAGCAGGGAGTAAATACCGGTGGTCTCGGTAATGGCACAGCCCAGGATCATGTTGGTACGCAGGTTGCCGGCAGCCTCGGGCTGACGGGCCATGCCTTCCAGAGCCTTACCAACAGCGTTACCTTCACCGATTGCGGGGCCGATAGCGCCGATGCCCATGCACAGACCGGCGCCGATAGCGCAGGCGGCCTTCAGAAAATAAACATTGAATTCCATCATAATAATGTCCTCCTAAGAATGTGTGTTTTATATAAATTTATTTTTCGACAAATGGTTATTTAGCTGCCTCTTCCGGTTCGGGGCAGGAACCGGCAATATAGACCATGGACAGCAGGCTGAAAACAAGCGCCTGCACAAATCCGGAAAACAGGTCAAAATACAGCGACAACACCGCCGGAATACCGAACGCGAAGATCGGCACGCCGGACAGAATTCCCTGCGCTTGCAGGCCGCCCAGGATCCCCAGGATCGCCATAATGATGCCAAACACCAATGCGGCGGTCTTTTTCTTCTTGTACCACAGCAGGATCAGGCCCGCGCCCAGCAACAACAGTGCCGCGGCTACCGCAATACCGCTGGAAGCGATCAGATTCAGTACCAGGGCAGAGGCCATGCTCAACGCCGTATACAGAATGCTGGTGATCACACCGCCGCCGGCCACATTACCGAAATGACGGAAGGCCATAGACACCGGCTGGGCGATCTCCGAGATGATGTTCATGGGTGTCATGACCACCACCGGCTCCGTAAAGCCTTTCAGCCAGCCCACAAAACCGTTGTTTTTGATATTGTTGTACCAGATCACCGCTGTTACGATCAGCGCCCAAACCAGCGGCACACTCAGATCCGCAGTAGCGGAGCGAAGAAAACCGGTCATGCCGATCAGCGACGAGCAAATAGAGCTGAGGAAAATCGTGCCGATCAGCGGCAGAAAATGGGCGTTGTGCTTTCCCATGGTGTCCACCACCATGTTGTAGAGCATCAGCACACCTTTTTCCACCAACACCTGCTTACCGTCGGGCCGCTTCTTCAGATCTTTGCCGCAATAGTAAAATGCAAGGCACAGCAAAATCGTCACCACAAGACCCGATACCGTTGTTTGGGTGATGTTGATGCCACCCAAAATGGGGATCGTATAGTACACATACGAACCGGAAACATTGATATTCACGTTGCCTGATCACCCTTTCTGAAGAATTCTACAACTGTCAGCACCGGTCGGGTAAATACCAGCGGCAACACCAGAGAAAACACATCGCAAATGCCGCCCTTGATCAGCGCAAAGAACAGCACTGCCATCACCGCCAGCCGGGCGATGTAAGAAATCTGCACCGTGGCTTGGCCGCCTTTCACGTCCTGATTGACGGCTTTGTCCGATGCGATGGTCGCCGCTATGGCCATAAAAAAGAAATTGGCAGTGGCAATAAGGCCGCCAAAAATGCCGCCCAGCCATACCGTCTGACTCCAATACCCCAGCAGTGCCATCACCGCCAGCATTACGCCCACGCAAACTGCCTGCCCGATCAACACCAACAGGGTCTCTTTAATTACATATCTACGGGATTCCAAAATTCATCTCCCCTATTGTCACTCATGATCGTTAAACGAAACGGCAGGAGGTTCTTTTTCCTCTTTGCGCCGGCTCATCTTTTCCAGAATCTTCAGCGAAGAACGCAGTCCTTCTATGGAAGTGATCACGCCCAGCAGGATGCCTGCCCAAATCACCCATTCGCCCCAACCGCAGTTTTTATGGAGCCAAACAGCCAGCAAAATAAACCCCGCCAACGGAAATGCCACACTGAATCCCAGCTGACTCAGCCAGACGATCAGATGCAGATCTTTCATGGGGCACACCTCTCAAAACGCAATTTTCGCCATTGTGCTATATTATACCCCATCTCCCCATAAGTTTCAAGAAATATTTGTAAATATTTTGTCTTTCTTTCGAATCTTTACTCCATATTTATTTTGCAAAAGCCCTTTTCATCAGCCGCAAAATGTTGTAGAATAAAGAAAATAGAAATTGTTGTTTATGCAGTCATCGCGTAGGGGCGACCCTTGCGGTCGCCCTTCGCCGAAGGCGCAATAGATCTCGCATTTAGGGCGACCGCAAGGCTCGCCCCAACGCGGGCTTGTTCTCCTAAACAACCATTTACCTCATCAACACAAAGCAGGAGCGAACATCCCTCATGGAACAGGAATTGGAGATCCTCCAGGGCACCGTCGGCGCCGTGGTTTACCAAAATTATGAAAACGGTTACGCCGTGCTCCGGCTCAGTGTAGGCGGCGGCCAGGCCGTCACCGTGGTGGGCACCATTCCCCTGCCCGCCGTAGGCGAGCGGCTCATGGTCACCGGCCGTTGGAGCACCCACGCCAGCTACGGCCGCCAGTTCGAGGCCGAATTCCTGGAACGTCTGCTGCCCCAGACCAGCAGTGAGATCCTGCAGTATCTTTCCGGCCGCATTATCAAGGGCATTGGCCCCAAAACCGCCGCCCGGATCGTCCAGCGCTTTGGTGACGAGACCCTGGCGGTCATGGAACGGGAGCCGGAACGGCTGGCTGAAGTTTCCGGCATCTCCCGGGAAAAAGCCCGCTCTATCGGCGAAGAATTCCGCCTGCGGGTGGGTATGCGGCAACTGATGGAATTTTTCACCCAGCATCAGCTTCCCGCCGAACTGGCTGTCCGCACTTATAAACTCTACGGCGAACAGACCGTGGAATTGCTCTATGATGACCCCTACCTGCTCATGGATAAAGGTCTGGACGCCCCCTTCGGCGCCGTGGACCGCTTCGCCATCGAGATCGGCGTCGCCGGGGATGACCCCCGCCGGGTCCAGGCCGGCATCCTCTTTGAATTACATTATAACCTCTATGCCGGCCATACTTTCCTGCCCAAGGATAAGCTATCCGCCGCCACCGCCCAGTTGCTGAGCGTGGAGGAAGATGCCGTGGAAAAGGGCCTGGAGTCCCTTCTGGAACACGGCCGCCTGGTGCAAAACACCCTGGCCGGCATTACCGTCATCTACCTGGCCGCCCTCCACGAGGCCGAAGGATACTGCACCCACCGGCTCCTGCAATTTGCCGATTTGGATTTCCCCGCCCCTGCCCGGCTGAATGCCATGGTGCGCCGCGCCTCCAAAGACAGCGGCCTGGAGTATTCCGACCAGCAGGAGCAGGCCATCCGGGAAGCGGCCACCCGGGGCATTTTGCTCATCACCGGCGGCCCCGGCACCGGCAAAACCACCATCCTCAACGGCATTTTGTCCCTGTTTGACCAAATGGACCTGAAATGCGTCCTGGCCGCCCCCACGGGCCGGGCCGCCAAACGGCTGACGGAGGTCACCGGCCGGGATGCTTCCACCATCCACCGCCTGCTGGAAACCGACATCGATCCGTCCAGCGGCCAGATGTTCTTCCGCCGCAATGAGGACAATCCCCTCAAGACCGATGCCGTCATCGTGGACGAAATGTCCATGGTGGACATCCAGCTGCTGCACAGCCTGCTGAAGGCCATTCCCCAGGGAAAACGGCTGATCCTGGTAGGTGACCCGGACCAGTTGCCCCCCGTGGGCCCCGGCTTCCCCTTCTGCGATATGCTCCGCAGCGATATGCTCCCCACCGTCCGGCTGACGGAGATCTTCCGCCAGGCCCAGGAGAGCCTCATCGTCATGAATGCCCACCGGGTCAACCGGGGCGAGCAGCCCAACCTGCGGGATCGCAAAAGCGACTTTTTCTTCCTGCCCTGCCGCAGTGAGGAAGAGCTGCGGCAAACGGTGGTGGGCCTTTGCGCCACCCGGCTGCCCAAAAACATGGGCATCCCTGCCGATCAGATCCAGGTCCTTTCCCCCACCCGCAAAGGCGGCGTGGGCACCGGCGCCCTGAACAAGGTCCTCCAGGAGGCTCTCAACCCTGCCGGCCCCACCAAACGGGAACGGCCATTCGGGGATTTCACTTACCGGGAAGGCGACCGGGTCATGCAGATCCGCAATAACTACGACATCATGTGGAAAAAATGCGACGGCAGCGCCGCAGGCACCGGCATTTTCAACGGCGACGTGGGCACCATCACCGCCATCGATCCCCAGGGCGAGACCCTGACCATCGTTTTTGACGACCGCCAGGCCGTCTATGAATTTGACCAGCTGTCCGAATTGGAGCCGGCCTATGCCATGACCGTCCATAAAAGCCAGGGCAGCGAATACCGAGCCGTGATCCTCACCGCCTTCAGCGGCCACCCCAACCTGCTGATCCGCAGTGTGCTGTATACCGCCATTACCCGGGCCCGGGAACTGCTGATCATCGCCGGCCGGGAGGAGACCGTGGCCGCCATGACCGAAAACGCCCGCCGCAACCGCCGCTATACCGGCCTTAAACTGCGGCTTCAGGGGAAAACATCATGATCCTTACCCGTTTATTATTCCCACCCAAATGCATTTTGTGTCGCCGGATCCTGGAAAATAGCGAACTGGATCTGTGCCACAACTGCCGTATAGAGGCCCCGGAGTGCCCCGCCTCCCGAAATCGGCTGTCTTTCCTTGACAGTTGGGCTGCAATTTGGTATTATGAAGACCTTGTAAGAGCCAGCCTTCTGCGCTATAAATTCCGCAGCGCCCGGGCTTATGCCCCGGCCTATGGACGGCTTCTTGCCATGAAGTTACTGCAGCAGCACCCGGAGGGTTTTGATCTTCTGACCTGGGTGCCCATCAGCCGGCTGCGCCGGTGGAAGCGGGGCTTTGACCAGGTGGAGCTGCTGGCGACTTATGTAGGTGCAGAGCTGGGCATGACGCCCCAGCCGCTGCTGAAAAAGATCCGCCATAACCGTCCCCAATCCGGCATTCACGGCGATGCCAAACGCCGGGCCAATGTGCTGGGTGTCTACCAAGTGACCGATCATACCGCCGTCGCCGGCAAGCGGATCTTGCTGCTGGACGATATCGTGACCACCGGCGCCACCGCCGGCGAATGCGCCCGGGTCTTGCTGACTGCCGGCGCCAAAGAAGTACATCTCGGTGCCGTGGCCGCAGCCCGGCATAAAGCTAAAAGCAGGTGAAAGATATGGCTTTTCGTTTGTTCTCCCATGACCTGGGCATCGACCTGGGCACTTCCAATATTCTGATCTACGAGGATGGCAAGGGCATCGTCATCCGGGAGCCCGCCGTGGTGGCCGTGGATAAAAACACCGGCAAGATCCTCCAGGTGGGTACTGCCGCCCGGAATATGCTGGGCCGCACCCCCGGTAATGTGGTGGCTATGAAGCCTTTGAAGGACGGCGTCATCTCCGACCATGAAATGACCGTGCAGATGCTCCAGGCCCTGTTCAAGCAGATCAACAAAAGCTCCCTGTTCACCCCCAAGCCCCGTGTGGTCATCTGCGTGCCCAGCGGTGTTACGGAAGTGGAGGAGCGTACCGTCATCAACGCCGCCATCGATGCCGGCGCCCGCCGGGCCTATCTGATCGAAGAGCCCCTGGCTGCAGCCCTGGGCGCCAATTTGGATCTGCGGGGTCCCAACGGCCACATGGTGGTGGATATCGGCGGCGGCACTACGGACATTGCGGTGCTGACCCTGTCCGGCGTTGCCGTTTCCAGTTCCATCAAAATGGCCGGTGACGCTCTGGACGAGAGCATCGCCCGCCATGTCCGCCGCAAGCACGGCGTGGTCATCGGCCAGGCCACGGCGGAAAATATCAAGATCCAGATCGGCTGCGCTTATCCCCGGCCCGAGGAGATCAGCATGACCATCAAAGGCCGCGATGCCAAGACCGGCCTGCCCCGGGAGCTGACGCTCCTTTCTTCCGAGATCTATGATGTGCTGCGCCGCTCCATCCGGGATATCATCGATGCCGTGCTGTCCGTGCTGGAAGAGACCAGCCCCGAGCTGGTCAGCGATATTTCCCAGAACGGCATCGTCCTCACCGGCGGCTGCAGCCAGCTGTGGGGTATGGATAAGCTGCTGACCGAGCGGACCGGCATCCAGTGTACCCTGGCCGACGATCCGGATTGCTGTGTGGCCTATGGCTGCGGCAAGAGCCTGGCCTGGATCAATCACATGAACGAAGGCCCCATCAATATCGCCCGCAAGCGGATCCTCCGTGGATAAATCAAACCTCCGAAGAGTTTTCTTCGGAGGTTTTTGATATTTTTCCACAAAAATGCAACTTTCCTCTTGTAAATTTTCACAGCCTGTCTTATAATAACCAAAGATTTCATAAAACCAAGAAAGGAATTTGCGTTATGGAACTGATTTCTGTTCGCGAGCTGTTCAAGAACACCGAAAAATACGCCGACCAAACCGTTGAGATCGGCGGCTGGGTACGCAATCGCCGCCCCAGTAAGCAATTTGGCTTCATCGTCCTGAACGACGGCACTTATTTCACCCCCGTTCAGGTTGTTTATAATGATTCCATCGAGAATTTTCAGGAAATCTCCAAGATCAACATCGGCGCCGCCCTCATCGTCAAGGGCCGCGTGGTGCTGACCCCCGACTCCAAGCAGCCCTTTGAGATCCAGGCGGACACTGTCACTGTGGAAGGTCCTTCCACCGGCGACTATCCCCTGCAGCCCAAGCGCCACTCCATGGAGTTCCTGCGGTCCATCACCCACCTGCGCCCCCGGACCAACACCTTCCAGGCCGTGTTCCGCATCCGCAGCCTGGCTGCCATGGCCATCCATCAGTTCTTCCAGGATCGGGACTTCGTCTATGTCCACACGCCCCTGATCACCGGTTCCGACTGTGAGGGTGCCGGCGAAATGTTCCAGGTCACCACGCTGGACCTGAACAACGTCCCCAAGACCGAGGACGGCAAAGTGGATTTCTCTCAGGATTTCTACGGCAAGCCCACCAACCTGACCGTTTCCGGCCAGCTCAACGGCGAAACTTTCGCCATGGCCTTCCGTAACATCTACACCTTCGGCCCCACTTTCCGGGCGGAAAAGTCCAACACCACCCGCCACGCCGCCGAGTTCTGGATGATCGAGCCGGAGATCGCCTTCGCCGACCTGCAGGACGATATGCGCCTGGCTGAGGATATGATCAAGTATATCATCGCCTACGTTCTGGAGCGGGCCCCCGAGGAAATGGAGTTCTTCAACTCCTTCGTGGATAAGGGCCTGCTGGACCGGCTGAACAATGTGCTGAACTCCGATTTCGGCCACATCACCTACACCGAGGCCATCGAGATCCTGGAAAAGCACAATTCCGAGTTCGACTACCCCGTGTCCTGGGGCTGCGACCTGCAGACCGAGCACGAGCGTTACCTCACCGAGGAAGTGTTCAAGCGCCCCGTGTTTGTCACCGATTACCCCAAGGAGATCAAGGCGTTCTATATGAAGCTGAACCCCGACGGCAAGACCGTGGCAGCCATGGACTGCCTGGTACCCGGCATCGGCGAGAACATCGGCGGATCTCAGCGTGAGGACAACTACGATCTGCTGAAGGCGCGCATTGAGGAACTGGGCATGAACCCCGAGGATTACGGCTTCTACATGGACCTGCGGAAGTACGGCTCCGCCCGCCACGCCGGTTTCGGCCTGGGCTTCGAGCGCTGCGTCATGTACCTGACCGGCATGCAGAACATCCGGGACGTCCTCCCCTTCCCCAGAACCGTGGGCAACTGCGAACTGTAAACGTCAAAGGGTGCGCTTTTCCGCGCACCCTTTCTCATTGCAAAAAACTGCTCCTCCGAACCCGGAGGAGCAGTTTCTGTTCTTCATCTTACAGATGCAGCACCCGGTCCTTGATCTCCTGGGTTCTTCCCTGGTTCCAGTACTGGGTACCGATGTAGCCGCAGGTCCGGCGGGCCACATTCATCTTGCTTTGATCGGTGTTGCCGCACTGGGGGCACACCCAGATCAGCTTGCCGTCGTCTTCCTGGATCTGGATCTCGCCGTCATAGCCGCAGCACTGGCAGTAGTCGCTCTTGGTGTTCAGCTCGGCGTAGATGATGTTCTCATACATGAACTTCATCAGTTCCAGAACCGCGTCGATATTCTGCTGCATGTTGGGCACTTCCACATAGCTGATGGCGCCGCCGGGAGACAGATGCTGGAACTGCGCCTCAAAGCTCAGCTTGGTGAAAGCATCGATCTCTTCGGTCACGTGGACGTGGTAAGAGTTGGTAATGTAGCCCTTGTCATTGATACCGGGCACCATACCAAACCGCTTCTGCAGGCACTTGGCGAACTTGTAGGTGGAGGACCCCAGCGGAGTGCCGTAAAGGGAGAAGTCGATCTTGTGCTGGGCCTTCCAGCCCTTGCAGGCGTCGTTCATGTGCTGCATGACCTTCAGCGCAAAGGGCTTGGCAGCCTCATCGGTGTGGGAGCGGCCTGTCATGTACTTGACGCACTCGTAAAGGCCTGCGTAGCCCAGAGAAATGGTGGAATAGCCGCCG
>JAZNNP010000058.1:0-8664 GCA_045580365.1 Faecousia sp.
GTGGACTGCGGTATGGAGCAAGGGATCGACGTATTTGAGAATGTGCCGATCCCTGTGCCTGCTAATACCATTGAAGCGGTATTTTTGACCCACGCCCATATCGACCATTCCGGTATGCTGCCCAAGCTTTATAAGGACGGCTTCCGAGGAAGCATTTATGCAACGACTACTACCTGCGATCTGTGCAACATTATGCTGCGGGACTCCGCCCACATTCAGGAATCCGAAGCGGAGTGGCAGAACCGGAAAGCACAGCGTGCCGGTGATGAATTAGTTGTACCGGTCTACACCATGGCAGATGCCATTGGCGCGATCTCCCGTTTTCGTCCCTGCGAATACGGTCAGGTGATCCAGGCAGAAGAAGGCATCATTGTTAGATTTTCGGATATCGGACACCTGTTGGGCTCTGCCTGTATTGAATTGTGGCTGACCGAGGACGGCGTTACAAAGAAAATTGTGTTCAGCGGTGATGTGGGTAATATCAATCAGCCACTGATCAAAGACCCTCTGCCGGTAGAAGAAACGGACTACCTTGTTCTGGAATCTACCTATGGCAACCGTCTCCACGAAAAGCCGGGCAATACTGTTGGGGAACTGGCTGATGTGCTGCAGCGAACCTTTGACCGGAGCGGTAATGTGGTGATCCCGTCTTTTGCGGTAGGCAGAACCCAGGAAATGCTCTACGCCATCCGCCAGATCAAGCAGGAAGGAATGGTTAAGGGGCACGATGGATTCCCGGTGTATGTGGATAGCCCTCTGGCTGTGGAAGCTACCGGCATCTTCCTGCAATGCGACCAGAGCTGTTTCGACGAAGAAACAGCTGCTTTGGTAAGGCAAGGTATCAATCCCATATGGTTTGACGATATTTGCCTGTCGGTGACTTCCGACGAATCGAAACAGATCAACTTTGACAAACGCCCGAAGGTGATCCTTTCTGCCAGCGGTATGTGCGAGGCAGGCCGTATTCGTCATCACCTCAAGCACAACCTTTGGGGTGAGGAAAATACCATTCTGTTTGTAGGTTATCAGGCAGAAGGTTCTCTTGGTAGAAAACTGCAGGATGGCGCACAGTATGTCCGGCTGTTCGGTGAGGATATTACTGTCAATGCGGAAATCGCAGCGCTCCACGGCACCAGCGGTCACGCGGACCAGGCTGGTCTGCTGCATTGGCTGGCTGGGTTCAAGGAGAAGCCGCGGATGGTGTTTGTCAACCATGGCGACGATGCTGCTTGTATCGTGTTCCAGAAGTTGCTGACTCAGATGGGTTACTATGCGGAAGCACCCTATAGCGGAACGGAATACGATCTGACTACTGGCAGAATGACTGTCTATGCGGATTCCAAACCGATCCGTCGCGAGGAAGTTATGAAGGGTTCTGCCAGGGCACGGGCGGTCTATGGCGACCTCCTTGCAGCCGCAGAAGCACTTCTCGCCTTTGTCAAGACCTGCAAAGGCCGTACTAATAAGGACAACGCAAAACTTGCCTCTCAAATCCGCAATCTGATTGAAAAGTGGAAATAACAAAAAGCTGGCTTGCAGTCGCGTGCAAGTCAGCCTTTTATATGTACAAGAGGTTTCGCATACATTTTGGTGCGAAACCTCTTTTTCATTTATGTGTTATTTGCTGAGCGCTTTGCGCATCTTTTCCAACGCTCTACGGTATGTTTTGTCTGCTGTATCCGGGGATGCAAGTCCATGTTCCACTGCCAGTTCGATGAAGGGAACCTTTCGCCTTGCTTTGCGCTTGGGTTTACCGTCCACATCAAGATCTTCCTGGTCATAATAGTGGGTAGCATAGCAATCCCGACAGAATCCAAGATGATCCGCAACGATTGCCCGTTCCCGGTAATTGAGCGACTCGAAGGTTGACATAACTTTCTCTGCTTTCTCTATGCGCAAGTACAGTTCTTCCGTTTGGGATGTGCCGTCAGCGGCAACTTCCTCCATACTCTCTTCGCTGTCTTCGTCACCATAGTGCCGATAGAAATCTGTCTTGTTCATATTCAGCAGGCCGCCCATCAAAATTTCTTCTACATTCTTTGTGGCGATTTTGGTTTCTTTAGCGATGGCAGCTATGGTGTCTTCATCACACCAATACCCATACTGTGCGTATTGCCACATGACCTCCCGAAGGTGTTTATCCGCATAGCTGCTCTGCACCGTGTATCCGGTGCGCATGGTGCGGATGTAGGTGTGTGCTGCGTTCACGGCATAGAGCTTCTTGTAGTTAAGGAACGGAACACCCAGGGAGATATCGTATTCACCGGTGACAGGCTGGCCTATGGTGGTTGGTATTACCTGATCGGTGAGGGGCACAAGGAATTCATCGCAGAGGAAATCAAAGACGAGGACTACTATCTGCTGACCTTGGTGGCCATCGCCAAAGAACTGAAGGATGCGGAACTTACTGAAGCCAACATTGTCCTTGCGGCAGGCTTGCCCCTTACCTGGACTTCCGGGCAGAAAAAGGAGTTCGCCGCCTATCAATGCGCTCTGGCCATCCGTGAGATGTTTATGCAGAAAACGCAGCGGGAGATCAACGATGCCATCATCGAAGAAGTCCTCTGCACCGGTACTGCTTCCATCCCCGCAGCGGATATCAAGATCATCCGCATGATCGCAAAGGAGTATGTGGACGGAATCTTCCGCAGACTCCGGGAGCACGGCTATTACGAGGGTACCATGATGCTCTATATCACCGGCGGCGGTGGATGCCTTGTGAAGAACTTCGGCATGGAAACCGCCCGGCGGATGTGGGGTGATGATTACGAGATCGTGGTTACCACCCACCTGAACACAGATAACATCCACAATCACATCGTCGTGAACTCCGTATCCTTCCGCACAGGCAGGAAGTTTGAAAACCATATTTCTGACCACTACCGCCTGCGGGAGATCTCGGATGCGGTTTGCCAGGAGTACGGAAAATCCGTGCTGAAGAACGCAAAATTCTACGGCGGTGAGAAAGGCGCATACTGGGTGCACAAGGATGGCGGTATGACCCACCGGGACATCCTGCGCCGGGACATCGATGAGGTGCTTTCCAGGGTATCCACTTACCTGCTTCACCGCAGGTGGGAGTTTTTTCGATATTTTTATTTTACTTTTTTGGCTAATTATGTTAGGATAGTGTATACGCGATTGTGTGCGGTACTATCTGATTTTTTTAAGGAGAGACAGAGCTATGAACTTCTTAGAAGAGAGAATCGTAAAAGACGGCATCGTGAAACCCGGTAATGTGCTGAAGGTGGATAGCTTTTTGAATCATCAGATGGACACAAAGCTGATGGAACAGATCGGCAAGGAATTTAAGCGCCGTTTTGAAGGCAAACCCATCACCAAGGTGTTGACCATCGAGGCCTCCGGCATTGCGGTCGCTATCTTTGTAGCGCACCAGCTTGGCGTGCCCATGGTTTTTGCCAAGAAGACCCAATCTATTAACATTGACGGTGATGTGTATGTGGCGGAGGTAGAGTCCTTTACCCATAAGAACAAAAACCAGGTCATTGTCTCTAAAAAATATATCCAGGAAGGCGAGCATGTTCTGATCATCGATGATTTCCTGGCTAACGGCTGCGCGCTGCAAGGCCTGATCTCTATCGTAGAAAGTGCTGGCGCCATCGTGGAAGGCTGTGGCATCGTGGTAGAAAAAGGCTTCCAAATCGGTGGCCGTGTTATCCGTAATCTGGGTTATCATTTGGAGTCCCTGGCCATTGTGGATGCCATGGATGCTGAAACCGGAACCATTACTTTCCGTCCCCAGGAGGAGCACTAAATGACCAAGAATAAGATCCCCGCTTCCATGGACAACATTTACACGCTGGACGGCAAGGTGCCGATTCTCAAATCCATCCCCTTTGGTTTGCAGCATGTACTGGCGATGTTTGTCGCCAACATCGCGCCCATCATGATCGTTGCCGGCACATGCGGCCTTAGCACCCAGGAAATGGCTTCTCTGATCCAGACCGCCATGATCATGGCAGGCATCGGCACCCTGGTGCAGCTCTTCACCGTATGGAAGTTGGGTGCAAGGCTCCCCATCGTCATGGGCATCAGCTTTACCTTTGTGTCTGTATTCTGCTATGTAGGTCCTCAGTGGGGTTATGAAGCCATCATCGGTGCCGTCATCGTAGGCGGCATTATCGAGGGTCTGCTGGGCCTGTTTGCCAAATACTGGCGCAAGATCATCGCGCCCATTGTTTCTGCCTGCGTTGTGACCGCCATCGGCTTCAGTCTGCTGAGCGTGGGCGCCAATTCCTTTGCCGGCGGAGCCGGCTCTGCCGATTTCGGCAGTGCGCAGAACTGGGTTTTAGGTACGATTACACTGGTATGCTGCATTTTGTTCAATATTTTCGCGAAAGGACATCTGAAGCAGCTTTCTGTTCTGTTCGGCCTGGTGGTGGGCTACATCGTTGCAATTTGCATGGGCAAGGTGGATTTCTCTGCACTGGAAGGTGTTGCTGTTATTTCTCTGCCCAAACTCATGCCCTACAAGCCTGAGTTCAATTTGAGTGCCATCATTTCTGTCACCATGATTTTCCTGGTATCCGCTACCGAAACCATCGGTGATACCGCTGCCATGACCAACACGGCCTTGGGTCGTGAGGCGACAGAGAAGGAAATCTCCGGATCCCTTGCCTGCGATGGCATCATCAGCTCCCTGTCGGCCTGCTTTGGCTGTATGCCCATCACTTCCTTCAGCCAAAATGTTGGATTACTCGCCATGACCAAGGTCATCAACCGTTACACCATTGCTACCGGTGCAGGCATCTTGATCCTGGCTGGTATTTTCCCCGCTTTTGGTGCTGTTCTGGCAACACTGCCCGAAGCCGTTCTGGGTGGCTGCACCATTATGATGTTCGGCAACATTGTGATCTCCGGTCTGCAGATGATTGGTTCCTGTGGTTTCAGCCAGCGCAATATCACCATTGCGGCGCTTTCCCTGAGCATTGGTCTGGGCTTCACCCAGGTGCCCGAAATATTCAACATCTTTCCCGACATCGTTCGTACCATTTTTGCGGAAAATTGCGTAGCTGTCGTGTTCCTCACCGCCATCATTATGAACCTGATCATGCCCAGGGATAAAGATACCTGATACCGAAAGATATCTAAATTGCAACTCGCGCTTGCCAAAGGGTAAGCGCGAGTTTTTGTCCGGATCGGCAGGCCCATAGCGCATATTTGAACCATGGCCGCGCGCACCGTGAGGAATCTTGAAGTAAATATGGTAGATTGAATAAAGATCAGGTGCTTACACGCGCGAGGATGCATCTATCTATTACCTGATTACGGCGATGTAATACGCCGCCACCGTTTCCGGTGCAGGTGCCATATCCTGTGCAACCCACCATTTTACTGCTTCAGCAAAGCTGCCGGTCAGATGATGCAGCAGATAATCCTCCGGCACAGCGGAAGGAAACTCATGAAGATATCGGGCAAATAGCGGCTCTGCGGCAACGAAGACTTCCTGCTTTGTGGTGCTGATCGCCGCACTGCTCTACGACAGAAAATTTGAATGAAATAATGAATGGGTGCGTTGCAAAATACTGCAACGCGCCCATGTTGTTTACAGGGTATAGTAGAATTTGCAGATCATCCGCGCTGCACCCTGGTAGGGGCCCAGACCTTCAAATTCCTTCGTGAAGCCGCCTTTCGAGACCACATCGTTTTCATCAAAACAAAAAAACCACCCGATTGGGTGGTTTTTGTTTTGGCGACCCCGAACGGACTCGAACCGTCGACCTCCAGCGTGACAGGCTGGCGTGCTAACCGACTGCACCACAGGGCCATGTGGTGGAACGGGTTGAATTATAGCAGATAAATGACGATTTGTAAAGTCCTTTTTTTGCAATTTTTTATTTTTTCATGGTTTTCAGCACATGGATCTGGATGGGGATGGCACACAGCAGTGTCAGCACATCGGCCCAGGTCTGGGTCATCTGGATGCCCAGCATTCCAAAAGCGGCGGAGAGGATCAGCACCAGGGGGATGAAGAACAGACCCTGCCGCGCGATGGACAAAAATGTGGCGGAAATGGTGCGGTTGGTGGACTGCTGCATCATATTGCTCATGACGATCCAGCTGTGGGTGGGCAGCACCAGGCACTGCAGCCGCAGGGCCAGAGCGCCGTACTCGATGACCTTGGGATCATCCCGGAACAGACCGATGAGCTCCGGCGCAAAGATGAAGCCCAGAGCAGCGATGACGATGAGGCCGGCGGTGGAGATCTTGACACTGAACCAGAAGCCCTTTTTCACCCGGTCGTACAACCCCGCGCCATAGTTGAAGCCGCAGACGGGCTGGAAACCCTGGCCGAAGCCCAGCATGGTGGATGCGCCGAACATCATGATCCGCTGCACCACGCCCATGGCGGCGATGGCTGCATCGCCAAAGGGACCGGCGGCATGGTTCAAACTGATGGTGGCAAGAGACGACAGACTCTGCCGGGCCAGGGAAGGCAGGCCGCCCCGGAAGATCATGTAATAATAGTGGCCCTTGAACCGGAAATTCTTCAGCCGGATGGGGATGTTGCTGCCCCGGCTGCAGCCCAGGAGCAAAATGGTGAAACTGACGGCCTGGCTGATGGAAGTGGCCCAGCCGGCGCCGGCTACGCCCATATTGCAATAGAAGATCAAAATGGGGTCCAGGATGATGTTCAGCACCGCGCCGATGGTGATGCCCACCATGGCGTACAGAGCGCCGCCCTGGAACCGGAGCTGGTTATTCAGCACGAAGGAGGTGACCATAAAGGGCGCACCGCAGAGGATGGCCTGCAGATAGGCTTCCGTATAGGGCAGAATGGTGGGCGTAGAGCCCAGCAGGCGGCACAGCGGCGCCAGCAGCAGTTGCCCCAGCAGGCAGATCAGCACGCCGATGGTCAGAGCGGAGAAAAAACCGGTGGCGGCCATTTCTTTGGCGCTGTCGTAATCCTTTTTGCCCAGGGCCCGGGAGATGAAAGTGCCGCTGCCCTGGCCGAAGAAAAATCCAACGGCCTGGATAATGGCCATCATGGAAAAAGACACGCCCACAGCGCCGGTGGCTTCGTTGGAGTGGAGCTGACCGACGAAGAAGGTGTCGGCCATGTTGTAAAAGGAAGTGGTCAGCATGCTGATAATGCAGGGCACCGCCAGCTTGCAGATCAGTTTCTCCACCGGGGGTTCGGTCATTTGCTTGTACTTCAGTTCTTGTTCGTCCATGGTATGTTCCTTTTATCTGTATAGGGATGGAGTTACAGGTGCAGCAGCTTGGCGATCTTCTCGCCCTTAGGCAGCAGCAGGCAATCGTCTCTGGTGATGGCTTTCAGCTTCAGCGCCGCCAGTACATACACCACCACGCCCACGCAAATGGGCACGCCGCAGGCGATGATCCGGCTCATGCCGGGGCCCAGCACCAGTTGCAGGCCGGCGTGGGTGAAGTAGACCACCACGCCCATGGCGGCGGCGGCAATAATGGCTTTTGCCAGATTTTTCACAATGGCGGGGGCATGGGGCAGTACCCGGCGGATGGAGATCAGATTCAGCACCGTGATGCAGCAGTAGCACAGCAGGCTGCCGATGGGGGTGCCCAGAATGCCGATGTGGGGGTTGCCGGTGAGAATAAACACCACCACCAGTTTGATGATGCCGCCGATGAACATATTGATCACGGGCAGATTCACATGGCCGTGGGCCTGCATGATGGCGTTGGTCAGCAATACGGTGGCATTGAACACGATGCAGATGCCCAGAACCACCATCAGCCGGGTGGAAAGTACCAGGTTCTCCCCGGTGTAGCCGCCCAGCAGGCCGGTGACCGGCCCGGCCAGCACCGCCAGACCCACAGCGCAGGGGGCGCTGATGAGGGCCGTGATCCGGGCGGCGGACTCTTCCGTGGCTTTCACGGCTTTGTGATCGCCGGCGGTGAGCTGGGCCGTAATGGCCGGGATCACGCTGATGGTGATGGGGGTGATGAAAGCGCAGGGCATATTGAAGATCTTCTGGGTGAAGTTATAGATGCCCTTCTGCAGGTCGGCCTGATCCTGGGTCAGGGTCTGCAGCAGCTGGCTCATGTAGATCTTGGTCTCCAGCACGGTGAGGATCTGCAGACCTGCAGAGCCGATGGTGATGGGAATGGCGATGGCCAGCAGACCCTTGGCAATGTCCTTGCCGGCATCCACTTCTTCACAGCTGGTGGGCAGATCCTTGTAAGCTTTGCGGAAGCAGGAATTGAGGAACAGGGAGGACACCAGGCAGCTCATGGTCACGCCGAAGATGGCGCCGCCGGCGGCCAGAGAATAGCTTTGGGTATACACCAGCAGCAGCACCGCTGCGGCGATGCCCACGATCAGCTTGCAGATGGCCTCGATGACCTGGGAAACGGAGGTGGGGGTCATGTTGCTCTGACCCTGGAAGAAGCCCCGGAGGGCGGAAATGACGCAGATGAACAGCACCGAAGGAGCAAGACACGCGATGGCGGCCCAGGAGGTGTCAAAGCTGGTGGCAAGAACGCTCAGCTGGCGGCACAGAAGGCCCATGCCCAGAGTCCCCACGATGCCAAGGGTCAGAAACACGTACAGGGCGGTGCGGAAGATCTTTTTGATCTGGGCCGTGTGTCCCAGCGCCTGACTTTCGGAGATCATGCGGCTCATGGCAACGGGCAGACCGGTGGTGGAGACCATCAGCAGCA
>JAZNNP010000059.1:0-29282 GCA_045580365.1 Faecousia sp.
AAGACCGCTTGGCCTCCGACTTTGACCTGAGTCATCTGCCGGTTATTGTCGATCCCAGCCACGCCACCGGCAAGGCAAAGTTGGTTCCTCCCATGGCAGCCGCTGCCACCGCTGCCGGTGCCGACGGTCTGATCATTGAAGTACACAACAACCCCGCCTGCGCCCTGTGCGACGGTGCCCAATCCCTGACCCCCGCCGCATTTGACGATCTCGCAAACCGGGTCCGTAAAGTCCGGGAGGCCCTGTTATGAAAGTCGGTATTTTAGGCCTCGGCCTCATCGGCGGCTCTCTTGCCAGAGCATATTCCCTCCATGGCCATACTGTTTTCGCCGCGGAAAAGGATGCATCCATGCTGTCCTTTGCCATGCTGGCCGGTGCTGTCCACGGCACTTTGGATGAAAGCACCATCGGTCAATGCGATCTGATCCTGCTGTCTATCTACCCGGACGGCAGCGCCACCTGGCTGGAAGAACAGGGGCACCTGATCGCCCGTGATGCCCTGGTGCTGGATTGCTGCGGCATCAAGCAGGAAGTCTGCAGCCGCTGTTTCCCCGTCGCACAGCGTTTTGGATTTACCTTTGTGGGCGGCCACCCCATGGCTGGGTCTCATTATTCCGGTTTCAAATACAGCCGGGCGGATCTGTTCCGGGGCGCTCCTATGGTCCTTGTTCCCCCGGTCTTTGACGATATCCAGCTTCTGCAGCAGGTAAAGGATGCCCTCTCCCCTTGCGAATTCGGCTCTTTCTCCGTCACCACGGCAGAAGACCACGACCGCATGATCGCCTTCACTTCCCAAATGCCCCATATCCTCAGCAACGCCTTCATCAAATCCCCCTCTGCCACTGCCCACAAGGGATTTTCTGCCGGCAGTTACAAGGATCTGACCCGGGTGGCCTGGCTCAATGCCCCCATGTGGGCAGAGCTGTTTATGGAAAACCGGGAGAATATCCTCAACGAGCTGGATATTTACATTTCCAGCCTGCAAAGATACCGGTATGCCATCGCAGACAAGGATCTTGCGCAACTAACCGCCCTTCTGGAAGAGGGCAAGCGCCGCAAAGAGGAGGTAGACGGATGAATACGGTTTCTGTCACCGCCTCCCGGAATTACGATATCCTCATCGGTAAAAACTTGCTGACTACCGTCGGCCAGCGGATCGCCGAACTGGGCCCATCGAAAGTCTCTATCATTTCCGATTCCAATGTCTGGCCCCTTTACGGCGCCAGCGTAACACAGTCCCTGGGCGATGCAGGCATCGAAAGCACTCACTATATCCTCCCAGCAGGTGAGCAAAGCAAATCCGGGGTCGAATATTTGAATATTCTGGAGCATTTGGCACAAAACGGTCTCACCCGCTCCGACCTGCTCATCGCTCTGGGCGGCGGTGTTGTGGGTGACATCACGGGTTTTGCCGCAGCCACTTACCTGCGGGGCATCCGGTTCGTCCAGATCCCCACAACCCTCCTTGCCATGGTGGATTCCTCCGTGGGTGGCAAAACCGCCATCGATCTGCCCTCCGGCAAGAATCTCTGTGGTGCTTTCTGGCAGCCCAGCCTGGTCCTTTGCGACCTGGACACGCTGGATACCCTCCCCCGGGAAATCTTCCGGGACGGCTGCGCGGAGGTCATCAAGTACGGCATTCTCTACGATACCGCGCTGTTTTCCCATTTGGAAGCCAATGGCCTTGAATTTGACCGTTTGGAAGTCATCACCCGCTGCGTGGAACTGAAGCGGGATGTGGTCAACCAGGATGAATTTGACACCGGCGCGCGGATGAAGCTGAACCTGGGTCATACCTTTGGCCACGGCATCGAGGCCCACAGCAATTTCTCCGTTTCTCACGGCCAGGCGGTTGCCATAGGCATCGCCATCGCCAGCCGAACATCGAAATGTCCTGATTCTGATCGGATCCTGGCGTGCCTGACCAAGTTCGGTCTCCCCATCAGCACCGTCTGCACCGCTGCGCAGATCTGTCACTATGCCTTTTCCGACAAAAAACGCTCCGGCGGCATCGTGAATCTGATCCTTCCCCGGTCTATCGGTAGCTGCGCAATCGTCCCCACCCCAGTTGAAAATCTGTATTCCATCGTTGAAGAAGGTCTTTAATATGGATATCACCATCCAACCGGGCAAATTATCCGGCTCTGTTCACGTGATCCCTTCCAAATCACAGGCCCACCGCCTGCTGATCTGCGCCGCCTTTGCGGATAAACCCACTACCCTCCTGTGTCCGGAGATCAACCGGGACATCCAGGCCACCGCCGATTGTCTTAAAGCCCTGGGTGCGACGATCCTCCGTGACAACATGGGGTTTCATGTCACACCTGTAACATCCCTACCCCAGAAAGCAACGCTTCATTGCTGTGAAAGCGGTTCGACCCTTCGTTTTCTGCTGCCCATCGCCGGTGCGTTGGGTGCGGACACTATTTTCAGCATGGAAGGTCGCCTTTCCAGCCGTCCATTGTCCCCTCTGTGGGAAGAAATGGAGCGGATGGGCTGCCACCTTTCCTGGGAGGATGCCCATACACTCCACTTGACCGGAAGGCTTCGTCCCGGCCAGTACCATATTTCCGGAGCAGTTTCCAGCCAGTTCATTTCCGGCCTGCTCATGGCCGCGCCGCTGATGGATGGAGATACGGCCATTCGTATTATCGGGAAATTGGAGTCTGCGCCTTATGTGAAAATGACCCAGGCTGCCATGGCGGTATTCGGTGTAAACAGCATTGATCTTTGCATTGACCGGGCACAATGCTACCGTTCCCCCGGCTGCGTTACAGTAGAGGGCGATTGGAGCAACGGCGCGTTTTGGCTGTGTGCAACGGGTCTCGGAAGTGACCTGAAAGTTACCAATTTGGACCTAAAATCCCCTCAAGGGGACCTGAAAGTGACCGAATTGCTCCCGGCCCTTTCGAAAAATGTGGCCATTGACGTGTCGGATATCCCCGATTTAGTGCCGATTTTGTCCGTGGTTGCATGCGCCCAAAAGGGTGCAACCTTTCAAAATATCCAGCGTCTGCGGCTGAAAGAATCGGACCGTGTAGCTTCCACCCTGGCCATGATCCAAGCATTAGGCGGCAAAGCGGAAGCAACGGAAACAGACATGATCATCCATGGGACAGGCTTCACCGGTGGTACGGTGGATGCCTGCAATGACCACCGGATCGCCATGGCTGCAGCCATCGCCTCCACAGTCTGCTCCGCGCCTGTCACCATCCTGGGCGCCCAATGTGTAGAAAAATCCTATCCCCAGTTTTGGGAAGTATACAAACATTTAGGAGGGAAATATGAGCTCAACTTACGGTGAAAACTTAAAACTCTCCATTTTTGGTCAATCTCACGGCCCTGCCATCGGCATGACTTTGGACGGCATTCCTGCCGGACTGCCGGTGGACCTTGATCAACTTCAGGCATTTCTAAATCGTCGGGCCCCCGGCCAAAACGGTTGGTCCACCCCTCGCAAGGAAACGGACAAGCCGGAATTCCTGGGCGGCATTTTCGATGGCTATACCTGCGGTGCGCCCATCGCAGCCGTCATTTATAACCAAAATACCCGTTCTTCCGACTATTCTCCCCTACTGCACACCCCCCGCCCCGGCCATGCTGACTACGCGGCTCATGTCAAATACGGCGGTTTCCAGGATGCGGCCGGCGGCGGACATTTCTCCGGCCGGTTGACCGCGCCGCTGTGCATTGCCGGGGGACTATGCAAACAATGGCTCGAAAAATGCGGAATTGCGATTAACGCTGTCGTTTCACAGATCGGACACATCAAATCCGATCCCCATTTCGACACTGTATGCGTTAACGGTTTCCCTGTTTCGGATCCGGATGCCGCGAAGGAAATGACAGAACTGATCGAAAAGACGCGCGCTGCCGGTGACAGCCTGGGCGGCGTGATCGCATGCCGGATTAACGGCCTCCCTGCCGGTATCGGCGAACCCATGTTCGGCGGCGTAGAAAGCAAGCTCGCACAGATCGTCTACGGCATCCCTGCTGTGAAGGGTGTGGAATTCGGCGACGGATTCCGCGTTGCGGAATCTACCGGAAGCCAGTGCAATGGTACAATTTCCGCCGAAAACGGTCGGATTACCATAGAGAATGACGGAAATGGCGGCATTAACGGCGGCATTACCAATGGCATGCCGGTGACATTCCGGGTAGCCATCAAGCCCACACCCTCCATTTCCATGGTCCAAAACACTGTGGACCTTCAAACCACGGAAAACACCACCATCGAAATCAAAGGTCGCCACGACCCCTGCATCGTACCCCGGGCCGTGCCTGTGGTGGAAGCAGCGGCGGCCATCGCCATCTATGATCTGATCCTGGGCAATACCCAGGCAAACAGAAAGAAGGACGAATAATGGATATTCAGGAACTGCGGCAAAAGATCGACGCCATTGACGAAGAAATGGTGGGGCTTTTTGTGACCCGGATGGGTGTTGCCGCCCAGGTTGCAGAATATAAAAAGGCCCGGGATCTTCCCATTCTGGTGCCGGCCCGGGAGCAGGAAAAGCTGCTGGATGTGGCCCAAAAGGCAGGCCCGGAAATGGCAGCGTACACGCAGGAACTATACAGGACCATCTTGGAGCTGAGCCGCCGATACCAGGCAGCGCTGAACGAAGAGGTAACGCCATGAGGTGCGGATTATTGGGCCGAAAACTGGGGCATAGTTATTCCCCGGTGATCCACAGCTACCTGGGGCAGTATTCTTTTGAACTCTTTGAAAGAGAACCGGAAGAACTGGAAGTCTTTCTGAAAAAGGGCGATTTTGACGGCATCAATGTAACGATGCCCTACAAAAAAGCGGTGATCCCCTTTCTGGATGCATTATCACCCGAAGCCCGTGCCCTGGGCGCTGTGAACACCATCGTTCGCCGTGACGGAAAGCTCATCGGCCACAATACGGATTTGTTCGGCTTCCGCTCCATGCTGCTTCGCAGCGGCTTGAAGGTAGCCGGCAAGAAATGCCTGGTATGCGGTACCGGCGGCGCATCCAGCACGGTCCAGGCTGTTTTGCGGCAGCAGAACGCACAAGTAGTGGTACTCTCCAGGAGCAGCGGCGTCACCTACGACCAGCTTCCCCTGCACGCTGATGCCGCGCTGGTGGTGAACTGCACCCCTGTGGGCATGTACCCGAATGTGGGACAGAGTCCCGTGGATCTTTCCCTGCTTCCCCGTCTGGAGGGCGTTTTGGATGTAGTATACAACCCGGCCCGTACCCAGCTGTTACTGGATGCGCAGCGGCTGAATCTTCCGGCCATGACCGGCCTTTGGATGTTGGTCGCCCAGGCAGTGGAGGCCAGCAGTTGGTTCCAAAACAAGCCCATGGAGGATGCACTGATTCCCCGGATCTATGAGATCTTGCGGCTGCGAATGGAAAACATCATCCTCATCGGTATGCCCGGCTGCGGAAAATCCACCATTGGGCAAATGATCGCAGAAAAAACCGGCAAGCGGTTTGTGGACAGCGATGTGCAAATCGCAGAACGGGCAGGGATTTCCATCCCGGAGATTTTCGGCCGCCATGGTGAGGAATATTTCCGTCAATTGGAACATCAGGTCCTCAGCGAATTGGGTATGGAATCGGGCCTGGTGATCGCTACCGGCGGCGGATGTGTGACGCGGGAAGAAAACTATGAACCTCTGCACCAAAATGGCACCATCTACTACCTGCAACGAGATTTGGATCGGTTGCCTACAAACGGCCGACCCTTGTCCCAAATCAACGGACTCCAGGTTCTGTATGCTGTTCGGAAGCCCCTGTATGAACGCTTTGCAGACCACTGTATCGACAACAACGGCACGCCGGATGACACGATCCAGGCGATTTTGTGCAAGGAGGGCAATGTATGAAGATCCTGGTGATCAACGGCCCGAACATCAATATGCTGGGCATTCGGGAACCTGCCATCTACGGCAAAAATACCTATGCCGATTTGCTGGCACTGATCCAAAAAACCGCGACGGAAGAAGGGTTGGAGATCCGGCATTTTCAGAGCAATCACGAAGGCGCCATTGTGGATGAGATCCAAAATTGCTACGGCAAGGCAGACGGCATCGTTATCAATCCGGCGGCCTACACCCACACCAGCGTCGCCATTCTGGACGCGCTGAAAGCCGTCGGCATCCCCGCTGTGGAAGTCCATATTTCCGATGTGGACAACCGGGAGAATTTCCGACAGGTTTCTTACGCCGGGATGTACTGCGAAAAGACCATCAAAGGACACGGCATTGCAGGCTATCGGGAAGCGATCCTGTATCTGAAAGAAAAATACGGCTAAACGCAACGAACCTCCGGGAAATCCCGGAGGTTCGAATTCTTTATTCCACAGATTTTAGGGCTTCTGCCATATTGATCTTCTGCAGTTTATGGTGGAAGATAAAGTTCACCACCACAGCGCACAGAGCCGTCAGCAAGACTGCATAGATATAGGACGGAACGGTGAGTCGGGTCTTGAACCAGACCATATCGATCTTCAGGTGCTGAACGATGAAATCCAGGAACCAGCCGCCCAAGCCAAGTCCAAAGATCATACCGAAGGAGGTCAGCAGGATATTTTCCTTAAACACATAAGCCGATGTCTCTGCCGCATTGAAACCCAGGACCTTGATGGTGGCGATCTCACGGATCCGTTCGTTGATATTGATATTGGTCAGATTATACAGCACGATCGCGCCCAGCAGACCGGCGCAGAACACGATGACCACCACCAGCATATCCAGGGCAACCATCATTTTATTGACCATGTCCGCAGAATCGACACAGACTGTGGTATTGATGACGCCGTCCATCTGGGTGATGGCAGCATTGGCTTCGTGGACATCGGCTCCCTGCTTAACCAGCAGGAAGGCCATCTGATCAGCAGGCACTTCGCCCCACTGATCTTCCACCGTTTCCGGGGATACGATGCAGTAATTCTGGACATGGTTTTCATAGATGCCGGTGACCTTCAGCGTCATGGCCCGGAGGTCAGAATCCCGAACGGTAATGGTATCACCAATGCCGATACCCAGAATATCCGAAATGCCGACGGAAATGAATGTTTCGCCCTTCCCGGGCATATCCAGCTGCGCTTCATCCATGCGGAAGGTGATATAGTCTTTGATCTTTTCATCAGAACAGATCATATAAACATCCCGGGATTTCCCGCCGAAGTCCAGTTCCACACTGGTTTGATGGAAGAATCCGACGCGGTTGGCGATGCCTTCCGCTTTCAGTTCGGCCAGGAATTGATCTTTCTGTTCCTGGGTCTGTCCTTCGGAGAAGTAAACTTCGATGTCAAAATGATTGACTTCCGAGAACTGGACATTTGCCAGATCCACAATGGTATCCCGAAGGCCGAAACCGGTAAGAAGCAGGGCTGTACAGCCGCCAATGCCAATGATCATCATGAGAAAGCGCTGCTTGTAACGGAACACATTGCGCAGCATGACCTTGTTCAGGAAGCTCAGTTTTTTCCAGAAGGGCAGCTTTTCCAGCAGGGATTTTTTGCCCACTTCCGGTGCTTTGGGACGGATCAGCTCCGCCGGCACTTCCTTCAGCGTACGGCGGCAGCAATACCAAGTCACCAAGCTGGAGCAACCGATATAGGCGGCGGTAATGCCGATGCAAAGCTGCCAATCCACCGTCAGCACCACATTGGGACGGATATTGAAGAGAATATCATAGGCATTCCAAAGCAGATTCGGGTAAAATGTGCAGCCGGCCAGAACGCCAAGGGCGCAGCCCAGGAGGGCGGCCGTAATGGAATACCACAGATATTTGCCCATAATGGCAGCGTTTTTATGACCAAGGGCCTTCAATGTGCCGATCTGAGTCCGTTCTTCCTCTACCATGCGGGTCATGGTGGTTATGCAGACCAAGGCTGCAATAAGCAGGAAGAAGGTGGGGAGCACTTCCGCAACACCGTCTACGATCATAGAATTGCTGTCCAGGGCCAGATAGCCTGCGTTCGCATTGCGGGTCAAGGCAAAGACCGCAGGCTCGGCCATCTCGTCGATGGTTTTGCGGGCATCCGCCAACTGGGCGGCGGCATCATCAAGCTTTGCCTTGCCTTCAGCCAATTCCCGCTCGGCATCGGCTTTGCCCTGCTCGTATTCCAGGTAGGCCGCATCCAATTCGGCCTGGCCGTCGATAAGATCCTGCTTGGCTTTGGCCATTTCCGCCTTCTTGCCATCCAGCTCCTGCTGGCCGGCATCCAATTCCAGATAGCCGGCGCTGATCTGGGCTGCCGCGGCAGCGAACTGATTCTGCAGCACCGATTCCTGGGACTTTAACTGGGAGCGGCCATCCTCGATGGCGGTCAAAGACTCCAGGAGGGTCTTTTCCGTCTTTTGCAATTCAGCCTGCTGGGCTTCCAACTCCGACTTCTTGGCCTGCAGTTCCAGCTGCATCTTCTGGGCATCGTCATGCTGGGTCTGATATTCGGTAAGGGTCTGGCTCTGCTCCGCCAGAGTCTGCTCCAGGGAGGCAATCAGCTCCGTATTTCCAACCCGCTGGGCCGCTTCCAGGGATTTTTTCGTGTAATCCACCTGGGTCTTTTGCAGATTCAGCATCAGTTCCAGCATGGGCAGATTCGTTTCGATTTGGGTCAAACCGTCATTGATCTGTGTCAAGCCGTCCTTGAGTTGGGCCAGTCCGTCCTGGACCTGGGGGAGGTTTTCCTTGATCAGCTTCTCATTATCCGCCAGTTCCTGGTAGGCTTTCGCGATCTCTGTAAAGGCTTCGGCCTTGCCGTTCTCCAAATCCAGCATGGATTGATCCAACAACGCACGGGCATCGTCAATCTGCTTTTGAGCCTCCAGCAACTGCACATCGCCGTCATTATAGGCGATCCAGCCGTCGTCGATCTGCTTTTGGGCCTTCTCCAGTTCCGCCAGGGCATCTTCCAGAGCCTGCAGGGCCTCCTTGCGGCCGTCTTCATATTCCCGAAGGCCATCTTCGTATTCCTGCATTCCTTCGGCGTAGGCCTCTTCAGCATCCTGACGCAGCTGCTCAAAGCGCTGCTGGGCAAGGGGCTTTAAGTCCGGCTCCACAGTCTCTACGATTTGCTCCATGAAATTGTCATAGACACCGGTATAGGCGGTCCACTCCCCCTCCACAGTGGCATAGATCTCGGTAAAATAATCGACGTCAAAAGCTTCCGATGGCAGATAGATATAACTTGTCAGGCTGCCGCTTCCCAGGGTGGTACTGCCGCGGGTCATGTCCATATAAAGGGGCGTGCTGACGCAGCCCACCACCGTGAAGGTATGATGGCGCAGGGAATCCATGGTCTCCTCGCTGTTGCCGGCAGTGACGGTGATCTCCTGGCCGATCATGGACGGGCCGTAATATTCACCGTCTACCAGGCATTCATCGGCGCTGTCGGGCATTTCGCCGTGGAGAAGGTAGACTTTATTGACCGCATTCGGCAGAGAAAGCAGCCGGTAGACGCTATCTTTGCCGCTGCCGTTATCCACGAAGGCATCCAGGTAAAAACCGCCCTCCGCATCTTCGATACTATCTAACTTTGCAACCGCATCCACTTGTTCCTGGGTCCAGCCGTAGGTATTGAGCAGGTGCAGGTCAAACATATTCTGTTGATCGGTATAGTCCCGGCCTGTTGCGATCATGTCCGTTCTGGTGATCTTCAGACCAACAAAAATGGAACAGCCCAAGGCAATGATGGCAACAAGGGCAATATACCGTCCCAAGGAGCGTATGATACTCCGGGACAGATTTGTTCGCATTCGATTTCTTTTCATTACCACTCGATCTCCGCAACATCCACAGGATGCTCATTCTTGGTTTGGGATATCACCGTACCGCTCTTGACCCGGATGACCCGGTCCGCCATGGCAGTCAGCGCGCTGTTGTGGGTGATGATGATGACGGTCATGCCGGTAGACCGGGCCGTATCCTGCAAGAGCTTCAAAATGGCTTTTCCGGTCTGGTAGTCCAGCGCGCCGGTGGGCTCATCGCACAGCAGCAGCTTGGGATTTTTCGCCAGAGCCCGGGCAATGGCCACACGCTGCTGTTCGCCGCCGGAAAGCTGGCTTGGGAAATTTGTCAGCCGATCTCCAAGGCCCACATTACGCAGGACCTGCTCTGCATCCAGAGGATCTTTGCAGATCTGGTTGGCCAGTTCCACATTTTCAAGAGCGGTCAGGTTGCCGATGAGATTATAAAACTGGAATACAAAACCGATATCCTCCCGGCGGTAATCGGTCAACTGGCGGCGGTTCAGCCGGGAGATCTCCCGGCCGTCAAGACGCACAGAACCGGTTGTCAGAGAATCCATGCCGCCAAGAATATTCAGCAGTGTGGTCTTGCCGGCGCCGGAAGGGCCAACAATGACCACCAATTCTCCCTTTTCGATGGTGAAAGATGTATCGTGGAGGGCTTCGATCCGCACTTCACCCATGCGGTACACCTTTCCCACATTCTCAAATTCAACAAATGCCATTTTGAATCCCCCAAGAGCGCTTATTCCTGCACATACTAACACAGGATCGAGCAAGGTTCTGTTAATGTATTGTTTCCGTTTTATGAATGATCCATAAATTGATCAATCATTCTGCTCTTACAAATACAGTATAGAAAACCGTCCGTCGTTCATCAACGGTCAAATTTACACCACATATTTGAAAACCGACAGTTTATAACAAACTGTCGGTTTTTCTTTATTCATTTTTCAGGGCGGCGGCGGCGACCAACTTGATGATCTTCGCCACTTCCTCGCTGGCTTCCTCCATGGAGCATTCAAAATCACCGGCCAGCCATTGCCGGTAGGTATCGATCAAGCCGCCCAAAAGCACCCGCACACGAATCATGGTCTCCGGCGAATGGGGATCCTTCACCGGCAGATCCGGGCAAGCCAGAACTTGGTCGATCAGCACCTGTTTCAGCCGTTCGATCAGCGGAAGCGCCATTCTGGACCGGGTCAGTTTTTGATAGAGCGCCTGGTTTTCATCGAGAAATGCCATAACCTTCTCCAGGATGGGCTTCGGATCCTCAAAAAAGGCGCTAAAATCGATATCTTCAAGCATCTTGTGGAACATATCGACGATCTCATTGAATATCTCATCCATCAAGCCCCGGGCATCCGGATAATGGGCATAGAAGGTAGAACGGTTGATATTCGCCCGGTTGATGATATCCGTTGCAGTGATCCTTTCAAAGCTTTTCTCGTTCAGAAGCTCAAAGAAAGCAGTGCGGATCAGCTGGCGGGAGCGAATAGAATTGCGGTATTCTTTGCGTCCTTCCATAATCTGCTACCTCCCGTCATTTTTACTTCATTATACTGACAGACGGAATAAATTGCAACACCTGTTTGAAATTTAGGCTTGAAAGAAGGAATATCCTTACTTCCCGCGGAATACCAACAGCTTACTGCCGAAGTAATTGAGGATGACCACCAAAACACTGGTCAGCAGTTTCATTATATTGCCGTTCCAATGGAGCAGATCCACGGTCAGGAAAATGATGGCTGTTTCCAGAACGCCGGAGCCCACGCGGCAGCCCACAAATTTCGCAAGCTCCGGACCAACCACTTTCCAGGACCAATCGTGACTCTTGAAGACGAAGGGTTTATTGGTCAAATAAGCAAAAGCCACAGCGGCGACCCATGCGATCATATTACTGACCGAAGCGGAAAGATGGAGCAGATTATAGCAGGGCAAATAGACCACATAATTGACAACCGTAGTCAAGCCGCCGAAAAAGAGATAGGCCAGCACATCGTAATGCTTGATGATGAGGCTCTTGATCTTTTCAATCATCAGAAGCCAAGCTCCTCTCCTACCAGGATGAATTTGATCCGGCCGGCAGGGCGGCAATGGCGGGTGATGACGATCTGATTGCACACGCACCGCAAATTCTTGCAGTCGGCGCAGGCACCGGTAGTACTGCAGGGGGTGTCCAGGCCGAATCGCTGGGCATTCATGGGAGAAGCGACCGTCCGGGCACGGCGGATGGCATCATCTAAATTGTCAGCAACCTTATTCATGCCGGCGATGACCAGCACATTCTTCGGGCCATAGATGATGGCGGCAACCCGGTTGCCGGTGCCGTCGATATTCACCATCTGGCCATCCAGGCTCAAGGCATTGGCGCCGGACAGGAAAAAGTCCGCGTCCAGGCAGCGGCGGGAACAGGCATCCTTCTCTTCCGGCGTGGCGCAAAGATCCCGGTCGATGGCGTTGTAAGGGCCGGAACGGACCGCATCCATCAGACCGATCTGCTGGGCGCTGAGGGCACCGCCCCAACCGACGCTGCTGCCCTGGGGGATCAGCTCCAGCGCTTTACGGAGCGCATCCTCCTTGGTGGCACAATAATAGGCATCAAAATGGCGGGAGCGGAGGTTTTTTACCAGGATCTCCCCTCTTTTTTCATAATAGAGTTCCTTTGCAGAGGCCATTACACGCCCTCCAATTCTGTAAATGTCATACCCAGGTATTTTTCCAGGGCGGCAAGTTTCAAGCTGGTACACAGCACGGCCATGGCCTTTTCCAGTTCCTCAATGGGCGGCAGGCTGGGGGCAATACGGATATAAGAATCCAGGGGGTCAACGCCGTAGGGATAGGTGGCGCCCGCTTCTGTCAGCTTGACGCCGGCTTTGGAACACAGTTCCAATGTCCGCTTGGCGGTGCCGGGCATGGCGGCCACACAAACAAAATAACCGCCGTTGGGGTGGTGCCAATGGGCGATGCCCTTATTGGTCAGCTCCGCGCGGAGGGTTTTTAGCACCATATGGAATTTCGGCGCCATGATCTGGGCGTGACGCTTCATCAGTTCCACGGTATGGGCCCGGTCTTTGAGGTAGCGGACATGGCGCAGCTGGTTGATTTTGTCGTAAGAAATGGTCTGGGAAGCGATCAAGCCAGCCATATAACGAATATTCTCTTCAGACGATGCCATGACGGAAATGCCTGCGCCGGGGAAGGTGATCTTGGAAGTGGATGCAAATTCGTAGACCATATTTGGGCGGCCGGCCTCGGCACAAAGGGAGATGATATCCCGGAAGGGTTCAAATTCACCTTCAAATTCGTGGACGCAATAGGCGTTATCCCACATAATCACAAAATCCGGGGCGGCAGGCTTCAGATTTGCCATGCGGTCCACCGTCTGGTCGGAATAGGTATAACCCTGGGGATTGGAGAATTTGGGAACGCACCAAATGCCCTTGACCGCAGGATCCTGTACCAGCTCCTCTACCACATCCATATCCGGGCCCCAGGGGGTCATGGGTACGGTGATCAGCTCAAAACCAAAACTTTCCGTAATGCGGAAGTGCCGGTCATAACCCGGGGCCGGGCACAGGAATTTGATATTCTCTTCCTTACACCAGGGACAGGGGCTGTCCTTCAAGCCATGGGTATAGCCCCAGGAGATGAGGCCGTGCATCAGATGCAGGCTGGCTTTGCCGCCGACGAAGGTCTGCTCCGGTTTACAGCCCAAAACATCTGCCCAGTATTCCCGGGCGCAAGGCAGGCCTGCCAGATCGCCGTAGTTTCGGCTGTCTACGCCATCGATGATGCACTCCGCAGGGTCTGTCAGCACAGTCAAAAGGTCGCTGACCAGATCCAACTGTAATTTGCTGGGCTTGCCGCGGGACATATCCAGCTTCAAATGCTCCTGCCTGAGTTGGTCGTAACGTTCCATCAACTTCTTTGCTTCCATGCGAAGCGCTTCCCGGCTTCTGCAAGCGTAGGTTGCCATGGTCCATCACCCTTTCCAAAAGAATCTAAAAATATACCCCTATTATATGTGATAGACGGTAAAAAAGCAAGAACCGGATACCAGGATTTTGCAGGTTCATTTTTTACTTGCATTTTTGCACATTTTCGCATAATATTATGGATGGATCACCTTTTTATGAAAGGAATGATAGCTGATGAACGAACCGATCTGCATCCCCGAACTCTTCGGTTGCGATGTGTTTAATGAAGCCACCATGCGAGAACATCTGGCCGCAGATATTTTTGACGCCTGGCACGAATCTGTCCGCACAGGGTCTCCCCTGTCCCTGGACACGGCAAACCATATTGCAGAGGCTATGAAAAACTGGGCGGTTCACAAGGGCGCGACCCACTTTACCCACTGGTTCCAGCCGATGACCGGCATCACCGCCGAGAAACACGACTCCTTCATCGCCCCTACCGGAGACGGTAAGGTGATTATGGAATTTTCCGGCAAAGAATTGGTCAAGGGCGAACCGGATGCCTCCTCTTTCCCCTCCGGCGGTTTGCGGGCAACATTTGAAGCCCGGGGCTACACAGCCTGGGACCCTACGGCCTTTGCATTCGTTAAAGACGGCAGTTTGTATATCCCCACCTGCTTCTTCTCCTACACCGGCGATGCGCTGGATAAAAAGACGCCGCTGCTGCGGTCCATGGACGAAGTGTCCCGGGCGGCTGTGCGGCTGCTGCGGGCACTGGGCGATCAGCAAACGAACCGGGTCCATGTCTCCGTCGGCGCGGAGCAGGAATACTTTCTGATCCCCAAGGCGCTGTACGCCCAGCGGGAAGATCTGCGGCTGACGGGCCGGACGCTGTTCGGTGCTGTGCCCCCCAAGGGCCAGGAGCTGGGCGACCACTACTTTGGCACTATCCGCACCCGGGTATCTTCTTTTATGAAGGATCTGGATGAACAGCTGTGGCGTTTGGGCGTACTCAGTAAGACCAAGCACAACGAGGGCGCGCCCTGCCAGCATGAAATGGCGCCGATTTATTCCAACGCCGGCCACGCCTGCGACTCCAACCAGCTGATTATGGAGATCATGAAAAAGTGCGCGGCCAAGCACGATTTGGTGTGTTTGCTCCACGAGAAGCCTTTCAATGGTGTCAACGGTTCCGGCAAACACAACAACTGGTCGCTCTGTACAGATACGGGACGTAATCTTTACAGCCCCGGCAATACGCCCATCCATAACGCGCAATTTTTGGTGTTCCTTGCGGCCTTCATCAAGGGTGTGGACGAATATCAGGATTTCCTGCGCTGCACTGTGGCCCATGCGGGCAACGATCATCGGCTGGGCGGTCACGAGGCACCTCCGGCAGTCATTTCCATTTTCTTGGGTGAAGAACTGACCTCCGTCATCGAGTCCTTGATCGAAGGCACTAACTATCAGCACCCCGACAAGGGCGTGATGCGGATCGGTGTGGATGTGCTGCCGGCAATCCCCAAGGATACCGCCGATCGTAACCGTACCTCTCCCCTGGCCTTCACAGGCAACAAATTCGAGTTCCGGATGCTGGGTGCTTCCCAGTCCATTGCCGGCCCGAATATCGCACTGAACACCATTATGGCAGAGGAACTGGACCAGTTTGCCTACATTCTGGAGCAGGCGGATGATCCTCATGCCGCTTTGCATCAGCTGGTATGTGACGTATTCAAGGCTCACAAGCGGATCATCTTCAACGGCAACGGTTATTCTCAGGAATGGCAGGAAGAAGCGGCACGGAGAGGTTTGAGCAATCTGAGGACTACCGCGCAAGCCCTTCCCCACTACATTGATCCGAAGAACATCGACCTGGTAAGCAGCCACGGCATCTACACGGAAGCGGAATTCCGCGCCAGGTATGACATTCATCTGGACAGCTACGCCAAGCGGGTCAAGATCGAGGCCAAAACCATGATCGATATGGCGATGCATCAAATCCTTCCGGCAGCCATGTCTTACAGTTCTGCGCTGGCGGAATCTGCTCTGCGGAAGCGGCAAATCGCCGGCATTGAACCGGCGGCGGAATTGGATCTGACCAGGCGTATTACTGCCACCTGCAACAGTCTGTATACACGTTGTGAGGATCTGGCCGCTGCGCTGAAGGAAGTTCCCAATGATCTGCTGGCGGCTGCCGAGTATTACGGCGACGTGATCACCGTAAAAATGGCAGAGCTGCGGAAGGATGCAGATCTGCTGGAGCGACTCACCGCCAAGGATTACTGGCCTTATCCTATGTATTCCGACATTCTTTTCTACTAAGCAATACCGCCGCCCGATTGGGCGGCGGTACTTATTTTTATGCTGAATTACAGCTTGATCTCCTTCAAAGGAGTCAGGTACTGCGCACGGCGCTCTTCGCGCATGGTGCGGTAGTCCTGATCGGCACCGGTATGGACCTGGTGCAGATACTCATGATGGTCATGGAGGATGGACTCGTCGGTTCTCGCCAGCATCATGACGGCGATGGAGCTGCAATGGTCCGCAGCGCGCTCCAGGTGGGTCAGGGCTTCCATGAACACCAAGCCGGAGCTGATGGAGCAGGTGCCGGCCTTCAGTCGCTTGGTGTGGCGATCTTTCAGCAGCAGGACCATATCATCGATGGTCTCTTCCAGAGGTTCGATGGCCTTGGCCTTTTCATTATCGTCAGAAGCAAAGGCGTCGACGGTAATCGCCAGGATCTCGTTGATGGCATCGCACAGCAACCGCAGTTCCTTACGGGCAGCGTCAGAGAAGATAGCATTCTCGCCCCGGAGCTGTTGGGTCAGTTCCACCAGGTTGGTGGCATAGTCACCGATACGCTCAAAGCTGGGGACGGTTTGCAGCAGCATGTCCACCTGCCGGTCATCCCGTTGGGATTCCACGGTCTTGGACAGGCCAATGAGGAAGTGGTCTGCCCGGTCCGCAAACTGGTCCAGGCACTCTTCATCGGAATTGATCTGCGCTTCGTCCACCACTTCACCATTGATGAAGATATCACAGCACTTGGCGAAATTCGTGCGGGCCAGGTTACCCATGAAGGCAACGGCCTTGGTGGCTTCGTTAACGGCCATGGCAGGAGAAATATACAGATTCTCGTTAAGGGTGTGCAGTTCGGGATGGCGATGGATGTGTTCCGGCTCATCCTTTACAACCTTGATGGAGAACTTCACCAGATGGTTGGTAAAGGGCAGCAGCAAAATGGTTGTCAGAACATTGAAAGCGGTTTGGAAGATGGCAATGGTAGTGCTGTCCACCGTCATGCCCCAGAAGGCAGAACCGAAAGCATTGAAGTGCTGCATGACGCTCATAACGATCATAAAGAACACGGTGCCGATGGTATTAAAAGCAACATGAGCCACGCCGGTGCGTCTGGAATCCTTGGCAGACTGGCCGATGAAGCAATAGAAAGCGGTAACCAGCGTCGTACCAATGTTAATACCCATAATGATGGGATACACACCGGAGAAGTCCATAGCGCCCGTGGCAGACAGAGACTGCAGCATGGCAACGGTAGCGGAAGAGCTCTGAACAATGACGGTGATCACGATACCGGCAATGATGCCCAGGATGGGAGAATCAGAGAAGCTGGACAGGAATGCAATAAACACGGGAGAATCGGCAAAACCCTTCACAGCGCCGGTCATATTCATCAGACCAACAAACAAAATACCAAAGCCCATGCAGATATCGCCGGCTGTTTTGGTCTTCTTGCTCTTGATGAACATCAGCAGAATGATACCGGCAAACAGCGCAATGGGGGCCAGCGTGTCGGTATCAAAGAGCCACAGCAGCCAGTTATCCCCTGCTTCCATAAAGGCCAGGTTTGTGATCCAGGCGGTCATGGTGGTGCCGATATTGGCGCCATAGACAATAGACACAGCCTGTTTCAGGTTCAGCACACCGGCGCCGATCAGCGCAACAGCCAAAACGATGGTGGCAGTGGAACTCTGGATCACCGCGGTGACCAATGCGCCGGTCAGAACACCGGTGACCACATTACCGGTCAACTTACCAAGAACCCGCTTCAGCGCTTCACCGGAACTGTTCTTCAGGCCGTCACCCATGATCTCAATACCATACAGGAACATGGCAAGACCGCCCAACAATTGAATAATGGCAGATACAATTTCCATATACAATCTCCCGTTCATTCGAAGATCCCACAAGGTGGGCATTGTCTATTATAAATGGATTATGTCAAAAAGTACAGTTATTTTTTCAGGTTTTGGAATTCTTAATCCTTTATTTGCCGGTTGAACCAAAGCCACCTGCCCCGCGTACCGTGTCATCCAGTTCCTCCACCTGGCAGAAACCGGGGGTAAAAACCGGGGTGATCAGCAGCTGCGCGATCCGCTCGCCGGGCGCGACGGTTTGAGGCGCGATGCCGTGATTGTGAAGGGCCACCATCACCTCTCCCCGGTAATCGGAATCGATGACACCCACTTTATTGGCGGGGGCAAGGCCCCGCTTGGCCCCCATGGAGCTGCGGGCGTAAATCAGTCCGGCGCAGCCTTTGGGCACTTCCAGAGCAAAACCGGTAGGGATCATCAAGGTATGACCGGGCTTGATAGTGACGGATTCTTCCAGGCAGGCATACAGATCCGCGCCGGCAGCTTCTGCAGAACCATAGGTGGGCATGTGGGCACCGGTGCGCAGGAGTTTGACGTTAATTCTTTCCATTTCTAAGTCCTCCATTGGTCTGCCAATCGTTCCAAAGCACCACTTCTCCGGCAGCCAGAGAAGCAGGCACATCAATGAGTCGCTGATTTTCAGAACCCCGAAAACGCAGGGACAGGTTTTTTTGGGCTTCTACGAATGGGCCGTCTACCAGCACATCCAGGTAGCTCAAGTACTCCGAAGTGTCGCCCAGGCTTCCGCTGCAGATATCCCGGTCAAACAGATATCCGGAGAAGGCCCAGATGCTCTTATCGGGTAATTTGGTCTTGATCTTCCGCAGCAGTTCTACGATTGCCGGCTGATTTTGGGGTTCGAAGGGCTCGCCGCCCAGCAGGGTCAGGCCCTTGATATGGGGTTGGGACATATAGCCGATAATCAGATCGATGGTCTCCTGGGTGAAGGGTGTGCCATAATCAAAATCCCAGGCAACCTCGTTAAAACAGCCTTTGCAGTGATGGGTACAGCCGGAGACGAACAGGCTGACCCGGACACCGGGGCCATTGGCAATATCATTATTCTTAATGGCAGCGTAATTCATGCTCTTTTGCTCCCTAATTTGGCAAACCACGGGAATGTCAGCGGCCAGACAATACCGGCAGTGAGGACCACCAGGCAATAGCGGACTGCCCGGGCAGCCATATGACCGCCGAAGATCAGTTCCAGAATAGGCTTTGTCCCCTCTTTGACGATCAGTACGACCACAAGGCCCAGGACTGCTTTCAAAATCTGAGCCCACCAGATGGCATCGGTGCGGAAATGAAATTTCTTCTCGTCCGCAACATAGACGATGAGCACGCCCACAAAGCAGCCCAGGAAGGTGTAGCCATTCTTGACAGCGGATTCGTAGTTATGGGCATCAAGATCAGCCGGGAACGGATACAGCTCCACATACAGCAAATAGGCAATATTCAGTGCCACCATGGTAGCAAAGAACCAGGGAATCCGCTTCTTGTCCCCCAGCAATAAGGGCCGGAAGGCGAAGATCATCACAAGGGCCATGCCGCTGCCCACAAGCACATCCGCCGGGGTGTGAACGCCCACATACATCCGGGAGAACGGCACCAGGATCATCAAGGCGATGCAGATGATCCGGAGAATCTTATTCCTGTGGTTCATGGCGATGCAGCCAAGATATCCCACCGCGGTCTGGGAATGGCCGCTGGGGAAGCTGTAACCGCCGGCTTCGGGAACGGCACGCTCCAGAGCATGGAAATTGGGATCCCGGACCCAGGGACGGGGAACACGGCAAAGGATCTTCAAGAACTGATTGGCCATATTGCCGAACAGGCCTACGCCCAGGGTATAATAGCCTTCATACTTATCCACGCACCAAAAGATGATCAGCGCAGCAACCAGAAAGGCGGTTTCCTCACCCAGGTGGGTGATCAGCAGCATCAGCTCATTCAAAAAAGGAATGCGTATGGATTCCAGTAGTCGCAGAAATTCCATGGCGTACCTCCATATATTGTGGTATTGCTCCCATTATAGCACAAGACCGTCCGGGTGCAAGACCCGGACGGCATTTTTTGTGATTTTTTTCAGGGCAGCAGGGCCAATACCTCATCCTTGGGGCAGTAACCCAGGGATTTGGTGACCAGCTGACCGTTTTCCATGACTACGAGCAGCGGAATACTGGTGACGCCAAACTGGATGGCCAGTTCCATATCCTGATCCACATTGATCTTGCCAACGGTGATGTCGGGGCGTTCCTGGGCCACTTCCGCCAGGATGGGGGCCAGCATCTTACAAGGGCCGCACCAATCGGCATAGAAGTCCAACAGGACGATCTTGCCGCTGGTGAGAACTTCAGCGTCATAGTTTTCTTTGGTAATATGGATCAGTGCCATCGGGAAATCCTCCTTGGTGTTTTTTCTTTAGTATACACCAAAGAAATCCCCTTGTCTACAATTTTGTATCACCAAACCTTGTAAGTGGTGATATCGATCTTGTTGGGCTGGAGCAGATACAGATGATCCTCCACGATGACGGCACGGACGCGGACCAGATCCACATGACCATCCAGGGCGATGGAAGTAAACTCCCGGAGCTGATAGCCGTCAAAGTGCAGAAGGATATAGCGGTAACCTTCAGCGTAGTCATAAACCGCCAGGCCGATCAGATCCTGCTCCCGGTCGATGAGGTAGGATTTATAGACTTGGGAGAATTCAGCCTCCAGCTCAAAACTGCTGACAGATTCAACGCCGGTTCCCACTTCTTTGTAGATTTCCACTTTCAGCATCCGATTCTCATTGAAGCCGATGCCTGCGAGGTATCCATCACCCAAGTCGATCAGAGAAGTGGAGTAACCGTCGATGATGCCCGTATCCGTCCAGGTAATGTCCGAAAGATCAGACAAATCAAAGAAGTAGACTGGGTCGGTCAAGGTAAACACTTCCGCAGTGCAGACATAGGCATAGTCCCCGTTAAAACGGACAGCGGTGGCCTCTTCCCCATCGGGGGCAAAAGCGATCACGGAGGCTTCCACAGTCCAATCCGTAAGATCCACACAGTAAAGATTTACATTCCGCTTCCGATCCCACATAGAGGAGACCAATTCATCTCCACCATTAAAGCTTTGATAGCGGCTGATGGTTTGCGTCGTGGAGGTCACGACCCGGAGGATGCCGTTATGCTGGTCCATGCTGTACTGGTCCTTTACAGAACCGTCAACGGTGACCGTGCCCAGCTTCTCCAGGCCTTCGCCGGTGTAGGAAATGCCGGTGATGTCGGTCATGGTGACGGACATACGGCCATCCTTGGTCTCGGTGCTATCCGTATAGGTATGGGTGGCGTAGATGGTGTCGGCGGAAACATACAGATCTGCGGAATAACTCAGCAGGGCGGCGGTATCCTGAACCTGCAGGGTTTTGCCGTCCAATTTACAGATGACGGTGAACAGCGTCTGATTTGCATGGTCGGAGCAGAGAATATCCGCACCGGGAATACATTCCATCTGACCGGGTTTTCCATATGTGGGGACGAAGGTAGCAGGATCGTCAAAATCCATATTGCGGGTATCGATGCGGTACTGATAGGTCAGCAGCAAGTCCCCTTCCACAACCCGGCTGGACAGCAGGCTGCCGTTAAAGAACACATGATCCACCAAACGAATATTTTCGGGATCAGTCACATCCAGGTTTACCAGCAGGACACCGGCGCCCATTTCTTTCTCATAGAAATCCATGATGACGGTAACCGTGGTGCAATCCTTGGACAGGTACATCTGCGTATTGGAAGCATACCACCGCCAAGTGGTCTGGTCAGGGCCGCCGGGAAGGATCATTTCCACCACATTGACGCCGCCGACATAATCGGACGATTCTTTATTTATGGAATAGATCCCCAGGAAGCTTTCATCGGACAGATAATAAATATACTTGTCGCTGCGTTTGATCAGGTCCGCTTCGGTGACACCGGAAACCTGGTTGTCGGTGACTTCCACATAATTGCCGGTGCCGTTCATACCGGAATTGAGGTCATTATCAGCCGTGGGGGCATCCTCAGGTACGGGCTCCATAGGGAAACCGTTGGTAGAATCTTGCTTCATACCTGCAAGGTTCCCCATGAGCAGCTCAAAATTGTTGTTGTACCGGGGCTTGTGCCAGGTCAGGTCGCTGAGGCGCTGGATCAGCGGGTAGTATTCGCTGCCTGCGTACATGGTCATGGTGGGTGCCTGGTTATTAAAGGGAACAAACAGTACCAAGGCCAGAATACTCATAACCAGCACAAAGCCGGAGGTCTTGATCACTGCGCGGCGGAATTTTAATTTTTTCAATTTCGATGCAACCATTTGGCTGCGTTCATCATAAGTCTTCATAGGTTACGCCCTCCTTTTCAAGATGCTCTTTCAGGGCCGATCTGGCGCGGGACAGAAGGTTATAGACCTGCTTCTTCGTTCTGCCGAGGATCGTGCAGACTTCGGGTATGGAAAAGTCCTCCAGATAGGTCAGCTGCAGGACCTGGCGGTACTGCTCCGGCAATTTTTGCATACAGCGATACAGCGCCGCATTCCGCTCTTTCAGCAGCAGATCCTGCTGGGGATCCCCGTCGCCGAAGATGTTCTCCACATCCTCCAAAGGGATAGCATCCCGGTGGCGGCGCAGATAATCCAGGGCTTTATTGCGGAGGATCTTATACAGATAGGCTCGCAAATGGGCCTCGTCCGGAAACTGCTTTTTCTTAAAAAGCAGCACCGCAATGGCCTCCGCGGCCAGATCCTCTGCCACATCCGAAGCGCGGACATAGCTATAAGCAAATCGTACCAGGGCATCGGAATAAGTTTGGACCAATGCCCCAATATCACCTTGTCCTGCCAAAAAACGGCGGTAGCTACTTGCACCGATTTCAGCCATCTCGATCACCTCACACCCTTATAACGGAAAAAGTGGGAATTTTACTCAGTAAATTTACAATATCTTTTTACTTTTGCTTGTTCTTTTAGTATAATATAGAACAAGTGACATAGCAAACAAAATTTGGAGGTGGGGCTGTGTATAAGACTCTTTCCCGACATTATCGGGAGAAATTTGGCTGCAAAGTTTACAAACTGGCTATTGACGCCGGCTTCACCTGCCCCAACCGGGACGGAACGCTGGGCACCGGCGGCTGCATCTTCTGCTCCGGCAGCGGCAGCGGCGATTTTGCCACCCGGGGCGGCAGCATCCGCGCGCAGCTGGAAGAAGCGAAGAAAAAGGTGGCTTTTAAGAACAAAAACGGCAAATACATCGCCTACTTTCAATCCTTCACCAACACATACGCCCCAGTGGAGCGGTTGGAAGAACTGTATACCCAAGCCATGGCGCCGGAGGAAATCGTAGGCCTGGCCATTGGGACCCGGCCGGATTGCCTGAGCGATGAGACAGTGGACCTGTTGGCCCGGCTGAACAGGATCAAACCCATCAGCGTAGAACTTGGATTGCAGACGATCCACGAAGATACTGCCCGGTATATCCGCCGGGGGTACAAGACGGAAGTCTATTTTGATGCTGTAAGGCGGCTGCAGGCAGCCGGTATTGAGGTAGTGACCCACATCATCCTGGGTCTGCCAGGAGAAACAGAGGAAATGATGCTGGCAACCACCCGGGCCGCCATTGATGCGGGAACGGACGGCATCAAATTTCAACTTCTGCATGTGCTGCGGGGAACGGATCTGGCCGCTGATTATGAAGCCGGAAAATTTGAATGTCTGACCCTGGAAGAATACGCGTGCATTCTGAAACGATGCCTGGCAATCCTTCCGCCGGAGGTGGTAGTCCACCGGATCACAGGCGACGGCGCAAAGAAGGATCTGATCGCGCCCCTTTGGTCGGCAGATAAGAAGGCGGTGCTGGCCTATCTGCATGATCATCTTGCCAAGTGACTTCAAATACGCTATAATACACATCATGAAACAGTAGGAGTGAAGATTATGTTTTCCAACGAAAATCGCTGCGCTTATCGCCGGCCGCCGGTGAATGAAGTGATCTGCCAGCTTCGTTTCCCCGAGATCCTCTCCATCGGCACCCGTGTTCCCGCGGATTTCCAGGAGGCCATTCGGCAGGAATATCCCCAGTACCAGGCCCGGCAGGAATCCCCTGCCCCCAAGATCACCGGCACCCCCGGTAATTTCCGCCTTGAAAATCCCCCAACGTCCGTGAATTATCAGTTCACCTCTGCCGATGGGATCTGGCGGGTGAATCTGACCACCACCTTTATTTCCATCGCCACCACCCAGTATGCAGGTTGGGAAGATTTTGCAGCCCGGCTGGATAAGCCCCTGGCCGCATTCATCAAGCTGTATAAGCCCGCTTACTTTGAGCGGATCGGTCTGCGGTACATCAACTTCATCTCCCGCAAGGCCGTGGATCTAGAGGGCACCCCCTTCAAGGAATTGATCAATTCCTGTTATTTGGGCATACTGGCAGAAGATGATGTGGTGGAAAGCGGCACCAGCCGCTGCAGTGTGGATACCGAACTGAACATCCGCGGCGGCTGCAAAGCCAAGATCCATGCCGGACCGGGCATGGTGAAAAAGAACGGCGTCCAGGACCCGGAGATCAAATTCATTTTTGACCAGGATCTGTTCCTGCCCGGCAAATTGCCGCTGAATCTTTCCGCAGGGGCCCTGCAGACTCTCCACGCCCAGGCTTTCAGCATTTTCCGCGGCGCCATCACCGACACCCTCCACGACGCTATGGAGCCTGTGGATATCTAAACTACACGATGGGAGAAAACTATGCCTTACTATTATTTTGATTGGACCTATCTGGTCTTGGTCCTGCCCTGCATGCTCATCGCCATGTGGGCAAGCCACAATGTCAATTCCACCTTCAAGAAATATTCCCAGCAGTATTCCATCCGCCGCATTACCGGCGCCCAGGCCGCACAGTGGGTCTTAAGCGCCAACGGCGTCAGCGGCGTGCGGATCGAACGGGTCGGCGGTAATCTGACGGATCACTACGATCCCCGGACCAACGTGATCCGCCTTTCCGACGGCGTATACGATTCCACTTCTACCGCTGCCATCGGCGTGGCTTGTCACGAAGCCGGCCATGCGGTGCAGTATGCTCACAATTACGCCCCCATCAAACTCCGGGCAGCCATTATCCCCATTACCAATATCGGCAGCAAGCTGGCCATGCCGCTGATCCTGCTGGGTCTGCTGCTGAGCTTTATGGGAAATTTCTCCTATACGCTTGTATATCTGGGCATAGCCGCTTTCGGTCTGTCACTGGTATTTCAGCTGGTGACATTACCTGTGGAATTCAACGCCAGCCGCCGGGCCATGCAGACCATTGAAGATCACGAATTGCTGACCCAGGATGAACAGCGGGGCGCGAAGAAGACCCTCACGGCCGCTGCCATGACCTATGTGGCCGCCACGGCGGTGGCTCTCGCCCAGCTACTGCGACTGATCGTATTGTTTGGCAATCGTGGCCGCCGGCGGGATTAACGCCCAGAATTGCCATGATTTGTTCCTTGAAAGAATGGGATGCCCATGCTAGAATTCCTGAACGTACAGAGCATGTACAAACCCAAACGCGAAAGGAACAACAAAAATGAAAAAGATCATCTGCACAGTTTTGGCGCTGCTGATGATGCTGTCCATGGCCGCTTGCGCCGGCAGCAACTCCAATGATGAGACCGTCAAGCCCACCTCTCCCTCCACCAACGCCACCGATGCAACCGGCAAGCCCACCGATGCAACCGGCAAGCCCAGTGACAGCACCGGCAAGCCCACCGATGCAACGGATGCCACCACCGGCCCTACGGATGGGGAAGGCAAGTTTGAGGAGAAGGTGCTGGTAAATAACGACAAGATCACCTTCACCATTACCGGTGTGAAGCAGGATCCCATCTGGGGGTACAGCCTGCAGGTTTTTGTGGAGAATAAGACCGATAAGAATCTGATGTTCTCTATGGATGACGTTTCTGTCAACGGCTTTATGGTGGACCCTCTGTGGGCCGAGAGCGTTGCCCCCGGTAAGAAGAGCAACGGCGAGATCCACTTCTCCGAGAAATCTTTCAAGGACAACGGCATTGAATCCGTAGAGGAACTGGAGTTCACTCTGCGGGTTTACAATGAGAAAGATTGGTCCGAAAAGGATGTCCACAACGAGAAGCACACCCTGAAGATGCAGTAAAAAATTCCCGCCCCGGTATTGACATCCGGGGCGGGTTCTATTATAATCTCTCGGTGTGAAAAATATGAAAAGTGTGAAAGGAGTGGTGATATGCCCGGAGGCAAGCACATCCTCGGCAAAGGCAATTCCCAACGGGTATTCGGTACGGCCAAGGTGGGCGAACGGGGACAGATCGTGATCCCAAAAGAAGCCCGGGAACTGTTTAACATCCATCCCGGTGATACGCTGCTCATTGTAGGCGAAGCCGATACCGGTTTGATCGTCACACGGCCGGAAGTTCTCAACGATCTGGCTAACGAGATCCTGAACAATGTAAAAAAAGAGGAATAACGATATGGAACAATTACTGGAACTTTACAACGGTATGGGCATCTCCCCTGCCGTTTATCATTATGGTGAGGCCGCGCTGGAACGGCTGAAGGAGCGGTTCGCCCAAATTGACCGGGTGGCTGAATACAACCAGGCCAAGGTGCTGTCCGCCATGCAGAAGAACCGGGTTAGCGTGGCTTGCTTTGCGGCATCCACCGGCTACGGCTATGACGATTTCGGCCGGGACAATCTGGAACGGGTCTACGCCGATGTTTTCCACACGGAAGCCGCTCTGGTTCGTCCCCAGATCACTTGCGGCACCCACGCGCTGACCATTGCTTTGAGCGCCAATCTGCTGCCCGGTGATGAGCTGCTCTCCCCTGTTGGTCTGCCTTACGACACCCTGCAGGAGGTCATCGGCATCCGGCCCAGCCCCTGCTCCCTGGCAGAATACGGCGTGACCTACAACCAGGTGGATCTGCTCAGCGACGGCAGTTTCGACTACGAGGGCATCCGCAAGGCCATCAACCCCAAAACCAAGATGGTAACCATCCAGCGGTCCAAGGGTTATGCCACCCGGCCCACCTTCTCCGTGGCTCAAATTGGCGAGCTGATCGCTTTCTGCAAGAGCATCAAGCCTGATCTGATCGTCATGGTGGACAACTGCTACGGCGAATTCGTGGAGATCATCGAGCCCAGCGATGTGGGCGCGGATATGACCGTTGGTTCTCTGATCAAGAATCCCGGCGGCGGCCTGGCCCCCATCGGCGGCTATATCGCCGGCACACGGGAATGCGTGGACCGCTGCGCCTATCGCCTCAGCGCGCCGGGTCTTGGCAAGGAAGTAGGCGCCAATCTGGGTCTGATGACCTCTTTGTACCAGGGATTCTTCCTGGCTCCCACGGTTACCGCCGGCGCGGAGAAGGGCGCGATTTTCGCCGCAAATCTCTACGAGCCCCTGGGCTTCCGTTGTGTACCCAATGCAACAGAGACCCGCCATGACATCATCCAGGCGGTGGAGCTGGGCAGCGAGGAAGGCATGATCGCCTTCTGCAAGGGCATCCAGGCTGCCGCGCCTGTGGACAGCTTTGCCACTCCCTGGCCCAGCGAGATGCCCGGCTACAACGACAAGGTCATTATGGCTGCCGGCGCTTTCGTTCAGGGCAGCTCCATCGAGCTTTCTGCCGACGGCCCCATCCGGCCGCCTTACGCCGTATACTTCCAGGGCGGTTTGACCTGGTATCACGCAAAACTCGGTATTCTCAATAGCCTGCAGAAAATGGTAGATGCAGGTCTGGTAAAAATATAAGGAGGAAACAATTATGTCGTGGTTGTTCTTTTCTGTTGCCACTGCGCTTTTGTGGGGCGCGGCAGAACTCTTCTACAAAAAAGGCGCACGCCCCGATGAGAAATACTCTCATCTGAAGATCTGTGTCTGGGTTGGTGTCGTGATGGGCGCCCACGCCATCTTTACCCTTCTGACCCAGGATATCAACTACAATCCCGTCAACATCCTGATCTATCTGCCCGTCTCTCTGTTCTATATCATCTCCATGGCATTTTCCTATTTCGGAATGCGTTTCATTGAAGAATCCATCTCTGACCCCATTGAGAACACTGCCGGTGTCATTTGTGTCCTTCTGTTCGCCTTGTTTATGGGTGATGAATTCTCCTGGCTCACCTGGGTTGCTGTTGGCGTGATCACCGTTGGCGTTGTAGGTGTCAGCTATTTGGAAAACAGCGGTGAAACTGAAAGAAAAAAAACCTACGGCAAAAAGTTGGCGATCGTGGCGTTCTGCATGCCGTTCGTGTATGCCTTGTTGGATGCTCTGGGCACATTCTTTGACGATGCGTTCTTCCTCGTGGAGGACATCGCAAATGCGCCTTTTGTAGATGTTACCGAGGAGACCATCGAAGCCGTTGCCAATACCAGCTACGAACTGACCTTTGCCATGTTCGCTCTTGGTCTGTTTATCTTCATGAAGGCCAAGAAGGTAAAGTTCGGCCCCGTTCCCCAGCACAAAGATAAGATCCTTGCCGCTGTGTTTGAAACCGCAGGCCAGTTTACCTATGTTTACGCCCTGGGCGGCGTGGATGCGGTGGCTGCCCCCATCCTTTCCTCTGTTTGCGTGGTTTCCCTGCTGCTGTCCCGGATCTTCCTGAAGGAAAAGCTGTCCTGGAAGACCTACGCCTTCATCGCTGTTGTCATTGTCGGTATCCTGCTGCTGGCCGTGGCTGAAGAGCTTTAATAAAATACAATGACCTCCCGAATATCGGGAGGTCATTTTTCTGTCAGTTTCAGTTTTTCTTCTCTCGGCAGTGCCTTAATTTCCAGTTCCCGCTTCAGGGCAGCAGAATGATCGCCGCAGTCTTCGCTGTATACAAGTTCCAGCGGTCCTCTTCCTCGGGTGTATTTGGCACCCTTGCCGCTGCAGTGTGCTTCCAGGCGCTTCTCCACATTCGTGGTGATGCCGGTATACAGGCTTCCATCTCCACATCGGAGGATATAAAGTTTCCAGGTATTTGCCATAGTTCCTCCAAAAAGAGGGCCGGTTAAACCGGCCCTTCCTTATTTGATTCTTGAAAAACGGGTCAGCGCAAAGTCCAGCATGAAGAAAATCAGATTTCCCATCAGAAGCATCACCGCTGTGAGGATCTTTCCCATTTCCTCAAATTCCGCCGCGATTCTGTCCATGCCCAGCAGCCTCAACAGCAGCCAGTACATAAGGAGGATCACAGTATTGAACAGCGCCAGCTTCGGTATCAGCGGGTGGCGCAGCCGGTCAAACCGGGGTTTGACGATCGGATAATAACCCAGGAACACGAATACCGCTGCCGCTTCCTTATCCGGCGCCATCAGCAGAGAAAGAATGCTGACCGCTCCGTACCAGGACCAGGCGATCTTTTTGCCGCAGATTTTAAGAATCAACTGCAAAATCAGGCAGCAGATCATTGGGCAGACATAGGTAGCCACCGGGATCAGGGT
>JAZNNP010000060.1:0-4009 GCA_045580365.1 Faecousia sp.
CCAAGAAGAACATGGTCAAGGTTTCTCTGGCTGGCAACACCATTCCCCATGATGTCATCGGCATCTTCGGCGCCGGCACTGTTCTGCTGAAGCCCGCTCCCGAAGGCACCGGCGTGATCGCCGGCGGCGCTGTCCGTGCTGTCATGGAGGCTGTCGGTATCAAGAACATCTGCGCCAAGTGCCTGCGTTCCAACAATCCCCAGAACGTTGTGAAGGCTACCATGGCCGGTTTGACCGCTGTGCGTACTCCCGAGCAGGTTGCTGCTATCCGGGGCAAGAGCGTGGAAGAAATCATCTAAAGGAGGGCAATTAACATGGCAAACCTGAAGATTAAGCTTGTTAAGAGCCTGAACGGCCGTCTGGTCAAGCACATCGCTACCGCTGAGTCCCTGGGCCTGCGGAAGATCGGCGATGTCACCATTCAGCCCGACAACACCCAGACCCGCGGCAAGATCGCCAAGATCGGCTATATGCTGCAGGTCACTGAAGTTGAATAAGGAGGAGAAGAATAATGAAGCTTCATGAACTTTCTCCCGTCGCTGGCTCCACTTTTGAGGGCAAGCGTAAGGGCCGTGGCCACGGTAGTGGTAACGGCAAGACCGGCGGCCGTGGCCACAAGGGCCAGAAGGCTCGTTCCGGCGGCAAGGTCCGCGTCGGTTTCGAAGGCGGCCAGATGCCTCTGGTGCGCCGCGTTCCCAAGCGTGGTTTCAACAACATTTTCGCAAAGCCTCTGACCGCCATCAACCTGGCTCAGCTGAACTGCTTCGAGGACGGCGCTGTTGTTGATGCTGCCGCTCTGATTGAGGCTGGTGTCATCGACGCTTGCCCCAACGGCCTGAAGGTGCTGGCTAACGGCACTCTGACCAAGAAGATCACTGTTAAGGCTGCGGCTTTCTCTGAGTCTGCTAAGGAAAAGATCGAGCAGGCAGGCGGAAAGGCCGAGGTGGTTTAAGTGATTAAGACACTGAAGGATGCATGGGGCATTCCTGAACTGCGGCAGAAGCTGATCTTCACTGCACTGGTGATGCTGCTGTACCGCGTTGTGAATGTCATTCCTGTTCCCTTTGTGGATGTTGACACCCTGGCACATTACTTTGAGAATGTGCTGTCTTCCACGATTCTGGGCCTGTATGATGCCATGTCCGGTTCCGCCTTCTCTATGGCTACGATCCTGGCACTGGGCATCCAGCCCTACATCAACTCTTCCATCATCGTCCAGCTGCTGACCATCGCTATTCCTGCTATGGAGCGTTGGGCCAAGGAAGAGGGCGAAGAGGGTAAGAAGAAGATCAACCTCTGCACCCGTATCGCTACGGTTGCTCTGGGCCTGCTGATGGGTTGGGCCTACTACATGATGCTGGTCAACTCCGGTGCCAACATCATCACTGAGAAGGGCTTCCTGCCCGGTCTGGTCATCGTCCTGACCTTCGCTGCCGGTTCCTGCGCAGTGATGTGGCTGGGCGACCAGATCACCGAGCATGGCATTGGCAACGGTATCTCCATGATCCTGTTCGCCAACATCATCTCCCGGATCCCCAGCGGCATCACCGCCATCATCAATATGAAGTGGTGGGCCATCCTGGCTGTCCTGGGTATGGTGGTCATCGTTCTGATGATCGTTCTGGTCAACGATGCTGAGCGCCGCATTCCTGTGCAGTACGCAAAGCGCGTTGTGGGTCGTAAGATCTACGGCGGCCAGAGCACCAATCTGCCCATCAAGGTGGCTATGACCGGCGTTATGCCCGTCATCTTTGCCCAGTCCATTTGCTCTCTGCCTGCTACCATCGCTACTTTCGTTGGTGCGGCTCATGAGAAGAACTGGTGGTATGTGAATGTGTTCAGCTCCAACAGCTGGGTCTACACCATCTTCTATGGTCTGATGATCTTCTTCTTCAGCTGGTTCTATGCCAGCATTCAGTATGATCCTGTTGAGATCGCCAACAATCTGAAGAAGAACGGCGGTTTTATTCCCGGCTTCCGTCCCGGCAAGCCCACTGCTGACTTCATCAAGAAGGTTATTAACAAGATCGTGGTCTTCGGCGCTGTCTACCTGTGTGTAGTGGCTCTGCTGCCCATCGTTGCCGGTAACCTGGTGAAGGAGTTCAGCTATCTCGCCATCGGCGGTACCTCTGTCATCATCGTTGTCAGCGTTGCGCTGGAAACTGTGAAGGCTCTGGAGGCTCAGATGCTGATGCGTCATTACAAGGGCTTCCTCGACTAATTGGAGGTTTGGCAGGATGAATCTGATCCTACTGGGCGCGCCCGGCGCCGGTAAGGGGACACAAGCAGATCTTCTTTCTGAGAAGTTCTCCATCCCCGCCATTTCTACCGGGAATATGCTCCGGGAGGCTATTGCGAATGCAACGCCCCTGGGCATGAAAATCAAGAAACTCATGGACGAAGGCTCCCTGGTTCCCGACGATATCGTTCTGGATATCGTCGCGGAACGGGTCAGCCAGCCCGATTGCAAGAACGGCTTTATCCTGGACGGCGTGCCCCGCACGCTGGCGCAGGCGGAAGCGCTGGATGCAAGAGGGATCCACATCGACCATGTGATTTCGATAGAGATCGACGATGCTGTGATCGAAGCGCGGATGACCGGCAGACGGGTTTGCCCGGACTGCGGCGCCAGCTATCACATCATCGCCAATCCCCCCAGAATTGAAGGTAAGTGCGATCAGTGCCCCGGCACTCTGGTGATCCGCAAGGATGACGCGGCTGAAACGGTCCGTCACCGTCTGCAGGTCTACCATGAGCGTACGGAAGTACTGAAGGACTATTACCAGCGCAAGCGCCTGCTGCGTCTTGTGGAAGGTAATCAGTCCATCGAAGGTGCTTACCGGGAGATTCTGGCAGCGATAGGGGAGCGCGTATGATTGCAATTAAAAATGAGCGAGATCTGAAGTCCATGCGTCAGGCCTGTAAAATTACCGCGGCAGCCCGTGCTTTGGCAGGGGAAATGGTAACACCCGGCATGAACACAAAGAAGATCGATAAAGCCGTGCACGATTTTATCGTGAGCCAGGGCGCGAAACCGTCGTTCCTGAACTACAACGGCTTCCCCGCCAGTACTTGCATCAGCGTCAATTCCACGGTGATCCACGGAATTCCGGGTGGCTACACTCTGAAAGAAGGCGACATCGTTTCCATTGACGTGGGTGCGTACTATGAGGGATTTCATGGCGATTGCGCAGCAACCTTCCCCTGTGGTGCCATCAGCACCGAAGCCCAAAAGCTGATCGATGTTACGAAGCAGAGCTTCTTTGAGGGTATCCGCTTCGCGACCCGAGGACACCGCGTGTCCGATATCTCCCACGCCATTCAGACGTATGTGGAGTCTAACGGTTTTGCAGTTGTCCGCGCTTTCGTAGGTCACGGCGTGGGCGCACAGCTGCACGAAGAGCCGGAAGTTCCGAACTACGGAAATCCCGGCCGTGGTCCCAGATTGATCCCCGGCATGACCCTGGCCATCGAGCCGATGGTCAATGAAGGTACCCATGAAGTCCGCGTCCTCCGGGACGGCTGGACCACGGTGACCGCCGACGGAAAACTCTCGGCCCACTATGAAAATACTGTACTCATCACCGACGGCGAGCCGGAAATACTCACCGTCGCCGAAGGACTTTGATGTATGGATCCGACCAAAATCCGGATCGCTACATTTCGGATGTGGTGACGCCACAGGCCGGCAGGGCAATGCCCGACGGCTGATGGAAAGGACCGAATACGGAAAGAGCTTGAGCAGCGATGCTCCGGCGCATACAAAAGGTCCTTCGCTCTGAGACCAGAGTCGGAAAGCGATAGCTGGACGACAAAGTGCTCAACGGCGAATTACGAGGAAACCCGGCTATGCCGGGAAATGCAAGCGAAAAACCTGGGAGGTTAACAACTTGGCAAAAGACGACGTAATCGAAATTGAGGGCATCGTTATCGATGCACTGCCGAATGCAATGTTCACTGTTGACATTGGCAACGGTCACACCATTCTGGCACACATTTCCGGCAAGCT